>NZ_BDBV01000080.1 GCF_001613165.1 Nocardia mexicana NBRC 108244
AGTGGACCCGGGCTAATCCCGGTACGGCAACGGATGATCAGATGGAGACGCAGCCGACTGTCGGTGTGATGTAACCGCAGCCACCGTGGGTGGCTCGTCAGCGGCATTCTGCACGGTATGCCTGGCTGCGGTGCCCGACGGCACCGCAGACGAAGCAGCAGCGAGCAACGGGTGATTCACGATCTGTCCGTATGCATAGACCGAGTCGCGCAAACATTGGCGGGTCGGCTCCTCACCCAGCAACAGCACCAGCTCGTTGCATCGCCGCTCGAACGCCGCCGCTCGAAGAAGGGAATCGTCGTCTGCTCGCAACTCGCCGAGATCGATGCGGCTCGGATCTATGCGCATCGACGTCATCCATGCCACCAGGAGATCGTCGGAGTCTCGGAGTTCCTCCCACCAGTGCGGCGGGACCGGACGATCTGCACGAACACGCCCAAGAATGCGTTCCCGTCGAGCTGGCAAAGCATATGCCTCGGCTGGATTGGGCCATGTACGGCCGACGCGGGTGTGCGCGTCTATTGCCAATTCGAGGCACCTCGATTGTATTTGCGTGTCGGAAGGCATCACGAGCCGTTCGAGGACCTGCTCGGAACCGGCAAGGCCAAGTCGGTCGACGGTACCGGGTCCGGGCACTCGCAGATCTATGTCGGGCGCGGGCGGCACCGGCCCTTCCATCGCTGCGTCGGCGAAGTGTGAGCGCATGGTGGGATCGACCGATCTAGACGAGGCCAGCGCCGATAGTCGCGCCCCCACCTTCGACCCCCATCTCAGACCGAATTCGACCAGCACTCGCGCCGGATCGTCGATTCCTTCCCACGCGGATCCCGGGCCTCCGGACGTTTCGGTTCCCAGGAAGTCATCCCAGACCCATGGGGTGGAGACTTCGCGCGGAAGAAACAGTCCTGCGGGCACCCAGCCGCGGGCCTCGCTGGATGTGATGAATACGCGGGCACCGACGTCACCACGCATGACCGACACGGCCCAGGACAGCCCCACGACCGCAGGGTCGACGGCGGCCAGAACACTGCGCAGCAGAGTGCGCGCCACTATCAGATCTTCGCAGCCGGGATCGCCCACTACGTGAGGCAATCCTGCGGCCTTGTCAGTCGCGCCCGACACCGCGGAGGCAAACGGCGTGTACACCACCGCCACCGGCATGAGCGGGCCCACCGAGGAATCGGGTTCTTCCACGACAGTGAATTGCTTACTCGCATAACGTCTTTCCGCTGACCTCCCGGCAGGTGCACCGGCCGAGGAGGCAGTTGACGGCAGCAGGGCACCTTCGGCCGTCGGAGGTGTTCCCGCGCCGACCGCATCTCCGCTGCCTGCTGGAGCTGCAGCTACCACGCCTGACTCCGAGAGCTTTGCGTCGAGCATCGGCCCTGGCTGTTCGGCACCGTGTGAGGCCCGGCGAATACTCGAAGCCCCGTCGTCGTCTACCTGTTCGTAGGAGTCCGCCGAATCCATGAGCCGGTCGGCCGTATCGTCGTGATCGTTCGCGAGGGCCGTCCCGGCTCGATGCCTCGCCTCGTAATATACCTCCAGCGCCTGGCGAATCGAATCGGCGACCTTACCGAACTGGTCCTCGAAGGATGCCAGCCATTCAGTCGGCGGTTCGGACCAAGCGCGGATATCCCTGGCAACTTCCCGGTGTTGCTCAGCAGCCTCGCGCAGAGCCTGAGGATCGACCTCCAACCGCTCATACATATCGGCCACCACCTATCGCACCACAGCTCCGGGTCGCTACCAGCGGTATCGGCACAGTGCCGAATCCACGGTCTCGGCATCATCGTGTTCGATACTGCGGACCGACAATATTCCCGGATTTTCGAGCCTACAAGATTCGCACGCATTCCGCGCCTGTCGAGCTATGAAGAAACCCTGAAGATCATAAGTCCCGTCGCTCCTCGACCATGTTTTCTATGCGAAGCGCTGCCGTTGCGATGGTTCGGGTCCAGAATTCGATACATTAGTTCACCACTGTCCGAATGCAACCTTTCCACCCGGCGGTGCTTGTCGAGTCGATGAAGAATTCTATGGATGGTCAAGGGGTTGATATCGATACGGGAGTCCACGTGGATCGCATCGTACAGCTGCTGCGGCGTGTGGGGCTCCCCATCGACCTCCAGGAGATCCAGCACCGCTCGTACCCGATCTATCGACGTACGACGGATGATCCTGGTTGCGGGCTGCTTACGAGCTCGTTCCTCCATGGCTCCCTCCGAACGGCCGAGTACGAGTGCACAGGATGCAATAGCAACTTGTACTAACGTCCGGAGAGCAGAGGCAAGCGATTCGGTGACAGATTCAGAAAACCTTCATGAATCTAACGGCGTGACTAGATCCATGCAACACGACAGGCACGATCGGTAATGTGCAAACGGTCATCACGGTGACAGCGTGGCTCGCGCTGGGAAAAGGGATCTGTATCATCGCGTACCCCAAGCCGTCCGAAGAGCTGGACTTCGATATCCGGGTCTCGACACCAGGATTGCCCTCGCCGTAGCGTCCGCGCTGTGCGTGGGCGTACTGATAGCAACCCACGCCGAGGGTTGAGTCATCGAACCACCCGCCTAACAGCGGCCTGGTCCCGGCCTCGGCCGCCGCAATACCGCGGGATTATCTTACGTTCCGGACCATGCGGATTCCTCGACGTCGATCACCCGAATTTCGCTGCCAGTCAGGGGATTTCGCAGCGGCTCGCCGCTGCGGCGCGTCGGGTCGAGCCGGGTGTAGCCGCCTATCACGCCATGGCATTCGGGGTATCTGGTCGCCGAAATCATGCACCGCATCACCGGCGACAGATTGGCAACGTTCATCAATCGAGAACTGTCGACCGGCTTGTACTCGGCAGAACCGCGAACTGGGCGCTGGGGTTCGAACGCAATATTGAACATCCGTTGCTGGGAACACTATTCGGACCGCACCTCAGGGCGTTCGGCAAGGACAGCGACGGCTGGCAGAAAGGATTCGCCGATCCGCACCATCGCGTTGCGGTCGGCTTCGTCCGTAACCATCTTGCAGGCTTCTCCCCGCTGAGCGCACGGTTGATCGACAGCCTCCACAATGCCTCGACTATAGCGAGTGATCTCAGCGGAGGAAGCACGCAGGTCCACTCCTACACCGAACTTCTTGCTGCGCAACACCCTCTAATAGAAGATCTCCGTCCGCAACCTCTCGTTCGGTGTGGCGATGTCCCAGAAGCGCACGACACCTCTCGCATTGCGGTAGGCGCCCGTTCCGCCGGTGATCGCCATATCGAGGGGGCTTGTTCCTTTGATCCAGAGTGCCTGCACCGCGAGAGCGCCGGCCTCGAGTTCCATCGTAATCAGGCACTGGGTAGTAACCTTCTCGCCGTCCACATGCGTGGCCTGGCATGAGCCGCCGGCGTTTCCGACCTTGCTTCCGTCCTTCATCGCGCTACCGGAGAAGACGTCCATGTCGCCCACACTCGTGCCGCTCGAACCGAGGTCCAGGGCGGAGTATTGGTCGGTCGTAACCTGGAGTTCGTGGACCTCGGGTTCGCTGGCCGCCGAAGTTTGCTCCTCGCTACACCCACTGGTCACGCCGACGAGCAGAGAAGCGGCGGCGACCCCGATAGAGATCCGCTTGAATATCGCTTTTTCGTGTTGCATATTTCCTCTTTTACTAGCGGTTGGTGAGTCCCTGATCCACAGTGATCGAATGCGGCGGGGACTGTTTGACGCCGTCCCAGTGCGCAACCTCCTGCGTGCAGGGTTCGGGCATAAGACACCGCGTACGCAGATTTTATGACACGATGTGACACATATCACAACTACCCGGGCAGCTCCGCTCAGGGACGCTCCCGGTCGCCTGGGTGCATCACTCATCTACAGCCCCACTCGAGCCCTGAAGAAATCTTTAAGATCTGCAGACAGAGCTGCACACTCCATTGCCCATGGCGTTGACTGGGACGGTAGCGATCGGACCATACACCTACTCGCACAGGTGAGAAATCCGCTACCAGACCCTACGCCGAGTCACGCCGATATACGGAAGTGAAGTGTCGCCATGACGTCAGAACCACACGAAGGAATGATGGATCGCGCGGCAGCTCTGGCGTCTAGCTACTTCCCTCTGGTAGATGAGGATGCGATACGCCGACACGCAGACTCGTGGACCGAAATCGGTGGCTATCTGGAGATATTGGCACAAGTTCATGAAACCCTTCTGAAACAGCATTCCAAGAACTCCATCCGGCCCGACAAGTCGCTGACCCAGCTACACCTCCGCGTGTTCGAGAACCTTCATCGCCAGATATTGTACTGTTACGGCATGGCTGAACATTTCATAAAGATGGCCGACATAATCGAACTGGGCAAACTGGAAACCACCGCAATCGCACTGGCTATCATTTCCGGCCTCGACTCGGAGATCGCCACGCTCATGGGTGCACATTCCCCTGAAGCTACACCGGATCTGACGGACGCAGACCAGGCAATGCGGAGGATAGCAACGAGCGTACAACAGCAGATTGCTGAGCTCCCCATGCCCGGATGGACCTCAGCGAAACAATGAGATAGAGCCATTGATCAGTAGCCTCGAAACAAGCGGGACCCACGATGGACGGCGATGGCATGACCAGATATTCCCCAGATGATGGGATCATATCGAACACAACGGCGCAAATGGCCGACGAATATTGTCGCTGGGATGACTCAACAACTTGGAACCTCGGATATAGTTTCTTGCCGAAGACCTTGAGTCTGGATTTCCACAGTGGCATACATCTGCTCGACTTGGGATGTTATTGGAATCGCGAATTATATTACCGAAACCACTCGGCAGCGATTTCTTGCTGATTACGGCAATCTATTGTCTCGACACTCATGATCGCACGCAGCACCTGACAACCCGGTAGCCGGAGGATGCAATGCACCATTCCGAACGCGCGACGACGCAACCCTGGATCTGTCGCGTCCTGCTGCCACTCGCACTGGCGGTGGCGGCGACTGCCTGCACCTCCCAAGCAAGCGACGCGGACAACGCCCCCGCGGTGGAGAAATACCTCGGCATATGGAATTACAACCAGCCGGACCGCACCACCTTGACGAACATCGCGGTGACGGATGCGCCCGGCCGAAACCAGGTGCCCCAGGTCGGGGACATCGTCTTCACTGCCGATGGAACGGATCGGATCATCGGCCGCACGGACGTGGGCTGCACATGGCGCTTCAAGGCCTCCGCCGAATCGCTGGAACTCGACCCCCCATCTCAGCTCTGCCATAACCCCACTCAGCACGTGGCTTACACCGTCTCCAGATGGACGGTCACGGTCGATGGCGATCAAGAGAAGGAAACCATTGCCGCGAAGAGCCACCGCGCGGACCGTGACTATGACTTCGCTGTCCAGAATGGTGCACGCACCAAGGCCGAGGAGTACGACCCGGACGCCACCGACAAGTTCACCGGCACTTGGGCCTACGATCCCGCCGACCCGGCAACCGGGGCCAATCTCCGGGCTACGACCCGCACCGCGCCGGACGGTGCCAGAATGATGGATCAGTCCCAGGAACAGGGGAATGTGCGGATCACACGGGACTACGGCAACCGGGTCACCGCTCGAACCGACAACGGGTGCTCGTGGTCCCTATCGGCCCACGGAAACACCGCAAAATTGGACCCGCCCGTCCAAACGTGCACATTACCCACAGCAGCCGCAATAACCCTGCGGTCCTGGACGATCGCCACCGACGGCGAGCACCAGGCATCGACTATGATCGGCACCGACGAGCGGGGCAGCGAGTTCGTCGTCGGCGTCGGAAGCGTCAGTAGACGCTGATCTGCGTTGGAACACACCAATGGTTTGGGGCCGCTTTGGGCTGTCCTGAGGTTCTGTACGCCGGGCGTGAGATTCCTACTCATTTCAATAGAAGGATCTCCGCCCGTGCCGATGATGTACTCACCGCAATTCCGTGAGCGCACAGTCGCTCTGATCCTCGAAGAAGGCCGGCGCGTTGCTGACGTAGGCGGTTCAGTTCCCACGGCAAGGATTTCGCTGTTCGGTGCACTGTCGAACCTCTGGTCGCGGTCATGGTCGACAGTGCAACACCACCGTGTCGCGCGCTGATGTTCTTCACCGTGCCGATGTCTCCATAGCCGGGCTACGTCGGTGATGGATGATCGCGTCCTCTCGACCATATGGCACATTGGTGCGTGGCCGAAGCAGAGATGTCCCCCTGCTCGTTGACCTTTGGGCGGACAATTTGGCCGCTGCAATCAATGCCGTATGCGGCTACTTAGGCTCGCTGGAACGCATCAGCTCACCCGCTTCGGATCGTTGCGTTTCTACGAGCTCCTGTTCGACCAGAAGGTTAAGGATACGGTAAACGGTGGTTGGCCCGATACGGAGGGAGGTGGCCGTTCGCAGGTCATCATAGAGTTGTTGAGCCGAACGGAAGCGATCATCGCGCCGCAAAACGTCCAGCATTGCCGTTACACGCACGGTTGCGCGATAACGAACCGGCTTGGGGCTGGCCGACCAATGGTCGTCGGGTGGCATACTTGTGATCTCGATATCTACAGGCTCTAGGGCGAATCAATCCAGCCAGCGGGGGAACCACCACGCCGCGTCGCCGAGCAGTGCCAGCACGGCCGGCACGATCGTCATGCGGACCAGGAACGCGTCGAAGAAGACCGCCGACGCCAGCCCCACGCCCACCATTTTGATCATCGCATCGTCGAGTCCGACGAAACCGGAGAACACGGCGATCATGATGGCCGCCGCCGCGACGACGACGCGGCCGCTGTGCCGGAATCCGGTGACAATCGACTGATCGGCCGGTTCCCCGTGGATATAGGCCTCCCGGATCCGGGTCACGAGGAAGACCTCGTAGTCCATGGCCAGGCCGAACACCACCCCGATCAGGAAGATCGGCATCATGCTCATCACCGGACCGGTCTGCTCGACCCCGAGTACATCGGCCAGCCAGCCCCATTGGAACACCGCGACGATCACGCCCAGCGCCGCGCACACCGACAGCAGGAAGCCCAGCGCCGCCTTGAGCGGAACCAGCAGTGACCGGAACACGACCATGAGCAGCAGGAACGCCAATCCGACCACGACCGCCAGGTAGGGCACGAGGGCGTCGGTGAGTTTCTGCGACATATCGATGTTCAACGCCGTGGTGCCGGTGACCAGCATCGACGCCCCGGTCTCCGCACGCAGCTGCCCGGCCTGCCCTCGCAGGGTATGGACGAGGTCCTTGGTCTGGGTGGACGTCGGCGAGGTCGCGGGCACCGCGGTGAGCACGGCGGTGTCCCCGGCCTGATTGAACCTCGGCGGCGATACCGACACGATGCCCGGCGTCGAGGCCACCGTGCTCGCGGCGCGGGTGACCGCGGTTTTCGGGTCGGGTGTGCCCGTCGCGTCGACGACGAGGGTGAAGGGGCCGTTGACGCCTGCGCCGAATCCTGCGGCGAGTGCGTCGTAGGCACGTCGCTGTGTGGTCGAGGCCGGCTGCGACGCATCGCTGGGCATGCCGAGCGCGAGGTCCTTGACCGGGACAGCGAGCACACCGAGCGCGGCGACGGCCACCAGCAAGACCGGGACCGGCCACCGCACGACCAGTCGTGCCCAGCGAGTTTCCATGCCGGCGTTGGTGTTTCGCACCGGCTCCGGCGTCATGGCGCTCCCATCCGGCGTGGGTGCCCGGTCGCGGAGCTTGCGGGGCAGGACGGCGTTCTGGAAGAACCCGAGCAGCGCGGGGAGCAGGGTCAGCGCGATCACCACCGCCACCAGCACGGTGCCCGCGGCGGCCAATCCCATGGTGGTGAGCGCGGGCAGCCCGACCACCGACAGGCCCGCCAGCGCGATGACGACGGTGAGTCCGGCGAAAACCACCGCCGAACCGGCGGTGCCCACGGCGCGTCCCGCGGCCTCGGCCGCGGTGTGCCCGCTGGCCCGCTCGGCGCGGTATCGAGAGACGATGAACAGCGCGTAGTCGATACCGACCGCCAGTCCCAGCATCATGGCCAAGGTGGTGGTGGTGAACGACAGGCCGATCGTGACGATCGCGGCGATTCCGACTCCGATTCCGACCAGCGCCGATACCAGCGGAATCCCCGCTGCCGCAAGGGATCCGAAGGTCAGGACCAGCACCACGGCAGCGACGGCGAGGCCGATCGCCTCGGTGGCCCCGCCCATCTCGGGCCTGGCCTGCATGACGGTGCCGCCGAAATCGACGGTGAGCCCCGCCGCCCGGCCCTGATCCACAGCGTCCTCGAGTGCGGTCTTGGTGGCGTCGGAGATGTCGGTGCTGGGCACCGCGTAGCTGATCATCGCGTATGCGGTGGTGCCGTCCTTGCTGACCGCGCCGGCCTGAAAGGGGCTCAGCGCGTTGGCCACCTGGGGCCCGTGTGCCACCTCGGCGACGACCCTGTCCACCGCGGCCTTGTTCGCCTCGGCGGTGATCTGCTGGCCTGGCGGTGCGACGAACACGATGCGCGCGTCGGCGCCGTCTGCGTTGACGCCGGGGAACCGGGCATCGAGCATGTCGAGGGCCTGCTGCGATTCCGTTCCCGGCATCGACAGCCCGTCCTCGCCCGCTTCGGGCGCCGCACTGGCACCGGCCACCAAGGCAGCCAGCACAGCCACCCAGATCAACGCCACGATGCGGCGCCTCCGCAAGCAGAACCGACCCAGTCGGTACAGGATCTCAGGGGACTGCTGCACAGGTAGGTGACATCTGATTTGGCTTGCCGGAGGGTGAGCCGGAAGGATGCCATCGTGCCCAAGCCCTATCCCCGTGAGTTCCGTGACGATGTCGTGCGGGTCGCCCGCAATCGGGACGCCGGGGTGACGATCGAGGAGATCGCCGCTGACTTCGGGGTGCACCCGATGACGGTGTCGAAGTGGATGCGCAACGCCGACGTCGACGACGGGGTGAAACCGGGGACGACCACGACCGAGTCGGCCGAGGTGCGGGCATTGCGACGCCGGGTCAAGCTGCTGGAGCAGGAAAACGAGGTCCTCAAGCGGGCCGCCGCGTACCTGTCGCAGGCGAACCTGCCGGGAAAATGATCTACCCGCTCGTCCGCGAGCTGGCCGCCGACGGCATCCCCGTCGCGGTGACGTGCCGGGTGCTGGGGCTGGCGCGTCAGCCCTACTACCGGTGGCTCGCAGCCCCGGTCACCGATACCGAACTCGCGCAGGCATATCGGGCCAACGCGCTGTTCGACGCGCACCGCGACGACCCAGAATTCGGCTACCGGTTCCTCGTCGACGAGGCCCGTGCAGCCGGGGAGTCGATGGCCGAGCGGACCGCGTGGCGGATCTGCTCGCAGGCCGGCTGGTGGAGCGTGTTCGGCAAGAAACGTGGCCGCACCAGCAGACCGGGCCCGCCGGTGCACGACGATCTGGTCCGTCGCGAGTTCTCTGCCGATGGTCCAAATATGTTGTGGCTCACCGATATAACAGAACATCGTACGGCTGAAGGCAAACTCTACCTGTGCGCGATCAAGGACGTGTACTCGAATCGGATCGTGGGCTATTCCATCGACTCGCGGATGAAATCGAGCCTCGCCGTGCGCGCTGTCAACAACGCCGTCGCGCGGCGCGGAAGCGTGGCAGGATACATTCTGCACAGCGACCGTGGATCGCAATTTCGTAGCCGAAAGTTCGTGCACGCCTTGATAAGACACGGCATGGCCGGCTCGATGGGTCGCGTGGCCTCGGCCGGTGACAACGCCGCTATGGAGAGCTTCTTCGCGCTCTTGCAGAAGAATGTTCTGGACCGCCGCTCCTGGCCTACCCGGGAAGAACTGCGGATCGCGATCGTCACCTGGATCGAACGGACCTACCACCGCCGCCGCAGGCAGATCAGCCTCGGCCGCTTGACCCCGATCGAATACGAGACAATCATGACCCCACCGGCCAGTCAGGCCGCGTGACCGAAGCTGTCACCTGATCTTGCAGCAGTCCCAGACGTGAGCGCGGTGTGTCGCCTCGGTGTCCAGGGCCGCCACCTGCAGATAGGCTTCGGTCGACTCAGCCAGCCGCCGCTGCCACAGAGTGACCCGTCGTGCGTGCCGCGCCACTCGCTCCGATGCCTCGTCCAGTGCCGCCTCGTCCGCGATCGGAGCGATTTGCTGCTCGTGGCGTTGCGCGTCCGTCAAACGCTTCGGCTTTTCGTTAGGTCTAGAGGGGTGTGAGGAAGAATTCGACATCCCTTCGGCGGCACGCGCTAGTTGTGACTCCCGGCGTGATCGGAACGATCGTTATCGCAGACCACCCCGTGCTCTATCTCCTGGTCGGCATGGTTGGTGCCACGATGCTCCTGCTCGGCTATGTCATCACCATGCCCGCAGGTAGAGACCAGCCGTTTCGCCGCGTCTACGCCCTTCTCTGCCTACTGCTCGACCGCGGCAACGAGCGCGATCCACATTCAGCCGCAACGCGAACCCAACGGCCGACACCCCCGGCCGATGTTGACGACGCGCCCTGCCCGTTGCCCCACGGATCGACTGACAACCAGGCGACTACCGGTAACCGTGAGCAGGAGTAGGGCATCAGTGCTCTGCACGATCAGGCGCGGCGCAGACGGTTGAGTGCGCTCACCGGGGTGGCCCGGCTCGAGCCACTCGTCCCACGATCCGTCGGGAGCCTCGGTAGCCGGGGCCGGTGGCAGGCTGTCGTCCGGTATCGCTGGAGGTCTGCGCGGGCGCTTGTGGCGCCGCCGATGGCGTGTGCTGTTGGGCCAGGTTTCCGGCGGCACCAGCGGACGCTCGTCGAATGGATTGTCGGCCATTACCGAGCCCCCGCTCGGCCCGTGGACGTATCCTCGGTCGAGACTCGCTGCGCTGTGCGGCCGATTGTGATCCCCAGCTGTAGATAGCGGTTCCCAGTTACGATTGGCGACTGGCCGGGGGCATCGCTGTTGTAGTCCGCCGCTGACGGAGGTTGTTGTTAGCCTGTGTTGTACAGCACATCCGATGGGCAGGGGGTAGGTGTGGATCCGTTCACGGTTATCGCGACGGCGTTGGTGGCTGGTGCGGCGGCCGGGGGTCAGGACGCGGCTTCGGCTGCGGTCCGTGACGCGTATACGGCGGTCCGGAACCGTATCCGGCATGGTGCTGCAGCGCCGGAGGAGGTGACCGCGGCGATAGAGGCGAACGAATCGGCTCCGGGAGCCGATGTTTCCAAGATCGAAGCCGCCCTCACGCATGCGGGTTTGGTCGATGACGGTCAGCTGCGGGCCGCCGCGGAGGAGTTGCTGTCGCTGCTTCCCGGCGAGCGGGTCGATCAGGCCAGGGCTCGTGTTGATCTGCGGCATGCTCAGGGTGTCGTGCTCGGAGATCACAACACTCAGCACAACACCTTCCGCTGAGATCGACCGCAGCTGTCCTGGATGCGGGGCGACCGCCGGGGCTTGGATCGATCGTTTGTCGCCTCGTGCAGGGTGTTTCGAGGATCGGTACCTGTGTATTGACGTCCGATGACGGGGGGTTTGCGAAATAGTGGGAGCCGACGAGGACGAGTTCGTTGACGGTGTGGTGCGCGGCGGTGAACGTGTGGTGGATGTCCGTGCCGCGCAGGGGGTGATGATCGGTGCCGGGAACACCCAGATCATCTACAACTATCGCGGCACGTGGTCGGAGGGTGTCGCGCCG
This sequence comes from Nocardia mexicana NBRC 108244, assembly GCF_001613165.1. GTDB lineage: Bacteria > Actinomycetota > Actinomycetes > Mycobacteriales > Mycobacteriaceae > Nocardia > Nocardia mexicana. The sequence continues at coordinate 11,635 of NZ_BDBV01000080.1, forward strand.
GCTCCGCTGATAGATGTGAGCGGTGATGTCGAATCCCCGTATCGGGGATTGGGGCGGTTCACCGAGCGTGACGCACCGTTCTTCTTCGGCCGCGATGCCGCCATCGAGTCTGTGCTGCAACGGCTTTCACGACAGATGTCGCAGCCGGGTTTGCTGATGGTGTCGGGTGTGTCCGGTGCCGGGAAGTCGTCGCTGCTGCGCGCAGGTGTTCTCCCGCGCGTCCGTGGGGCGGGACTGCCCGGGACGCCCGAGGCGCGCGACTGGCCATGTCTGCTTCTGGCTCCCGGGCACACGCCGCTCGATGAACTCGCCTTGGCGACAGCGCAAGTGGCTGGGCTGGACGCGGTGACCGTGCGCCGGGAACTGCGCCGGGACCCCGCCGCATTCGCACTTACCGTGGCTCAGGCCACGGCCACTGCATCGGGGTCGGGAGGTGGTCATGACCGTCGCCTCCTACTGGTCGTCGATCAGTTCGAACAGCTGTTCACACAGTGCCCGGATGATGCCCAGCGCAGGGCGATGATCACCGCTCTGCACGCTGCCGCGACCATCGCGCACGGCGAGTCGCAGCGCGCCGCGGCTGTGGTGGTGTTGGTCGTACGCGCTGACTTCGAGGTTCGCTGTGCCGACTACGAGCAGTTGACCGATGCGATCCAGGACCGGTTTCTCGTGACCGCGATGACCGAGCGGCAGTTGCGTCTGGCGATCACAGAACCGGCCAAGCAGGTCGGATCCCGGGTCGACGACGACCTGACCGCCGGGTTGATCGATGAAACGCTTCACCGCACCACCGATTCAGCCTTCACATCGAATGGTGTGGTGTCCGGAGCCGGGGTGCTGCCGCTGTTGTCGTACGCGCTGGATCGGGCATGGCGCACTCGCGCGGGCGACACGCTCACCGCCGCCGACTACGAGCGAACCGGCGGCATCGAACGCGCGGTCGCCGAGAGCGCGCAACGCGCATACGACTCGCTCACTCCATCGCAGAGAATGATCGCGCGGCAGGTATTCACCCGACTTGCCGTGACCGGCAGCGACGGCACCGACACCGCGGACCGTGTTCCACGCCCGGACCTGACACCAGCCGGTGACCCAGTCGGCGATGTCGATGCCGTGCTGGAGGCGTTCGCGGCCGAGCGCCTGCTCACCCTGGCCGCGGGCACCGTGGAGGTAAGCCACGAGATCGTGTTCACCGCTTGGCCGTTGCTGCGCGACACCTGGCTGGCCGAAACCCACGACAGTCGTGTCGTGTGTACCCGACTTCGCGCGGCCGCGGCCGAATGGGACCTCCATGACCGCGATCCGGCCTATCTCTACTCGGGCAGCGTGCTGGACACCGCCGCTGCCACCGCAGACCGGATCTCGGCCGAGCCGTGGCGCTATCCGCATCTCGGTGACAGCGAGACACAGTTCTTGGCAGCCGGAATCCGCGCCCAGCGTCGCCGCACAAGGCAACGCCGTGCCCTGCAGGGTCTGCTGGTCGTTCTTGTTGTCGCGCTGACCGTCGCCACCGTCGTGGCAGTCCAAGCGAGTCGGTCCTCGGCCCGTCAACGCGACGCCGCCGTGGCACGCGAACTCATCAGCCGCAGCGAACGCCTGGCCACCACCGACCCGCTCGGCTCCCGCTACTCGGCGCTGGCCGCATGGCGCATCGATCCCACCTCCGAGTCCCGTTACGCCATGCTGACCGCCGCCCGCAACCCGCTGAGCGCGATCATCACCGGTCACACCGGGGCGATCGGGTCGCTGACGCTCAGTCATGACGGCAGGACCCTGGCGTTCCCCACCATCGACGACGGGGTGCAGCTGTGGGATACGACGACCCGCCGTCCGCTCGGTGACCCTTTTCCGGCCCCGAGTGGGGTGTACGAGATGGCGTTCAGCGTGGACGGGGCAACCCTCACCATTGTCGGCGGATCCGGCAATGCGCGACTGTGGGACACCGCAAAGCGCCAGCCGATCGGCGACCCGCTCATCGATGCCGGCACCTCCACGCTCGCAGTCAGTCCCGACGGCAGGACGGTCGCAACCCGCGACGACAACGGCATCGTGCGGTTGTGGGACGTCGCCAGCCACCAGCAGGTCGGCGATCCCATCACCTCCACACCCGCTGTCAGATGGGGAACGTTCAGCCCCGACGGCACGACCTTCGCCACCAACGACGCGAACACGATGCAGTTGTGGGACACCACCACCGGCCACCCGGTTCACGACCCTCGCCCGGGTGTCGGCGGCACACTGATCGCTCAGGCAATCAATCGAGATGGCACCACCCTCGCCAGGATCTACGACGACAAGACCTTGCGCCTGTGGGACACCGAGACCGGCCGGGAGGCCGGTAGCCTCCGCGACATCCCCAGCGTCGCGACGGTGGCGTTCAGCCCGGACGGCGAAATCATCGCCATCGGCGGCGGCGACGGTATCGTACGGCTGTGGGATACCGCCACACTCCAACCACTCGGTGACCCACTCACCGGCCACACCAGTGCGATTCGCACACTCGTGTTCACGCCCGATGGAAACACCATCGCCACCGGCTCCGGTGACGGCACCGTCAGGCTGTGGGATCTGACTGCGCGGCAACCGATTCAGCGGGCACCGCTTGCGGAGAGCAGTGCGACGACGACGGCCGCATTCAGTCCGGACGGCACGATTCTCGCCACCGCGGACTCAATTGTCTCCAGGGAGGATCCGGGTGCTGTGCGGCTGTGGGATACCGCCACCCGACAGCAGATCGGCGAGCCGATGAGAACCCCGGCCGGCGACGTCACATCGATGGCATTCAGCCCGGACGGCACCACCGTCACCGCAGCCGGCGAAGACCACCTCCTGCAGGCGTGGGACATCCGTAACCGCCGACAGATCGCCGTCCCTATCTCCGTCGACTCCGGCACCATTCGTTCGGTCGCATACAGCCGAGACGGCAATTCCTTCGCCACCGGTAGTTTCGACGGCAACGTGCGACTGTGGGACATCGCGTCTCACCGGCAGATCGGTAACCCATGGAAACCCACCGGCGGCACGGGCCCGATGGTATTCGGCCATGACGGCACGACCCTTCTCGCCGGCAATGGCCGCACGATACGAGTCTGGGACACCCGCAGCCACCAGACAACTGGCGCCGACCTCACTCTTCCCTCCAACAGCGACGTGCTCGACATGGCACTCAGCCCGGACGGGAACACCCTCGCCGTCGCCGCCAACGACGACACCATTCAGCTATGGGACATGACCACCCGCCGCGCCATCAGCACACCTATCAGCGCACACGCCGGCGGGACAACCGCGATGCCCCTGACCACGGTCGGCTTCGGACCTGAAGGCAGAACCCTGCTCACCTTCGACCCCGAACGCGCCATAAAAACCTGGGATACAAGCGCCACAGCCGATCCCGCAGCCGCACTATGCTCCTGGGCCGACGGCTCGTTCACACAAGACCAATGGACAACGCGGGTGCCCGACGGCCCGGCCTACCGGAAACTCTGCCCCTGAACACCTCGACATAGAGACAGCTACGTAGTCGAGGCGGACCGCGCCGCGGTCCTATAGAGAGGCACTCCCCTCCGGGCGCTGTGCGGGGTGACAGCGGCCCTGACATCCACCCAACAGACCATCGTCCATTGTCGAAACCCAACAAGCCGGGACCGTAGCGCTTTCATGGCCAGGACCAACGGAATCGGAGAAATCGGCGGCGACTCGATGCTCCGACAACACCGTTGATCGATCCTGTACCAAGCCGCCGAGAACAACTGGGGACTCCCGCCACCGATACCTGGGAACCAACATGATCATGCCTGTTCAGCCGCCCGCGGGGCGCCACCTATGACTGGGAGTCGCACCGATGGCACCGAGCATGACCATCCGAGTTTCCGGCAAATCGGGGCGGAGCCACTGCTGTACCGGGACCACACCGGGTTCGAGCAACTCGAACCCGGCAAGGAATGCCTCCGTCTGCGCTGTGGACCGGAAGGCGACCTGGGCCGACGTGCCGTTGGCTGCGGTGAGGACCCGGAGTATCTCCGGGTCGGAATCACTGGAGCCATGAGCGATGGCCAGGTAACTGCCCGGCGCCATCTGATCGCGGAAGGCGGCGATGATGTCGGCCGGATGTTCGTCGTCCATCACGTAATGCAGCACGCCGACGAGGAGGAAGGCTACGGGCTCGTTGAAGTTGATCAGGGTGTGGTTGTTCAGCTGATCGAGGATGTCGTGAGGACGGCGAACGTCGCCCAGCAGTGCCGTGACACCGAGCGCCCCGGCCAGCAGCGCGTCGCAATGGGCGACCGCGACCCGGTCATAATCGACATACACCACCCGCGCGTACGGCTCGATCTCGTGAGCCACCTCGTGCACATTGGGCGAGCACGGGAAACCCGAACCGAGGTCGACGAACTGACGGATACCGGCGTCAGCGGCCATCTCGACCGCTTTGCGCATGAAACTCCGCGTGAACCACGCCAACGTCTTGATTTCGGGTGCGCTGGACAGCATTTGACGCGCCAGGTCCCGGTCGACGACGAAATTGTCGTTACCGCCCAGCAAGTAGTCGTTCACGCGCGCGGAGTTCGGTGTGTCCATATCGAACGCATCCGGGGTTCGTGATAGGTCGGAATCTGTTGCGAGCCTATGCATGACCGGCACCGATCTTCTCGGCTTCGTGTCGCTGGGCCGCGTGCGCGGTGCGGCACGCGCCGCGTCCGGCTGCCTGCGCTGTCATACGGCCGCCCTGGATCGGTCCCGCGTGCACCCGTGCCGCGGTCGCGGGCCGACGCGCCAGCAGCTCGCACCGGCCGTGTACGGCCGGCCACGCGATCCCCGCTTCCAGGTCCGTGGCCTGCGGTATCACCGTGGGAAGCCGCGGCCGGTACGCATACGGTGTGTTCATGAGGACGCCAGCGGTGCGATGGTGATCGGCCGGAGGTCCACGTCGATCATCAGGTCGGCTCTGGTGCAGACGTCGCACCAGTCCAGGTCGATCGGGCTCAGCCACGCCGGGACCGTGTCCCCGGCCAACACCCGGTAAGCGGTCACACTGCCCAGCCAGCGGCATTTCCGGCAATCCAGGCCCGCCAGGGTCCCGGTCGTGATCACCGAGGACCGGCGCCGACCGAAGGATCGCGACATCTGGAATGTGCGCTGCTGCGACGGGTCACCACACACCACCGCCGGTGACGACCGGGCCGGGCGGAACCGGGCCCGCTTCGCTCGCGCGATCACCTTGCCGTGCCCGCCGGCACAGCACTCGATGTCGACGGTCAGCCACCACGGCGCGAAGGGCTCGGCCACCCGGTATGCGCCTACTGGGCCCTCGTCGATGCACTGCGGACACCGACCGACCCTCCCTATGGGCACGGCGGACACAAATGTGCGTCCATCAGCGTCGGTGTGCCGCAGCGCGAACACTCGCTCGGCGCTCTCACCTCGCAGGAGCCGGATCATCACCGCTCGGGTACTGCGGCGATATCGCTCAACCAAGGTCTTGACAGTGAGCGTCGCCTTTTCCATGTCCATGTCCGTTCGAATCCTTTCTCGCATCAGGGTTTTCGTCCGACGCTGCGGTAGACCGGTAGCGCAGTGACCGCCTCGGAGCGCGGGGTGGCGGGCTGCCCGTCACCGGCGGTGGGGACGCGGGCCGCCACGGTCTCCAGTCCTCGCATGCAGTCCTGCAGCGCTTCTTGGGTTCGCGGCCGGTAGGGGGCTGCCCCGGAACGGGCGTATGCCTCGAACATGTGCATCAGCCGGTCGTCGGTGTCGGTGACGTCGTAGACGGCCAGATAGCTGCCCGAGGGGACGGCGGACATGGTCGCCGCCACCGTCTCCCACATCTCCTCGGTGCTCGCGGTGTGCCCGAGCACCTGCACCATCAGCACCGCGATCGGCGCACTGAAGGTCAGCACCTGCCGCGCCTGGCCGATGACGTCCGCGGTGTCGCGGAAGTCCGCGTCGACGACACACGTCACGCCCTCGCAGGTGCGGCTGGTGAGCATGGCGCGGGCGTGGGTGAGTACCAGCGGGTCGTTGTCCACATACACCACGCGCGCCGCGGGTGCGATCTGCTGGGCGACATCGTGGACGTTGCTCGGTGTCGGCAAGCCGACACCGAGATCCAGAAACTGCCCGACCCCGGCCTCCTCAGCGAGATATCGCACCGTCCGGATGGCGAATCGCCGGGCCTCGCAGGCGATTTCGCCGATACGCGGGTAGATCCGGGCGCAGTCGTCACCGACCGTGCAATCGATGTCGTAGTTGTCCTTGCCGCCCATCCAGTAATTCCATATCCGCGCGGAATGCGGGATGTCGGTGCGGATTTCGCCGTTCGCGCCCATCAGCGCCGCCACTGCGACAGCGCCACCACTCGCTCGGTGAGGCTGTCGGTCTTCGCGCCGACACCGCCGACCACCAAACGCTGCTCCGGTGGCGACAACCCGACGGCCGGACCCAGCGGCCACCATTGGTCGAGGGGCACCAGGCCCGGCTCGATCAGCTCCACGCCATGGAACAGGCCGAGGATGGCGTCGCGGGACCGGAACCATCCCGACCCCAGGCCGGTGAGGTAGCGGTGCTGCAGATCGGCGGCGAGGCTGTGGTGGCTGGCGCCGTCGTGCGGGGCGAGGAAATGTGTCAGTGCCACATGGGAACCCGGCGCGAGAGCGTCGATGTAGGTGCGCATCAGCGTGCCCGGATCCACATCGCCGCCGATGTGGGGCAGGATTCCCGCCGCCAGCAACGCTACCGGCTGTCTCAGGTCCACATGCTCACCGATGACGTCGAGCACGCGGCCGGGATCGGTGATGTCGGCCCGTTCGAAGTGCGAGCGGGGGTAGCCACCCAGCAGTACACGCCCGTGGATGGTCACCACCGGGTCATGGTCGAGGTAAACCACCACCGCGGGGCGGCCGAATTCCTGGGCGATGCTGTGCGTATCGCGCATAGCGGGGAACCCCGCCCCCAGCTCGACGAATTGGCGGATCCCCGCCGGGCCCGCCAGATAGCGCACCACACGCTCGCGCCAGAGCCTGCCCATGCGCATCACGTCCGGCCACCCCGGCGCGATCTGAGCCAGGCCGGTGCAGAACGCACGATCAGCGTCGTAGTTGTCGCGGCCGCGCCGCCAATAGTCCTGCACGCGAGGCAAACTCGGCCTCTCGGTATCCACACCGACCGGCCCTCGCGTCCCGGCGTCGAACGCCCGGGCGGCGAACGGATCCCTCACGACGAACCCCCGCCGGGTGCTTGTACCACCAGTGCGCCCGCGGCCGGTGGGTCGCCCAGTTGTGCGGTCAGCCAGCGCATGAACGCGGGATAGTCGGCGTCGACGGCCATCATGAGCCGGCGGCCCGCGGGGTCGATACGCATGCGGCCGTCATCGGCGAGGACAACACGCCGCAATGCCAGGTCGGCAAACCCCAGCAGGACGCGACGGTCAGAGTCATCGGGTCGTGTTGTTTGCTCGTGCGGCCGCCGAAGGCGGCGGCCCAGCGGTCGAGGTGGACCGCGAGCAGCCGCGCCCACTCGCCTGCGTCCGGCGCGGTCAGCTGCTGGTAGATCGGGTGGCCGGGGTAGAGCGCGATCTTGTCGGTGAAGGTGACGTCCGAGGGCACCAGCGTGAGATCGTGCGCGGTTGCGATGACGTAGCGGGCCGCGGTGGGGTCCAGCCGGACGTTGTGTTCTGCGCGGTCGGGGTCGCGGTAGTTGATGGCGCCACCCATCTGGGTGATCATCAGCCGCTCCCTCAGTTCGGGTGCGGTGCGCAGGGTGTCGGCGAGGTTGGTCATCGGGCCGCACCCGACCCACCGGATCCGGCCATCGGTGCGCGCGGCGAGGGCCCGGACCGCGGCCGGCACGTCGGTGGGTTGGGCTGCGACAGTCGATGGGGTCAGGCCGTCGACGACCCAGTATTTTCGGTTGCCGAGGTCGGCGCCCGCGACCACCGGGACGTCGGTGCGGCCCAGCAGATCGAGGAGGTGGCGGACGAATCGTGCGCGCTCCCCGCCGATTTCGTCGCTGGTGACCACCAGCGCCAGTTCCGGCAGCAAGGCGGCGCATCGGACCGCGATCGCGTCGTCGGGATCGCCGCCCGCGTCGACGTCCAGGATGATCGGCGTTCGCGTTAACGTCGGCAGCGGCGGCCCGCCCAGGCGCGGCCGGGCGGCCTGTCGCGCGAATTCCGGATAACGGTCGGCGATTTCGAGCGCGGCCTCGTGCGCGGCTTCCGGCGTCTGTCCGACGGGGCGGTTGTGGTGGCAGGTTCCCGACCGTCGCGAGGCCCGATTGCCGGGTGTGGCGTCGTGCCACCGCAGGTGGACCGTGGACCCTGCGCGTTGGTGTGGGACGCGGCGACCTGCTCGCCGCTGGTCGTTCCGCGACGCGCGTGCTCCGTGGTCGGGTACCCGCCGGTGGCGGGCGGTCGTGTGGCGTCTGCCGAGGTCGGGCTGCAGGCCGAGCGCCGCTGGACCTCCGGTCGCCGCGCTGGCGGTGTCGGCGGCCGAAAGATCGGGAAACTCGTAGCCGGTCACCGGAAATGGCTCCCCGATCGCAGCGCGCGTTACCCGCACATGCGAACCGGTCAATGTTTCCACCTCATCGTCGGGCAGGTCCGCGCTCGCGAGCGTCACCATGTACGACCGGCGAGAGCGTTCGACCAGGCCGTCGTCGTCTCCGGTGTGTTCCAGCTCGACCAGCGTCATCGGCACCGGTTTGCCGATCACGCGGCGGGGCAGATCCCACATGGGTGCGGCGGCGTCGAGCCCGTGCAACAGGTCCCCGGCGCGCACCCTGTCCGCTGGCACGGTCAGGGTGACCGGTTCGGGTGTGTCATTCATTGCCAAGAGTCCTCGATGTGTGTGTGAAAGTGCCGGAACGGCGGGGCGGCGCCCGGAATGCAGAGCCGCCCCCACCGCTGTGCCAATCCCTCCAAAGGGGGGTTCGACTTACTCGCCGTCGCCGGTGGTGTTCTCGTCGCCACCGTTGGCGCCGTCGTCTCCGCGGTGCTCGTACATTCGTCTTCACCTCCTTTCAAACTCGTTGTGCGTGAACCCGTCTCCCATATCCGCGCGTGCCGTGTGACTTGCGATGATGCGCAGCGCACCGTGAGACTTCCGTTGCGATCGGATGCGATGTGCGGTATGCGGCGCGGCGTCAGATATCGGAAGTCTGTGTGTCTCCATCGGTCACGCGAGGGTCGCCGGGTATCGGGCGCTCGCCGTCGGCGGCGACTGCCTGATTCGGCAGCAGATAGTCGTCATCGCCGAAATAGGCGGCTAGGTCCACGGCGTCGGTGACCGTTCGGTGGGTGATCCACATCAGCGCTCCCCCTCCGGCTCCGGCCAGCGCCGCATCCCGCAGGACTGGGTAGCGAAGTGCTCGGGGTCACGCTCGGTGCCCGGCGAGGGCACGGACCGGTCGAGGTCGACCTCGAAGTCGAAGGGGCGTTGCGCCACATCGGTAATCATCAAGACCGCGACCCGTTCGATCGCGTCGCTGCCCTCGGCAATGGTCCACACGTCGAGCGTGGGGACGTAGACCACCCAGCGTCCTCGTGTGGCGCGGATGGCTCTCACATGAATGCGGTCAGCCATGACAGCTCGTGGTCCTCCATTCCGTGGTGGTGTGAAAGTGACTGCGCCCCAGCAGCATCGAGACTCGGTCACGCACGTTCGAACGTCCGGCCGGGCGGGTGGGTGCAGGTGCGTTGGGATCGTGCGGGGTCCGTTCATGACGCAGCTGGCTACGTTGCCGAGCTCGTGCGGCGGCACCGCGAGCTGCATGTCGGGGAACCGGTCGAACAGTGCGGGCAGCGCGACCCGTGCCTCCAGCCGGGCCAGGGATGCGCCCAGGCAATGGTGTGCGCCGAATCCGAACGACAGATGCTGGCGCTGGATGGTGGTGTCGCGGTTCGGGTCGAACGTGTCGGCCGTGGCCCCGTACACCGTCCGGTCGCGGTTGGCGGCGGCGAACGACAACACGATCGCCTCACCCGCGGGGATCGTGATTCCGCCGCCGAGGTCGATGTCGTCGAGGGTGAACCGGAACGGCCAGGTCGCCAAGGGCGGCTGGTGCCGGAGTGCTTCCTCGATCAGCGCGGCCCACAGGGTGCGGCCGGCGATCACGTCGGCGCGGAGCTGCGGATCGGTGAGCAGCGCGGTGATGCTGTGGCCGAGCAGGTGCACCGTGGTTTCGTGCCCAGCGCTCACCACCAGCATCAGAGTGTCGAGCAGCTCCTGCTCGGTCAGCTCCGCCGACGCGATCAGAATGCTGGTGAGATCGTCGCCGGGACGAGCTCGCTTGCGTGCGACGACCTCGGCGGCCACCATCCGCATCGCCGTGAAATCGGCGGTCACCTGCCGTGGTGTCGCGGTGGTGTCGAGCACACCGTCGGCGTGAGCGCACAGCGGTGCCGACAACTCCGGCGGCACACCCATCAGCTCCGAGATCACCCGGATCGGCAGCGGTCGCGCGAAATCCGCACGCAGATCGACGATGTCACCGTCCGGGGTTTCGGCCAGGTAGTCGAGCAGGTCTGTGGTGATCGCGGTGATCTGTGGCCGCAGTCTGTCGGTCCGATGCTTGGTGAACGCCGGCGCCAGCGCCCGGCGTAGCCGCTGGTGATCGTCACCGGAGGTGGTGAGCATGTTGCGGACCAGGACGAACGGCGCCATCACCCAGTCCTCGGGGATATCTCCCGCCGTCCACGCGGGCCAGGAGCGGGGGTCTTTGGAAACCTTCTTGTGGGTCAGCAGGCTGCGCACCATGGCGTGGTCGGTCACCAGCCACGCCGGTACCCCGCCGGGCAACTGAATGCGCGCGACCGGGCCGTGCTCGTCGCGGATCCGCGCCACTTCACCCTGGGGATCGGCGCCGGTGGGATCCAGCACGCTCAGCTTGTCGTGTGCCATGAGAGCGGCCTCCTGTCGGTACGGGGTTTCGGGGCGGACTGCGGGGGCGCGATCAGCCGCATCGGCTCGCGCACCGGCTCGAACACGACCGGAAGCGCGGCCAGGGCCCGGTGGAAGATGCCCGGCCGCCACGACACGTCGTCCGGTGGGGTCGCCAGCCGCATCTCCGGGAGCGCGTCGAGGATCTGATCGATCGCCCGCGTGGCGATGACCTCGGTCATCGCGATGGCCGGGCAGCGGTGCACACCGAGCCCGTAGGCCAGGTGTGATCGGTTCCCGGTGCGGTCGGCGGCGGTGACAGCGGGGTCGTTGTTGCAGGCCGCGAGGCTGACCACCACCGGTTGATGCGCGGGCAGCCACACGTTGCCGATCAACGTGGCCTGGCGTGGATAGCTGATGCAGAAATTCGCCAAGGGTGGGTCGGTGAACAGCACCTCGTCGACCGCGTCGCGGGTCGACAGGCTTCCACTGAGCAGGCCGTCGGCGAAGTTCTGTCCGCGCACGTCGGACGCGGACAACAGCCGCCACAGCGCGTTGCTGATCAGGTTCGCCGTCGGCTCGTTGCCCGCCGCGAACGGCAACGCGACCTGCATCACCAACTCCGACTCGGTCAGCTCCACCGGGTGCGCCATCATCCGCGACATCAGATCGTCACCGGGATGAGCACGCCGGTACTGCACCGCCTCGGCGAGAGCCGCGCCGAACATCAGCTCGCCCCCGGCCGCGTCGATACCGTCCATGATCATCGCCTGCCCCCGATAGACGCGGCGGGCCAACGGGTCCGGGATCGCGAACAAATCCGACAGCACCCCGAACATCAGCGGCAACGCATAATCCCGGTGCAGATCCGCCGCTCCCTTCCGGGCGAACGCGTTGATCAGCCGATCGGCCTCCCGGTCCACCGCGCCATGCAGCGCGTTCAGATCCACCCCGCTCAGCACGGCATACGCCGCGCGCAGCCGGGCGTGATCCGTCCCGGCCTTCCGCAGCGCGTTGTCGCGGGCCTGCAGCATCGGCAGCACCGGGCAATCCGGCGGAATATCCTTCTGCCACACGCTGGGATCGGCGGGGAAATGCTCGTGGTCGTTCAGGATCCGCACCGCGGTCCGGTAGCCGATCACCAGCGTCGCCGGAACACCCGGCGACAGTTCCACCGGCACCAGCGATCCGAACTCGCGCCGCATCCGCGCATACGCGGCATGCGGATCGGCAGCGAACTCCGGGACATGCAGCAGCACCCGCGGGCCGTCCACCTCGAACGGTGACCCCTGCACAACCGGGCACACCCCCGCAGTGGACGCACTCGCCGACGCGCCACCATGCACCGCCCCGACCGGCGGTTGCTCCTTCGGCGCCGATTCCATCGGCATTCCGTCCTCTCTCGTCTTCACGGCAGAAAAAGTCGTTGGTAGGGAAGCGGTTTCATCTCCGCGCTTACCTGCGCGTCGACCGTCACCTGTCTCGCCAGGCCCTGACGTCGCACCCCTGCCGCGAACACCGCCGCCACGATTTCCTCCGCGCGGTAGTCGCAGATAGGCATCCCCGCGACGCCCCACTCGACGGCCAGATGGCATTCCACGGCGATCACCACCGCTGTCTCTCACCGACCGCGCACCCGGGCCGCGGTGGCGGCGCAAATCGCTCGAATCGGCGGCGGGGCACCAACGTTCGCACTTCGGCGTGCACGCGCATCTCGTCCAGCCAGGCCGATACATGCGCGGCGGTCACGACGAGAATCACTGACAGTTGCGCGTAGTCCACCGTCGCCAGCCGCACCGCTAGATCGGCATCGGAATCGACCACCAGCACCGCACCGCCGACCAGAGGAAGCCGCTCCGCGTCCGCGAACGCCGCCAACTCCGCCGTGTGGGCCTTGGTGAGCCGTTTGGACCGATGCCGCAGCACTATCGCCATCCCGAATCGACGCCCGGTCACGGCGCACCTCCGAGAAGCCTGCGCGACCAGTACGGCGGGAGCGTCGCGTCGAGGTCGTGGCGCTCGTACCCGGGCAGCGGGAGATCGCAACGGGTCACCGTTGCACCGGTGACCCGGCTGCGGCAGCGGCGCACGACCCCACCGCGATCCAGATCCGCCAGCATGTACACCCCATCCGGGACGGGATCGGTGGAGTGGTCGCGGGTTTCCCATACCTCCACCGCGAGCGTCCGTGCACCGGACGGGCATCGCGCCTGCACCCGCAGCGTGTTCGACATCGCCGAGGCGTCATCGGTGGCCGCCCCGACCAGGGCCCGGACCACGCCGCTGGCCCGCTCCTCCAGGTCGCTGAGACCTCGGCGTTCCAGCTGGACCAGCATGTTGCACAACACGAGATCGACCGCCTCTTCGGCGTGCGCGTGGACCGGCACGTCGGCGATCACCCCCGAACGGTCCTCGTCCGGGCCGCACTCCCCCAGCCGAGCACCACGATCGACGCCGCCGGCCTCTCCTCCTGGATCGAGATAGGTCACCACGACATCCGGTGCGGTCACGGCAATCTGGTGCAGCACAAGGGCCTTCGAGACCCCGAGACCGTCGAAATGGTCCTCCGACGGCACGATCAACCGACCAGGCCGATCACCGGATCCGGAAACGGCCAGCGCATCCAGCAGGCGCCACAACGCGGGCGTCGGGGGCGCCGCCCGCAACAGCCGATCGAGGTCCACCCGCCGCCGATCAGCGATGGCCCGCACCGCTGCGATCACCGCGCCGTCGGCCTGCCGGTCCGCCTCATCCACGAGCGACCACAGCAGCGGCGCCGGCGCACCCGCCTCGCGGAACAACCGGCCTCGGACCGAACCGCCGAACTCACCGGCCAGCCGTTCGATCTCGCCCTCGATCACCCGCGCCGAGCCACCGGCCAGCGCCAGCCGCAGGTATCCCCACATCACAGTCGTCACCGGGGCCACCCCCACCGGCAGCCTGGCCGGACGGCGACACCCCGACCTGCGACTGCCGCCTGCCCCGTCGGCGAGACGGTGGCCTGGTGCCGGTCCGCATGTGTCATGCACTTCAGCATCGGCACAGGTCCGCGAACTCGGAACCGCCTTGGCACCGAACTACACCGCCCGGGACCGGCCTTCGGCGTCCGCCCCGGGCCGTAACCCGGTCCGGCGGTGGAACACTGGCAGCATGGAACTCAACGGTGCACCGGTCACGCCCGACGACCTGGCCCCTCTCGGGCTGGTCGGCTACGGGCACTTCACCTCGATGCGCGTGGAAGACGGTGCCACACGGGGCTTCTCGCTGCATCTGGACCGGCTGGTCCGTGACTGCCGCGAGGTGTTCGCCACCGACCTCGACCCCGACCGCGTCCGGGACCACATCCGGCACGCGGTACGCGACGTCACCGGCCCGGTGACCGTGCGGGTCACGGTGTACGACCCGGACATACAGCTCGGCCGCCCAGGAGCCGACGCGGCCCCGCGGATCCTGGTGACCATGCGCGCGGCTCCGCCCGCGCCGCAGGGTCCGGTTGCGTTGCAAGCCATGGCCTACGCCCGTGACCTGCCGCGGGTGAAACACGTCGGGCTGTTCGGGGCCCTGTATCACCGCGCCAATGCGCAGCGCTCGGGATTCGACGACGCCGTGTTCACCGACCCCGGCGGCGTCATCTCCGAAATCACCACCAGCAACATCGGATTCATCACCACCGAGGGTCAGCTGGTGTGGCCGCGCGCCTACATGCTCGTCGGCACCACCATGCGACTGCTCGCACGGGCCCGCGACGAGAACGTCGTCACCGAAACCGTCACCCTCGACCGGCTCGGCGAGTTCGTCGGCGCCGTCGCCACCAACGCCGCAGTCGGTGTCCGCGCCGTCTCGCGCATCGACGACACGCATTGGGCCACCGACCACGACCTGATCGAGGTCCTGCGCAAGGATTACGAATCCATTCCGCCAGAACAAATCTGAACACTGTCTCGTCTTCCGGATGGCTAGGCTGGTGCGCCACAGCGACAGGAAGGGGCACAACGAGCGATGGTGGGCCTGATCCGGCCCTGGACCGGAGACGAAACGCGAGCGTTGCGCGACGCGCAGCGCATGACACTGCGGCAATTCGCCGCGCTGCTCGGGGTCAACGAACGCCTCATATCGAAATGGGAAGCCGGCGGGAAAGCACTGACACCGCGCCCGGTCAACCAGGAAGCCCTCGACACCGTCCTGTCGCGCCTCGACGCCGTCGAAACCGCGCGATTCATCGAACTCGTGCCACCCGACGCGATCGGTGAAGACCGCGACGTCGACGCCTTCGCCCCATCCACGCGCACCCGCCACCCGGTCGACGGCAAATGGCTCACCTGGATCCCCGAAGGCGTCTGCCTGATCGGGCCGCAGGACAAACCCGAATGGGTTCCCGGCTTCTGGATCGACACCTACCCGGTCACCAACAGCGACTACTCCCGATTCGTCGCCGCCACCGGCCACACCCCGCCCCAGCACTGGGCCGACGGACACCCGCCCCCCGACCTCGCCGAGCACCCCGTCGTGTGGGTCAGCCACGACGACGCCACCGCCTACGCCGAGTGGGCGAACAAACAGCTCCCGACCAGTGTGCAGTGGGAGAAGGCCGCCCGTGGCACCCGCGGCAACACCTACCCCTGGGGTAACCAGGCAACCCCCGCCAAATGCAACGTCCGCGGCAGCGGCCCCGGACGAACCACCCCCGTCGACACCTACAAAAGCGGCACCGGCCCGTTCGGAGCCTTCGACCTGTGCGGCAACGTCTGGGAATGGCAGCAAACCCCCACCACAGACGGCAGATACGAACTCAAAGGCAGCGCCTTCACCTCCCCCTTCGACCGCGCAAACCCAGCCGCATTCAACGACGCCGACCACACGATGACTGACGACGACACCGGATTCCGCTGCATCACAACCGATCCGATCGAATAGATCGACCGCACGTGCACGCAGGCATCGAGCGGTGCGACAGGCCAACACCACGTACGTCGCAGCGTCCAACCCGAGCGATCTGCCCGGCGGTGTTCGACCTCTACGCGCCGTGCTGTCAGTCTCGCACTGTCCCCATGCCGATGCAGTAGGGCACCCGCCTCCAGCACCTGCTGTCCCCACACTCTGGAGGGACGAGCACGCACCACTCCGGTCGCTGCTTCCCCGGGGTGCTCTGGCCCGACGTCCGATGCCAGGTGGGATGGCATTTCTCTCATCGATGTTGCAGCCCGGTCGCCTGCGCAATCGGCGGAATGTCGCGATACGGCCCGCAGCCGCCATTCGTTGACGAACAATTCGCGCACGCTCCATCGTCAGTCCCAATCCGGTTGATCGGAGAGGGCCGCGCCCGCAGCAAGTCTTCTCTCGACAGTCCGCTGGGCAGTCGCGATGCGTTCTCCACAGCCACCGTGCGGTGTCCCAGTTCAGATGCACGGGCTCCTGGTCGCAGTCATCCAACGAAAGCGACAGCAGTCCAATTGATTTCGACATGATCATCGTGACCGTCACCCTCGTCGCCGCGTCTTCTGAGGTCGGATCGCCAGAGCGATGTGTTCACCCAGCACAGTCGCTGCACCATGTGGCAGCCATAGGCGGCGCTGTCGCATATCACCGATAAATGAGAGCCGGATGTAGTATTTCGCCGCATTTACGCCCTCAACGCCATTCCTGAGTTCAGGCAACCCCGAATTTGGCTACGATCACAGGAATGGGCGGGACACGTACGAATCCGGAACTTCGGCGGATACTCCAGGAAATCGGGTGGTCGCCCTACGAACTCGCGCGTGCGGTCAACCGGATGGTCAGCCGTGACCGGCGGATACACCCGAAAACACCGTTCGCGTGGCGTGATCGAGGTACGGTGCCGCGAGATCCACTACCTGCCGTCGTGGCCGGGATACTCACCGAAGCCCGCGGTGAGATTGTCACCGTCGATCAACTGTGGCCGGGACGAGCCCTGCAGACTGAGGTGTGGCTCCCTGCTATCACCAATATGTCGACTGACAGCTGGGAGCCTCGCGAGACTCTCACTCTCCTCGATGAGTTCCGGCTCGCTGGTGATGCCAAGACCTTTTTCGCCGTCTCCGGCACCCCGCTAACGACTGTCGCCGATACGTCGAAATCTGCGCGTCACCTAATGCTGGCGGACGACAAGGCGAGCGGTCGCGGCTACGTGACGGCCGACTTCATCGACTATCTAGAACGTGATCTGGCTGAGTTGAGGCTCCTCGATGATGGACACGGAGGCGAGCTCGTTCTGCGGGCCGTCACTCATCGCTTGGCTCAAGCAGTCGATCTTCTGAATGACTCGATGTACTCCGCAGCAACCGGTAGACGGCTCCTGTCCGTGGTCGGACAGATGGCGCAGCTGGCCGGATGGCTGGGATTCGATCTCGGGCGTCACGGTTTCGCACAGCGCACCTATCTGCTCGGTCTGCGGGCTGCCGTGTCGTCCGGCGACAAGCAACTCGGCGCCCTGGTGCTCAGCTGCATCGCATTCCAGCAAACATGGCGTAACCGAACTCACGACGCTGTCTCGATCATGAGCACGGTCCGCCAAGGACTGCGAGGCGGCGCAACACCGCGCGTCCAGGCCCTCATCGCGATGCGGGAGGCACGCGCATTCGCCACGACCGGGATGCATGCCCCAGCGTCCGCAGCACTCGACCGCGCCCTTCAGGCACTCGCCCATGGAGCGCATGAAAACGACCCAAAATGGGTCTACTGGATGGACTCAACGGTGCTGACCAGTGAGGCAGGTCGCTGCTACCTCCATCTCGGCGACACCAAACGAGCCGAATCCCAGCTAGCGGAGGGGCTGGCGCACCTCGGCGAGAACGCGACGCGCGACCGCGTCCTGTACGGGCTTTCCCTTGCCCTGGCGCACACCAGAGGAGCCGGTGGCCGGCAAGACCTCGAGCTGGCGTGTTACGAGGCCGAGCAAGTGCTGCCCATGCTGCCGGAGGTCGGCTCGGCCCGGTGCCGCAAGCTCATCGAGACGATCACAACCGAGTTGCGGCCGCATCGCACGACGTCGACAGTGCGCGAGTTTCTCGACAAGTTCGCGATGTTGAAGCAGGCGCCGATCTGCTAATCCTGGTTATATGCAGACCTCGTCGACCAGCTCTCAGGAAGTTGTGCTGCACCCTGAGCGATACGACTCTCCCGCTGCCACGACACTGATCGTGAAGGCGAACAGCGTCAACGAAGAACTCTACGGACACCCTGATCAGACGCCCGTTTCGCCGGATGAGTTCGCCCCGGAGCAGGGCGGGGGATTTGTCGTCGCCTTTGTAGATGACGTTCCCGTTGGGTGCGGCGGGTACCGACGGCATGTGGGTGACCCGACTGGTGCGACCGCGGAGATCAAGCGCATGTACGTCGAGCCCGACCTGCGCCGATCTGGGATCGCGAGCCAAGTCCTAGGCCACCTAGAAGAGGGTGCACGACGAGCTGGCTACCGGGCAGCAATTCTCGACACTGGTAGCAAGCAAGTGGCCGCCCACGCTTTGTATGAAGCGTGCGGCTACAGGAGAACCACCGGGTTTTCGATGTACAAGGACCGGCCAGGGAATCGCGCATACCGAAAAGAACTTCCACATGCAGCAACTGGAGAACCCGGGTCACGGCTCCTCGCCGAGCCACCGCAGTAGGGTGCCCAACTGGCCTACCGCGGCCGACGGTTCCGGTTTGGTGTCCGGGCGTAGTCGTCGGGCCTTGGTGATGTTTCCGGTCGACGGCGAGAAGCGCGCTTCGATGACCACATCGCCCCGCTCGAATCGGACCTCACCGCGCCCGACGTCCCGGGCGCCCCAGCCACGATAGGCAGCGTCAGCTCGGACGCGATCGATCTGCGTTAATCCCGCCGTGACCGGCCGGTCGCTGTGATACACGACCACGAGGTCCTGCCCGGCCGCCCACAACCGTTCTGTCGATATACCGGCCTGCGGAACTCCGTAGCCGAGCCATTGCCCGTTGTCGGCCCGCTGGAGTGGACGCGGCCGATCCGATACCTCGGTCGGGCCCTGAATGACGATGGAATCCGCGCCGAGATCCAGCAACTCGTCGATACCATCTACCGGATCACCGGCAGTCGCCCACGCTTGTTTCGCGGGCGTGGGTAATCGGGTCACCTTTCGCTTGGTCGGCACGGGCTCGCCTCCGCCGCTCAGGCTGCGCAACGGGGCACCGAGCCCGGAGGGTTCGAGCCTCCGCTGGCGCCGCTGCCAGCATGTTTGCAGACGATGGACACGGTACCCGCATCAGGCGTCCCGATGGACGCACCCCGGCGCTCAAAAAGGGCCCGGAGAAGGCTTCCCGAGTCCTCACTCGCCCCGTGCCGATGTTGGCCGTCATGAGGCCGCGCCCGGCCGCGCGGTCACCTCGCCACTGGGCAGCCGAGTTCGAACTCGAGGACCAGTTCCCGCAACCGGATCGCGCCGGCGTCGGTGGCCGGTGCGAATGTGCCCCAGGGCAGCAGCATGACCTCTGCGCTTCGTTGCCGCCCGATGAGCGGCGCGAATTGCACGCGCGACACGATGTACCCGGCGACCGTCACCAGCAGCTCCACCAAGCGGCCGGGCTCGTCGTCGAGGCACAGTCCTCGGTTCTGCGGC
Source organism: Nocardia mexicana NBRC 108244 (assembly GCF_001613165.1). Classification (GTDB taxonomy): domain Bacteria; phylum Actinomycetota; class Actinomycetes; order Mycobacteriales; family Mycobacteriaceae; genus Nocardia; species Nocardia mexicana. Next base: position 31,097 of record NZ_BDBV01000080.1, read on the forward strand.
TGCACTGGGGGCTCTGATCTCCACGGCAAGCTCTGGGGAGCCCACAGCCGGGACGCGAAGACCCATACATCGATCGGGGGATCCACCCAGCGGTACGCGTCATAGCCGCGGTCTGCACGTCCCTCGTTGTCCGGTCCGCGTGTCATCACGTTCCCGTCCGCAGTTGCGCCACGGGAGCGACCGCTGACCGGGCCCATTCGACGCTCCCGTCGGCGGGGCCGTGTTCGACCACGCCGGACCGCATCTGACCTGCGCCGTGTGCCTGGATGTTGAATCGAAGTCTGGTGACCCGTCCACAGCCACGCTCTATGCCCTCATAGCCGACCACGCGGGTGACGATACGCAAACCCGATCCCTGCCAACGGATCCCGCCCGTCAAGATCACCGAGCATCCACTGGCTCGCGCACGCGCCGCGATGGCCCGCGCCCGCGACGGCGGCAGCGCCAAGCCCCGCGCACCCGCCACCACGAGGTCGAAGCCGTCGACCAGCACGCCCAGCACCTCGGCGTGGTCGTCTCCCGGGTCCGGCACGAAATACATCCTGTTCAAATCGCCCGACATTTCCACCACCGCGTGCGGGTTGAGCTGCGGCACGCCGCTCAATGCGACATTCCCGCCCGACGCGGTCACCGCGGCCACGATCCCCGCCAGCGGCCCGGCCACCCCGGCGTACGACATCACCGTTCCGCGTCGAAGCCCGCCCTCCGGCAGGATCTCCGCCAATGGCGGCGGCACCGGCAGCAACCCCTCGATCCGCGGTAGCGGCTCGGCCTGCGGCCCACTGTCGCGGACTTGACGGCGCGGCACAGCGGCCAGCGTGCGCTGTACCGCCCGATCGCGTTCCGCTCGCGACATACCCACGAAATCGTGCGGATCGATCATCACAACCATGGCCACACCTCCCGGTGCCCACCGACCGGCTTAGTCGAACTAGTGTTCGACACTGTAACGCGCCGACCGCGCTCAGCAAACCGATGCCGCGCCCCTCCCCCACCCCGGCGCCGTCAGGCGGCAGCCATCGGCGATCGGTCGCACCCAATCCCTGTTGAGCAGCTCACGACCTGCTGTTGTTGCTGGTGGCCAAGGCCATGGAGAACAGGGATTCACCGGGTCCTGGGACGTGGCCAGCGGGTATGCCGTAGGAGGAGAATTCGACCGGTATTCCGGGGTCGTGCACGGTGAACCCGCACCGGCCGTAGAACCCGGCCTGTCCGCTGGCGGTGTCGAACTGCCCATGCACCACTCGCGCGCCCGCCAGCCGCGCGATCTCGACCGCGCGGGTGACGAGGGCACAGCCGACGCCGTTGCCCCGATAGTCCGGCAGCACGGCGAGAGTGTGGATCTTCATCATCGTCACGATCGCATGCCTCGCCACGTCGTTCCCGACGGGCGCGAGTTGGCGGATGATCCGCCACGGCGGACCCGCGGTGAGTCCACCGATCACCTCACCGTGCGAGACCGCGACCAAGGCCAGGGAGCGGGCCATCAACGCGCCGGGCAGCTCGGCAACGGTCCAGGCAAGTCCCAACGCGGTGGTGTAGTCGGCATCGAGGGCGGAGGACAACAGCCCGGTCTTGGTGGCCAGCCACATCTCTCGTGCCGATCGAGCCGCGTTCACCGCTCCAGCGAGCTCGTTGAAATGCCGGAATCGCCGGAACTCGGTGCGGCCCCGCGCCTCTCGTATCTCGTAGGAGAGGCCGTCGGTGTGGATGGTGGGAGGAGTCATCGTGGACACCCTTTCTGTCGGATGGCTGTGGTGGCCGGATTCGGTGCGGCACAAGGACGGTCGGATTGCCGGAAGTAGGTCAGGTGCCGGTGGCAGGGCGCAGGGAGCGGAAGTCGGGGCCGAAGCCGAGATCCTCGATGGGGACCGGGCGGCCGGAGAGGCCGAACCAGTTCGGCGCCACTGTCGTGGTGGGGAGGCCGGGTTGCGGGACATGCCTGTCCGGCGAGCAGCGGTGCAGGGGGCCTTGGGCAGCGTCAAGGATGACACGCAGGTGGGGGTCGATGTGTGAGACGAACAGTGTGCTGATGGCGGTTTTGTCGTCGGCGAGGCGCGCGGCTTCGAACACCGCGTGCAGGGCGGCGAAGCGGACGGCGACGCCGTGGTGGTCCCACCACTGTCGGCACCAGGTGTATTGGCCTTCACGGTGATTCGCTGTGACCTTGACGGCGGTGACCGGGAGCAGCCAGTGCTCGACCCAGTCGGCGTAGTGCCCGAACCGCGGCGGCGTCTTCTTCTTTTCGCCCTCACCCTGACCGTCGTCGGTGGTCTGGTTGCCGGTTGTGGGTTTCGGCCGGGCGCCGAACCAGCCCGGCGGTACCGGGTCGGCCGACAAAGAGGGCAGCGCCACGTGTTTGGCGCGGGTGCAGCGGTGTAGTGGCCCGTTGGCGGCGTCCAGGATCACCCGGAAGTGGGCATCGACGTGGCTGGTGAGGTAGGTGGAGACGGTGCTGCCGCTGCGGGAGCGGCGTGCGGCTTCGAAGGCGGCGTGCAGGTGCGCGATGCGCACCGACACCGCCCGGTGCCGCCACCATTGCCGGCACCAGGTGTAGGTCTGTTCCCTGTTGGCTTCGGCGAGACGCACGTTCACGAACGGCAACAGCCATTTCTCGGCGAAGACCACGAAGTTCGGGTACGCCGGAGGCATCGGCGCCTTCGTGCCGCTGCCGCCGCTGCCCGGGGTCGGGCCGGTGCCGGAGGTGGTGGTCATAGTTCGACACTTCCCGCGTGTCCGGTGTGGCCCGGCGGTGCGGGAGGTGGTGTGGGAGTGGGTTTTTCGAAGCGTTCGAGGGATTCGGTGACGAGGGGTTGGAGGGTGGGGTTGTCCCACCAGAAGATCTTGCGGACGAGGACTGGTTCGTGGCCGGGTAGTCGGATCAGGGCGCGGTTTTTGGGAAGCCTGCCCAGTTTGGCGACGTTGAAGATCGGTTCGGCGCGCCAAGAGGTGGATTTGTTGGTGCCGCCGGGCCCGCGGGAGCGGGAATGGTCGGCCACGTCGTGGTCGTCGATCGCGCGCGCCCACTCCTCCAGATACGAGGTGGTCGCGATGTTGCCGCCGTAGATTTCGATGGATTGGGCGCGCATCGTTTTGACTCCGCCGGGGCCCCAGAGTTCTTCGGCGGGTTCGAGGACCTGCACGATGGTGATCAACACGATGCCGCAGCCGCCGCAGTAGGTGTACCAGTCGGGCAGTTCGGCGACCCGTGCGCAGTTGGCGGCCTCGTCCAGCACCGCCAGCAGCGGTATCGGCAGGCGGCCGTCCACGCGTTGCCGGGCCGTGGCGAGACCTGCCTCGACGATCTGCCCAACCAGCGCAGCGGTCAAGGCGGTGGCCGAGTCCGGGCCCTTCATCGACAGCGCGTACACGGTGTCGCTGCTGGTGACGAACCTGTGTGGCACGAACAGCGGCCGCTGATGGGTGACCGGGCCGTGCGCGATATCGATGACCACGCCGTGGTCGCCGTCGTAGACGGTGAATCGCTTCCGTGACGGCGGGGTCACCATCTGCGCGTACCCCTCATCCGACAGCGTGTTGAGATACCTTCGCGCCATGTCGAACAGCCCATCCCTCTGCCGGGCATAGAGGGATTGGGCGTCCAAGATCCGGGTGGCTGCCTGCAGGTGCCCTTTGGCGCGCAGAATCAGGACGGGGGTTTGGTCCTGGTCGGCCGACAGCCACTCCGCGACGTGCAGCAGGTCGCCGTCGGCGCGGGCGGCGGCGAACATGTAGAGGGCCAGCAGTTCCTGGGCGCCGCCGTCGAAGTAGTCGTCTTTTTTCGCGGCGGCCTGCTGGGCGGCCGACCCGGTCGCGCCCGCGACGAAGAACGACGCCAGCATCCGCGCCTTCGGCAGGTTCGGCACCTGCCCCAGCAGGTTCACCCAGAAATTGCATTGCGGTGTGCCGGTGACACCCTGGAGATCACAGATCCAGACGGTGCCGCGTTTCTCGCGCCCGGCGAGGGTGTGTCGGTAGAGGTCGGGTTTGTTGCTGGTGGCCAGTACCGGTCCCCACGCGTCCAGGGTGGCCGGGATCGCCCAGGCCATCGTTTTGCCGGTGCGCTGTCCGGCCGAGATAAACATCCCGAGCTCCGCGGGCAGGTGCAGGTCGATGCCGCCGATGACGGTCTTGCCGAGCAGCGGGCCCGGCATCGACCGCACCTGCGCGGGGGCGTCTTTCAGCAGCCTTCGCGCGGCCGTGGTGTTGTCTTCGCGGCGGCCGACGGTGATCTGCCGCGGCGACACCATCGTCCGCGCTGCCGCGTCGATGGGATCGGTGCGCGGGAATCGCCGCCACCCCACCCGCCCGGCGCAACTGATGAGGAAGAAGAATCCGGCGAGGATGAGGGTGGATTGCCACGGCCACCGATGGTGACCGACGATCACCTGCAGCAGGGCGACGGCGGGGTGGCCGGTGACCGGCAGCCCGGCCCACCAGCTGCCCAGGCTCAACGCTGCCCACACCACCACGGCGACGGCCATGACGGCGAGCGCGAGGAGCAGCAGCCAGTTTTCTTCTCCGAGGCCGCCGGTGCTGCGGCGGCGGGTTTCACGACGAGCCATCATGGCTGTCACCTCCCATAGGGGTTGTGGATAAGAGTGGGGATGGTTGTGGATCAGCGAGCGCGGCAGGGGTTTTCACGGCGGCACCTCCATGTCCGGACCGGCAGTGGGCGCCGGACCGGAGTGGGCGTGCGCGTCGGGTTCGGCTGCGGCCCAACTGGTGTCGGCGATCTCGGGCAGCGCGGCGCCGATGGCGTCGCCGATGTCGGCGCCTGCGCCCGTGCGGACGGGCTCGCCACTGTCTTGAGCTCGTCCGGCGGATGCTGTTGTGCCGGTGTCGGTTCCGGTGTCCACTGCGGTGCCGTACTCGGGGTGTGTGGTGTCGATCTGGTGGCGCAGTGCGGCGGCGTCGGCGAGGGCGTGGTCGCGTTGTTCGGTGAGTTGCGCGAGGCGCCCGAGGCGGGCGTGGGAGGGTTCGGTGCTCCAGTAGATGCCGTCGCGGCCTGCCTGGTAGGCGCGCTCGACGTCGTCGTAGACGATTCCGGCGCGCAGGGCGGCGCGGCCGGCGTCGGAGGTGGCCTGCCGCAACGTTTCCAACCGGTGGATGACGGCGTGGTCGCTGTCGTGGTGGTCGAAGGTGTTGTTGGCGTGTTCGGCGGCGAGGTCTTGCACTTGCCGTAGCAGTTGGGCGTGCCGGGTTTCCCAGGTGGCGGTGTCGGTGTAGCGGTAGGTGATGGGGGCGTCGCGGATTTCGCGGGGCAGCAGCATGCGGCGCGTCTCGTACCCGGTGTCGAGGTCGGCGGCCTGCTCCTCAGCCTCGAGGGCTGCGTCGGTCGCGGCGATGACGCGATCGGTCTCCTTCTCGGTCGCCGCCGAGACACCTGTGCGGGGTGCGCCCAGCGACCGTTCCACCGCGGTCCGCGGGTCCGGTTCGGGCGGGTTCAGCAACGCCGCCAGCGGACGGTCCCGGGTTGCGGCGGTGTAGGTGTCGGGCAGCAGATTTGGGTAGCGGTGGTCGGCGTCCTGCGCCGAGGCGAGGACGACGCCGTCGCCGTGGCCGGTGACGTGGCGGGCGTCGACCAGCGCGTCCCACAACTCGTCGTCGACCGGCAACTCCCCCGCCTCCCGGGAGCGGGCAAGTTCGTCGAAGATCCGGCGGGCTCGCTGCGGCCCGGACTGCCAGCCCATGACCCCGGCTTGACGGGCTTGCCACATCCGCCGGAACCGCTCCTGCTCGTGGCGGCCCCACCGCATCGCCAGACCCTCGGCGTGTGCCAAATACTGTGTGCGGGTGTCCTCGTCGAGGGCGTGTGGCGCGATCTCCTGCAGCTGGTAGTACTTGGCGAAGTCGGCGCGCAGCTGCCGCACCCGGCTGTCGTGATCGGGGTAGAAGTCGGGGTTGGCGTAGCCGATGGGTGCCTCGACCAGGTTCATAGCTGGGCCCCCGGTTCCGGGCCGGGTCCGATCTCGCGTTCCGGCGTGGCGGTCGGGAGCTGTTCCGGGTTCGCGCTCCAGGTCCCGTCGCCGGCGCCGCTGGTGTCGGGGAGCGCGGTGTCGACGGCGTCGCCGATCCCGGACCCGTCACCACGCCGTGCGGGGTCGGCCCGTTGGTTGGGTCCGTCGATGAGGTCGCGTACTGTCGCGGCCGCGATGTCGGTGTGGGCGTTGCGGAGTTGCTGCGGCCAGCGCGGTGCGGGGTCGCGGTGGTGTTGGCGGTTTCCGGTTTCCCAGTGGTGGTCGACGTCGGCGGCGGTCAGGTCGTGAATGGTGTTGTCGGCGCGGGCGAGGTCTTCGCGCAGTTCCTCGATCGTGGTGTGGGTCGTGGCCAGCTGCTGGGTCTGCTCGGTGGCGTGGGTGTGGTGCGCGTGGGCTAGCTGCTGGCTGATGTTGAGTTGGACGCAGAGTTGTTCGAGTCGGCCGAGGAGCCGGTGGGCGGGTTGGGTGGCCCAGGGTGTTCCGTTGCTGCCGAGGTGCTCGGCCCGGGCGATGTCGTCGGTGGTGAGTCCGTCGCGTTCGGCGTCGCGGCGGGCCTGGGACAGGTCGTCGTCGATGCCGTTGGCGAAGACCGCCCACTGCCACTTCTGGCCGGTGATGCGGGTGTCGTTCGCGGTGGCGGCGGCCAGCCAGGCTGCCCGCAGGTATGCCGTGTCCTGCACCGCGCGCAACCGCGCCGCGTGCACGGCGTCGGGGTCGTCGGTCCCGAACCGGTGTGCGATCGGGCTGGGGTGCGGGGTCGAGTTGTCGGCAGTGTTATCGGATGTGTTGTCGGACATCGGGTTCCGCCTTCGGATGTCGAAGCGGGTCACCTCTCCGGTCCCGTTACGGGGCGGGTGGGGTGGTGGCGGTGCAGATGTCCCTCGTGTGGTCAGGGGTGGTGTTGTGCGGCGGTTGGTGCCAGCGCGCGCCGCTCACCCGGTGGGTGGTCGTCTATGGTTCCGGGCCCGGAGTGTTCGGGGGGCTCGGCGGCGGCTCCTGTGGATCCGGTCCGGTGATGTCCGGTTCTCGGTGTTGGGTGGTGCTGTCGGGGAGGAGGGGGTCGATGGCGGCGCCGATGGTGTGGCGGCCGGCGTGCTGGTCGCGGTGGTAGACGGCGGCGGCGAGGCGGTCCTGCCAGCGGTTCATCCGGGCGCGCCGCCCGTGGCCGAGGTCGGCCGCGGTGTCGCGCAGATGGGTGAGCAGCACGTCGATGTGGGCTCGGACCGGCTCGGCGGCGTTGTGTTGGGCCAGATGCTGGTCCATGACATGGGCGGCGCGGTCGAAGCGGCGGTGTGCGTGGTCGGGGTCGCGGCGGGTGTGGGCGAGGTCGCGGGCGGCGTTCTGCGCGTCGAGGAGGCTCCGGTCGATGCCGGTCAGTTCGCGGCCGCGCTCCCCACCCCGATCGATCGGGACCCCGGCGCGGGCCAGGTCGCCGGTGAGCTGGGTGTCGACGGCCTGGCACAGCGTCTCGACCCGATCGTGGTGTCGCGCGCGATCGACAGCGGCTTTGGATTGCTCGTCGACCAGCAGCAGTTCGGGCAGCGCTCCGCCCAGTGACAGGTGCTCGACCGTGGTGGCGAGCAGGACGCGTTCGATGTCCAGCAGTCCGCGGCCGTGCACGATGAGCTGGGACAGTTCGTGGTGCTGGCGGCGGGTGTCGTCGAGCAGCAAGACCATCATGGCGGGGACCGGATGGCCGGGATTCTGTGCGAGGTAGTCGGCGTAGCGGCCGGTCGTCTCGGTCAGGGTGGCGTAGGTGTGCAGGCGCGCGATCAGGTCGGGGCGGTCGATGTGCTCCGGCCACAGGTGCAGCCAGTGCTCGCTGGTGCCGGCGTCGATGCGGGCGATCTGGTCGGCGACGAGTTGCCGGTCGGCGGGTGTCAGCATCGCGAGGTCCGGTCGTGGCCGCAGCACGATGGCGTGGTCGCGGTGTTGTTCGAGCATCCCGGCGATCTGTCCTTTGATCTGTCGCCGGGATCGAGCAACAGCGGTGTCGCCGACAGGTCGATGCCGGTGACATCGCCGGTCAGGTACGCGGCGGTGAAACCGATGGCCGCCCGCTCCGATGCACCCACCCCGGCGGCGGCGAGGTCGCTGGCCAATCCGGCGAGGCCATCATCGAGCGCACCACCCGGGCCGGCCGACCACGCCACCCCGGCAGGGCCGCGGCCGCGGCCTCCCTCCGCAGCCGCAGACCACCGGGTCACCGCGGCGCGGGCGCGGCGGCGTGCGTCCTCGGGCAGGTCGGCGATCGCCAGCACGGTGTGGGCGGCGCGTTCGACAGCTCCGGTGCGGCGCGTGGTGAGCGCGGTGATGGCCTGCCGGTCGTGGTGTGCGGCATCGAATCCCGGGTCGAGGCTGATGGTGGCGGTGTGCGGGTCGATGAGCAGGCCGTGTTCACGCTGGTACCGGTCGACGATCTCGGACAGTTCGGTGTCTGCGGCCCACACCATGGCCTGTTCCAGTGCGACCGCCAGTTCGTCGCCGGGCGCGTCGGGGTCGCCGAGCATCCGCCGCAGTTCGGTTGTCTCGCGAAGCGCGATCTCGACAAGACGGGCGTGGTAGGCGGGCAGCAGGTAGTCGGGAAGTTCCTCGTTCGCCGCGTACGCACGGGCGCGGGCGCGGCCTTCCTGCATCGCGATCGCCGCCTCCAGCACGGCCCGCCGCTGCCCGGTCCCCTCCCCCGCAGGCACCCGCAGTTGTGCACGCGACACCGGCCCCGCATCGGCAGGCTCGGCTGCTGCGGGTTCGAAAGTATTGTCGCTCATGGCGTTTCGACCTCCGGGCGGCAAGGGCCAGCGGGCTCGGCGCCGCGGTGTGCGGCGGTCATGGTTCCAGCCAGGGGTCGGGCCCGGTATCCGGCGCGTCGGAGGCGGGGCCGGGGTCCTGGTCGGGGTTCCAGCGGCCGGGTTCCAGGTAGGGCAGGAAGGTGTCGATCGCCCTCTCGATCGGTGGGTATCCGTCGGTCGCCTCGGACCCGCTGTGCAGGGCGGTCGCGGCATGAGCGAGGAACTCACGCGGTGTGGGTGGGGCTACGTCGGCGGTACGGGCCGCGGCGTCGTCGGTGAGTAGCGCGGGCACTGCCGGGAGGGTTTCCGCGGTGGCGTAGCGGCGCCAGGCGTGTTCCAGTTCCAGGTCGTCGACCCCGGCCAGAGCGGTCATGGTCGCCTGCCGCATCCGGGTGACTTCCGGCCCGTGCCACAGGACTTCGGCGTCAGTCGCTGTGATTTCGGCGGCGTCCGCCAGCGCGGCCACACGGGCATGAGCCACGGTCATGGCCCGTTCGAGATGAGCGCTGGTGACCGGGTCGGCGCCGAAGGAGTAGACCCCGGCGTGCACACGGTCCAACCGTGCCGCGTGCAGCGCGGCCATCCGTTCCAGCCGCCACGACTCGGAGATGAGCATGTCGCGGTACAGCTGGGTGCCCGCACCGGCCGGACTCGTGTCGGCCGTCGCCGGTTCGGCGGCAGACGCGCCCGGTTCGGCGGCAGATCTGGCTGGTTCGGTGGCGGCGTGGCGGGCGTGGCCGATGTCGGCGGGGTCGATTCCGGCCGATACCGCGAGTGCCTCGGTGGCCTCCGCTGCGGCGTTCAGGGTGTCCAGCCAGGCGCGCCAGTCGGTTTCCGGGCTGCCGTCGGTGCCGTCGAAGCCGTCGGGTCCCAGCTGCTGCAGGCGGTCGTGTTCGCGCAGCAGGTCGGTGATGCGTTGCAGCAGTTGTGCTTGCCAGTCCGGCACCGGGTCCGGCACCGGCGGTGGTGGGGTCATGATCGACACCTCCAACAGGTGAAACAGGGTTGTGGACAGGGGGTTTCGACGGACGGGCCGAGATCAGGGGTCCGGTCCCGAATCACGCTGGGGATCCGGCGACAAGGGATCGTCCCGACCGGGATCGGCGGTGCCGGTGGACCATTCGCGGGCCAGAGCTTCCGGGAACACTGCGTCGACGGCCGCGGTGGCCGTGGCAGCGTCAGGTGACCGAACCTGGTCGGTGACCGCGGAGAGGGCGTCGCGTGCCTGGTCGAGTAGTTCCGGCACGCGCGGTGGCATCACCTCGGGCAAGGGGACGTCGGGGCCGTGGTATCCGTCGCGCTGCAGTTGTTTCAGCGATCGGCGGGCGTCGGCGGCGATCGTCGGGGACGCATAGGTGTGCCAGCGGATCGCGAGATCGTCTGTAGTGCTCTCGTGCAGGCAGTGCTGGAGACGCTGCTGCCATTCCTGGGCCGACACGGTGAACAGCGCCGACCACCGGGCCGCGGATCCGCCGACCGCGTGCGCGGTCCGGCCGGCGCGCATCCACAGCGCGTCCATGTTCCGCCGGACCTGTTGCCCGAGAACATGATCCGGGAACCGGCCGGTGTCTGCCCAGTGCCGAAGGCTGTAGACGGTGTCGACCGCGGCCATGTCCTTGAGTCGTTCGATATCGTCGGCCACGCGGGGCACCACCTTCTGCCCGCGGGGGTGCACCGCGGGCTCGGGCATCGGCTGGTTGTCGCGCCACTCGTTGCCGCGCAGCCCGAGGGCCCGCACGCGGTCGACCCACTCCGGCGGGACTCCCGCCGCGCGGGCGGCGATCTCGGAGAGTTCGCGTTTCGTGTCGACCGCGTTGATGCGTGCCACGGTGTGCAGGTCGGTGCGCGCGTCACCGCCCGCCTCGTACATCGCCTGCAGCAGACGGCCGCTCTCGACCGCGAGCCGCTGAATCTCCCGCAGCATCGCCACGTGCTCGGCGGGGATTTCCCGCCCGCCCGGGCCGGTCACCGCCACCTCTTACGGTCGGGCGAAACCGGTGGTACAGACGATGTTCGAGCCTGCGAGGTCATGGCTCGACTCCCGCGGCCGGGTCGTCGTCCGCTGGCGTCGGCGCGGGTTCGGTGGTCGTCCAGTCGTGTTCGGTGCCGTCGGGGAGTGCGGCGTCGGCCGCGGTATCGGGGCCGTCTGTTTCTGTGCTCGGGTCGTCGCGGAACAGGGCCGCGGCGGACTCGGAGAGCATGACCTGCGGTGCGGGGATCGGGACCGGGTCGATGACCGAGCCGCGGGCGATCCGTGAGCCCAGCACCGACACCGCGCGCTGGGCGTCGGTCTCGATACCGGGCCACGCGTACACGCGCCAGCGTTCCTCGACATCCTCGAGGTCGTACTGGGACACAGTCACGTCGAGGAGGCGGCGCCACTCGCCGGTGTCGGTGGCCCACATGCCGTTTCGCTCGTCGTCGGTGAGGCCGACGGCGTCGGCGACCTCACGGGCACGCCGCCACAGCGCGTCCATGTTGCGTGCGTACTGCGCGGTGGCGTCCTGCTCGGGATCGAATCCGGCATCCCCGGCGGACAATTCGAGCCGGACTGTTTCGAGGGCGGCCATGTGCTGCAGCTGCCACACATCGGCGGCGACGCCGTCGACCATGGTGTCGCGCACCGCATCCCCCGCCCGCTGGGGTGCGGGGCGGATTCCGCCGCTTCCGTACGCGTGGGCAGCGATGATGTGGTCGCGGCGGATACCCACGGCCTCGGCGTGGGTTTCGGCCTCCCGGCGGACGGCGGCGAGGCCGTGCAGGTGGGTGCGCCATGCCTGCAGTGGCCCGTCCGTGCCGCCGGGCGAACTCTCATATCCCCGGCTCAGCAGCTGTGCGCGGTCGGCGGCCAGGTTCTGGATACGGTCCAGCAGCCGCTGCTGCCAGGCCGGGCCCGTGTGCCATACCGCCGTGCCCAGCGGTCGCGGCGACGGTGACGGTTCGGTCATCAGGATGCTCCTTGTCTAGGGAATGTGTTGTGCGGGTGTTGTTTCGGCACCGGAATCGAGTCCGGTCAGGGATCTGTCCCGGCCGCGAGGTCGATGTCGGCGCGTGACTGCGGTGCGGGTGCGTCCTCGGGTGGGGAGCCTGCGCGGCCGGAAGTCTCGGGCAGGGCGGTGTCGATGGCCGCAGCGATGGGGCGGACCAGGCCTGGTGTGCGGTGGTTTCGCGAGGTGTTCGGCGGGTTTGCGCAGGCTGCGTAGCGCGGTGAGCGCGGTGGCGACCAGTTGGGCGGGGTGCGGCAGCGGATCCGGTCCGTTCCCGGGCAGGTCGAGTTCGTCGAGGAGCCGCAGTTGCCGTCGTTCGCCGGGGTCGATCACCGACGCGGCGCGGCACCGGGCGGCGCGCGCGTCGAGGTCGCCGGTGTCGAGGCGGTCGGCGGTGGTGTAGGCCCAGGTGGTGTCACCGGTCGGCCACACTCGTTCCCGCTCCGCCACCGTCAAACCGGCCACCGTGATCAGGCCGGACACACGCTCGCGGGTGACGGTGAGCGCTTCCCGGGCTCGTGCGGCCACCGCAGGGTCGTGACCGGGATGGTCGCGGTAGACGGCATAGGCGACGGCCAGCTCTCGCAGCTGCCACGCCGAAGAGGTGAGGGCGCCGATCAGCGCAGCCCGGTCGATGGTGGCGGAGTCCGGCCAGTGTCGCGGCGGATGCCAGCCGATGCCGCGTTCGCCCGTACGGCGGACATGCGCGATCCACGGCGCCGGAATGCCCGCGGCGTGGGCGAGCGCCTCGAGGTCGCGTCCCTGTTCGCCGATCGTGGTGAATGCCGTGAACCATGACTGTGGTGGCAGATCACCGGCGGTGTCCCACCAGTGGCGGCTGTCGTCGAGCATCCGCGCCGCCTGCGTGGCGGTGGCGTGGATCTGCCGCAACACGGCCAGCTGCGCCGCGGTGGGCTCGCTGCGTTCGACAGGGCCCGATTCCGATCGCGAGGCGGTGGTCACGGCTCGATCCCGTGTACGGGCGCCGGGCTATGCACCGGGGGTGTCGGTGTGCCGCTGTCGAACTCGGCCTGCTGCCCGCTGGTGACGCCGGTGGCGTCGACGGCGGTAGCGATCGAGTGGCCACCCTCGGTCGCCGCCGCGGGCACCGGGTCCCGGGCCAGGATCTCGGGGATGCGCTGCACCATCTCCGGTGGTGTCGGAGCCGGGACGCGAGCGAGGTCACCGGTGATACCAGCAGCCGACAGCACGGTCGCCTGCAACGCGAGGTCGGTGATGTCGGAATGCGTGTGGTCGTGCCACCGCCACGCGAGCGCGTGGGGTGCCGCGGCGCGGACGCTGTCGGCGGCAGCGGTGAAGGTGTGGTCGCCCCACAGCTGGTCTGCCTCGGTGCTCGACACCTTCAGCACCGCCGCTATGGCGGCTGCACGCTGCCCCAGCATCCAGAGTCGGCCGTCGAACAGTGCCGCGGCGGCCGGGTCGAGCTGGGCGGCCTGCTCGCCGTAGGCAGCGGCGACAGCGGCCATGTCCTGTACCTGCCGGAACTGGTCACCGAGCCGGTCGAGCAGCGTCTGACGGTCGATCGGTTCCGGTTCGCGCCAATGCAACGCGGCCTTCCAGGCCAGGCGGTGTTCGCCGCGGACGCGGACCTGTTCGATCCATGCCTGCGGCACCCCGGCCGCCGCCGCGGCACGTTCCAGTTCCTCGTGGCGCCGGCCCCGGCTGTGGATGTTGTTGTGCCACCCCGGAGTTGGTGACTCTCCGGACTGGTCGTACTGCTGCTCAGCGCGATCCACTGTGCGCTGCATGTCGGCCATCTGATTCTGGATCGCCTTGAGCACCTTGGCCTGCTGACGCGTCGGCTTCTCGGTCACGGCTCGACTCCCGCATCGGGCGCTCGCCCAGGCGCCGGTGGATCAGGCGGAGCCTCCGACGACATACCGGTTTCGGAGCTGCTGCCTGTATGCGTGGCGATTGCGTCGACCGCGGCACCGATCACGCCGCCCTGATCAGGGTCGGTGCCATCGCTGGGATGATCCGGGTCGACGAGCTCGACGATCTCCGCGTCGATCGCCTCGGCGAGGTGGCCGAAGGTCAGCTCCTCGGCCAGGCTGGCCATCGTGTCGGCAACGTTTGACGACGAGGACTCGACGCTCGCCTCGGGATCAGGGTCGGCACCCTCGCTCCGCTGACCCGTGTCGGCCGCAGGTTCCACCCCGTCGGTGTCGATCATCTCGCCCGGATCCTGGCCGGTGTCGTCGCCATAACGTTCGGCGTAAGCGTCGGCGTAGCGCTGGTGGTCGTCGGACAGGTCCGCGGTGCTGTGCGCGGCGGCCCACTGCGCCGCCGCGGTCGCGGCGGCGGCGGTGGGTTCGCCGGTGCCGGTGAGGGTTTCGGTGAGACCGAGGGCGCGACGCCGGTGGTCGATGAGCAGCTTTTTGTATTCGACGTCGAGGTCGTGGCGACGCTGCTCCTGGGCGGCCCGCTTGGTGTAGCTGCGAATCTGTACTGTGTGGATCGCGTCTTTGCGGTTGTGTTCGGCCCGCAGGTTCCGCACCTGCAGCCCGTGCGTGTTGCGGTGTCGTTCCTCGAATGCCTTGCTGGACTCGGCCTTTCGCTGCGATTCCTCGGTGATGTGGTGCAGGCGAGCCTGTTTGATCCGTTGCTCGAGCCCGAACAGCTGTCGGTCCCGCGCTTCTCGGTTGACGTAGCCCTGCGCCTGCAGGCCATGGATCTGGAACTTGCGCCACTGTTCGGCCTCCCGATCCTCCAACCGGACCCGATGCTCGGTGACCGAGCGCGATTCCGCGCCCCGCCGTTGCAGCAGGTTCGCGGTCATCGCCGCGGTCTGAAAGGTCTGGATGAATCCTTGCCGGACTGCTTGGCCTGCTTCTTCGACGGGATCGCCGCCGGGAGTAGTCATGAGGGGACCTCCAATCCCGAAAGCTGCCATCCCGCAGCGGGATTCGGGCGGGTGGCGTGGGTGTAGACGGTGAAATGCAAGGGTGTGCCGCCGTCGCTGGGGCGGGCGGTGACGGTGAGGACGCGTGCGCTGGTGGTGGCGGTGTCGGCGGGGTGGTCGTCGCCGGTCACGCGGGCGGTCGCGGTCACCGTGGTGCCGCTGGTTGTCCACTGCTGCCACAGCGCGCCGGTGATCGGTGCCCACACCATCGCCGCCGGCTCGGTGCGGGTCGCGAAACCGGGATCCATCAACAGCCGGGCGGTGCGGAACGCGGCGCGTTGATCGGTTTGCTCGGCGGGCCGGTAGCTGAACACTGCCGCCGTCGCCGCGGTCAGCACCGCCTCCGCCGAGCACGGGTCGACATCGGTGAACGGCGCCGGGAACGCCGCCGCGGTACAGCCACCTGGCTCCGGCCCGGGTTCGGGGTCACCGCAGCTGGTGGTGAGCAGCGTCGTCAGCGCTGCCGCGGTCACCGTGATGCGCCCGACTGCTCGTGCATCCGGGCGTCGAATCGTGTGGCGGGTCATGGGTCGACTCCGGGGTCGGTGCTCGGCCGGGTGCCGGGTTCGGGAAACGCGGTGACGGTGGTGTGGGGCTGCCAGCTGGGGTCGGTGCCGGACAGGGCGGTATCGATCGCGGTCTGGGTCTGCCGGTTTCCGGCGGTGACGTCGAGCTCGGTCTCCGCTGCCCCACTGGTGCTGTCCGGTGTCGGTTGCCAGGCTCTTCCGCGGTCGCGGAGCTGGGTGAGCAGGTCTACGGTCGCGCGGGCGTCGACTGCGATGTTCGGGTCGGTGTAGGCCACCCACCGCGCGCGCAGCGTCTCGGCGTCGACATCGCGGTAGGGCCCGGTCTGTTGGCTTTCATCGATGTGCAGCAGCCGGGTCCAGTCGGCGTTGCCGACCTCCAGCAGGTCACCGGTCGCGAAGATCTGCCGGGCGAGCGCAATCGCATTGCGGTGGTACTGGTCCACAGCATCGGGATCCGGCCGACCCACATCGACGCGGTTGATATCAGCGGTCTCGACGGCGAGCATGTCGAGCAGCCGGTCGGTGTTTGCCACAAGGCCCTGCCACGCCAGGCGCTGCAGTTCTGCGTCGAGTCCGCCGGGATCGGCTGCGGGCCAGTCCTGCTGGCGGTGCCCGGCCAGCCACGCCAACGCCACCGTCCGCTCCGGCACACCCAGCGCGCGAGCGTGCTGCTCGGTGTCTACTCGGGCCTCGGTGAGGGCACGCAAGGTGAGATCCTGTGCCACGGCGACGGGTTCGTGCCACGGTTCCGACGCGACGACTCCTAGGAGTGTCGTGGTCGCCGAGGCGTGCGCGTGCAGCTCCCGCAGCGTCTCGGCCTGCTGTTCGCTCAACGGTGCACCGGCCGGGTTCGGTGGGACGAAGTCGCTCATGGTTCGGCCTCGGTTCCGGGGTCGGTCGTGGGCGGTGTCGGTTCCGCGGTGGGGTGCGCGCCGGTGGCGGGTGGCCAGTGGTGAGCGACGTCGCCGAGGGCGTCGCTGATCGCGGCCTGCGTGCGTAGGTGATCAGCACGGGGATCGGCGACGCGCGCGACGTCCGAGCCGGCACCGGCCGCGTCTGGGCCGGGCTGCTGCCAGGCGGCCGCGTGACCGCGGACCTGCGTCAGCAGCGCCACCGCACCGTGGGCGTCGACCTCGATGACCGGTGTGGCGTAGTCGGCCCACCGCGCCCGCACGGTCGCCGCGCCGAGATCGCGGTACCGGGCGGCGACCTGGTCGCCGTCGACAGTCCACAGTTGCTGCCAGACGCTGTCGCTGGCGTCGAGAAGATCTCCGACCGCGTTGATCTGCCGGGAGACCGCGGTCGCGTTGCGATGGAACTGTGCCGCTGCCTCCGGATGCGGCAGGTGCACGTCGAGACGGTCGACAGCGAGCGTGTCGACGGCCGCCATATCGAGCAACTGGTCCCGGTCGCCGGTCAGGATGGTCCAAGTGAGTCGCTGCAGCGCCGCGTCGACACGGTCCGGGTCGAACTCAGGCCATTCCTGTTGCCGGTACCCGGCCAGCCAGGCCATCGCGATCGTGCGCTCGGGCACGCCGTGGACCGCGGTCTCGTGTACCCACAACGCGCGGCGCACCACCAGCGAGGGCAGGTGGTCTTGTCCTCCGGCGAAGGGATCGGGCCATCCCTCGTCCACGGCGGACCCGAGGTGTGCTGCCCACGCCCAGGCAAGCCCATGCAGTTGCCGCAGCAGCCACGCCTGCTCGAGGGTCATCGACCGTCCGACGGGGTTGGCAGGATCGAAGCCCGTCATGGCTCGACCTCCTGCCCGAGTGCCAGGTGAGACGCCGGACCGGTGCCCTGGTCCCCGCTGACCTGCGTCCCGGGCCCGGCATCAGCGATGTCGAGCCCGGTGGCCTCGACCCCGGCGGCGATGGCCGCGCCGGACTCCGAGTCCGGTGTCTCGCCCCGGGTGGTGAGGGCGTATTCGGCGGCGGCGATCATCTGCGCCGGAAGCGGCGGGATCGCGCCGTGTGTGCCGTCCGGGCTGCGCTCGGTAGCGAACGCGCCCAGGTCGATACCGGAGCCGACGGCTGCACGCCACCGCGCGCCGAGTTCGGCGTCGTCGTAGGTGGCGACGGTGGCCTCCACGATCCGCCGCCACCCCAGTTCGTCGTTGGCCCACAACTGATCTCGCTCGCCCGCCGTGAGCGCCAGGGTGTCGGCGACAGTGCCGGCGCGCCACCACAAACCCACCATCGCCTGATCGACACGCCCCGACGTTCTCGCATCGGGTTCTCTGAAAACTCCTGCCGCGGCAAGTCGTTCGCGGCGGGCAGCCACGAGCACGGCGGTGTGCTGTAACTGCCAGATATCGTCGGCGACCGTATCGATCAACGCTTCCCGCGCCCGGTTCGCACCGAGGTCCGGATCCGGGTAGCGGTCGCCGAACCGTATCCCGGCGTCACCGTGACCACGGACGGTGTCGATCCACTCCTGCGGCATCCCGTGCGCCCGAACACGATTCGCCAGATCGGCACCCACCTGCTCCACACGCTGTAGTTCGGTGTGCCAGGCGGGCGTCGTCGACGGCAGCCCATCCACGGCGGCGAGACCGCCGTGCAGCAGGTCCGATCTCCGGGCGGTGGTGTCTTGAAGTTGTTGCAGCAGACGCTGCTTCCACCGAGGCTGGTCAGCCCACGGCACTAGCTCGGCCATGACAGGGAACTCCTCGAATCGTGGGAACAGGTAGCGGCAGCCGGAACGGTGGCCGACAGCAACACCGATCCGCGCACGACGTTCTCGCCGCGGGCGCACTGGACGTCGGTCCGGTCATGCCGACTCCCTGGCGTCGGGCACAAGGGTGCCGAGATCGCGTATGCGCCAGCCGAGGCCCCGCGGACTACCGACGCCGCCGAGCAGCGGCGTTTGTGTGGTGCAACGTTGTGAATCTCTGTGCGTCACAACCGTTTCTCCTCCCTGGGCGGTGTCGCAGCGGTCGGCGAGGGCGCTTCGAATCTCCGCACGTCCATCTGCTCGCCTTGCCATGCCGACAGCGGGGTGGTGTTGGTGACGGTCTCGCCTGTTTGCGGGGCGTGCAGGAGCAGGTCCTCGCCACGGTCGTTGCGGCCGTACAGGATTCCGACATGATGGGAGTCGCTGTCGCCGGGCTGAGTGAAGAAGACGAGGTCGCCCGGCCGCCGCTCCGCGAACGGCACCGGGTGGGCGGCGGGGTGGTCCTGCTGAGCTTGGGTGTAGTGCGGCAACCGGATCCGGCCGCCCGACGCCTGGTAAATCGCATACAGAGTGAGGCCCGAGCAGTCGAAACCACCGCTCGTCGGGCCGTTGGCGTCGCCGCCACCCCACACATAGTCGGTGCCGATCCAGCGTTCGGCCGCGGCGATCACCGCCGCACCGAACTCGCTCGCCTCGCCCGGCACCGGCGTCCCCGACCCGCCCGTCCCACACCCGGCCGCTGGTTGCCCGGCCGGTGTGGCGGGCATCGATGCGACGTCGAGGTCGGCGAACATCGCATACAACCGGCGCGCCAGCTCCAGCTGCCCGCTGTAGGCGGCCGGGGCCGACTGCTCGATCGCCTGTGCCAGCTCGGCCGGTGACATCGCCTGCCCGCCAGTGGTTTTCAATGCTTGGTCGTAGAACCAGTTGATCTGATAGGTGGGGTCCATCAACGCCGCGATCCCGGCCGAGCCCCACACACTGGCGCGCATCTGATGCGGCCCGACCGAGTCGTGGTCGTAGCCCAGGCCGTCGTTCGCGTACTCCAGGGATTCCGGCACCGTCGGGTTCGCCAGATTCCGGAACGTGGACTCGGTCGCTTGCGCGGCCAGTTCCGCGATGATCACTGGCTCGGGCTGTCGGCGTTGCTTGCCGATCGCCACCCCTTGGCGCGCCAGCTGGAGTTGGCGTTCGTTCAGCCCTTCCATCGACGCCCCGGTCGGCCCCGCCACTCCCCCGGCCGACGACACCCCGGCCGCACACGATTGTGTCGGGTCGGAACCCAGGACTACCACCAGCAGCAACAACAACGTCACCGGCAGCGACAACGCCAGCGCCACCACGGTTTTCGAATCGGTCACGACTCATCGACCCGCCTCCCGGCGCTGCACGGGCGCAAACGACATCTGCCACTCGCGCTGTGGGCAGGGATGGTTTCCCGGCCGTGCGGAGCAGATCGACCGAGGTTGAGGCGGTGTGGTTCTGCGAGGATTCGGACCGGCAGACCCGATTCTGGGGCTCTGGTCGACGCGGATCAGGCGTCCGGTTCGGGTGTGAGCCCCGCTTGGTGAATGCCGTCGGTCACTTCGCGCCGCCAATCGGCCACGTCGGCGGACGCCGGTGGTCGGTCCTCCGGGTAGGACACCCGCAGATACCAACGCTGCTCGTCTGTGCGAGAGAGGGTCAGCCAGGTCGACCCAACGCCCGTATCCGCGAGTGTGCGAGACCCGAATTCGGCGTCCCAGTCGTCGCTCAAACGTCCGCATGCGCGCAGCCCGAGCGCAGTGCGTAACCGGTCGAGGCCGCACTGGTCGACGTTTTCGCGGATCCGGATTCGGAAGGCACCCTTGTGAACCATCGCCTCGTATCCCCTTCTTCTGCAGTCTGTTTCGCCGGTTCCCGATCGTGAACAAAATGCCTCTGCGGGTGGTTGCCGCTGATCGAACAGCGTGGCTTCGCGCGGCCGGGTTGGCCGCCTCCAGTGCGGTTGGTCGTGAATGATGTTGTGTCGCAGGAGTTCTGCGTTGTTGTCGTTTCATCGGTTGCGCGCTTTCGGTGGAGAGGTCGGTGGGTTGCGGGGCGAGGCCCGGGTGGCGGAGAGGTGTCATGGATCGATTCCGGAGTCGGGAGGAGGGGTCGTGTGTGGCGTGGTTGCGGGGGCGGCGTCATCGGGCCGCGATGTGCAGGCGGTGCCAGCGGGAAATACAGCGTCGATGGCCTGGCGGCCGGTGACTGCGTCGTGGCGTGCGGAGGGATCGGACCAGGGCCCGTGGGTGTAGGCGCTGGCGATGCTGGTGTGACGCGCCGCGGTGTTGACCTTGATGACGGTGCGGGCGGGGCAGTACCGCGCCAGCGCCGACACGGTGCCGCCGGAGTCGCGGCCCGGGTCCCGAACGGCGATGATTGCGTGGGCGTCGTCGATCATCAACGCGTCGCGGGTGTCGAAATGCCCCCACGCGAACCGGTCGCCGACCACCACCACCCGTTCGGCGATTTCCCGGATGCGGGCGTGCTCGCGTTGCTGGGCGGAGGTGAATTTCGCGGTTTGTTCGGGAAACGGCTGGTAGGCCCATACCGCGAGGCCGGCGTCCTGGGCGGCTTGGGCCCACCAGGTGTCCGCGCCGGTCGCCATTCCGGTGATCGCGATCGCGGTACCGTGTTCGGCGCGCAGCTTCAGCGCGAGTCGCCCCAGCTCGTCGCGGACCCATGATGCGGTGGCGGGGGTCGAATGCGTGTTCTCGATGACCGGTGACAGCGACGCGATGCCACCGTGTCGCTGGGTGGTCGAGGAGTTCGCCGCGGACGTGCATGAGGGTGCGGCCGAGCATGTTGCGACCTACGAGGGTGCTGGTGCCGGTGCGCTGGATGCGGCCCCAGTAGTCGTCGCCCCAGGTATTGCCTTCGATCAGCAGGCGGTCACCCGTGGCCGCCAACCGTGCCGCCGGTTCGCTCCCGGCCGCGAATTTGGCGCGGACGACGTCGAGCATGATCCGCCGCTTGATCCGATCCCAGTCCTTGCGCAGCGGCACCCGGTGACCGAGCTGCTTCGCCTCCCAAGGGGTCGCCGCGTCGTTAATCCGCTGCGTCCAGACCGGGTCTGTGGCCTTGGCCGCTTGAAACGCGTGCTCAGCTGTCGGGAACCAGATCCCCTGATAGGCGACCGGGTCTGGGCTGAAGTTCGACAGGAATCGGTACTCGTCATCGAACCGATCGATGATCGTGTCAGGTGGTGCGGACATCACGCCTCCAGACGGGTGGGTGTAATGCCGCGCCGAGCTGCCGGGGCCGCCGCGCCCGGTGAGTCCGCAGCCGATGCCCGCAGGGCCGGTTGGCCCCGGTCTCGCCCACCGCGCGAAACCCCGGCGGCGCAGGACAATTCGCGACAAGCAGCGAGGAGCTGGGTTCATCGCTGGTCGTGTCGCCACGACTGCCGGGCGGATAGACTGTGCGGCACGTGAATTCAGCCATGCCAATCCCCCGTGACCTCGGGTGTCGACATTGCGCCGGAAGGAGTGCCGGTGAGATGGCTGAAACGCCGATTCGTATTGTGGATGTCGCTGGCCCGCTCCGACGGCGTGAACTCCATCCGGAACGGGATCCCCGGCTCCGCCGCCTCACCAGTTTTCAACAGGAAACAGCCCGTACCGGGCGGCACCTCATGCCCGCCGGCGTCGCCGGAGTGATCATCGGTGGGTGGCCGCGGTGCGGCCCAGGAGGTGAGCAGGAGGCGTTCGGTCTCGGTGATCGACACCGCGGCGCGCAGCCGGGTGACTTCTTCGGGCCCGACCGGGCCGAGGATCTTCGCGCGGGCGCGTTCGAAGAAGCCGAGCGCCTTGGCCATGGCGGCGGCGCTGTCGAACGCGGCGAGGTCTTTGATGGTGTGGCTGCACATGATCAGCCCGGTCCCGAGCCCGCGATTCAACCGGGTGAGGGCGTCGGTGCGGTCGACCATGAATTCTCCGGAACCCAGCACCCGCCAGATCTCATCCATCACCACCTCGAAATTGCGTGGTGGCGCCAGGCCAGCGTCGGCCAGCGCGTGTGCGGCGGCGATAGCGCCGAAACCCTCCGACCAGCACACCATCAACGCGGCAGCGAGGAGTTTGGTGTCCCCTTCGGGGATGCGCGAGACATCGACGCACACGGCGGGACTGTCGATGTCGAGGGGTGTGCTGGTGTGGCGGTCGAAGATCTCCCCCCACGGCCCTTCCACCAGCGCCCGCAGCGACCGGCGCAGCACCTTGGTGCTCGATCGGTAGGTGGCGGTGTCGTCTTCCTCCGCGAACCGCAGCAGTCGGTCGGCGCCGTCGGAGATCACCGCCAACAGGTCCGACAGCCGCGGCGGATACTCGGGGGTGAATCCGCCTGTGGGGCCGTAGAGTTCACGCAGGCCGGCGGCGATGAGGGTTTCCTCGTAGTCCGCAACCCGCGAGCCGCGCACCAACTCGATGAGCCCGGCGACGATATTGACCTGCCCGGCTTCGATGCGGGCGCCGACCTGGCGACGCTGGTCGGGGTCGGTGAGCTCGTCGAGGACCGTACCGAGGGCGCCGACGGCGAGGGGGTTGATGCTGCCGTGTCCGTAGCCGAGGTCGACGACCTGCCCGCCGAGTTTCTCGACGAGGTCGCGGTAGTCGGGTTTGGTGTCACCCATGCACAGCACGGTGCGGCCGTTCGCCACCGCCCCCGTCACCAACCTTCGGATCAGGCTCGATTTGCCGAATCCGTTGAGCGCCAACACGAAACTGATGGGCGCGGTGATGAAACCGCGCAGAAACCACGAGGTTTGGTCGAAGTGCACCGGGGCGCCCGTGATGTAGTGGCTGCCGACCGGTGTCCCGACCACCGGCGCACTGGCACCGACCGCGAACGGCCACAACCCGGCCACCTGCACCGTGGTGCCCCGCCACTCCGGCATCGCCGCGATCACACTCGCCCGGCCGCCGCCCGGCCCGGCGTACCCGCGGTCGGTCAACCGTGCAGTCGGTCGCTGGAAGCCGTCGCGCTGCCGGTCCTCGCTGCGCCGGGCCGCGTTCACACGCCGGTGATCATCGGCCGACAACCGCCACCGCGCCCGCACCCCACGCCAACCGCGTTGTCCCGCCGCCACTTCCAGGACCGCACGCGCTTCCGGCGTCAGGATCCGGATACCCGCCACCGTCGTGGTCGACGATGTTCTAGAGCGTCGAGGCATCGATATCTTGAACCCGTTCACGACGACACCCGTTTCGAGATCGAAGTGTGCTCGGGCAGCACTAGCCCGATGCCCAGCGATCCGGCGAAGCTCGCGGCCTGGGTGCCGTAACAGCGGCGCAAGCTCAACCGAGACGCCGCGCTCATGGCTTTGACCGACGCTTCGATACCGGGCATGTCGGCATCGAGCCGGTCGGTGATGGTGACCAGCACCCCGAACCGGGTCAACCCGGCGCCGCGGGCCTGTTCATGGCGGGCGGCGCGGGTGTTGTCGACCCGGATCGACGCCGCGGCCGAGGCGATGCCGCGCTCGGTCTGCTCAGCCGCGAGGGCGTCGCGGTAATCGGAGTCGACGATGTCGGTCGCCTCCGCCGCCGAATGCAACCGGTACACGATCGCGACCCGTTTCCGAGGCACATCCGGGCGGGGCCGCACCAGCTCCTCCAGCACCGTCTCCAGCACCGCGCCGCGCGGGGGTGCGTCCATCTCCCAGGTGATCGACCGCGCCCCGTCATGGGTGTAGTGGTCCCAGCGCTCGTCGTGCGCGACCGGGCCGACGGTGTCCCACGACTGCGTCCGGACAATGCCGCGGGCGGCGGCCTCGACGTCGCGTTGGGCGGCCAGGTCGTAGCGAGACCGCACCAATCCGAGCACTTCCCACGCCTCGAGCGGTGCGGCGGGCAGCCCGGCGCGGGCGAGCTGGGACAGCACGCCCTGCAGGCGTTGCCCGATCTCGCGGGCCTGCTCGGCAATATCGCGGCGCACGCGGCCTTTGCCCAGTGCCCGGTAGGTGATCGCGATCCGCGCTTCCACGCGGACACCGATGCCGCCGATATCGGTCGCGGCCTCCCGCATCACCCGCTGCGCGAATTCCGGTGCATCCGAGCGGATCAGGCGCGCGACCTCGCGGCGTTGTTTGAGCTGGGTTTCGACCACGGTGTCGAGCACCGAGGTCACCGCGACCACATCCCCGCCCCGCGACTGGGAGGCGAGGAATTGGCCGTAGTCCTCCACCCAGGCGTCGATCTGCGCCTGATCCACCAGCTCCTTGCCGCGCGGCAGCACGCGCACGATCACGGTGTAGTGGTCAGTCCGGCGCACGTGCACTATCGCGAACCGTTTGCCACCCGGCGTCTCGTACTCGGCTATCTGTGAATCGGCCAGCAGCCCCGGCAATCGCGCCATCCCCGGAATACGGGAGAACCGGCCCGCCCGATACGTATGCTCACCCCGCGCACGCGCCAGGACGAACTGGGCGCGCAACACCACGTACTCCCATCCCGTGCGGCCGCCCACGCTCACGGCCAGTGGCGTGAAAACTACTGCCGCACAAGCGATCGCCACACCAGTGGTCGACAGCGACCGCGTGAGCAGGAACGTGAGCATCACCGCCACGATCAGCGTGAGCCCGAACATCGACACGCCCCAGGTGAGGCCGAAGAACCCAGCCGAGCGCGGCTGTTCCCACCGCCCGTACATGCGTGTCGTCATCGCCGGACCTCCAGCGGCCCCGGCGTATCCGGGTCCCACCCGGCCGCGCTGGTGTCACGCACCTGACTGCCGGACGACGAGGTTGCCTGCTGCACAGTGTTTTTCGCTGCGCGCGCCCCACCGACAGCCGCGCCGAGCAGCGCACCCGCCCCGCCGGCCGCCGCAGCACCACCGCTAGCAGCGGCGCCGCCTGCGAACTTCCCGGTCCCGGCCTGCCGACCTGCGCCGGAACCGGCTGGCCCGGCAGCTGAACCACGACTTCCGCCACCGGACGGCGCCGACCCTCCACCGCCAGGGCTGCTTCCGCCGGAGCCGCCCGGCATCGGCCTGCCCCCGCCACCAGATGCTCCGGACGGCGAGGGAGGCGGTGGCGCGGCACCGTTGGGAGCGCTCTCACCCTCACTGACTTTGCGGGCATTCGGGCGCTCGCTCCCGCGCCCGCCGGTGGAACCCATCGCAAGTCCGAGTGCGCCACCGGCGAAGGTTCCTGCCGCGCCGCCGCCTCCGCCGAGGGTGGCGACCGCGGGTGCGATCAGCCGCATCAAGGCCGGGAGCACGATCGTCACCGAAACCAGCAGGATCATTCCCAGCAGCACCAGCTGAGGGTCCTGCTGCTCGCCGTCGGTTCCGGCCGCCGTGAACGCGATCGCATACACCAACGCGCCGACCGGTTTCCACAGCACGAATGCCAGCGACCACGCCAGCATCTTCTTGAATGCCTGTGACCCCGGCCCCGTCCCCGCGGCCGCGGCTGCCATCGGAATCGCGGCCACCACCAGCACCAGCACGGCTTGGCGTATCACCAGCATCACCAGCTGGATCAGCAGGCTGATGATCCCGACAAGCGCGATCACAAGTAGCAGGCCGGTTCCCAGCCCGTTGTCGTGCTGGAGTTCGTAATTGACGAGACGTGACAATGCGCTGCTGAGGTCGCCGCGCGTAGCGTCGAAAACCACCCACTCGGAGAATTCGTCCCCGGCCTTGGTGCCGGTGGTGATCACGACGGCGAACAGCATCGACGCGAACACTGCGCGTGCGAAGATCAAGAATGATTCTTGTGCCTCCCCGGCCAGTCCGCCGCGTTTCGCCAGCGCTAAGCGTGCCGCGGCGAACAAGATTCCCGCGATCATCAGCAGGATTTGAAGGCCGCTGGTGTAGTCGCGGATCGACGCCAGCACCGGCCCCGGCTCGGCGCCCGACGCCAACTCAGGTGACGGCAGCTTCACCCACCAGGAGATGGCCATCCTGATTGCACTTGCCAGTCCGTCGCTGAGTGTCTTGACTAGGTCGTCGATGGCCGAGTTGGCGGCCTTGTCGACGGCGTAGCCTCCGAGTTCACCGAATTGCCGGTATTGGCAGACGGTTCCGGCGGCGCCAGGGAGGTCGCACACGGCGTCGGGGATTTGTGTGCGGACCTCCCCCGTACCGGGTCCGGCTTGGGCGAGACCGAGAATCGGTGCGAAGGTGGTCACTTCGATTCCTTCCACTGTCCGAATCCGCTGAGGGCCGGGACCCGAGTGCCGGGCTGCCACAAGGCGCCGACGTCGTCAGGGACGCGGACGCGCCAGTCGCCGTCGCTGTAGGCCATGGGCCAGGTCGAGTAGGCCCAGCCGTCGTCCGCGCGCACGGCGATCTGCACGACGGCGAAGTCGGGCCGGTAGCCGGGGAGTACTCGGATGCCGTCGGGGACGGTGACGTAGCGGCCCGCGTCCGGGGTGGTGTGGCGGCTGCGCGCGAATCGGTCGAGCAACGTCTGCCCGCCACCGAGGTAGCGTTCGCGCACCACCGCCTGCCAGATGCCGTCAGGGGCAACGACTGCGCGGGCGATCGCGTCACATGCGGCCAGCGCCGCTCCTTGCGGCGTGTTGGCGAACCCGGAGGCGATGCCGTCGCGAACGTGTTCGGGCCCGTCGCTGCGCGAGACCGGCAGTGCCGCGCCGCCCCAGCCGCTTTGCCACTGCAGCCCTGCGGGTGCGGCGGTGAGATAGTCGGCTCGTCCTGGATCGGGCCGCGTGGCCGAGTCCTGCGGCAGCGCTTGGCCGGCGGGGTCGGGCGGGATGTCGAGCCGGTTGCCGAACAGGTCCACCGTGGGCGCGCGATACGGCGTCACCGGTGCTGGTGCGGCGACTGTGGCGGTGGTGGCCGGTGTGGGCGCGGTGGTTTTGTCGGCTGGGGGGGTGAGGGTCAGCACGAGTACGGCGATAATCACGGCGCTGACGCCGAGAGCGAGGATGAGGAGCAGGCGGCGGCTGGTCACGGTATCGGCCTCCAGGTCATCGCATCGGGAGCGTGATCAGGTCCGCGGGCAGCGACAGCAGTGTGGACACGGCGGGGGCGCGGGGCTGGTCGGGGACGAGAAGTTTCCAGTCCTCGCTCTGCCAGACCACGGTGGCGGTGTTGCGGGTCAGCGAGGTGTCGGGTTGCAGTGTGTAGATGGCGATGTCGGTGCGGTCGGGGGTGTAGCTGGTGACCTGATAGCCGAGCACCTTCGGGACGACTGCTGCGGGTTCGGTGATGGAGAGTTGGGCGCGGGCGAGGGCCCAGGTGTCGCGGCCGGGTCCGGGGGCGAGCATCTGCTGTCCGATCACCGGCCACTGGGTGTCGGTAGCTACCGACATGCGGACGGTGGCGTGGATAGCGGCCAAGGCCGCACCGACCGGGTTGTGGTCGAATCCTGTTGCTGCGGGCCCGTTCTGCTGGTGCGGTCCTTGATCGGCGACCGGCAGCAATATGCCCTGGAACCCCGTGCTTTTCAGGTTGGTCGGCGCGTCGTGCACGTCTGCGGTGTCGACCGCTACCTGCGGGGCACCGGGGTCGTCGCTGCTGCCGCACCCGGCGAGTGCGGACAGCCCGATGACTCCGACGGCCAGTACCGCCGTCGTGGCTGTTGCCGGTGTTGGGTGTTTCACGGTGTCTCCGAACGGGTTTCGTGTGTCAGCGGGTGGGGATGAGGGCGGCGGCGATGCCGCTGGCGGAGCCGACGAGAACGGCTCCGGCGAGGGAGGCGGCAATGCCTTCGATGGCTTCGTCGCGGTACAGGCGCACGGCGAGCAGGCCGGCGACCCAGATCGCGCGGGCGATGCACAGCAGCAGCACCAGCCAGGCCAGCCACCCCAGCAGGTGGATCAGCGGGCCGGTCACGTCGGCGGGCAGCGGTTTCGCGATCACGACGGGCCTTCCAACCAGCCGTGCGCCGTGTCGGTGGCGGTGCGGTGTGGCGGTTCGCGTTGGTCGGCGCGGTAGGCGATGTCGAGGGCGGCGACGATGGTGTCGGTGACGCGGTGGGGGTCGGTGCGGGGCAGGGAATGTCCGGCGGCAGGGACGATTTCGTAGTCCGACCACAGCTTGTCCGCCAGCCGCACCGCCTGCTCCGGCGGTACTGCTGGGTCGCGTTCGCCGGCCAGTACGAATGTCGGTGTACCGCGGAGGCTGTGCGCGGCGTTGGTGTCGAGGGAGAACGCGCGGTAGGCGGCGAGGATGTCGGCGGTGACACGCGGGTTGGTGGGCCGGGTCCCGGTGGCCAGGTGGGTTTTGGGTCCGTGTCGGTGGCTGGCGCGGCGGAAGCGGCGTTCCAGGATGGCGGTGCCCGCGGCGGCGAGAGGGTCGAGGCGGGTGTGCCGTAGCCGATGCAACTGGTGTGGCCAGGCGCGAAAGTGTGCGGGAAGTCTGGGGAACGAGGGGAATTCGGCGGCGGCGTTGATCAGTACCAGTCCGGACAGGGCGGTAGCGCGGGCGTGGTGGCGGGTGGCGTAGGCCTGGGCGATCAGTGCTCCGGCCGAGTGGGCGACCAGCACGACCGCGCCGGTGGCGTGGGTGAGGACGATGTCGAGGTCGTCGGCGAGACGGTCCATCGTGGTGGCGGTGGTGCGCGGTGGGTGGCCGGAGTCGCCGTGGCCGCGGTGGTCGTAGGTGATCTGGGTGATGGCGCCGTCGAGGCGGTCGTGCAGCCGGGTAGTGACCGGTGCCCAGTAGTGACGGTCACAGAACAAGCCGTGGATATAGACGACGGTGGCGGCGGCGGCCGTGGGTGGGCCGGTGCGGGTCGCGGCCAGCCGCACGCCGTCGGTGGCGGGGATGGTGAGCACGCAGGCATCGGATCTGGTCATCGGGGCGAAGTCCTTGCATGAATCGGAATGCACCGGAATGCGGCGCGGGGAGCGAGAAGCCTTGTCAGGCTTTGGATGTGGGCAGTCATCCGCCGGAACTCACGATCTGGGACATGATTTGCCCGGCGCTGGTGGCGACGATGCCGCCGACGAGGGCGCCGAGCACGATCTTGGGGCTTTCGACGGCGCCGCCGTGCCAGCGTTCCCATCCGAATTTGCCGCCGGCGTAGATGAGCGCGGCGATCCCGGCGAGGGTGACGAACCAGGCCAGCCAGTTCACGATCTTGATTAGGCCGCCGGACCCTGGTGGTACCTCTGGCTTGATGTTGATTTGCTGAGCCAGCAGCGCGGCGTCGGTGAGCATCAGGGTGTAGCTCATGGGGTGCTCCCGGGTGTGGGATTTGTTGTCCGGCCGCGGGTTTCGGCGATGCGGGTGGTGATCGCGGTCCCGGTGTGGTGGACGTCGGCGGGCACGGCCTGGGTGAGGCGGGCCCGCCGGGGTGGCGGTGGGTCGAAGGGGGTGTAGTGGGCGAGGTCGTCGAGTTCGCAGGCGAGGAGTTCGTCGTGCCAGCCGATCGCCCATACCGTGTCGGTGAGGTCGGCGATGGTGCGGCGGTAGCGGCGCACCGCTGCGGGGGCGCGGCCGGGGCGGGCGGCGGTGAGGACGAGGCCGATGACGATGACACCCTCGGGGGCGAGGCCGGCGTGCCATTCGCGTAGTCGGTCGGCGGCGGCGGTGAGGCCGGGCAGGCAGTCGCGGGCGGCGATCACCACGCGCCTGGTGGTTCGCGGGTTCGCGGGCCAGGCCAGGCCGCTGTCGGCGGCGTGGGCCCACCAGCGGGCGAGTGTCGAGGTGGCGGCGCCGCCGTGCGCGCCGAGCACCGCGAACAGCGGCGGGTGCGGGCCGGTGACCGGCAGCGGGGTCTCCCGGATCGGGGCGCGGCGGTCCGGGGCGGGTGCGGTGATGGTGGCGGGGTCGAGGCGGCCGGGCGGCTGGTCGCCGGTGCCGTGTGCGTGGAGGTCGTGGACGGTGGCGGGCATCGCGGTCATCCCTGGCCCTGAATGTTGCTGATGAGCACCGTCCCGCCCTCGGCGGGGCGGGTGTTGATCACCTGGAGGTAGTCCACACGCTGCCGGTCGGGGTGGAGCTCGACGATGTGCACGTTGGCGGCGGTGTCGCTGAGCGGGGTGATCGCCACGCAATGGGTGGAACCGACGGGGATGGACGCGATCCCGGCCGCGAGGCCCTCGGGGGCGAGTCCTGTCTCGGGGGCCACCAGGCGCAGTGCCGCGTCCGCGGATCGCTGGACGTAGTAGGCCTGCTCGAACGCCGCGACCACCCCGGCCACGCTGGTGGCGTCCCCGGCACGGTCGGTGACCATCGTTCCGGTCAGGCCGTCACACGCCCTGGCCGCCGCCGGCAGGGTGGTCGGTGGTGCCGCGGTGAGTGTCGGTGCACCCGTCCGGGTTCCGGGATCGCGGGTAGCGGTCGCGCCGATCACGATCAAAGCGATGACACTTGCGATGGCACCGGCCACGACCCAGGCGCGTGCTGGGATGCGAGGACGGATCGGAGTGTGGCGTGGTGTCGGCTGGTCGGTGTGGGTTTGGTCGAGCCAGGTCCACTCCGCCCCCGGTTCGGGTGCCGGGTCGAGTTCGCGCGTGGCGGTGGGGCGTATAGGGGTCGCTGGTGGAGTATTCAGCCAGCCCCACTCGTCGCCGGTGCGGGGATCGGTGTCGGTTGTGCTGTTGTGGGGCAACGGGATTCACCTCCTGCTTTGGTCGTTTGTGGATGGGTGTGGGCGGGGCCCTTCGGCGGAGGCAGGCCGGTGAGGGACTGCCCGGCCCGTCCTCTCTGGCACCGAGAACGGATGGGCGACTCCGCCGAAGGGGTTCAGCCGGTCGGCGCGGGTGACGCGGCCGGTCCGGGACGTTCGGGAACAGGTGGCGGGCTTGCCGACGGTGACGGTGTCGCGATCGGGGTTGTCGCGGCTGGTGACATCGGCTTTGGTGCGGTGGTGGCGGGGTGGGTGGCGTCGATGTCGCGGGCCAGGGCGGTGAACCAGTCGGCGGCTGCGGTCAGGGGTGGTTGCCCGGTGGGGGTGGCGGTGGCGGTGGTGTAGGAGGCGCGGCGGCCGTCGGTGTCGCTGTAGCGGGTGCGTGTCGCGAGCTGGTAGAGGTCGGCGTCGTGGGACACGGTGGACCGGATCGCGTCGAAGGCTTGGTTGACCCACGACAGCGCGGTCTGGGGCGGGACGAGTTCGGCGACGGCTCCGGCGAGTGCGGTGCCCAGGATCGCGATCGCGCCGATCGGGTCGGCCATCCCGACCGTCGCCAGCTGCGCGATCGTGGTGGGGG
This sequence comes from Nocardia mexicana NBRC 108244, assembly GCF_001613165.1. Lineage (GTDB taxonomy): Bacteria > Actinomycetota > Actinomycetes > Mycobacteriales > Mycobacteriaceae > Nocardia > Nocardia mexicana. Next base: position 62,128 of record NZ_BDBV01000080.1, read on the forward strand.
TGAACACTTTCCTCGCGATGGTGACGGCGGTGTTGAGGCCGATCGTCCCGATCCGGAACAGCGCCGCCAGTGCTTGGTCGGGGCCGGGCATCGGGGTGGCCGGGTTCGAGGCTTCCGCGAGCCGCTGCCCCAGCGGGATGGCGGGTTGATACGACAGTTGGTCGAGGCTGTTGCCGGACAGGTCTTCACCGGCCACGCCGACCGCCGTCTTCCACGCCGTCGCCGCGAGTGCTTGGGCAGTGGTCGTAATGGCCGCGACCGGGTCGCGCTGATCCGATTGCGCGGCAATGTTTTTCACCGTCTGCGTGATCGGCGTCCCCGCTGCCGGGGCGTCGCAGGTCAGGTCGCCGGTGGTGCAGAAGTCGGCGACCCGCCCCGACAACACCCCGTAATCGGTGGTGGCGGTGGTGTTCTGCCCGATCCCACTACCGGCGGTGGCGCCCGGAGTGAAGCGGATGCCGGCCACAGCGCTACCCGAGGTGCCGGGTGCTGCCAGCGGGCTGGCTTGCTCCGGTCGTCCGGGAAACACCGGGCCGGGAGCGCGGTTCGGGTTAGCGAACAACGCGATGCCCGCCACCGCGCTCGGGTCGACAGTGCTGGTGCCGGTGCCGGTGCCGGTCCGGTGGGCGAAGTCGGCGGCGGCCGCGGCGCCCTGCCCGTATCCGGCAACGGCGAGCTTGGTGGCGGGACACCGTCGCGTGATCTCGGCCGCCGCCTCGCCGACCCGGTTCGCCGCGTCCGCGACCGCGTCGTCGTAGGGCTGGGCGAGGCCGTCGCTGCTGCGCCCGTAGGGCAGGTAGGCGCGTTGCACCAGGTCCCCGGCATGAGCGTGCAGCGGGGTGAACAGTTGCCCGAGCGCACCGGTCTCGATGATCGGGTCCGCGTCCGCGTCTTGTGCGCCTTCCTCCGGTCCCTGGACCCCCAGCACATACAGCGCCGGACAGGTGGCACCGAGCGGGGCACCTACACCGGTCTGTGCCTGGACAGGACTGGCGAACATGACCGCAGCCACCAGCCCCGCTGTCGCCGTCGCGATCGTGCGGACCGCGCGGGCGACGGACGGTGTGTGGTGAGCGGTGCTGGGGTGCATGGGTTTTCACCTCCTCGATGTGGTGGGGTTGGTTCTTCGGGGCCTGCCCGTGCCCGCCGGGGTTGGCTCCCGGGCACGGGCAGGCGGTTCCCCGAAAGGGGTCAGGGATGGCTCGTGGGGTCAGCGCGGCGGGGGTTGGCGGGCCGGGTGAGGTAGTCGGTCAGCCGGGTGAGGGTTTCGGTGATCGCATCGGCTGCCGTTGACGTGTGGTCGGCGTCGTATTCGCGCCACGTGACGTGGGCGCCGCGGTGGTGGTAGTCGGTGAACACGCGCCGCCCGGCCTGGACCGGGACGATGCTGTCGTCGCGGCCGTGGTACAGGTGCAGCGGCACCTCGGGCGCGGTGTGCGCGAGGGTTTCGCGGGCCAACACGTAGCGCCACATGGGGTCGTTCCACGGGTCGGGGCGTTCGCACCAGTGCCGCAGCGGTTGCCGGTACTGGTCGAAAAGGATGGCGGCGGTGAGGTTTTCCGCTGCGGCCGCGATACGGCGGCCCTCGTCGGTGAGGACGTGCCGCAGCGGCAGATGGTGATACGCGCGCGACAACCCGATCACTCCCGCGAACCCGAGCACCGCCCACGGCCCCTCCTCGAGCTTCGGTATCAGCGCACCCAGATCCGACGCCACCGCGCCCGCCGCGACGCCCCGAAGATCCAGCTCGGGTGCATACCCGTGAAGTAGTTCCCCGGCTACGGCGACAGCGCGGCCGCCGTCCCCGTACCCCCAGGCCGCGACCGGTGCGTCGGCGGTGTCCAGGTCGGGCAATCGGCGGGTGGCGCGGGCCAGGTCCAGGACGATGTGTCCGGCCGCGCGTGCGGCGAGGAAGGTGTGCGGGCCGTGTCCGGTGATTCCGAGTCCTTCGCCGTCGGCGACGGCGACCGTCCAGCCGCGCTCCAAGGCGGCGGCGACGGCGGCGGTGTCGGGTTCCTGGCCCGACACGAGGAGGTGACTGGGGGCGCAGGACCCGCCGAGACCGCGGAACTCCGGGTAGTACACCAAGATCGGGCCCGGCCCCAGGTCTGGGTCGATGTCCGGGGCGATCACGATCGCGGATGCAGGGATCAGTTCGCCGCGCGTGTCCGACGACACGTACACCAGTTGCCAGGCATCCCCCGCGCCGGGCAATTGTGGTGTCGTGACCTTGCGCAGGCGCAGCCGGTCCCCTGGGCGGTGGCCGTCCTCGATCAGGGGCGCGGTGTAGAAGTCGGTGTCGTTCATCGGGTGCTCCCGGCGAGGTCGTGGGCCAGCGCGACCATCCAGGCGATGCCGGAGGTGAGCTGGCCGGTGGTGGCGTAGCCGTTGTGGCGGGCGACGGTGTCGGCGAACCGCACCCACACCGCCGGGTTGATCAGGTCGGCGTTGTCGGCAATCAGCTGCCCCCAGGCCCCGGCCAGCTGGGCCGACAGATTCGGCAGCACACCGACGGGATTGCTGGCTACTGCCGCGGTGATCTCGCTCCACCGCATCGCAGCCATGGCCGCCTGGTCCGGGGTCAGCTCGGGGGTGCGGGGGTCGGCAGCGTCGGTCAGCCGCTGCGACAGTGACCGCTGCGGTACGTAGTCGGCGACCCCTGGTGCGGTCCGGAAGTCGTTGGCCAGCACCGTCGTCCACGCCTCGCCCAGCGCGGCCGACAGGACTGACTGGATGGTGGTGACCGCGGCGACAGGGTCACGCAGGTCGGCCTGGGCGGCGATCTCGGCCCCGACACGCAGCAATGCGGCGTGATCGGGAGCTGAGCAGCTCAAGTCACCGTCGACACAGATATCGGCGACCCGCCCGGTCAACTCCCCGTAGTCTGTGCTGTGGTCGGCGATCCCGCCTCCGGCGGCCGGTCCGGACATCATGTGCACAGCCGCGACCGCGGTGCCGTCTGTGCCCGGTGCCGGATCGGGGGCCGCCTGCCCGGGGCGGCCCGGGAACACGGGTGAAGCGGGGGCGCGGTCGGGGTTGGAGTACAAGGCGATCCCGGCGATCCGGTCGGCGGGCACCGGCCCCTCCCCTGCCCCGACGGCGCGGGCGAACTCCGACATCGCCTGCGCGCCCTGGGAGAACCCGACCCCTGCCAGCAGCGTGTGCGGGCACGTCTGGGTGATTTGGGCGGCAGCCGTGGTGAGCTGGTCGACCGCGTCGGTCACCGACGTCACATACGGGTCGGGGCCGCCGCCGGGGACGACGCCGCCGAAGCCCGCCTGGTACGGGATGTAGCTGCGCTGCACCAGATCCGGCACCGCCGCCGCCACCGGACCCAGCAACGCACCGACCACGCCGGTGTCGACGAGCGGGTCCGCGCTGGGTGAGGACTGACCGGTGCCCTGCACCCCGAGCACATACAGTGCAGGGCATCCGGGGCCGATCGGGACTGCCTGGGCGGCAGGAGATCCCACACCGAGCACAGCGGCAGCGGCAGTAGTCGCAGCGGCGAGTGCCGTGGATACGGTTCGTCCGGGTGTCATGGCTGGCCGACCCCCACTCCGGCACCGAACCCGGCACCGACCGTGCCGCCCGCGATCGCTCCCGCCACCGCCGCGGGGACTCCGGCGACCGCGGCCCCCGCGGCGGCTCCCGCGGCAGCGCCGACGGCGGTGCCGAACACCCCGGAGGTGACGGTGCCGATCACCGGGACCGCAACCACGGTTCCTACTGCGGCACCGGCGATCCCGCCGATCGTTCCTCCGACCAGGCCACCGACGACCGCTCCGGCCGCGGCGGCCGGTGCCCCTGCGGCGGTCGCGCCTACAGCACCGCCGACACCGGCTCCGGCCAGGGTCGCGCCGGAGACGCGGTCCGAGCGTCCGGCCGGGATGCCGATCGAGTCCAGGGCGGTCGCGACCTGCGCCTCGGCCCCGGCCGCGGTGTTGTTGATGCAGTCGCGTACCTCGGGTGGCAGCCATTCCGGTGACGGGGTCTGCCACTCCCCGATCCGAATCGTGTTGTCCAGGGCCTGGATCGGCGCGACCGGAGGCACCGGCTCGGGCAGATGCAGGTCCTCCAGCGCTACTGCGGGCGCGGGTTCGGGCGAGGGTGCCGGGCGCGGTGCCGGTCCGTTGCGCACCTCGGGTGGCTGCACCGGGTACACCGCGGGTTCGGGCGGCGGCTCCGGCGCCGGAGGTGCGGGTGGCGGTGGTGGTGTGGTCGTGCCGGGCTGTGTCGGGCTGGTGACTCCGGGTTGGTCGGTGATCGGCCCGGTGGCCGCTGCGTGGGCAACCGCGGGTGCGGCCAGCATGACGGCCACCGGCACCGCAGCGGCCGCAAGCACGCGGCGACCCGACAGCGAGCGCCGTGTCCGGCATCGAGAATGGGCGGGGAAAGTGGAGGTGTTCCGGTATGTGGGCATGCCGAATAACCCTTCGTCGCGAAGGAGAATGAGGGAATTGGGAATGCGCTCGGGTGCGCGAGGGAGCGGGCTGGACCGGCTGCGTCATTGCAGCCGGACTCAATCCCATACAAGACGACCCCCACCTGAACACGCGAGTCGCGTGGCTAATCCTCGACCGGAAAACACTGGTGGCCGAGCGGATTTCGGCCCGCAGCGTCCGAGCAGCCGTCGGAGCACTGTCGGCGGTCTACCTATACCGTCTCGGCCCAGAACCGCCGGTACCGCAATTCGTCGCCCGGGAGGGAATCGGCCGCGACTACCGCGACGACATGCTCGTGCACCGCTGCCGCTACCTCGTTCACAGCGACATCACCGTCGTCGACGGCATGACCGTGACCACGGCCGGGCGCACCCTGCGTGACCTCATCGGCCACCGGGCCGTCCCCGACGTCGTCGCGCGGTTTGCCGTCGAGGCCGCATACGCGAAGCTCGGGCAACCGGCCGAGATCGCCGACGCGGTCGCTCCCGTGCTCGCCGCAGGCGAGCGTACCGTGCACGACGGCCCCGTCCTGCTCCTCAAGATCGCCGCCTTGATCGATTACCTACCGCCTTATATGGATGCTCACCGGATGCGCAGCACCGCCTGGTCAGATGGCTTGCCCGTCACCGAGCGCGTTCTTCACACGCGTCAAACGCTGCTCGAACTTCTCACCGCTGCACGACAACTCGGTATTCGCTCTGACTCCAGCCGTATCCCACCAGTCATCGCGCCACCGACGGCCCCAGTACCTTCCAGCACTCGCCCCGCCCGGTCGGCGCTCTCGGCTCCGATCCCCGCGCACGACCGCGATCTGCTCACCTTCGGGGACCGCGACGGCCACGGCCGATTCGGCATCCTCGACGACGACGGCAACACCGTTCTATGCCACGAATGCGGCCAGCGATTCAAATGCCTCACCGCCCACGTCGCACGAATACATTCAATCCCGGTGCGCGACTACAAAATTCGTCACGGCCTCCCCTTAACCCTGCCGCTCCTCGCCCAGACCAGCCGCGACAAGCAGTCCCACTCCGCACGCCGCCACCACAACGCCGCGACCATGCAGGCACTGCGGACCCGCGTCGACCCGGACGCCCAGCGACACAATTACCAGCGCAGTGCCACCTACCGCTCCGCCCACCGGCTCCGAGAAGGCCGCGAACAACTCTCCGCCGGTACCCGCCGGACCATCCACACCTGCCCCATCTGCGGCACCCAATGGACCAACCGCCGCACCGGCAGCACCCGACGCACCTGCTCCGAACCCTGCCGCCGCCGTCTCACCGTCCAAACCTCGCGCCAGAACCGCCGACAACGCACACCGCCGCCCCCCACACCACCCGACCAGCCAGTCGATCGCTGACGTCTCGACCTGGCGCACCGAACTCCACGGCTCCCACCGAAGAATGGGCCCGCCGCCGTGGAGGACAGCGCACGGTCAGTCGGACCGCCTCATGGATGATGAGCCGATCGAAGTTCCGCCCTGGGGCCGTGGACGAGCCCTACGCCGACCGATCACATGCGATCTACGGGACTCGGGCACGGTATGGCGCGAATGGACGGCGCGCCGTCTCGGACGCTGACGCCCCGCTGCGATCAGGCGGGGGGAGTTGCGGAGTAATTCTCCTGGCCACAGCTGGGCTGACAGTCGCCGCGTGCGGCCAAGCTGGTGGCGGCTCGCCGCCATCGTACGTAGTCTTGATCTATCTGGGCGAGGGCTGCGGCCAAGCGCCAGTGACCGTTGCCGGGGTTGGGAACGGCGCGCCATGACAGGTGCGCTGGGACCTGACCGGAGGTGACGAATGCCCGACCACTCTCAACATTTCCGCGGCCGAAGTGTGCAGGGGCTACCGCTCCCGTCCGTGACCGGCCAGCCACCGACCCATCATTGGACGGCACCACCGCCCACTCGCGGCGCACCACTGCCGATGCCCATCGATTTCACCGAGTGTGTGCCGGTGGGCTCCGAATTCCGTTTCGCGGTTTCTGTGATGACCGACAGCGGCAGGCTGGCCACGTCCACGGTCGCCGAGTATCTGGAATGGCAAGCACGACAACCGGTCTCATTCACGGTGACCAATCGCGTCATCGTTGTCACGCCCGCGGACAGAAAATCCGACTCTCGCCGACTCGACCGGCGATTACACCTGCGCCTGCCCTCGAACATCCGCCGCGGTGCCCGGATCCGCCCCGGGGATACAGTATTGCTGGTCGCTGTGCGCGATACGGCAGTATTTGCCGTTTACCCGCCCGATGCGGTCTACCGTGCACTGCACGCCTTTGACGCACGGATCTGGGAGCCCAGGTGACCAGTTCGGAAATCGAGGCGGCCCATCTTCTGCTGACGCGGCTCGGTATCCGGCCCGAGGATCTCCTGGCTCACACACCTCGCAGCGGCCCCACACCTACTTTCGGCGAATACGTACCGCGTGTCGAGGCCGCCACCCAGGCCGGTACTGCTCGCACTTACCGCCCGTACTGGCGGCGGCTCGAAACCCAATGGCGCAATCGGAAACTCGATGAGCCGACCGCCCTGGAGCTGAAGCAGATGGTGGAACAAGCCCGCGAGCAGGCCGTCCCCCGTCGCAACTCCCGGAGCGGCCGGTCGGCCGCCGAACACATGACCGGTGCGATCCGCTGCGTCTACCGCCACGCCCGCGCAGACGGATACCTGTCCGCCGCAGGCACTCCTGCCGATCACCTCGACCAGCCTCGCCGCCCCGCCAGCTCACGGACGGCCTTGTCCGATCACCAACTCGCACAGATCAATCACGTTGTCTCCACCACGGGCAACGACCCCAACCTGGACACCCTCATCGTGCGGCTACACATCGAGACCGCGTGCCGCAGCGGAGGAGCACTCGCACTGCGGCCCGAGGACCTCGAACCCGAGTACTGCCAGATCTGGCTGCGAGAGAAGGATCAGGCCGACCGGTGGCAGCCAGTCTCCCCCACGCTGATGCGCGCACTCGTCGCACACTGCTCGCGAGGCGTCGACCCCAGTGGGCAGCTCCTGCGCTACCGCAACGGCCGACCGATCACCCGGCGACGGTACAACCATCTCTGGGAGCGCGTCGGTCGGCACCTGCCCTGGGCCGCCACGTTGGGGATCTCCGCTCACTGGCTGCGCCACACCACGCTGACGTGGGTGGAACGCAACTTCGGTTACGCCGTCGCCCGCGCGTTCGCCGGCCACCGCGAGCCGACCGGACACGACGGTCCCACGCTCACTTACGTCCGTGCTTCCTTGCCCGAGGTGGCGGCCGCACTGTCGGCACTTGTAGGGGAACCCCACCCGCTGGCGGACCCCGTCGAAGGCCCTGCCGCCACGCCGCCTGCGAAAGGAGTTTGACGACAACCGGATTCGCGCGCTTAGATGTACTCGAACCCTCAAGGGTGACACCGGTGTCTCCACCGCGTGCAAGAGTCCCCCCTCGCGCACCTTTCGGTGTCATCGGTGACACATCTGGCGCACGGGTGGTTGAGCGCACTCAACCACGCGGAGGTGACCAGTGATGACACGTCTCGGCCTGCAACGATTCCCGGCATGGATGCCGGTTGACGACTGTGGGGCTTCGTTCCCCCTTCGCGGCAGAGCGATAACTCCGCCCGTGCGGTAGCCAAACCCACCCGCAAGGCCTCGCACCGCTACGCGATCCCACCCCACCAGCTGGCCGAGATCTGCACCGTCGCCGCACATTCCGGAAACGATCCGACCTGGACACACTGATCCCGAGCCTGGACATCGAAACCGCCTGCCATCGCAGCGGCGTCCTCTCCCTACGTCCGCACGATCTCGACCCGGGCGCTGTCTGGTCTGGATCCGTGAAAGGGATGGCATCGATCGCTGGCGACTGATCTCCCCTATCCTCGTGCGGCACCTGCAGAACCGAGCCCGCGGCCTCCGCGCGCCGCAATCCGGGCGTCTCCTGCGCGACCGCAACGGCAAAACCCATCACCGGCCGCCGCTACGACCACCTCTGGGCCCGCATCGGTGAAGAACTGCCCTGGATCGCAGCCCACCACCGCAGATCGGCTCTCGGGTCCGCCGCAGCCGCACCGTGCGCACGCGTTCTTCTGGTGCGCACACGTTCTTCTGGAGTGTGCTGGCGGCATCTGAGACCGTGAGCGTCACCGGAGGCGCCGTACACGCATCCTGCACATCCCGTCCGCACCGACCGGTGCCGCCGTCGCGATCGTGCCGCAAACCCGCCCTGCTCAAATCGGTGGATGGCGTCACCGTCCCGCTGCGCACCCACAACCACACGACCCGCCGAACCGACGCATGATCGGAACGTCGACCCAGTGATATATCGCTGCGGGGGCGGCGACAGATAGCCCGAGGCAGAGCACGGCGCATGCGAGCCATCCGAGGAAGCCGAATTGTCGGCATGCGAGCACCAATCTGGTGACCATGACCATGACGGGGAACTGGATCAGACAGAACGCGAAGGATATGTTGCCGAGCCAGACCATCGGGCGGGTGGAATTGAGGTGGGAGATTCCTTGCCGAATTTCAGTGCGGACGAATTCGGCTGAGTCATTCATCAGTAGAGGTAAACCAGCACCTGGGTCGCCGCACCGAGACTCTCCGCTGTCCCACCATTGGTCGCCGATATCACACCGACCACGACACCGGCTACGGTCCACACCACCGTTGCAATCATACCGGCAATCGCCATGCCGCGTCCCTTCTCACCTCTCTTCCTGATCTGACTCAGCGAGATGAATCCTAGAATCAATGGAATCAGACAGAATCCGAGCAATCCCGTGATCAGGGTGATGATCGCCAGTGTGTTCGTTTTCTCCTGGAATGCGACAAAGCCGGGGTGCGAGCCCTGGGCATAACCGTTCATCTTACAACAACCGTCTCTTTCATATTCTGCACGACCGATCGTGCGATACCCGACTGTCGGGTTCGTCAAGACAGGATCTCTCACAAACTATGACCAAACCGTGACGGGCGGCCCGGAATCGCAGTTCGTCGCCCGCGAGGCGAACCCGGCGACAACCCGGCCCGGGAACCGAGCGGAATTGCATTCATCGGTGATCGGATTCGCGATGTAGCGGTCTACGAGCGGGGTTTGGATGGCTTCGGCGTGCTCCCGTCGCCTCCCAGCCATACCTGCGCGTCCGGTGCCGTCGGCGCCGCGAATCGGCCGGGCATCGTGATCTGTGGGGTGACCCGCTTAGGACGCGCCTTGGCCTTCAGATCGGTCGCGTCGGCCAGGACCGATTCGGGAGCACGACCGTACTCGTCCACCTGCTGCGCGGCCTGACGCCCGCGTTCCTCGTGGTCGGCGGCCACGTCACGGAGATTGTCAGCTTCGAGGCGCAGGCGCTGCGCTGTCGCATCGTCACCCGCGGTGTGCGCCGCCTCTGCCGCGCGGTCCTTTCGATCGGCCTCCGCGCGTAACTCCGCTGCACGCTTCGGCCGCTCGACCGCGTCGATGCGCGCCTGCTGCTCGGCGCGCTGCTGCTCAGCGTGCTGGTCGGCCATTCTTCGCCGATCAATCGCCGTCTCCCTTAGGTTGCGGATCAGCTGCTCTTCGGGCGTACCGGGCGGCGCCGCGCGATACGCCTCCTCCGCGCGACGGGCCCGCTGCTCCGCCGCGACAGCGCGACGCTCATATTCCGCCGCCCCGTCCCGTTGCTCGATCGCCGCCTGCGCTCGCTGCTCCTCGATCCGCCGCTGTGCGAGTTGATCACGCAGTTGCTGAGCCTGCTCCTGCCTGCGGTCGGCGATCGCCTGAGCCTTGTCGGCGTCACGACCGACCTCGACGGCACGTCGATTCGACAGCGCCGCCCGATTTTCCAGGTCTCGGGCATGCCGGTCCGCCGCCACCGCGTGCCCTTTCGCCGTAGGTTCCCTATCCCTTGCCCTGCCAACGTTCTCCTCCAGCACTCGGGCTTGCTCCCGCGCTCCTGCGGCCTCTTGCTCGGCCTCCCGCTGCTCGCGCTCCATCCTGGGCCGTCGAGGATCTTCCGCGTCCAGGGCCCGGGTGCGCCCATCGATATCGGCGACCTTTCGTTCCAGGCTGTCCGCATCCGTGCGTGCGGCGGCGGCGTTCCGTTCCTGGGCGGTCGCTCGGTCGTTCAGGTCGTTCCACGCTCGCACGCGCCGATCCGCCTCGGCGCGTGCATCGCCCGCCGCCGCCGTGTCGCGATCGGCCTGTGTCCCCGCCACGGCTGCCTCCTGTCGACGCTGGTCCGCGGTGTTCTGAGCATCGGTGGCGGCCTGCTTCGGGCGGTCCTGGACAAGCCGGGCCTGCTCGTCTGCCACTTGCTGGGCTCGCTCGGCGCGGTCCTGGAGCGCCTGTGTCCGCTCATCCGCCTGCACCGCTCGCTGTTCCTTGATTCCCGCGGTCACGTTCGCCTCGTGCGCCCGCAGCTCGGCGCCGTCCAGATGCCGCAGTTCATCGGCCGTCCTCCGGGCCTGATTCGCCTCTTCTCGCCGGAAATTCGAATGGTCCTGGGCCTGGCGAGCCTGTCGCGACTGCGCCTCGGCGGTCTCGCGGGAGTACCGCGCCGCGCCGTCGCCGCCCGGCGACATCTCGGTCATGCCGAGTGCCTTTCGCACTGGACCCGGCAACATGCTCTGGCCTCTGAAGGTGCGACCGTACGACACTGGATTCAAAGGATTCTTCGCCGACGGCGACAGCTGCCGAGCCGTGAAACCGCCGCGGACACCGCCGACGAGGGCACTGCGCCCCGCACCACCCACGTAGCCGTGCGGGCCGCCAAAACTCCCCGCCCAGTCTCCGGTCCACGCGCCGGAGACGAAGTTACCCGTCAGGGTGCTCGACAGACCCGCCATGGCCCCGACCGTCACACCACGAGCGAACGGCATCCCTCGCACATCGCCGATTTCTTTGCCCGCGAACTTGTTCAGCGCCGCCCCACCGTACTTGTCGAACGCCTTGCCGGTGTAGTTGGCGGTGAACCGGGACGCCACACTGCCGAGCCCGCCCGCGACCGCCGAGATGCCCACCTGGGTGCCGTCGATGTGCTTGCGGTGGCCCTTCGCGATCTGGATGCCCTGCACCAGCAGATCGAGCCCGGTCGCGACCGCCACGCCCTCGACCGCTCGCATCGTGTAGGTCCCGAACACCTTGGCTGCGGCCTTCGACATCACGCTCTCGGCGATTCGAGCGATCAGGCCGACGATACGATCCGTGAGAAGCCTGATCCAGGACCGGGTCGCGGCGATCGCGGCCGCCTGAGCCACGGGCGCGGTCGGTGGAAACCTCCAAGCCCAGAAGATCTCGATAGCCAAGGTGACCAGCGAGATGATGATCATGAGCTTGGCAGCCTCGATCTGCGTGGCCGTATCGAAGGCGCCGTCCGACACCTGCTGCATGGATTCGGCCAGGGCGGCCACAGACTGGTCGCCGGTGATCAGTTGGTCGAACAGTGCCGCCATCGCGTCGGCGCCCTGGCCTGCGGAATACGCCGACCCGGTTGCTTCCCGGGCGATCAGAAGCTCGTCGGTCAGCTCCCTCACCGCCGCTGCGGCTTCCTCCCACGCCTCGGCGACGCCGAACAGCGCATCCTCGTCACCGTCGGGCCACTCCGCGCCCGCGACCCAGCCCAGCCAGCGCAATTCCGGGGGCAGATACAGCGACATCCGCGCCTACCGATGCCGGTCTGCGGTCGATCGCCGAGAAACATCGAAAGTCGGCGCATCAAGCCCTTCCCTCGGTGCTGCCGCATCCGCCCATGAGAACTCGTCAATCAACCTCAATTTCACAGACACAGATATAAGAAACTGTGCGAAGATGAATTCGAGGTGACTTACCAGGAAAGCGATTACGGCATTTCCGCAATATCTATCACTCGCGGTTAGCGTCTACCTCACACAGCCAACGGCGCGCAATTACGACGGCATACGCCCGTCAGGAAATCAGCAGACAGGCGGCACCGCAACTGAGCTACTTGACACGTGGTTATGCCGCCCAGCCGCCGGTAAAGAAGGGCTAACCGTACTGACCAGATCGCGGCGGCGATATCGCGTTCCCGGTGCTGAGTACGAAAGCCGCGATGATTACCGCCGCCATGGTGCGGTAATCATCGAACCCCTGCGGCTCGTCTGGATCCGAGCCCCCATACGGTCAGTAGCGATCGCGGTCGCGATCACGCTGAAGTTCACGCTGGTTGTCGAGCAGCTGCTGTAGATCGGTCTTGGCATCGGCACGCCAGAGCACGGGGTTGGCGCCGGGCCCGCACTCGAAGGTGATGTGGGTGGTGCTATGGGGGTCCATGCGCTGATCCCGCGGCGCGATGAGCACCAGGTTGGTACACAAGCCCAGCACGTCCGTGGTGGCGGGGCCAGGGTCGTTGTTGACGCACTCGACCTCGAGCCTCGATCCCACCGGCTGAGGGTTGCAGAATGCGGAGCCGGCCGCATGGACGTCACCGGCTGCGAACAGTCCGGCCACGAGCGCACCACCGGTCAGCGTGGCGATTGGCAAGAATCTCATGACCGCCAATCTACGAAGCACCGATAAGCGCGAGATAATCGTTCGATAATCACTCTCCGAACAAGTCACCGGCGGATCCGATGCCGTCGGGCCGACTGTGCATCGTAGCCGCTCTCAACCTCGATCGATTGGCGATACCGCCACCATGCCGGGAAGGGCGACCACAGCCGGGGGGCTACGTCCGACGACCGGGAGATCGAAACCCGCGGACGTTGTCACCCTCCTGCTTTTCCAGCTTGATCACGGCTCCCTTCTGGCCGTCTGCGAACTCATCGAGCGTCTTCCGCATATTCTGGATGCCCTCCATCAGATTGTCGCGAGCCTTCTTGTAGCCGTTCTCGCCGTCGGCGAATTTCTTTCCGAACGCGTCGTCTCCCCACGGAGCCGCCTTTGTGTCCAGCGCGATACTCAGATTGCCGAGGACCGATTCGATATCGTCACCGATCTGTTCGGTCTTTGCGGCCGCATTCTCCAACTGCACAGTATCGACCTCCAGTCGCCGTTTTCCTGTCATATATTTCTCACCCTTTCATCGGAGAATTAGCTGTATTGCGAGCAAAATAGTCGGAGTCCCCACGGTGCGCTACCAGTCAACGGGCTCCCAATGTGTTTCCAATCGGCGCATCATCTGTTCGATATCGACGTCGAGCATCCGTGTCAGCTGAGCCGCGCTGGTGCCGCATGCCACCGGTCGCGCGTCCCCCGCGATCACGTAGCGGCCGTCGCCTGAAATGTCGCGCCACTTCCGCCTCGTCTGCGCGATGCCGCGCGGCCCAAACTTGCTGTGTCCCTGAGTGACGGTGATCGTGCCGGTGCGCTCGGCACGGGTGCGCAGGAACGATCGGCTGCGGGCCTCGACCGAATCCTCGAGGTCGTCTTTGATCCAGCTGCCGGAGCGTGGAATTCCGCCATGATCCGTGATCAGCTCGATCTCCGCCGATCTGCCAGGTTTCACCTCGGGCAATACGCCGACTACCGCCTCCGCCAGAGCCCTGGGGTCACATTCGGCGACCGTGTAGCCGCCGCTGTGCCACTGCGTTCGGCCTGGCTTCTGATTGATCACGTACGCCCGCGTGGCCCGGCGCATCGCGTGCATCCGTATCCGTCGCTTCGGGTCCTCCATGTCCCGTTCATCCCAGCCGTGCACCCGGAGATACACCTCGGGTGCGCGCAGCGCTTCGACCACGCCGTTGAAGTCGCCGGTGAGGCGCCTTTCCAACCGCTGCCATGTCTCGAGTCTGGCCTTGTCGTACTCGCTGCTCAACTCGATGTCGGTCGTGAATACGAGCGGGGGCGGCATTCGTCCCTCGCGATAGCGATCACACACCACTTTGAACTCGAGGTCGGTGAACTCCCAGATACGACCGCTCACGGCTCAACCTCCGGTTCGATCACCGGCCGCACCGAATCCATCGTCTTACCCAGCGCCTGCTCGAGATGGAGGGGGGAGTCCAGGTACTTCGCCCGCCGATGACCCGCTCCGGCTGGCTGACCCTGAGCTCCGGCGCCGGGGGGCGCCGACGGCCCGGGCGTGCCGCCCATCGGAACCCCGGATCCACTCGGCACCGCGGGGGACGCACCGCCCGGCATGTCCGGACCGAACGGGATGCTCGCACGCGGGAACAAGCGCGCCGGATCCAGCGGATTCGGCGGCGCCGGAATCCCGGCGGCGCCGCCGCCCCCGCCTCGCCCAGCGCCGTTGCCGGGCTCCGGAGGACCGGGGATGCCTGGGATTTTGCCTTCCTCGGCCATCTTCGCCACCTGCGTCCCGGCAGTGACCATCCCGTTCACCGCGGAGGACGCCGCTTGGATGCCCTGGTTGATCGCCGACATGAGCGGAGCGACACCGTTCGCGCTGTTCGCGCCGGTAGCCGGTGGCGGTGTTACGGGCGAGGAGTTCGGATCGCTCGAAGGCGGGGTGCTCGAGGGTGGAGCGGGGGGCGAGACCTCGGGCTTGCCTGAGTGAGGCCGACTGGCAGGCGGGTCCTGCGGTGGAGTCGGCGACGTGCTGGAGCCACTGGGCAGTGGTGGTGGCGCTGTATGCCCCATCGAATCCCCTCCGGAGTCACCCTTTGCGCCGTGATCGCCCCCTGAGCCGGGCCCTCCGGCGCTCGTCGCGTTGCCACTGCCGTCGTTGCAATCGTCGGATTTGTCACCGTGATCTCCGCTGCCGTTATTCCCTTTATTCCCGTCGCCGCCTCCATTCGAGCCATTGCCGCCGTTCCCGCCTCCCCCAGCGCTTCCGCCGTCGCTCGGAGGCGGCGGAGGAGGGCCGAAGACGTTCACCATGGGCATGTAATGGCCAGCATTCTGTATACCGGCCTTGTAGTCCTCGTCATAGTATTTTCGGAAGTCCTCCATATCGTTGGAGTCGTGGTCGTCGCCGTCGTACTCATCAGCGTCTTCCGTGTTGAGAAAGGTTGCATGCAGGCATCGCGACACATAATCCAGATTTTCTTCCATCCTGTGCAGCTCATCTGTGAAACTTTCCACATGCGCTACAATCCTATTGACCGCACCTATGGACGCATCCCTCCCCTCCCCACCCCAATCATCGGACGGAATACTCTTGATTCCGGCCTTGAAGTTCCCCAGCTCCGCACCTAGATTTTCCCGCAAGTACTTGTAAGCGTACGCCGCGTCCGCAGCCTTTTCCGCCTTACCCCCAATGGAGATAACGAAATCCCTCGCCATTGCGTCCGTATACGAATCGGACGGCTTTACGTCGATCTCGATCTTGCCGCTACCGTCACCACCCAGCCCCTTCGGCACGTCCGAATTTCCGGACAGGCCTGGCCTATTTCCGATGGGCGCCGGCGCCGAATTGGGATCTGGAGCAGGTTTCGTTACATTGCCGATCTCTTCTGCGGATTTATTGTCCGCACGCATGTAGGCTTTGCCCGCCTCGACGAAGGTATCCGCCAAATTCTGAAGAATTACCGAGTAGGACCGCAGGTTCTCCTGAACGCCGATCCCCTTTTCGTTGAACACTCCGGCCAACTTTACACCGCCGGGCTCATTGGAGAACTGTTCTATACTCGTCAATTTGCGATCGTCGATCACTCGATTGTAAACTGTCATGTGATCGACCAGATCAACGCACGCCTTGACGCATTTTTCGATCGCGCCCGGGTGCAGTGTTATCTTCCCACCCTTCGCCTTTTCCTTGAGAT
Source organism: Nocardia mexicana NBRC 108244 (assembly GCF_001613165.1). Taxonomy (GTDB): domain Bacteria; phylum Actinomycetota; class Actinomycetes; order Mycobacteriales; family Mycobacteriaceae; genus Nocardia; species Nocardia mexicana. The sequence goes on from NZ_BDBV01000080.1 coordinate 78,226, forward strand.
CCGGCCACTCTGTCGAGTCCTTCTTGTCCTTGATATCGGCCATTCGTATCAATCCTCTCAGGGTATGCATCCGCCGTCAGTCACCGATCGCCTTCCTCCGCGACGACTCCGGACCACCGAATCCGTCCGACTGCGTGCCCTCGCCGCCCAATGTGAAAGGCATATCGACAATTTCGGCTTCGGGTAGGCCGGATCTCGGCAAGTCCGGTCCACCGGCGTCCGTGTGCTCGTTCTGATCCCGCTTGCCGAGGCGTACACGTGGCTTGCGCTTGCGTACGAGGGGCCTCGAACGGTCGTCTGCCACATTGGTTCCCGAGAATCCCGGTGGCCCCAAGGACCCTGGCGAAACCGGACCACCCGGCAGCATCGGCGTTCCCGCCGAATCCGTTCCCAGCGGGAAGGGCGAATCGCCCACCTGCGGACCGGATTCCGGCCGCCATGGCGGCTTCGGCGTACTGCCGTCCTCGCGCATGCCCAACGCATCGGTCCGATCCGAGGCATCGGTCTCGGGTTTTCCCGGAGGCACCTGAGTATCCGACAGACCCGGCGGCCCCGCATCGGAACCCTTCGTCGGCACAGGATCTTCCAGATGCCGTGCGTAGTTGGATGAGTCCGGCTCCGACAGCGCGGGGTCGGACGGCGACGACTCGGGGAGCGACAGCATTGCCGGGGCATGAGCCTGGGGCGCCGGTTCCAACGGCCGCTGCGGATCCATCCCGGGCAGCGCACGCGAGCCAGGCGGATCCCACAGGGACGCAGCCACATCCGATCTCGACAGCCGACTCGAATAGTCGGGCACATCGGATGGCAGGGCATTCCCCATCAGCCCAAGTGGACTAGAATCACACGGATCCGGCGGACACGGATCCGGCGGACACGGATCCGGCGGACACGGATCCGGCGGACACGGATCCGGCGGACACGGATCCGGCGGACACGGATCCGGCGGACACGGATCCGGCGGACACGGATCCGAACCGTCCGGAGGAATCCACTCGTCCGGGCCCGGTGCTTCCGGAGCGGAGTACGCCCCCGGCATGGCGATCCTCCAGTACCGCTTGGGCCGGGTCTTGGCGGTCATGTCGCTGCCATCGGCAACAGGAACACGTCGATCGGCGGGAGCGCGCTGGGCACCGTCCGGATCGGTCACGAAGTACCGGCCGTCCTTGTCACGCGTCCATGTCGTGCCGTCCGGACGCAGCCCGCGTCCGGAACCGTCCGGCAACTCGGTCCGAGTGGCGCCATCGTGCCGAACCTCCAGAGTCTTCGGCGATTCTCCGGCGACTGCCACCGGGTGCTGGATGCGCGCCATCCCATCGGGCATCAACGAGCGTTCGACGCCGCTGGTGTCAGTGATCTTGATGCCGTCGAACCGGATTTCCGACTTCGAGCCGTCTTTGTGCATGACATCGAGTCCGCCTGGAACATCTTTCACAGTCGTTCCTCCCGCGGGCCACTCCCATCCGCGTGGCACGGGTGCGCCGTCGACCCGTAAGCCTCCGCGCCGGGTCTTCTCGAAGATCGGCCCATCGAGTCCACTCACCCCGACCTTCCCGCCGGAATCAGACGAAAGCTCCGCACCATCAGGTCGGTGCACCCGAATGGCGCCTGGCTGGGCATGGCCGCCGAGTTCGGCGATGCCCCGGGTACCGTCGGGGTGCAGGACCGATGCGACGGCGCCCTTGATATCCCTTGGCAATTCGATTCCGAAGAACTTCTGGACACCGAAGAACTTCCGCATGCCGAGGGAGTTCGTCAGCGACGGGAACGTCTCGGGATCCGTTGCGATGTAATGCGTTCCGTCCGGAGTGAAGACGGTGACGGGACCGTCCGGCTCCACCGTCACCCGTGTGCCGTCGATATCCTCGAACCGTGTCGCATCGCGCGCATCGACCTTCCACGTCGAACCATCCGGGCGCACACCCCATTTCGTGCCATCGGGCCGCGTCGCCTCCATCGATCCATCGGATCGCACCTCCCGCCCCGTGCCGTCCGGATATCCGGTCCGGACCTGACCGTTCGACAGGGTCTCGCGCACCACGCCGTGCTTGTCCGTCGTCGTAACGCCGCCTCGACTGTCGCTGCCGTCCCTGCCGTCCAACCCATTCCGGCCGACTGCCGATACCGTGCCGTCCTTATGACGGACCTGCAGGCCGTCCGGGGTCTTCGACACTTCGAGACCGCCGAGCTTCGGTAGCAGCGCCGTCACTCCCCCGTCGGCATCGGGCCGGATTTCGTGCACTGTGCCGCCGGGTTCGGTAACTCGCACAACGCCTTCGGCGTCCTTCACGACCACGGTGTCGTCGGGGAGCTTGATGTGTGCCTTGCCCTTCGGGTCCCACACCAGCTCGACGCCATCGGGACGGTTCAAACGAACCTTTCCGTCCTGCAGCTCAGCGCCCAGCTGCTTGATCGAATGCCCGCCCATCTCGACGATTCCGCGTGTCCCGTCCGGGAGAGACACCGACGCTATCCCCCGCCCCATCGGATCCGTGCGATCCGCCGCGACGTGAACACTCCCATCGGGAGGCTGGGTCATGCGGCCACTCGAACCCGACCACAATGCGGTGTCGTCACGACCGCCGCGGACGACAACGGCGCCCGTAGCGGAATCCGACTCAACCGTTGTACCGTCGGGCTTGACTACGGTGGTCCTGCCGTCTGCCTCGGTTCGTACCCAACCGTTCGGCCGCACGGTCGTGATGGAGCCGTCCGTCCCTCGCGTCCGCATCGAACCATCCGGCAGGACTACGTGGGTCGTGCCGTCCGGCCGCGTATACGGCGTATCCGTTTTTCCGATGAGCCTCGTGTGCGCGTGATCGGAGTCGATCACCTCCGCTGACGCTCCGGATCGGACCTGCAGCACAACGTCGTCACCCGGTCGGGTAACCAGGAGGTCGCCGACTTCGTCGACCCGGTATCGGGTCCCGTCGGGGCCATCGAACACAGCATGGCCGTCCTCGTTCCGCCCCCACTGGAGTCTGCCGACCGGATCGGCGGGGGATCCCTCGTCCCCAACCCCGTGCGGGATCACTCCCGGGCCATCCGATCGACTGTCGTCGACGCCACCGGCCTCAACCGACCGGCCAGCGGAGGAATCTTCCGGCCGCGAACCGGCCACCTCGGATCCTGGACCCGCAGACACGAATCCGGGCTGCGAACCACCCGCTGCCGCCGAGCCCGCCCCACCGGGTCTCGGACCAGCGCCGGGCTCTGTCGAACTGTGTGTCACAGACTGACCCGCCCCCGTGCCCACCGGCGAACTTCGCTGCGACGGAGCCTGAGCGGGCGAAGATTCCGGGCGCGCCGGACCTCCACCCGGATCCGTTGCCACACTGGCGGCCGACGAGGAGGTCGCGCCCGGCGCGGCGGCCAGGCCGTCTCGTTCGTGATTGTCCGCGGTTTCCCCACCGCGCCGATGCTGGGGCGTGACGTCCTCATTCCGGCTCACGTTCGACCCTCGGTCCGCCACCGGCCGGTCCGGCACCGCGACCGTGTCTACCTCGAAGTTCCTACCGGCGGGAAGCGCGGTCTTCTGGCGCATACCGAGCTGACTGCCGACTATCCCGCCGCGGGCTGCCGCTCCGGCCCAGCCGTGGGGGGTGCCGAAGAGACCCGCCCAGTCGCCGGTCATCAGCCCTGCGGGGATGTTGCTGGCGAAGGTGCCCACAAGTCCTGTCGTGGCGCCGATGCCGGAACCCACAGCGCTGCGCAGCCACGGATTGTCCAGCTTGTTCCCCAATGCGGCATACGATTTCGCCCCCGCCCAGTCGCTGAACTTCCGTCCGACCGGGGACGCCACACCGGCCGCCACGAGCGAGGTTCCGAATTGCAAACCGTTGAAGTTCCGCCGCGTCCCCCCTGCCATCTGGCCGATCTGCACGCCCCCGTCGATCGCACCGGAGATGAGCATCGCCTCACCGATCTTCACCAGGTACTTCGTGGCGATCCCCTGCAGTCGCGGACCCATCCAGGCCGTTGCCTGGGCAACTCGTGCAATCAGTTTGTCTTCCAGCAGACGGAGGAATGAACGGGCGGCAGCGATCAGCCCGGCCTGCTCCGCCGGTGCGGTGGGCGGGAACCGCCACGCCCACAGGATCTCGATCGCCAGCACCGCCAGCGACACGATGACGGCCAGCTTTTGCCCCTCGATTTCGGTTCCCATATCGAAGGTGGAATCGGACATGGTGGCCAGGTGTTGTGCCAGCGATTCCAGCGACTTGTCTCCGGAGCGCAATTCGCCGTACAGCGCGCCCATCTTCGCGCCGCCATCGCCGTCTGGATATGCCGCCACGGTCCCCCGCGCCGCGGCGTCGATGTCCGGGAGCAGGGCGCGCAGGCCACGTGACGCCGTCTGCCAGTCGTAGGCGACCGCGCGCATCGCCGTCTCATCCCCGTCCGGCCACGCCGCACCCGCCACCCACCCGAGCCATCGGAGCCCCTCCGGTAGTTCGATGCCCACTTCGGCGCGACCTCACGTCACTCGTCGCGATCCCGAACCACGGACCGCCGTGGATCGAGCCGTTCGAAGCGATCGGATTCGCCAGTGCCACTGTATGATTCACGGTTCGATGAGCCCGGTGGCGTGATCGGGGCCGACGGCGCCACGGGAATCACCGCACCCAGGTCCGGCGCCCCCTCGACCAATTCGGACAGGCTCGGTAACCGCAACTTGCGGTCCAGCAGCGGCTGCATCAGTTCGTTGCCTCGACGCGCGGCGTCGGCCGCGGCCGCTTGCACGGCCTCGGTCATCGCGGCGGCGATCTCGTCGTAGGTCAGGTCTGCGATATCGTCGGCGAACCGCGTCTCGATCAGGATCCCATCCGCATTGACGACAACCGTTATTCGCTTCTCGCACGCGGTTGCCGTCGCCGTGATCTGCGCCCGATCGCGCTGTATCCGGGCCATTCCCTCGAACTGTTCCGACATGGCGTCCAACATCATCGCGGCATCGGCCGCAAGCCGCTCATTCGTCATCGGAAGCCTCCACGATCGGGTGCGATAAGGGCCGACCACGCTACGTGGCCGGGTGCTGAACAAGATCCAACAATGTCGGGATAATCAACTGGTCACCACCCGATAAGCATGTCTGGTCAATCGTGAACAAATCATGAACCGATCAATTTCTGCTCAATGCGCATCGGCGCCGTCGTGTGCATAATCGACCGCGGAATCGAAACGAGCTGCTCGGCGGATCGACAACTGACAGCTCATGGTTCTGCGTGGGAATGAATCAAATCTGGTCGGTGGTGAGAGGAATCGGCATGGCAAACGAGACACTGAAGACCGATCTCGCCGACCTGCTGGAAACGGTGAACGACCAGATCAGGTCGCTGGAGGAAGCGCATCGACAGCGCGCGCAATTGACCGCCACCGCCTCGGTGTACGAAGGCCGGGTGAGGGTCACCGTCAACGCCGACAGCGTGGTGGTTCAGACCCGGTTCGCCGACGACATCGATGACCTCACCTTCTCCGAAATCGCCGAGGGAGTGACCGCCGCGGCACAGGCCGCCGCGGCCGAGGTGACCCGCCGGGCCGAGAAACTGATCGAACCGATGCGGCGCGCCCGCTCCCGGCTACCTACGCTGTCCGATCTGGTCGAAGGTCTCCCGGATCTCCAGACGAAGGTCCCCGAGCCGGTGCGCGCTCCGACCGACGTGCCCGTGACACCTGGCCGCGCACGCTCCGAGGAGCCTCGCGACCATGTCACAGGCATAGATAGGTCGTTCCGGAACGCCCGCATCTTCGACGACGGCCGGTAACGCACCGCGCCGGACTCAGCAAGGTACCCCGAAGATGAGCATCGAGATGCCCTCGTGGCTGCAGTGGCTCAGCTGGGTCGCGGGCTCGGAATGGCCGCAGGGCGACGAAGATGCCCTGTTCGCGCTCGCCGACGACTGGAAACTGTCCGCGACCGAGATACGTAACGTCGTACCGGATCTGCAGATGGCCACCGATCGGGTCGTGCGTCACTACTCCAGCGACGGCGCGGCTCAGATGAAGCACGAGCTGGACAAGTTCTTCACCGGCGACACCTCGCTCGACAAACTCGCCGAGAACCTCGACAAGCTGAGCAAATCGGTATACGACTGCGGCACCCAGATCGAGTATGTCAAGCTGCAGATCTACACAACGCTGGCGATCCTCGCCGCCGAGATCGCGTACGCGCTGGCGACACTCTGGGGCGCATTGGCCGTACCCGCCCTACAAGCGGAAGCACAGGGAATCATCCAGGTCATCGGCCAGGCGGTGCTGCGGCGGCTGGCCGCCCACGCCGCCAACGTCGCCAAGATGCCGATGTGGAAACTGGCCGGCATAGTCGCGGGCACTGAAGCCGGAATCGGATTCGGGCAGGAACTGCTCATTCAGGGCATCCAGGTCGGCAAGGGACACCGCGAGGCCATCGACTGGAAGCAGGTCGGCATCTCGACGGCCGTGTCCGGCATCGCCGGGCTCGCCGCATTCCCCGTCGGCTATGTCGTCGGCAAGGGCATGGTCAACCGCTTCGGCAGGCCGACAGGCATGCTGGGGGCCGGTGGCTACGCGATCGCAGCCGGAATACCCGCCGGCGTGGTCGGCGCCTTTGCCGGATATGCGGCCAACGGCGTGTTCACCGGAGAGTGGGAGTTCGATCCCGCCATGATCGTCGGCGGCGTCGGCAGCGGCTTCATCGGCGGCGCCCACGGCATCAGCTCGCAGGTTCTCGCCAGCCGGTTCGGCGGCGTCGCAGCAGGTGGCAGCGTAAACGACGGAAGCCACGACAAGCCATCGATCGATGCCGGAGAATCCGACGCCGTCGAGGGGACCGACAACAGTTCGGCATCCGCGGCCTCTGTTGCCGACGCCGGGGCTGACCATGGTTCGATGACGGCACCCCCCGATGTCGACGCGGCAAGCAGCCAACCTGAAACAAGCCTTCGGCCGAACATCGATCCGCAGGGTGATCCGGCATCCGGCCTGTCATCCCCGAGCCATAGCACCCCTTCACCGCTACCGGACGACAGCAGTGGGCCAACTCATGTTGACGGCCCCACCGCACAGCCCACGCCCGACTCAACCCCCGTCGCGCATCCAATCCACGAGCTCGCCAACAGCGGAACTCCCCTCGTCCAACCGCCCATAGCCGCTGCGTCCCAGGCGCAAACACCCGCTACCTCGACCACGGATCCCACGATCGACCGGCCCAACAGCCTCCCCTTGTCGCGAACCGGTGACGGCAGTACCCCACCAGTGTCCGGCACAACCTCGCGACCAAACGTCAACGCCGATGATTCAGTCACGCAAGGCCGCCCTCCCAGCACGAACGACCATCAGCAACGCAGCAGACCACAATCCACCGCCAACCTCGCACCACAGCATCCGCCGCTCGCCGCGAGCAATGCCACAGGCCCATCAGCAAGGGATGCGAACACGCCGGCAAGCGTCAACTACGAATCGATGCCTACGAGCGACGACGCCGACACGCTCGCCACACGAGACAGCAATGGCACTGATGGGCATGTTCACTCGCGGGTCGATGATAATGCCCTGGCACAGGACTACCAGGCAGAGGCGGGCAAGATCCTCGCTATCCATGGCGACGGGGAAATGGATTGGTCCGGTCTATCCATCGAGACATTGACACGTTCATTGGCCGCCGAGGATTATCGCCACGCCGTCGCGGCGGCGGTCGAGGTCGTCAAGCGGGGTACAGGTAAGACGCTGCGCTGGAGCCAGGTGATGGGAGTGCTGGCCATGCGCGACGGCCCGATCAATATGGACGCGGGCGAAGGCAAGACCCTGGTGTTCCTGGCCGATGCGATGTTGAAAGCAGCGAGACAGGGCCCGGTGCAGGTATTCACGACCCGGGACACGCTGGTCAAGTCCGCATACGACACCTACGTGAAGGTGCTCGGCCCATTCGAATTCGACGTGGTCCGGATGAACCCGGACGAACCGTATCCCACACCGAAGTCCGACCGCACGATCTACATCGGCACTCAGAACGACGCCGGGTTCGGGCGCTTACGCGGGTTCGAAGTTCCAGGTCGAAGGGCCGCGATCGACGAGATAGATGAAGCGCTCGTCCACGCGAATACGACCTATGTTCTGTCCGACGGCCCGGCCCAACCCGCGGGCGCGGACGCTGTCGCCACGATCGACTGGGCAGACAGCTTCTTGACCAACCATCTGGCATCGAAGGCACTCACCGAGGCCGATTTCGGTCGAGTTCCCGGACAGGTCGGGGGTCCGGCAAAGCTGACCGAGGACGGCCGATCCAAAGTCGAGTCGCTGCTGAGCCGGGCGCTGTCCCCGTCCGAACACCACCGGCTGGCCAACGCCGCTGCGGCTCGGTGGGAATTCGTGGAGAACGACCATTACATCGTGGACCCGGTCGAGGGCAAGGTCTACATCATCGATCAGACCACCCACAAGGTGATGTTCGACCCGGCGACCTCCACCGAAAGCCGGTGGAACGGAGGGCTCGCGCAGGCCATCGAGGCCCGGCACGGCCTGCGGATCCGAAGCGACTCCGCGAACTCGAACAGCATTGCAGCGAGCGAGCTGTTCTCCTCGAAGAACTACGACCTCGTCACCGGCGCCTCCGGCACAGCCAAGGGGGTAGCGGGAGAACTGAGACATCATTACGGAATGAAACAGGTAGTGACAGTTCCTCGTTTCGAGGAATCGCGACTACAGATCCGTGACGACGCTCATGTCGACACACAGCAGGCGAAATTCCAAGCCATCGCCGAAGACGTGAAAAGGATGCAGGAGAGCACTGGTCGGCCGCAGTTGGTTATCGCCAACCGCAACAGCGAAGTCGCCGAACTGTCGGAACTGTTGACCAGCAAGGACGTCCATCATCTAGCAGTCGATGCGAAATGGTTCCTCGAGCACGGCGCCCGCGCCGAATCGGACCTGCAGAGGGTTCTCGACGACGCCGGGAAAACCGGCAGTATCCTGGTCATCAACCGACAGGGCGGCCGAGGCGTCGATATCCCGATCGACGCCGCCGTAAACAAACGCGGCGGGCTGCATGTGATCGTCACCAGTCGGTCCGTGGAATCGCGCGACATCGACATCCAGGCAGAGAACCGAGCCGCCCGCAATGGACAAAACGGCAGCGTCCGCTATTACACCGCCGACGACGACGGGCGCCACGCACAGTCGAATCACCGTGATATCCCCACCGCAATCATCCGCAGTCACCAGGCACCCGACACCACCAGGAATGAACACGCCAGCGCGAAAACCGCTCCACACACGGAAAGTGGTCTGCCCACAGGCGATCCCGGCCATCGGGGTGTTATCCGCCCACTGGAATTCGAGCCTCGAGATCAATACGACCCCACTCCGGAACAGGCCGACGCGCTACCTGGGCACCGCCTACACCGCATCCCCGCCGACGGCAACTGTCTTTTCCATGCGCTGGAACGCGTCACCGCGGGAAAATTCGGCGGACACGAACAACTGCGTAGCCAGCTGGTCGCCAAGTTGCGCGAAAGCAAGCGCGACCTGCCGTTTGCCGGTACGTCGAAAGAATTCGACGAGCAAGCAGGCAAACTCGACAAAAGCGGTTTCTTCGACAACCATCTCGGCGATTTCCTCATCCCAACCGCTGCCAAGGTGTTCGAGCTCGATCTAGTGGTGGTGTTCCAGGACGGTAGCAAGGTCCACAACAAACCGGATGCCCCCGAGCGCATACTGATCCGCACCGGCGAGAAAGGCGATCATTACCACGTCGCTGAGCCAATCCAGGATCAGCACACACCCGACCCGTACAAACCGTCCGAGGTGGGCGCTTCGATCGCCACCAACCGATCCACGGAACCACGCCACATCGATGCCCAGGTCGAGAACCGAGCCGCCCGCGGCGGACAGAACGGCAGTGTCCACTTCTACACCGCCACCGACGACCTGCACCGGCCACTGTCGAACCACCGCGATCTCCCTACCGACATCATCCGTTACCGACAAGCGGCCGACGTCACCCAGAACGAGCGCCCCGGAGCGACTGCAACTCCACTACAGCAGTCACCACGAAACGGACCCGACCGCGGACAGGTCAATCGGGATCCCACAACGCAGCTATCGACGGAACCCTTCCTGCGGGAAGTTCCGGAGCCGTCGACCGGCAAGGACCATGCGGCAACATCCGGGGACAATCATGAAACGGCTGACGGTGTCGATGCTGTTCCTCAGACTGCAGGCCCGCAAACGACGGACTCTGTCGGCAAACTGCACAAATTGCCCACGGAGCTGAACTTTGTGTGGTTCGGCGGAAAACTCTCGCCCGCGGCCCTGAATAATCTCAAGGCGTGGTCGGAGTCTAAAGGAGACTCGGACTGGACACTAAGTCTATGGACCGATGAACGATACCATGATTTGATCGGGGATCAGCTCGGTCAGCATCAGGGTTTGAAGGGTATAAAGCTCTCCGAACCAAATGCTCTCAGGAACCTCATCCGCATCAGTGGCGGAGACGAGCTGGTCGCTACGTACGAGCTGAGCCTGAATGTCAAAGCATTCAACCTAGGCTCTGATATTGGCCGCTACGCGATACTGTATCAGCGCGGCGGAGTGTACGCGGATGTAGACCTCGGCCCCGGCGATGTCGAGCTCGCCGGGCTCGGTCCGATGTTCATGCACGAAGAGGACATTCCAGTCTTCGGTCCCTGTCTCCGGGACGGTAGGTTTCTGCCGGATGCGAAAAACAACGATAGTCTGCAGACCTGGCCGATTGACGATGAGACACGTCAACGGATTGACGATGAGATACGTCGACTATACGACCGAGGTTATCTGGGTAACCATTTTATCGTGGCACCCTCACGCTCACGGTACTTGCTCGATTTGATTACCGCGATACCGGCGCGGCTGATCCTGCTGCAAGATCATAGGATACGAGCAGCGATCGAGGCAGACGACGAGAGACTCCAGAATCTGCTGACGGAACACCAATTCGTAGAATGGGCATTCGGTTCCACCAAGCTCAAAAGGGAATACCAGCAGATGATGCGGGGACTCACCAGCGAGGGAATCAAGGCGGTGCCCGATGCGCTTCGGCATCTCACACAAGCCACTCGGCTACAAGGTATCGAATGGACGATAGCAAGAAACGCCACCTACATCGGTGGGCCTTGGACGGTCTCCCCCTGGAAAGAGACACATCCTGAGAGAATCCATGGATCCATCGCACACTACATGAAGACGGCCTTCGGCGTGCCATCACTGAGATCTCAAGACTTGGCGCATTTAATGGATCCGAACATCCTTGCGGCATTCAGGCCGCTACAGTGGATTACGGGCGAGAGTGAATCACAACTAGACAAGACCACAGGTAAGGAAACTCAGCCATCTAAACTAGTCGATATCGAATCACTCCGGCCGACAATGTGGGGAGACAGTGGAACTGCTCAGCTACCCTTTGCGTTGGCGCTAGTCCACGCTAGTATCCCCAACCCCCCGGGAACCAGTGACGAAATTTCTCAAGCAGCAGGCCCCGATTTCTCAGACTCCAACATCCGCACTTTACTGAACACAGTCCGCGATATTTTGGGGGTGGATCTCGTCGTATGGCGGCCGGGCTCGACCTTCATATACTCGGATCGGGATCTCAGCCGACCGATAATACACCTCCAGGATCCTGGTAGCGGAAATTACGAGATCGGATGCAATTCCGATGGCTCGCTGTTCGAGACCATCGCACCACCACCCCTGCCGCCACCCCCGGCGGCTCACCTGCTCGATCTCGAAATCCCCCAGCCCCCGGCGGAGCATTTACTCGCAGCAACTGTATCTCAGCCCGCGTCGGCGCCGAGTTCGAACCTGCCACCAGGTCGGCCGGTGCCGCATCAGACGAGCGATCCATCGTCGGCACTGGGACAGCAAGACGCCACGGGCGCCGCGTATCGCGACAAACATGTCCCCAAGGTCGCCGAGTCAGGACTCCAGCATCGGCCCCCGAGCCGCGGCAGCGGATTGTCGGGGCGGGACCTGGCCAGCGCTATCGGGCTGCATCACCAGAGCGGGGTAGCAGGAGTAGCCGCGGCCCTGTTCGAGAACCCAGAACCTCGCCTACGTGCACTGCTGAATTTTCATTTCCACTTGTCCGGGCCGGTCTCTAACGACGATGCCGTACGGATCAGGCAGTTGACCACTGCCCGTCGGCTGACCGACGTACTGCGAGCATCGGGAGTCATCGAAAATTCGACGGATCCGCTGATAGCACACGTCGATGAATTTCTGGCCGAATTCCATCACAACGACCCCGATAATGTCACGCCCGATCATCGCCTGCTACTTCTCGATGTACTCGATAGGATGAAGGGAGAGGGAAAACAGATTCTCCCGAAAGATGCCAAGAGAACATATAGCGAGTTTATCGATCGAATTATCGGTTCAGATGGGCATCATCCGATAACTCTCGGGCAGCTGCGGCCGAAGCTCGAAGTTCTCACATTGCGAGGGCCGTTCTCACTCGCTCGACTGGCCCTCCGGAATCTTGAGCGCGAGCAACTGCATCGACTCCACAGCCGGATCGCCGCAGACTTGGCACCGATGCTGGATGCCGTTCCAGAAACGCTCACCGACGAAGACCACGTGCAGCTCGACCGAGCATCACTACTGGAAACCAGGGGAGATCACGCCCCATCAGCGGTCACACCGATCGGCAGGCCGTCGGCCGAGACCACCATCGGCCTCACAGGGGAACCAGCAGCGGGAACTTCCAGGTCATTGCCGCGTGGCCGAGTTGGAATTGCCACTGACGCACTCCAGCAGCTGAACGCATACATACATGAACTACCGCACTTCGCAGATAAAGTCACACGCACCGCTCAGTGGTGGAGAAGTCTGACCGAAGCGCAACAGGATGTGATTACCAAGGATTGTGGATACCTTCATCAAAACAACGATGATCTCGGCGGTTTACCCCTCGACGTCCGAGACAGGTGGAATCGCGCTGGGCTGGCGGAGTCTCGAGAGGATCGATTCAAGAAACAAGTAAAGACTATCGACAAGCTAGCTGCGAAGGCGAACTCGTATGCACGCGTGTTCAGCTATGGCGACAGCGGGGACAATCGCACAATCTTGTCGATTGCCATCGGCGATATCGACACAGCTGAGGATGTCTATTGGCATGTGTTCAGCCCTCTCGGGACCGGCATCGCTAGTTGGAAGCTGAAAGCAGCAGTCAATTCAGTCGATGAACTAAAAGCAGCCATGATTACGATCGGGCATCCAGACGACGGAGTCAGTTTACACGCAACAACAGTTGCTGTAGCCCGCGAGATCGAGGCTGTTCGTATCGTGCAACAAGTTCGGGCACCAAGGCACCGCATCAAACTTCATCTCGACACAACGTCATCTTCGACACGCAACGCCGACCCTGAATACGCACAACAATGGGCTGGTTACTTCCGGGAGGCTGAGCCGCATAAGCACCGCAGACTTCAACTGCTTGCACAGACACATGAGGCAATCAATTGGTTCGAATCAACAATTCAACACAATAGACAATTACATCAGCATGACCTTCTGGACGAAATCATCCCGCCCGCCAATGCAGAACAGCAGCGAAAACTGTTCGATTTGTACGCCGCTCTGAATACTAATTCAGACCGGATGTCATACCGCGATCCCTTGTCTATACAATTCATTCGGCACGCCATTAGCACAGTCGAGAACGTATTCTTGAATACTCGACGCCATGCGCCGGACAACCGGATCGTCGCTCTGGAAATCAACGATCCGTCCGAACTACGCGGCCATCACGGCCGAACAGAGGAACGATCAGGGTATCTGATCGGCACCATACAGAAAAGGCCCGGATACACCGTAGCACGGCCAGTACCGGGGGACCTCGAACAATATCAATCAAACACGGTCCTGCACCTCGAGATTCCCGCGGGTACACCGGGAACTTGGATCGAACTCGCGCCTACCCATGCTCGGATCCTCCCTCCTGGAATCAAGTACTGGATCACCGATGTTACGGAGCAAGGAACGAAGACGATCCTTCACGGTCGCCTGATGCCTGACGTTCCGGCCCGTAACAGTTCGGAGCTCAGACGGATTGATGACCGGCGCAGCCTCATCGTGAATCCCAACCCTCCCAGCTACGATGCCGGGCCACACCCGGGCGAGGCTCGCCTGGACACGATCGGCGCCGGAGACCACGAAGCGACTCCCACTGCAGCAGTTCCCGGATCGGAGCACACCACGCACAGCCCCCGGGACCCTGGTGACCGTCTCGTACGATCGCGAACCCCCACGCGCAGCAACGACTGCGCACCAAGAGCTTTGAGCAAACTCAAGGAACTCACCGGCAGCACCGTGATCGGAGATCTCGACAGGCAGGTGGGTCTCGGTGGTGTCACCAAGGCCGATCTCGAACAGGCCGCAGGCGCGCCGCTCCAGCCCGTCGCCGACCACGCCAAGATCATCGAACGGCTGACTGATGCGCATCCGATCGGTCTGGTCGTGGAAATCTTCCCTCGCCCGGTCGGCTCCCACGACGTCGGCGGGCACGCTTACCTGCTGGTCCGGAACTCGGGAGACTTCTATCCCCGGCACGTCGACGGAATCTACCTGGACGACCCGACCAAAGGTGCGCCCCGCCTATTCGGTCCGGAAGAGGCTGAGACTGCCAGTTCAGTTTACATCATTCTGTACACGCGAAATGGTGAACCTGTACACGACCTATCGGATCAACATCAATCTCGAAACGATCGAGAATTCCAGATCCGTGCTCGCGACAGTTCCGATCCCGACATACCGTTCAGCACTCCCACACCCACACCACCCGGCCGGACCGCAGCCAAGCAGCACGATGAACGGAAGGCAAGCGAGACAGGTCGACTCGAAACGGCTGCACGGGAGCGCTCGGATGCTCCCAGCCGGAAGCGCCGACGTGTGGAGACGCAGAATGATCAACCACCGATCGACCGCCCGGAATCGCAGGCCGACTATCTGAGGTTCGAAGGCGACGAGGGTTACGAGTACGCACAGGTAAGACTCGAACACGTCCACGACAGATTGAGCGACGAAGAAATCCGTGCTGTTTATGAGTACACAAGCAACTCTTCTAAGATCAATGCCCTGCTGGAAATGAACCGCTCCGAATGGTCCTCACACTTGAGCGCTCTCAGCGAGGACAACCGATCTTTCTCTGCGCTGAGCAAGTTCGCCAAACCTGGATTTCAGCCCAGCATGAAACTGCTGGAAGCATTCTTTGACGCACCGTTCTTGGTCCCAGATGTGCGTCGTGCTATCGAATCGGTGCTATCTGATTCGAATCCCGAAAACAGGCTTTTCGAAATGCTAGATAACAGCTTCGAATATGCGGAGCTCTCACAGAGCCTCCGCACCAGAGAATCCGATCACGAATTCGAGCCGGATCTCACGGCCGTCGACCGAAGAATTCTCGAACTCGACCGGGCAACCGAGCACCCGCTTCCGGACTCGATCATCGTGATGCGCGGACACCACACATTCGATTCGCTACGCGAAGAGGACGGGTCGATACCGCAAGTAGACGATCCCCGCTCGCTGATCGGAAAGACTCTGTATAAACCTGGGTATATGTCGACATCCTTGAAACCAGATCACGAAGATCCCGATGAAGAAGCCCACGGCAAATACGAGTTCCGCTTCACGCTGCGACTGCCGGCGGGCACGCTTGGGCTCTGGGTCGGAGATCTCAGTGCTCACTCGGACGAGCATGAGGTGCTGCTACCGCGGGGCACCCGAATCAAGATCACGAATGTGACGGTTCGCCATGGCGAGAATGGCGTCGACCCTGCTATCTACGACATCGAAGCCCAGGTCGTTTCACAAACACCGCACCCGGTGACGCAAACCGCCCGTGACGAGGTCGCGCCGAAGAGGTCGCAGGAAGCCGCGAGGGCCTCGGATTCCGACACCGGGGCTCGGTCACCGGTCCCCTCGAATTGGCTCCCCACACAGGGAAATACTTCCTATCTGTATCGCTATTTCGCCCAGTCCGCGCAAGAAGCATCCGCAACCGACGCCGCCGCCCACACCCTCTCGGCCCAGAGTCGGGTCGCGGAGATTCTGAGAACTCGATTCGACGAGTTCACGGAGCGCATCAATACGCCTCAACTCGATCGGATGCGAAGCGGCGAACTCAGTCGCCTGCGCGACTTCGATACGGCGCAGCGGACCGGATTGGTCACCGACACAATGCGCCGAACCGAAGCGCAACACCGTCAGCAGTTCCACCAGATGTTCACCGATGCACGGCAACAGGCACTCGCCAATCTCATCGTCGGCCTGGAAGCGACCGACAGCTCACCGCACAGAGCCGACATCCTGTGGACTACCGCTCAGATACTCGGCAGCAACATCGTGGTTGTCAGCCCCGACAAGCGGCCGCTCGTTCTGCGTTACGGCGAACCCGGCGATTCCGCAATTGTCGTGTACAACGTCGGCGGACAACAGTACTTCGCCTTGCGCGACGGCAAGCTCGTCACGGTCAACCCGGATCTCAGCGCTGAACCAGCTCTGATTTCGCCTTCGCCTGGGGAAGGATTCGACACGCCCAGACCGACTGCGCCGAGCGAGTATTCAACCTCAACGGATCGCCGCCCGACGCACGAACCCGTCAGGAGCTATGAACCGATCTCCGACGCCATCAAGCGCCATATCGCTCCTGGCGCGCGGTGGGAATCCATGCCGGCGGACGGTGATTGCATGATGCATGCGCTGGCACGCATCCTCGGTCTGCCTGATCAGATACAGGCGATCCGCAGCGCCGTCGTCGACGGGCTATACCAGGACCGCGCTCGCCATCTCCCACACTTCACGACGGCAGACATCACCAGCCGACTCGAAGAGGAAGGGGCGAATCGCGCCCGGCGCGATAGGAATGGGTACGGCACCACAAACGAGCAACTGGCCGAATTCCGCCGACGTGAGCA
Organism: Nocardia mexicana NBRC 108244; assembly: GCF_001613165.1. Classification (GTDB taxonomy): domain Bacteria; phylum Actinomycetota; class Actinomycetes; order Mycobacteriales; family Mycobacteriaceae; genus Nocardia; species Nocardia mexicana. Next base: position 95,151 of record NZ_BDBV01000080.1, read on the forward strand.
CTTCGATCAAGAACACCAGCGATACGTCGCCCTGGAATTCGAGCGACAGATCAACGAGCTCCGTCGCCCCGGCGCCTACAACAACGAAGCCGGTGACCACCTGATCCAGGCTGCCGCCCGCAGATTTCGTCTGAACCTCCGCATCTTCGACCGCAGCGGCGGATTCGTCACCTACCGCGAGGGTCCCGACAACGCCCCTGTCCGCGCCCTCCTCCGCACGGATGACAGTGGAGGTCACTACTACCTTGCTGTCGACGAACACAACAACCCTGCGATCACTCATGCCCATCCGACGCTCACCGATACTTCTGCGACAAGCGCCCCGCGCGACACCTCGCATCCTGCGGGCCTGCCCGGCACGCAGCATCCCCAAGCTGATCGGCGCACCATTGCCGCTGCCATCGCAGAGTCGTCACAGCCCGAGAGCCGTGCACCACTCCCGTCGCAAGCCACGCCTGAGCGACCTCTGAACGCAGCATCGGACGAAACCACTATCGGCTTGACGGGGGCCCTGCTGTCGGATGCGGGCCAGAGTTCACCACACCGTCCGGCACAACTCCGGACAGGTCTTCGCAACGGCCCCGACTCCGATAACCCTGATTCAAGCGTCAGCATGTCCCGCTCCGAGCAAACGGACAGAAAACTGCGCTCCGAATTGAAGGATATTCTTGCCGAACGAAATCACCCCTCGAAGTTCCTCGGCAGCACCGACCGCGCGCGAGGACGGCGAATCGCGCGATTGTCTCGTCGACTGGCGGAACTGGACCAGTACGCGACCGATAAAGGCCGGACCGCTCACGTTCGGTCATTCGATCCCGAGTTCGACGATGGTCGCGGCCTAATAAAAGTCGCCATAGGAGACGGGATACACGTCGTGTCGGGAGGGTACCGGGCTACAGTCACTCCGGGAATATATTTCTCCTCGGAGGGTCGTCGAATTTTCGATACATCCCAAGATGCGAAGTCTTACGGGAACAATACACTAAGACAGGCAATTGCCAATCTCAATGACCACCATATTCGCGCTCTCGCCAGTTATACCGCCAGCGCCTTGGCGAACAAGCTATTACGAAAGGACCAGGCCCAGCCGGGCGTTGTGGCCGATCGCCATGAAAAACTGATCGAGGGTAAGCACGAAAAGATCAAGTCCGATATCGCCACTATCGACGACGCATTCCGTCTGACCACCCCATTGACGGAGCCCCTGACCGTCTTTCGAGGGATCGCCAATGCGTACCACCTGGTCGACAAGAACCAAAAGCACGTCGGGGACCGTAAATTACATGAAGTTGATCTGAATGGAACGATTCAGACGGAATCCGGATACTTGTCGACGTCACTGTGGGATGAAGCGATAATGGCCCAGCCGATCAAGATCGTTCTTCAGGTGCCGGACAACGTTCGTGCTATATGGTTGGAACATATCAGTCGATTTGAGAATCAGTTCGAAGTACTACTCCCACGCGGAATTGAATACAGGATAATTTCCGTGGAGAAGATCCGCCAAGAGGGGAGGGAGTACGACCAGGGGAGATACATCATCCAGGCCGAGGTGCTTCCTCCGAACCGAGTTCCTGAGGCATAGCCCCCGATCAGCCCGATTCGAGGCAACGTCACATACCGAGCGACCGTGTGATATTTGCAGCCGCGAGCGGGATCTCGCCGACCACCAACGGACCGCATACGGAGAGTATCTACTGGCCGCCGTCAGCGAAGTGCCAGCCCGGCGACATGGTTCACGAAGTGTTGGACGTGTTGAGGGTCAGCCAACCGATGCCGGGCAACGAGCCGCCGCAAGCCGAACAGACACGAGGCAGCATGGACCGTTCGATGCTCTGCCACCCATTCACGCCGCCCGGCTTCGGCGCGAATATTCAAGCAGGGCGCGAATATTCAGCAGGGATGGCGTCCTGGTCCGCGCGACAGTGGCAGCGATCTTCCTAGAGTTCATGGTAGCTCGACCGAACAGCATCGACCTCCGTCGACGCGACCGACGGTGGTTCATACGCCGATGCGGGAGAGCGCACCCGAAACTGCGGGTGTCACATGTGTACCCGACAACCTCGGGGCCACGCTCGGGCGCAGTGTGTCAAACCGGATTTCCTTCTCGGATCCTTCCGGCAAGCGCACTCATGATCGGTGTAACGACCGTAGGTGTTGCTGCACACTGCGCCACGAGAGAATTGGGGACGACGCCGTACGCGGCGCAGATCCACACCGGCTGGCAGCCGACGCATGAGATTCGATCCGGCGCAGGTTCGCCGCGAGCTCGAAAACCCTTATGACACCTTGACACCGGCTCTGGCCCCGCCCGGCCGGGTGGTGCGGGTGTAGTCGGCGGGTGTCCGGCCGTAGGCCTTCTTGAACGACCGGACGAAATGACTGCTGTCGGAGAACTGCCAGCGTGCGGCGAGTTCGGAGATGCTCACCCGGCGGGGCGACGTGGTGAGCTCGAGTCTGGCCTCCTCCAGCCGCCGTTGACGGATATAGGCGGTGATGGTCTCGCCCACTGCGGTGAACGACCGCTGCAGGGTGCGGAGCGAGACATTGAGCTCGCGGGCCAGCAGCGCCGGAGAAAGCGCCGGATCAGCCAGCCGACCTTCTGCCAGGCCTTTCGCCGCCCGGACGAGTGCGGGTGCCGACCGAGGTTCCACGTCGATG
>NZ_BDBV01000081.1 GCF_001613165.1 Nocardia mexicana NBRC 108244
GGCCGCGACGACGGGATCACCCCACAAGCCCGCAGCCGTAATTCGCTCGCGGACCGGCGCGCGAATCTTTACCGTTGATCTCGGCCGCAAGTCAAGGGGCGCACCGGAATCTCCGGACCGCGTTCCCCGCGTCGGTTGCGGCACGCCATTCAGGTTGGCGCGGACCTTATAAGTCTGCCGGGGTTCGATTCCCCTCCCAGTGGTGCGACCTGCCCGGTCGCATGCGGTGCCGCGGCTCTGCGGGCTCTCCGTCCGACGACGGAGGACGCCCCCGCCGCGCTGCCGTGACCGGGCAGGCCGCATCCGCGCCGACGATCAACCGGGGGAAGGAGTTCCACGATGCACACCACCGTGATGGAGTGGCAGCGCACGCTGCTGTACCGCGACGGCACGCTCGACAAGGTGCTCGAGCCGGGCCGGCACCGCTACGACCAGCGCCGGTGCACGCTGGTCCCGGTCGATATGCGACCGCGCCAGCTGCAGGTGACCGGCCAGGAACTCCTCACCCGCGACGGCCTGTCGCTGCGGGCCAGCTTCGCCGCGCGCTGGGTGGTCGTCGACCCGGTCGCCTACACCACCGGCGCCCAGTACCCGGAGTCGGTGCTGTACGCCGCCGTGCAGGAGGCCGCCCGCGACAAGGTCGCCGCGCACACCCTCGACGAGCTGATCGCCGACCGCGGCCTGCTCACGGGCGCCGAGGAGGTGGCCGCCGCGGTCGCGGAGATCGGCATCGAGGTCTCGAACCTGCGCGCCCGCGACCTGATGCTGCCGGGCGAGCTGCGCAAGGCCGCCCTGGAGACGGTGCTGGCCAAGGAACGTGGCCGCGCCGACCTGGAGCGGGCCCGCGCCGAGGCGGCCGCCCTCCGCTCGCTGGCCAACACCGCCCGCCTGCTCGACGAGCACCCGGCCCTGCTGCGCCTGCGCACCCTGCAGCTAGCGGCAACCCCGGGCACCCAGGTGATCCTGGACCCGCGCGACCGGGCGTGAGGTGCGCCCGGCGGCACTGGCGTGCCGCCGGGCGACCGGGTGATTGAAATGCGTTCGAGCATGGGAGCCGGCGAGCCCGATCCTGGAATCAGACGGTCTTCAACCCCCTTCGTGCCCTTCGGTGAGATGTGGACCCGCCCCGAGTCGGCGCCGTACTCGATCAGAACGGTGGTGTCGAGGTTCCTGCGGTGGACTGCACTGGTTCGTGGGTCCTTTCCGGGTCGCTCTTGGTCAGATCGCGCGGCCGCGCGGAATACCTGGTTGCTCGCGGCCATTACTGTTGATCGTTATGAAGGAGCAGGGGCGCAAGGTGATCGCCACGAACCGCAAGGCGCGGCACAACTACTCGATCGTGGAGACCTACGAGGCCGGGGTCGCGCTGGTCGGTACCGAGGTCAAGAGCCTGCGCGAGGGCAAGGCGTCGCTGGTCGACGCCTTCGCCACCATCGACGACGGCGAGGTCTGGCTGCGCGGGCTGCACATCCCGGAATACGGGCACGGCAGCTGGACCAACCACGCGCCGCGACGTAGCCGCAAACTGCTGCTGCACCGCCGCGAGATCGACAAGCTCGTCGGTAAGACGAAGGAGAGCTCGCTGACCCTGGTGCCGCTGTCGATGTACTTCGCCGACGGCAAGGTGAAGGTGGAACTGGCGCTGGCCAAGGGCAAGCAGGACTACGACAAGCGCCAGGACCTGGCCCGGCGCACCGCGGAGCGGGAGGTGACGCGCGAGCTCGGCAGGCGGATCAAGGGCATGCGGTGACATGGGCCTGACTCGCATCGGGCGGGACACCGATTGACGTCGGTCCTGCTGGCGTTGCTCGCTGCCCTCGGCTACGGGGTCAGCGACTTCGTCGGAGGGGTGGCCTCGCGCCGGGTCGCCGCCCTGCGCATCGTCGTCGTGTCCTATCCGCTGTCGGTGTTGCTGGTGCTGGGGCTGGCGCCGTTCGTCGGCGGGAACGTCGACACGGTGTCGATGGCGTGGGGCGCCGCCTCCGGGGTGGCCGCCGGACTGGCCGTGTGGTGGTTCTACGCCGCACTCGCGCAGGGGCCGATGGCGGTGGTCTCGCCGGTGACCGCGGTGCTGGTGGCCGGGATTCCGGTGCTTGTCGGGCTGGCCGGTGGCGAGCATCCCAGCCCGCCCGCGCTGGTCGGGATCGGCTGTGCGCTGGTGGCGGTCGTGCTGGTCAGCCGGGAATCCCCGGACAAGGTGACCGAGGAGATCACCGGCGGCCGCGCGCTGCGCTTCACCCGGCACGTGGCGCTGCTGACCGTCGGATCCGGTGTGGCGTTCGGGCTGACGTTCACGTTCCTGCACGAGACCGGTTCCGCCGCCGGGCTCTGGCCGCTGGTGGCCTCGCGGCTCGCGGCGACGCTCGTCGTATGGACGGCGGCCCTGGTCACCGGCCAGTTCCGGGCACCACACGGCGAACCGCTGCGGCTGGCCTGCTACGTCAGCGTGCTGGATGTGATCGCCAACGTCGCCATGCTGTACGCCTTCCACGGCTCGCTGCTGTCGCTGGTGAGCGTGATCGGCTCGCTGTATCCGGCGGCAACGGTGCTGCTGGCGATGGTGCTGCTGGGAGAGCGGGTGGGACCGCTGCAGCAGATCGGGATGGCATTGGCGCTGGGCTCGGTGGCGTTGATCGCCGTGGCCTGAATGCCGGTGCGCCGGAAAGAGTGTCGAGCGCGGGCGGCGCGCTGGTGCGGGTGGGGTGGGAATGAACGGGTGGGGGAGGGTGTTATTATGGACAGCCCGGCCGCCAGCCGGGGTCATCTGGATCGATGAGTACGGGGCTGAACGGTTTCGACTGCGTACGTCGATTCAGGGGAAGCGTGTCGGTGCAGGCAGGAGACCACCGTAAGCGTCGCTGTAACCAAATAAGCGCCGAGTCTAATCAGCGCGACTACGCTCTCGCTGCCTAAGCAGTAGAGCGTGTCTGTCAGCCCGGGTTCGCCCTCGACCCGGTCCCTGGCATCAGCTAGAGGGCTTTACCGTCCGCCTCGGTCGCGGAGTCGGACGGGACATCGAACAGCGACTGGGATCGTCATCTCGGCTTGTTCGCGTGACCGGGAGATCCGAGCAGAGGCACAGCGAACTGCACACGGAGAAGCCCTGAAGAAGCGGCGGAGGACCCGGGTTCGATTCCCGGCAGCTCCACTGAGAAGGCCCGGTCCCCAGGACCGGGCCTTCGTCGTTGGTTGGACAGCGAAACAGTCCGAATATCGGTCAGGCGGTGAGGCCGGGCAGCGGTGGTAGAGCGGGCAATTGGGGGACACCGCTGCCGCTCGGGGGGAGGAGCGGGATGCCCGGGCCCCGATTGTCGTAGTCGTCGTAATCGTTGTCGTAGTCGTGATAGTGACGGTGTTCTTCGTCGTGGTAGTGGTAGTGGTTTTCCTCGTGGGGGCGGTGGCGGTCGCGATCCGGTCGCCTGGGCGGTTTCGGCCGGTGCTGATCGAAGTCCGGTAGCCCGGGGAAGAGGGAGTCGGGTTTCTTCGGTTTCGAGGTCCCCGGGTTGGACCGTTCGGGGTGATTCTTGCGATCCGGCTTGGGGCGGCGATCGGCGGCATCGATACCGTCGGCCGGTTCGAGGACGGCCGGGGTGGCGGATGCCGGGGCGTCGAATGCTGTCAGCGGCAGGAGGGCCAGTGCGGATGCGACGACGGTACGCGTCAGTGTTCGCGGGGCGACACGTCGGTTCATTCGGTTCCTCACTCGGGTATGGCATCGGGCGAAGGTCCGAGATCGGCACGCCCGATTTATATCGCCAGACACCGTACCATTATATAACGGTACATAGAGTGTGGGTGTATCTTCGATCGGAGACATGCCACGGCCGGTGTTGTTGCGACCGGTTCGGTTCCGCTTCGTCGAGGACCGAGCTTTCGTCGTACGGCCGGGTTACTTGCCTGCGGACAGCGAGGGGTAGGGGTCGGAGCCGGGGAGGCAGGCGCCGGGGACGCCCTCGTGGCACGGGTGGGTGGAGAAGGTGATGAGGGCGGGGAGGAGGGTGCCGCCGGAGCCGGTGGCGCCGGTGTCGATCGGCATTGCCGCGGCATCGCTCGGTTGGGCCGCTTCCAAGGGGATACCCGCGTGGGCGAACGCGGAGCCCGTCGCGGCGGTGAGGGCGGCGGCGCAGGCCAGGGTGGCCATCGCGGAACGAACAGTGGACTTCATCTGAGTCTTCACTCCTCTGCAGGGCTGCGAAGGTCCGGAGTCGCGAATCCCCAACTCGCTCCGAACGATTCGGTGTCGAACGAATACTGTCGGGTGCGGCGAAGGATGGCGAGCCCATAGTTTCGGGGGAACCGGACTGCTTGGTCCGCCGGGGTCGAACCCGTCCCGGAGGTCTACCCGCGGATCGGGGCCTCCGGGGCGAAGACGTAGCGCCGGAACCACAGTGGGAGCTGGCGTTGCAGGGTGCGGTCGCCGTGGACGTGTACTTCCGGGTGGCGTAGGAGCCGGCCCCAGGAGAGGTCGCCGAGCCACCAGCGTGTCAGGGCCATGGTCGGTGCGGTCAGCCACAGGTCGACGGGGGCTCCGGTGTCGTCTCGGCAGAGGTCGACGCCGGTGCGGGACAGGTGTAGCCAGAAATTGCGGTCGTGCTCCGCGCGATCGGTGAATTCGATCGCGAGCACGACGATGCGTTCGGGCAGGGCCGCGGTGTCGACGCGGCGGCGGATGTCCCAGGTCAACGCGGCGGTATCGAGATCGTCTTCGGACAGGGACGCGCGGTCGGCGACGGCGGCCCACAGCGCCAGCTCCCGCATCACCGGGAACAGCGCGGCGCCGGATTCGGTGAGCCGGTATTCGCCGTCGGCGGACTCGACGATCCCGGCGGCGCGCAGACCGCGCAGGCGCGCCGACAGTGTCGCGCGGGGGATGCGCGGTATGCCGCGGCGGATGTCGGTGAAGGTGCTCGCGCCGAGCAGCAGTTCCCGGACCACGAGCAGAGTCCAGCGCTCGCCCAGTACCTGCAGTGCCCGCGCCACCGCGCAGAACTGGCCGTATCCGCTCATGGGCCGATGGTAGGCGGGGACGGGGTTCCCGATTGGTTCAAATTTCGAACTGGACCCGGCCCGGTCGCGGGCCGAGCATCGAGAAACCGAGACACGAAAGGGGACAACATGGATGGGGTGCGCCCGGACATCCTGGCCTGCATCGGCAACACCTCATTGGTGGCCCTGCGAAATATACTGCCGGAGAACGGTTCCCGTGTCCTGCTCAAGATGGAGAGCGAGAACCCCACCGGCAGCATGAAAGATCGGATGGCCCTTGCCATGATCCGGGCCGCGGAGGCCGACGGCCGACTCGAGCCGGGCGGCTCCGTCGTCGAATACACGGGCGGTAGCACCGGCGTATCGCTGGCGCTGATCTGTGCGGTGCAGGGGTACCGGCTCGATATCGTCACCTCGGATGCCTTCGCCCGGGACAAGCTCGAGCACATGCGCCGTCTCGGCGCCACGCTGCACATCGTGCCCAGCGATGCCGGACGCATGACCGAGCGGCTGACCCGCGACATGGTCGAGGCCACCCGCCTCATCGCGGCGCGGACCGGCGGCGTCTGGATCGATCAGTTGAACAACAGCGACCAGATCCAGGGCTATGGCACGCTGGGCGAAGAGATCTGGACACAGGCTGGAGGGCGGATCGACGGCTTCGTGCAGAGCGTCGGGACCGCCGGATGCCTCCGCGGTGTCGCGGCGGTACTCCGAGACCGCAGCCCCGGCGTCGAGATCGTTGCGGTGGAACCCGCCGAATCCCCGGTGCTGTCCGGCGGGCGGACCGGTGCGCACCGGATCGACGGAATCGGCGCGGGATTCGTGGTACCGCTGTGGCACAACGGCATTGCCGATCAGATCGATCACGTCTCCACGGACGAGGCCCGGGCCATGGTCGAGCGGCTGGCCCGAGAGGAAGGGCTGTTCGCTGGGACGTCCACGGGAGCCAATGTCATTGCCGCCCTTCGTCTTGCCGAACGACTGGGGCCCCGCGCGACCGTCGTCACTGTCCTGTGCGATACCGGCATGAAGTACCTCAGCAGGCCGTGAACACCGGGCCCCGTTGATTTCTCGGGCGCTGCGGGAGTCAGGTGGTGACGGTGGTGAGGCGTAGGTGGTGTTCGATGTCGGCGGGGGTGCCGGTGTAGTGGAGGGTGCGCAGGCCCAGGTGGGCGGCGGCTCGGCAGTTGTCGGCGCGGTCGTCGACGAACAGGACACGGCCGGGATCGCGAACTCCGGTGGCGGCGAGTGCGTTTCGGTACGTGTCGAGGTGGGGTTTGTTCATGCCCAGCCGGGCCGAGTAGAGGGCGTCGGTCATCAGGGGGCGCCAGTCGGAGGCGTCGAGGGCATCGCTGACCGGATGGGGTGCGTTGGACAGCAACACCATCGGGAGATCGGCTCGACGGGCCCGGTGCAGGAGTGCGACGACGCGGTCGTCGGTGCGGGTCCACAGCGTGGTGTCCACGGCGCGCAGCCGGGTGAGCAGTTCGGGGGTCGGGCGGCGGCCGAGTACCTCGGTCCAGAAGTCCGCGTCGCCGGACTCGCCGGAATCGTAGGATTCGCGGGCGCTCCAGAACGCGGTCTGGAAGCGCTCGAGCCGATGCGGATGCCATCGGGCGAGGTCGGCGAGCCCGATCCACTGTGGAAGGGTGGGCTGCAGCCCGATGACGCCGTTGTAGTCGAAAATGACCGCGTCGAGTTCCGCGGGCTGGTGCGAGAGTGCGATTACCACCGGTTCTCCAGTGCTCGAGAGGACAGGACGGCCACGCCCGCGGCGAGCAGGGCGGGCAGCATGAGGGCGACGGGCAGGGTCGTCACCGAGGCGACGGCGCCGATGAGCGCCGGGCCGGCGAGCAGACCGAGGTAGCCGGTCACGGCGACGGCGGCGACCGCGCGCGGACCACCCGCACCGGCCGCGCTGAACAGGGACGGAATCGTGACCGACAGGCCGAGGCCGAATACGGCCCAGCCGGTCAGCGCGAACGGCACATCGCCCGCCGACAGGCCCGCGAAAAGCCCGGCCGCGGCCGCAATCGCGCCTGTCCGAACGACTTTCGGCGCTCCGAAGCGTGCGATGAGCCGATCGCCGACGAGGCGGCCACCCGCCATAGCGGCGCTGTAGGCGGCGTAGGCCGCGGCGGCCGTCGCGACAGATGCGTGTAGTCCGGTGAGATGGACCGCGGCCCAATCGGCGGCGGCGCCCTCGCCGAGCAGGCATGCCGCAGCCAGCAAGCCCAACAGCCATACCCGAAATCGGGTGAGCCTCGGAACATGGCCTAGCGCAACCGTTTCCACCGGACCGACATCCCCGATCGACCCGACACAGCGGGTAGCCGGTGCCGCGGCGACCGCGGCCACGATCACCACTGCCGCGGTCACACCGAAAACAAAAGTGTGCGAGATATCCGCGGCGACAGCGGCAATCACCGCCCCACCCAGCGCGCCGAGACTGTAGGCCGCGTGCAGGCCGGACATGATCGGGCGGCCGTAGGCATCCTGGCACCGAACCGCCGCGGCGTTCAACCCGACGTCCAGCACGCCGTGCGCGGCACCGAACAGCAGCGCCGCGGCGGCGAGCGCGATCGGCATCCGGCAGGTACCGAGCAGCGCGAGGCTGGCGGCGAGGCTGACCGCGCCGCTGGTCAACAGGTGGGGAAACCGAGTGGGTTCGGCGAGCCGGCCACCCGCGTGGAGACCGGCGACCATGCCGACGGCGGCGGCGAGCAGAACCGCGGCGAGGCCCGCGGTGTCCAACCCGGCGGACTGCTGGACCGCCGGAATCCGGGTTCCCCAGACGGCCATCACGACGCCGAGTCCGGCGAAGTAGCCCGTCAGCAAACTGCGGCTCCGCACGACGGCGTCGGGTAGATTGCGCGCGCGTTCGGAGGGCGGCGCGATGGTGCGTGTCATGACAACTCCATCGGTGCCGCAGCCGATTTCGCCGTCGACAACGACGCGAAACAGGCTGCGATCAGGTATGACGATTCCCGCCCCTGTCCACGACGAAAGAGGCGCACAGACTTGTGGGATCGGAGGAATGTTCCGTGGGTCGAAGGCTGACGGTGCTGAGCGGCGCTGCACCAACAAGCCGGAAAGCTACCAGGCGGGCTACCCAGCTACCACCCGGGAACGGGGCTTGGTGATCCGCTCCACAAAGTGGGTTGCGCAGGTCTGACCGAAGACGCGGCCGGGCCGATCGCCGAGGTCGGGCGGCGGTCTTCGAGGACCACCAGCGTGGGCTAGGGGGTGAGCGGGATTTGGCTGCGCCGCTGCGCTACTCGTGCCGTCAGTCGAAGAACTGGAGGGCTCCGAGGACGATGATGGCGGTCAAGAGTGGCCAGAAGATCATCGACTGGATGGAGTACCAGACGACTCCCGGCAGCCGTTGTCGACGGTCAGGTCCGATTGCGCCGTTCACTCCGCCGCTGACCGATGCACGCGAATAGACCTGTGTTGTGCGGCCTGCGAACACCGGCACCATCGTGTCCGCGGGCCAAGGCGGTGTGGAGCCGGGGCGCATCGGCCATGGTGCCGGCCCCGCCGGTGGGCATACGCGCAGATGGTGTAGTCCGGGCGGTACAGGAATGAACGTGGTGCCCCAGCGGGTCTGCTGGCGTACCGTCAGCCCATTCAGCTTCATCTCGGGACGGGTGAACAGACCACGTAGCCACCGCGGCTGGCACGACGCCTTGACCAGGATTCCGGTTTCGCCCGGCTCGAGATCGAATCGCGGCATCGGGGAATTCTCTTCCACGCCATCCGGAATCAGAAAGTTGAACGGCAGCAACGTATCCCGGAACGGCGGCATCGGAGTCTGCGGAACGGACCAGTCCGGCTGCAGATAGTCGGTCATCTGCAATACGCGATACGGCATTCCGGCCTTCCAGCCTGGCTCTTTCTTCTGGAAGATCGACTTCGGTGGTTGTCTGTAGGGTCGGAATCCCACCGGGGGTGCAGGCTGTGGACCATTTTGTGGCCCAGGGTGATTCAGCGGATACGAATCGGCGGCCGTCATGCCATCGACGCCTGGTATTCGACCTCACCGGCGGCCCAGATCGTCTTGACCACGTCGTCGGCCAGTGCGCCGACACTGAGGATTTCCGATGCCAGCTGCGCAAGCACTGTAGACATCTTGGTGGCCGCCCCCGAGATTCCGAAGACCGCGCGAGCGATCAGAGCGGGAGACGCGGTACCCGCTGACGCTACGAGGATGGCGGCGATCTCGACGAGCATTCCGGCGAGGGTGTTCAGAATCTCGGTGATGATGCCGCGAACGCCATCGACCAGGTCACTGATCTTCTCGTTGATCTTGCCCAAGGATTCGGCAGTACCAGCATGTTGGACGATTGCGGCGTTGATCGAATCCGCTTTCGTGCGATAGGCATTGCCGGTCTTACCGACCCACTCAGCGGTTCCGGTGCCCACCTCACTCACCCAGCCCTCGGCCACCTTGCCGAGTTCCTTGGAGATGTTCTCCCAGGACTTGGAATACGCCTTCACCATGTCCGGGTTACCGGCCAGCGAGTCCAGCGTCTTGCGCAGGGGCTCGACGTGCTCGAGCATCCACCCCATCAGCAGTCCACCCACGAAGTTGAAGGGGTCGAGCTTGGCGAGGTGAATACCCTTCTGGATGTTCAACCCGATCTTCGCGACATCCACCATCGCGGACGTGGCAGCCCAGGCCTTCAACCCCGCCTGGTACATATCGTTGCCGGATTCGGCACCCGCGAAGCCGTCGACCGCCTCGAACCCGTCCCCGATCGGTGTGCCCTTGAAGACGCCCGCCTCGCCGTCCTGCCGCTCGCCGTTTTCCTCCTTGCCCATCTCCGGCAGGCCGAGGTTGCTGAGGACGGTGGCGTCCTCCTGGTAGTAGGTGTTGCGGTAGTCGGTGGCGTCATCGATCAGGTCGTTGTCCGGCCGGGCCTCGTCATCGAAGTTGGTCGGCAGCCCCGCGACGCCCAAACCGGCGTTGGCCACCGAGGATTCGTTCAGCCACTTGCCGACGTCGTTCTGCTCGGCCATCGGTTACGCCCCCTGTCCCTGTTGCGCGCCGATTCCGCTCAGGGCGTCGGCCGAGGCGGTTTCCTTCTGTTCGAACGCGTCGGCCGCCTGATTCAGCTTGGTCGGCATCGTGCCCGCCTGCTCGCCTACCTTCTGCAATCCGTCGACGATCCGGTCGTGCAGCCGGGTGAGGATCGAGGTCGCGTACGGCTGGATGAGCATGCCGTATCCGTCGTCCACGTGGGACAGGTAGGTCGCGGCCTCGAGGGCCTTGTTCAGGCTGTCCACCTGCGCGGACACCTTGCCCGAGTGGTCGCGCACCTGGTCCGGGTCAACGTTCAGCATCGTCCAGTCCCCATCCTCATCACTACATTGCGCGGGCGGTGGCGATCAACCGCGATCTCGCCCTACCGACTATGACGGCCTCGAAACCGAATCGGTTCCATCGGATTTCGGACCGCCTCCGAGACCGTCAGCTCACTCCAACCAGGACTTGCGCTGGTAGTACAGGTCGTCGTCGTTCGGCTCCTCCGGAATGAACACGTCGTCCCGATTGGGCTTGCGGCTGCCGGGCTGCGGAGCGGGAGGCGGCGGCGAGGCGGGTGGCGCGGCATCGTAGGCAGCGGCCGGGCTCGACGATCCGTCGTACGACGGAGGCGGTGGCGTGTCAGGCGGTGCATAGGCCGGCGGCGCGTCCTGCGAAGCGGGAGCGAAGCCCGGCTCCGGCCCGGCGTCCGGGAACCGCTCCGCGTACTGGCCGACGATGACCTCGGCCGCGCTGTCGCCGCCGACCATAGTGTGGACGAGATCGGTGACCTGGTTGCGCAACCTCGCCTGCGCTCGCCGCGTGCAGGCCATCAACTCGGCGGCGACCGCGGCCGGATCCATTCCACGGGTGCCGGCCGCGAGGTGGATGCCGGTGGTGACGCCGCTGGAGTCGACCGTGACGCTGATCCGATTGTCGGACGAGGTCTCGGTCACGCTGATCGCCGACATCTGTCCCTGCAGGCTCTGGAACTGCTGAGCCTTGCGTTCCAGGTTCTCCGCCCAGCGCGCCAGATCCTCGGCCGCGCCCTCCAGGCCACCACTCATTCTCGTCCTCGCCACCGACGCAATTCGACGGGGACGAAACCGGCCTCCGCCCCCCATTACCGCCGCCAAACCTAACTCATCGGCTGGATCAGAGCACAGTGCGGGCGACCGGAGTCGGGCTCGCCGCCCGCACGGCGCATACGATCAGCGGATGTCCATGGAGGAGAGTCGCCGGCTGAATCGGGAAGTCGTTGCCGAGTTCCGGGCCAACGGCGGAAAGCTCGGCGGCCCGTACGCGGATGTCGATGTGCTGCTGCTGACGACCACGTCGGCGGATACCGGCGAGCAGCGTGTACTGCCGCTCGGCTACGGCAGGGACGGCGAGCGGCTGATCGTCTTCGCGGCCGACGACGGGCGGGAGAACGGGCCGAACTGGTACCACGATCTGCTGGCTCATCCACGCGCCGAGGTGGAGGTGGGCAGCGAACGGTGGGCCGTGACCGCTTCGGTGGCTACCGGAGAGGAGCGGAACATGCTGTGGGACAAGCAGTTCGAGCGCTGGGCGTTTATGGCGGACCTGCAAGCCAAGGTAGCCTGGGAGATTCCGGTCGTGATTCTCACGGCGGTAACGCCCCTGCGGTGATGGGCACCGGTGATCATGGGTGGCGGGGGGTCGGGCATGTCCGCCCTGGTTTCATGGTGGTCTCCGGAGCGATCGGCAGCGCCGCGTTGCATGCGCACCACTCGGCACAGGTGCTGATCGCTCGGGGCGGCGTGATTGTGCTGCGCGACCGTTCTGGACGCGAAATCGCTTGTCGCGCTGCTATTGTGCCGCCGGACGTTCCGCATGCGGTGGTGTGCGGGACGGCCGATGGTGTGCTCGCGCATATCGATCCCGAATCGGTGGCGGGTGCTGCGCTCGCCGATTCGTCGGGACGCAGCGATGCGGTGGCGGATTGGGTGACGGCGGCGGCGCGGCTCCCCGGCGGCGCGACCGTGCCGGATCTGCTCGCACTCGCGACAACCGGCGGCGATCCCGTCGATCGGCACCCGGCGGTGTCGCAACTGCTTCGGATGCTGCCGGAACGGTTGCAGGCCGGGCGAATTCGCTTCGCCGATCTGGCTCGCGAGGTCCACCTCTCACCGAGTCGTCTGGCCCATGTGTTCTCGGCCGAGATCGGACTGCCGTTCCGGCCCTATCTGCGCTGGCTGCGGGTGCAGCGCGCCGCGGAGCTGCTGGCTGCCGGTTGCTCGCTCACCGACGTCGCCCACGGCGCCGGTTTCGCCGACAGCGCGCACCTGACCCGGGTGTGCCGCAGCATGTTCGGTGTGCCGCCCTCGGGCTACCGCGGCATTCGCTGGGTGTCGGAGCCCGAGCTGATCGATCTGCTGTTCCCCTGATCGCTGGTTCGGCGTGCGGTTCCAGGACAGCAGGTTTGTTCAAGGTCGGCGGTGCTCCCGGGTGCGAGGCTCGAGGCGAAGTACCGCCGAAGTCTTGGAGGAACCGTGGCTCCCATGCCGTCCACCGTCCGTGCCGCATTCGAGGACGAGCTGCAATTCGCCCGTGCCGCAACAGATACCGATCAGGCTTGGCATCACCTCGAGCGCGCCCACGTGCTGTCGCAGATGTGGGTCCGGCCGCACGTGTACTCCCATTGGCTCATGCTCCGGCTGGCCGTGCGCTGCCGGGACCGCACCGAAGCCGTCGGCCAGATCATCCGGGTGCTGGCGAGCACGCTCGGCTGGATTCGCCGGCCGCCGGAGGGCAACACCGGCCGCACCGCGGTAGGCCTCCTGACGGTCATGCCCATACCGGACGATCTGGCCCGCATCCTGCAGGCGGGGCGGGCGGAGGCCGTGCGCGCGTAATGCCCTGGGCGACTACAGATCCACGGCCACCGACCGCAGCTTGGTGAGGGTTTCCTCGTCCGGCCATTCCCGGGCCTCGTAGCGGGCCGGGGTCATGCCGGGCACCGGGGACAAGTCGGCGATGTCGACGGCCGCGTCGAACGGCACGGTGAACAGATGGACCGGTTCGTCGGCTTCGTCGACGCCGTAGATGCCGAGGTAATCCGCTTCGGGCAGGAGCCATTCCACGCCCTCGCCCCATACGGCGATCGTGCAGGGGCCGTCGCCGTTGTCGAGGTAGTTCAGCGTGCCCACGTAAGCGGGCTCGAGATCGTAAGGGCCGTAGTCGAAGTCGCGCTCGAAGGTCTCGTTGAGCCATTGGGTCTGCAGGTTGTATTCGCTCACCGCCAGGCCGCTGCGTGCCCGTGCCGCGGCGGCGCTCTGCGGATGCGATCCGGCCCGGTCGAACGGCACCACCCGGTCGTGGTCGTCGAGGGTGTATCCCTGCGGGGACAGCGAGCGTGTCGCGTCGCCGTAGTGCTCCTCCACCATTTCGTAGACCTGCCCGAGGATTTCCGGATCGTCGGGCGCCACGATCAGGGTGTCGAAGTCCGGCATGAAGGCGACCGGGCGCCGCTCGGCGGTGCGATGGGTGGCGAGCCACCCGGCCAGAAGCGGCCAGGACGCGACATAGCCGTCGCCGTCGTCGACGTAGCGGACGACGGCCCCGGGCTCGTCCGCGGGCGGGGCGATCGCGGCCAGATTCTCGTGAGCGGCCGCGAACACCTCCTCGGCCGTGACGCCCCACTCCCGCACCGTTTCCTCGAGAATGATCGAGCGCGAACGAGGCTGGTCGAAGGCGATCAGCTCGTGCACGAACGGAAAGACCGCCCGCGAGATCGGACGCATATCGGATGGGGTGTCGAGCCCGAATGTGGCCGGCCGCAACACCGGACGCAGCTGTGCCCGCGCCTCGGGCCAGGACGGGAGTTCGCCCCCGGACTCCTGCGCCGCGGCGACGAACCAGGCGATCGCATCGCCGAGTTCGGACTCCGGCAGCCCGCGCGTGTCCTGGAACAGGTTGCCCAGGTAGAGGTGGGTGCCGTCGCCGAGCTGGAGCGCGAATTCCTCCGGATCGTAGTGGGCGTTTCCATCACCGGAGTCGCGCACGTGCCGCAGCACGGCGTCGGCGAAGGCGGCGGGTTCGTCGTCGAGAGAATTCACGCGGCGAGCCTAGTCACGTGCGCTGCGACGGTGCAGTGCAAGACTTTTCGCCAGTGGCAAGACCACCGCGCCGCCCGAGGCGATGCCCTCCCGGCACCCCACCACAAACTGAAACGTGTTCCTGTTAGGGTGGGCACCGGCTGCCGTGGAGAGGGGAGTCTTGTCATGCCGTACGTGACATCGGCCGGGGCGAAGGTCCACTTCACCGATACCGGCGGGGACGGTCCCGCGGTCGTGCTGGGCCACGGCTTCTTCCTCGATCAGGAGATGTTCGCCGCGCAGGCCGCCGCTCTCGCTCCCCGGTATCGGGTCATCTCGATCGATGCCCGCGGGCACGGACTGACCGAAGACGCCGGTGAGCCGTTCAGCTATTGGGATCTCGCGCGCGACGCCTGGGCGGTGGTCGACGAGCTGGGCATCGAGCGCGCCGTGGTGGGCGGAATGTCGCAGGGCGGATTCATCGCGTTGCGGATGGCGCTGCTGTGTCCAGGTCGCGTCGACGGACTGATCCTGATCGGGACCTCCGCGGACGCCTACAGCCCGAAGCAGAAGGTCGGGTACCGCGAGATCATGGACACCTGGATGAGCGCGGCGCCGCTGGCGCCGATCGCGAAAACCATGGCATCGGTCATGATCGGCGGCACCACCGACGACAAGAAGCCCTGGCTGGACAAGTGGTTCGCGAGCGATCGCGGCCGGATCCGCCTGGCGGCCGACTGTCTCATCGATCGCGAGTCGATCACCGAGATGATCGGCCGAATCGACTGCCCGGCAACGCTCGTGCAGGGCGTCGGCGATCAAGCATTCAGCCATGAGGAGATGGTGGCGCTGGCCGATCAGCTCGGCGGCCCGGCCCGGCTGCACACCATCGCCGGTGCCACCCACGCCGTCAACATCACCCACCCGCGCGAGGTGAACGAGATCCTGTCCGGGTTCCTCTCCGAAATCTACTGACTTTCTGTCGTATTCGAGCCCGGCAGCAGCCCGATGAGCATCCGCGGCGCTCCGCCGTGTCCGGTTGCCACGAACTCTTCGATCCGGATGGTGTACACGGTGCCGGTTCGCGCGTCACGCAGCCGCATCGTGGGATTCGGGCGACGCGCGGCGACGCGCTCGGCGGTCCACAGGCGCCGGAAGTCCGGTCGGCTGCTCAGTCCATCTATCAACCGGCGCAACGGTTCTGGGTCGCGTATGTCGGCGGCGTAATGCCGCAGCTGAGCGACGGCCAGGCTCGCTTCCCGCTCCCACTCCTCGACCACGAGACGGGCAAACGGGTTGGTGAACAGCCAGTGCACCGTGTTTCCGGACGCGCGGGCCTCGGGGAAGGCGCGGTCGAAGGCGTCGTTGGCCGCCAAGATGTTTCCGCAGTGATCCACGGCGGCCGCCGGGTGCGGTGCGAGCGCATCGAGGGTCGGCTGCAGCACGGTGGGCTCGGTCGCGGTCTCCGGATTCGGCACGGATTGGCCCGCCAGCCGGAACAGATGAGCTCGCTCGTCATGGTCCAGGCCGAAGACGTTGCTCAGCGCATCCAGCACGCCCGCGCTCGGGCTGCGGGCATCGCCCTGCTCGATCTTGGCGATGTACCCGACGCTGGAATGAATCGCCGTGGCAAGGTGCTGTCGGCTCATCCCGGACGGTGCCGACTCGGTCGGTAGTGCGCGACGGCCACGGACGAATTCGGCCAGTGTGGGTAGTTGCAGGTCGCTCATCAATCCTCCGAATCGTCGCGCCCCGAGCGCTTCTCGCAGCGATGCGGACTGCTCAGTGGTACCACTCGCGAGTGGTACCACCGGCCAGGGGGTCGTTTCGGCTGGGTTCGCGGGAGCTCTTGTTCCGGCCGTGGCTCGCTGATGGAGTGTGGTCGCTGGTCGGAACCGAATCTGAGTCAGGAGGGGAGGATTCGGCTCCGCGCCGGCGAGTGCTGCACGTCACAGTAATTGCAGTTTCTGAAAAATTGCAGTTTGTGCTAAATTTTTTCCATGATCAAGGGGAAAGGGGCCGCGGAGCCGGGGCTGCGGGAGCAGAAGAAGCGGCGGACCCTGCTCGATCTCTGCATGGCGGCGCGGCGGCTCACCCTGGAGCGCGGGCTCGACGCCACCACCGCCGAGGACGTGGCGAAGGCGGTCGGGGTGTCGCCCCGCACCTTCTTCAACTACTACGAGACCAAGCTGGACGCGGTGGTCGGCCCGGTGGGGGAGATCGGTACCCCGGATTCGCGGGAGCGGTTCGTAGCCGGTGGTCCGACCGGCGTGCTGATCGACGATCTCACCTGGCTGTACTCCTCCGGGTACGAACCGGATGACGAAGTGCGGGAAAGTATTTCGCTGGTCGCGGAGATCATCAAACAGGAACCTCGGGTGCTGGCCGGCTTCTTCGCCGCCGGCGTGCGGCACGAGGCGGCCGTCGGGGAGTTGCTCTCGGCCCGGATGGGAGCGCAGGCATCCTCCGAATTCGCTGCCATCGCAGCACAGCTCATGTCCGCGTGCACGACTCGCGCGGCACTGTCACTGGCCGACAATCCCGGTCGTTCGCTGGCAGACGCCCTTCATGCCCAAATAGCCCTTGCCGCTCGCCTTTTCGACGCGGGAGACAGCAGAAGGAGAAGCACCGATGACCACGACGGCTGAAGCGCCGCCACCCCCCATCGTCCTCACCCAGAAGCGGATCTGGCTCATCTTCTCCGCGCTGATCGCGGGCATGTTCCTGGCCAGCCTGGACCAGACCATCGTGGGCACCGCCATGCCGACCATCGTCGGCCAGCTCGGCGGCGTCTCCGAAATGGCCTGGACCGTAACGGCATACCTGTTGGCCACCACCATCGTGATGCCGATCTACGGCAAATTCGGTGATCTGTTCGGGCGGCGCTGGCTGTTCCTGTTCGCGATCGGCGTGTTCACCGCCGCGTCGGTGGGCGCCGCGGTATCCACCGGGTTCTGGGAGTTCATCGTCTTCCGCGGGCTGCAGGGCGTCGGTGGCGGTGGTCTGATGATCCTCGCGCAGGCCATCATCGCCGACGTGGTCCCGGCGAAGGATCGCGGTAAGTTCATGGCCCCGATGGGTGCCGTCTTCGGTGTCACCTCGGTGGCCGGTCCGCTGCTCGGTGGGCTGTTCGCCGATCACCTCGGCTGGCGCTGGTGCTTCTGGATCAATGTCCCGATCGGGCTGGCGGCGATGGCAATCGCGTTCCGCTACTTGAACATTCCGAGTCATCGCCCGAAGACCCGGCCCGACTATCTCGGGGTCGTGCTGATGTCGGGGGCGACGGCGCTGCTCATCCTGATCACCGACTGGGGCGGCAAGCGCTACGACTGGGATTCGCCGACGATCCTGACCATGGTGGCGGCGCTGGCGCTGGTCGTGGCCGCGTTCGTCGCGGTGGAGGCGCGGGCGGAGGAGCCCATGCTGCCGCTGTGGCTGTTCCGCAACCGCAGCTTCGTGCTGACCTCGGCGATCGCCCTGGTGCTGGGCCTGGTCATGTTCGCGGCGCTCGCGTTCATCCCGACCTACCTGCAAATGGCCACGGGCACATCGGCTTCGGTCTCGGGCCTGCTGCTGATCCCGATGATGATCGGCATGATGGCCACCCTGATCACCTCCATGGCCGCGATCACCCGCACCGGCCGCTACCGGGTCTATCCGCCGCTGGGCGCGCTCATCATGGCGGGCGGCATGCTGTGGATGACCACGCTGAACGCGCACACCTCGGTGTGGGTGGTGTCGGCCATGCTGATGGTGATCGGCGCCGGGCTCGGCCTGATCATGCAGATCATCGTGCTGGTGGTGCAGAATGCCGTGGCACCGGACCAGATCGGCACCGCGACGAGCGCCAACAACTACTTCCGGGAAATGGGTGGTGCGATCGGCGTCGCGATCTTCGGCTCGATCTTCACCCACCGGCTCACCGACGGGCTGACCGATGTGTTCACCGAGCACGGGCCGGAGGCGGTCCAGGCGGGCCTGCAGCCGGGTGCGCTGGTGCCGTCGGTGGTCAAGAATCTGCCCGATGGCCTGCACGATGCGATCGTCGGGGCGTATTCCGACGCGCTCGTTCCCGGGTTCTGGTACCTGATTCCCGGTGCGGCACTTGCGTTCCTGCTCGCGCTGTTCATCCCGCACCTGACGCTCTCGGACGAGGCGGGCATGGTCGCCCGCGGCGAGGCGGTACTGGAGGAGGACGGCCAGGAGGTGCAGGCCGCCGAGCGCTGAGCGTCATGGACAACGCCGCCTACGGGTAGCGACATGATGGCCCGGTCCGTTGTGGACCGGGCCATCGACTTTTTTCTCGGCCGTCCCCGTCAAGCTGGCGGCGCATTTGCGTCATGGACTCTGTAGCCGAGTACGAAGACCGGCCGATTCGTGCCGGAAATCCTTGTAGGAAGCGCTTCTTCGGCTCTCGTTCACTTGACCGGATTTGATGGCTGTGCGTACGGTTCCCGCAGATCACGAATCGGAAACGACGTGGTCTGGAAGTAATTGCACAATTCCTGGGCGACATGCCGGCCCCTGCCGTCCGACAACCTCCGAGGAGCCTGCACAACGTGAGTATCCGGAAGCTGTCCGCAGCTGGGGCCGTGACGATTGCGCCGCTCGCGGCGCTGGCACTGTTCCCCGCGAGCGCGAGCGCGCACGGCTACGTGTCGTCGCCGCTGAGCCGTCAGGCGCAGTGCGCGAAGCACGAAGTCTCCTGTGGCGACATCACTTACGAGCCGCAGAGCGTGGAAGCGCCCAAGGGATCGCAGGACTGCAGCGGCGGCAATTCCAAGTATGCCGAACTCGACGACGACAACAAGGGCTGGAAGCCGCAGTCCGTCGGTAAGAGCGTCGATTTCACCTGGACCAACACCGCCCAGCACAAGACCGAGAACTGGGACTATTACATCGGCGGCACCAAAGTATCGACCGTCGACGGTAAGAACGAATTGCCCGGGGACACCGTGACCCACACGGTGGACCTGAGTAAATTCACCGGTAAGCAGAAATTGCTGGCCGTCTGGAATATCGCCGACACGGTCAACGCCTTCTATTCCTGCGTGGACCTGCAGATCGGCGGCGAGGGCGCGGCGGCCCCGTCTACATCTCCCTCGGCGCCCAGTGCCTCCAGTACTACATCGGCGCCTGCGCCCAGCGCCTCCGGTACGGCACCCGCGCCGAGCGCCTCGAGCACGGCTCCCGCGCCGAGTTCGTCGGCGACGACGTCGGCTCCGGCCTCGAGCGGTTCGCCCACGAAACCGGCTGCGGCGCCGATCGATTGGCAGATTCCGGCGGTTCCGGGCGGGTCTGCGACGGTTGCGCCCGCGCCGGGTGGCTCGACCACGACGTCGGCTCCCACTCCCGGTGGCTCGACCACCGCTGCACCGGGTGGTTCGTCCACGGCTGCTCCGGGTGGCTCGACGACCGCCGCTCCGGCTCCGAGTGCCTCGGGCACATCCGCCGCTCCGGCTCCGAGTAGCTCGGCAACGCCTGCTGCTCCGGCACCGGGTGGTTCGGGGACGTCTGCTGCTCCGGCTCCCGGTGGTTCGGGGACGTCTGCTGCTCCGGCTCCCGGTGGTTCGGGGACGTCTGCTGCTCCGGCACCGGGTGGTTCGGCAACGTCTGCTGCTCCAGCTCCCGGCGGGTCGACAACGCCAGCCGCCCCGGCTCCTGGCGGTTCGATGACAGCCGAATGGCACCTCGGTGCTCGGTTCGAAGCCGGGGACACGGTGACGTTCAACGGCATTCAGTACCAATGCCTGCAGGCGCACACCGTGGACGACGCAGCTTGGACTCCGGAGGCTGCGTCGGCCCTGTGGGCGAAGCGCTGATCCTGCGCCCGGCGAGATCGCGGTAACCGCCGGTCTCCAGGACGTACGAAGGCCCGGTCCGAACGGACCGGGCCTTCGCTGTGCCTCACGTTCAGGGGCCTTGCCCCATACGTCGTGCGCTCAGCGCGGGGCCATGCGGATGGCGCCGTCGAGGCGGATGGTTTCGCCGTTGAGCATGGGGTTTTCGACGATGTGGCGGGCCAGCGCCGCGTATTCGGTGGGGTGGCCCAGCCGCGACGGATGCGGGACCTGGGCGCCCAGCGAGTCGATGGCCTCCTCGGGGAGGGTGGCGAACAGCGGGGTGTGGAACAGGCCCGGGGCGATGGTGTTCACGCGGATCTTCAGGCCGGACAGATCGCGGGCGATCGGCAGCGTCATGCCGACGATGCCGCCCTTGGAGGCGGAGTAGGCGGCCTGGCCGATCTGGCCGTCGTAGGCGGCGACGGAGGCGGTGTTGATGATGACGCCGCGCTCCTCGCCGACCGGCTCGGTGGCCGAGATGCGTTCGGCGGCAAGGCGGATCACGTTGAACGTGCCGATCAGGTTGACGTTCACCACCTTGGTGAAGTCGGCGAGCGGGAAGGCGCCCTTCTTGCTCACGGTCTTGATCGCATTGCCGATGCCGGCGCAGTTCACCGCGATCCGCAGGTCGCCCAGGGACTGGGCGGCATCGAGGGCGGCCGTGACCTGCGCCTCGTCGGTGACGTCGGCGGGTGCGAACACCGCGCCCTCGCCGAGTTCCTTGGCGACGGATTCGCCGTTGGAGGACGGCAGGTCGACGATGACCACCTTGGCGCCCTGGGCGTGCAGTTCCTGCACGGTCGCCAGGCCCAGCCCGGAGGCGCCGCCGGTCACCACGGCCACGGTGTTGCTGATCTGCATGAGACCTTCCCTTCTTGTTCTGCGGCTGTGCTGTGCCACCGCGTTGCGGCTGCCGTGCTGTGTGATCGGCTGCACTGTTCCGCGTTGCGGGTGCTGTTCCGCGTTGCGTCAGACTAGCGGCGAGGCTTGCGCTAAGTAAATAGCGGTTCGCCCAAGGCTCGACTCCGGCAGCACGAGCGATCCTGCCGGTGATACTTCGTTTGCACAGCTCAACCCCGTTGTCGCATGGCAGACCTCAGCGCTTGCGCTCCATCATGTTCTGCCAAGTTCGCCGAAGTTGTCGATCTGGCGAAAACAAGAACATGTTACAGTTCCGCTCGTGTCGGCGCCAAACCGCGCGATGTCGGGGCGCCGCGACACAGCAAGGGGCGGCCCGGAAGACCGGACCGCCCCACATACACACTCCGCTCAGGCGTACAGCTCCACGAACCGATCCAGCGAACGGTCGATATCGCCCTTCAGCGCCCTGGCCACGCCCGAGCCGATCGGCCCGAACAGCGGGCGCCCGCCCAGATCGATATCGACGGTGACCTCCGATCCGTCGCCCTTCGGCGCGATCAGCAGCTCCAGTCCGAACTTGGTGCCGCCCTTGCCGGAGCCGCTGAGCGCCAGGCGTTTCGGCGGCTCGGCCGCGCGCACGGTCCACCGCACGCGGTTGCGCAGGCCCTTCACCGACGCGATACCGACCAGTTCGGTGCCGACCGTCAGGTCCTCCGGAACGCTGCCGCGCCAGGCCTCGTGCATGAGCAGCCATTGGTGCAGTTCGCGCAGATCGGCCGCGTGCGACCATGCCTCGTCGGGAGAGATCGGCACGTCGACCGATACCTTCAGTTTTGCCACGCGTGCATGCTAACGAGGAGTGCCGGACACCGCCGATGTCGTCCCCGGGCGCGGCCGTCGTCGGTCGATAGGTAACAAGGGGCTACCGAATCGGCGCGGGCGGAATATCCTCATCAGTAACTGGTCGAAGGTTGTATCGAGGTCGTCGTGGCGTATACCGATCCGCTCTCCACGCAACGCGCGCAGATCTCGGGTTTCGCGGCGGAGCTGGACGCCGCCGGATTCACCGGCGCCGCGGAGATCGGCAGCGGCGGCTTCGGAGTCGTCTACCGGTGTTTCCAGCCGACGCTGGAGCGCACCGTGGCGATCAAGGTGCTGACCGCCGACCTGGAGTCGGAGAACCTCGAGCGGTTCGTGCGCGAACAGCTCGCGATGGGCAAGCTGTCCGGCCACCCGAACATCGTCAGCGTTTTCGAGGTGGGGTCCACCGCGACCGGTCGCCCGTTCATCGTCATGCCCTACCACGCGCACGGGTCACTGGACGGCCGCATCCAGGACTACGGCCCGCTGAGCTGGCAGGACGCCGTGCACGTCGGGGTGAAGATCGCCGGGGCGCTGGAGACCGCGCATCGGCGCGGCATGCTGCACCGGGATGTGAAGCCGGGCAATATCCTGCTCGACGAGTACGGCGAACCCCAGCTGGCCGATTTCGGAATCGCCCGGCTGGCAGGCGGATTCGTGACGACCGCGGGCACGATCACCGGATCCCCGGCCTTCACCGCTCCGGAGGTGCTGCAGGGTCACGCGCCCGACGCGACCGCCGACGTCTACGGCCTGGCCTCGACGCTGTTCTGCGCCGCCACCGGTCACGCGGTGTTCGAGCGGCGCAGCGGCGAACAGCTGGTCGCGCAGTTCCTGCGCATCACCAAGCAGCCGGTGCCGGATCTGGGCGAGGCGGGGCTGCCCCCGGACGTGACCGCGGCGATCGAACTCGCGATGTCCCGCGATCGCAACGAAAGACCCGCCACCGCGGCGGAATTCGGTGCGGTGCTGCGCGATGTCCAACAGCGGCACGGGCTGGCGGCCGACGATATCCCGATTCCCCTGCCCGCCGCCGAACCGCCCGCGTATCGCTCCACCGCGACGCCCACCGGCTCAGGCGCCCGGCGCACGTCGGGGTCGCGGGTGTGCACGCCTACCCCGCCGGTCGCGGCCACCCGGCTGCGGCCCCCGGAGCCGACCCGGGAACTGGTCGCGCGTGATCGCCTGATCGAGGCGCTGCGCGACGGCCGCGGGCGGCGCCTGGCCGTCATCCACGGCCCGGCCGGATTCGGTAAGACGACGCTGGCCGCGCAGTGGTTTGCGCTGCTGAGCGCCGAGCCGACCGCGGTGGCCTGGCTGACCGTCGACCACGACGACAACAATGTCGTCTGGTTCCTGTCGCACCTGATCGAGGCGATCCGCGTGGTGCGCCCGGCGCTGGCACGCGAGCTGGGAGAGCTGCTCGAGGAACACTGCGACGAGGCCGAACGATACGTGCTGACCTCGCTGATCAACGATATCGACGGCCGCGCCGAGGATCTGGTGGTCGTGATCGACGACTGGCACCGCGTCACCGATCCGGACACCACCAATGCGTTGCGCTTTCTCGTCGAAAGCTGCAGTCCCACCCTGCATCTCGTGGTGACCAGCAGGCACCGCACCGGCCTCCCGATGAGCTCCATGCGCGCTCGCGACGAGCTCGTCGAAATCGACACCGCCGCCCTGCGTTTCGGGATCGATGAGGCCCAGACCTTCCTGGTGGAGCTGGGCGGGCTGGACCTGGACCGCGGCGACGTCGAGGATCTCACCGAGTCGACCGAGGGATGGGTCGCGGCGCTGCAGCTGGCCGCGCTGTCGCTGCGCGGCAGCGACGATCCCGGCGCGCTGGTCGGGCACCTGACCGGCCGACACCACGCCATCAGCGAATTTCTCGCCGAGAACGTCCTGGACACACTGGAACCCGGGACGCTGGGGTTCATGGTGTCGACCTCGATCACCGAACGCACCTGCGGCGAGCTCGCCACCGCGCTGACCGGGGTGGCCGACGGGCAGGCGCTGCTGGAGCAGATCGAGCAGCAGGATCTGTTCCTGCGCAGGCTCGACGACGGCCAGTGGTTCCGATATCACCACCTGTTCCAGGATTTCCTGCGGCAGCGGCTGGAACACGGTCCGCCCGAACGGATCACCGACCTGCATCGGGCCGCCTCGGCCTGGTTCGCCGAGCGTCGGTATGTCAGCGAGGCGGTGGATCACGCACTGCTGGCGGGTGACGATCAGCGGGCCGTGGAGATCGTCGAGCAGGACGGCATGACGCTGCTCGAGTACGGCCAGATGGCCAGCCTCATCGGCCTGGTCGGCAAGCTTCCGGCCACGATCATCGAGACGCATCCGCGGCTGCAGCTGGATCTGGCGTGGGCCAATATCCTGCTGCATCGCGCCGATCCGGCCGAGCGGGCGCTGCGACTGGCCGAGGAGCACCTCGACCGCGGCGGGCTCGACGAGACGAGCACCGCGAACCTGCGCGCCGAGGCGGGCGTGGTGCATGCGGTGGTGACAGTGCGGGCCGATGTGCTGGGCGGGGTCGAGGACATGCTGGCGCCGTGCTTCCGCCGCGCCGACCAGTTGTCGCCGTACGTGGTCGCGATCGCCGCGAACGTCGCGACCTTCGCCGCCGGATACCGCTGCGACTTCGACGAGGCCGTGCGCATCCAGGAGTGGTCCGCACCGTACATGCGGCGAAACAAGGGCAATTACAACAACATTCACGGCCAGTGCTTCCTCGGGCTGGCGGCCGGGCTGCGCCTGGATATCGTGCGGGCCGAGCAGCATTTCCGCGCGGCGCTGAAGGCCGCGAAGCAGACCGGCGGCACGCACTCCTACGGGGCGCGGCTGGCCGGATCGCTGCTGGGTGAGCTGCTCTACGAGCGCGGCGAACTCGCCGAGGCCGAGCGGCTGCTCGACGAGGGGTACAAGCTGGGCCCGGAGGCGGGCGTGGTGGACTTCAAGCTGGCCCGCTACGTGGTGGGGGCGCGGATCAAGGCGCTGCGCGGCGACCGCGCCGCCGCGATCCGGCGGCTCAACGAGGGGGCACGCGTCGCGCGCTCGATGGCGTTGCCGCGCTTGGGCGCCGAGGTCGAGAACGAACGGCTGCGCCTCGGGCTGCCACCGCATCCGGAGTTCGGGCTGCTCCCGGTGGTGGATTACGGGCGCCGCCGCACGCCGGTCGACGCGATCGACGAATTCACCGTGCTGTACGAGGAATTCACCGCGATCCGCCTGCTGCTCGCCCGCGCCGAACCCGAGCAGACCGAGCTGGCCTGCGGCTGGGCGGGGGAGTGGGTCGACCGGCTCGAACGACTCGACCGCCCGCGCGAACTGCTGAAGGCTCGCCGCCTGCTGATCGCCTGCCTGGCCGCCGCCGGGCGCACGGATGCCGCAAAGGCATTGCTGGCCAGGGTCTGCGCGCAGTGCGCGGAACTCGGCTCGGTGCGCTACGTCCTCGACGGCGGACCGTACGTGGTGCAGACACTGGCGGCGCTGCGCGAGGACCAGCTGTCCGGTCGCTGGAACCCACAGTGGCCGGACGTCCCCGCCGCGTTCCTCACCGCCCTGGTCGAAGCCGAAGCAGCCCAGACAATCTGAGCACCACACCCAGGCGCGCAATCCCCCCGACCTTCCCGCACCCCTTGCGTGTTCCCGCACCCCTTGCAGGTCCATGCAAGGGGTGCGGGAACACGCAAGAGGTGCGGGGATTGTTCCGGGCTCGGCGACGGTGGGTGTGAGTGGCTGGGCGGTGTCGGCGCCGTGACTTCGCGCTCGCGCTGCGGTATCGGGGGAGGTGCGGCATGGTGGGGCCGTGCAGAGCATTGTCCTGGAGCAAGTCGGGGTGTCCCATGGCGGGCGCACGTTGTTCGCCGGTATCGACCTGACGGTCTCGAGCGGCGGCTGCACGGCGGTGGTGGGGCCGAGCGGGGTCGGGAAGACCACGCTGTTGCGGCTGTTCAACCGGCTCGCCGAACCGTCCAGCGGCCGCATACTTCTCGACGGCGTGCCCATTGCCGAGCTCGACGTGCTCGCGCTGCGGCGGCGGGTGGGCCTGGTGCCACAGCATCCGGTGCTGCTGGCCGAGGTCGTCGTCGACGAGGTGCGGGTGGGGCGGCCGACGCTGTGGGAGGAGCAGGTGGGCGCGCTGCTGAACCGCGTCGGCCTGCCGGAGACCTTCGTGCACCGGCGGTGCGCCGAGCTGTCCGGCGGTGAGGCGCAACGGGTCTGCCTGGCCCGCGCCCTCGCCGTCGCCCCCGAGGTCCTGCTGCTCGACGAGCCGACCTCCGCCCTGGACGAGGCCGCGGCCGCCGTGATCGGCGACGTGGTCCGCGCGCACTGCCGAGCCGGCGGCAGCGCCGTACTGGTCAGCCACGACAGCGATTTCACCGGTGCCGTGGCCGACGACATCCTGCTGCTCGAGGAAGGGCGACTGGCGCCGCTGGGCGCATTGAGCGGCATGCCACCGGTCACGCCGCGCGAACCCGGCTCCTCTGAACAGGGCGGACGCGCACCGGATAGGCCAGGTGGGCAGACATCGGGCACCTCGGAAGGACCTCGGGCCGAGCCGGGTGGCCGATCGCCGGGCGCGACCGCCTCGGGCGCTCAGGTCCCGGGCGCGCCCGTTCCGAATCCGGCGGGCGGACCGGCCCCGACCACGCCCGGCGAAGGCGTCCCGAGTGCGCGCGGCGGGCGGGCTCCTTGGTGGAGGGACGGCCCGTCACCGGAAGCGCCGGACCCTGTCGCCTCGGAACCGGCCGGGCCGCAGCCGGATAGCCGGACCTCCGAGGCGGCGCGCTCACAGGAGCGGCCACAACAATGATGCGAAACGAGACGGTAGTGGTTCGTGACCCGGTGCTGGCGGACGGGCGAATCGGTGGGGCTCGGTTACCGCGGACGCAGGGAGACCCGAGCGGCGTAGCCGCTTCGATCGAGGGGACAGCGCAGTGACAGAGGGGCTTTCGGTGCCGGACTGGCCGGGGGTGGCGGCATCGCTGCTGCTGGTGGGTGTGGCGGCGCTCATCGCCTACCGGCAGCAGTTGCAGCTCACCCGCGAGTTGCTGATCGCCGCCGCGCGGGCCGCGGTGCAGCTGATCGCGGTGGGAGCCGTGCTGCTGATCCTGTTCCGGCACACCGGGTTGCCCGGGGCGCTGGGCTGGGTGGCGCTGATGGTGATCATCGCCGGACAGGTCGCCGGTCGGCGCGGAGCTGGTGTGCCGCATGCGATTCGGGCCGCAACCCTGGGTGTCGCGTTCGGCACGGTGATCACATTGGGCGCGCTGATCCTGCTCGGCGTGATCTCGACCGAGGCCCGCGTGGTGGTTCCGGTGGGTGGCATGATCGTCTCGGGTGCCATGCAGGCCACCGGAATCGCGCTGCGCCGCGTGCACGAGGACGGCCGCACGGCGCGGGCCGCGGTCGAGGCGCGGCTGTGTCTCGGATTGCCTGCGCGCCAGGCATTTCTGCCGTACCGGCGTTCGGCGTTGCGCACCGCCCTGCTCCCGGGTATCGACGCGACCAAGGTGGTGGGCCTGATCAGCCTGCCCGGCGCGATGACCGGGCTCATTCTCGCGGGGGTCGAACCGCTGACCGCCATTCGCTACCAGATCGTCGTGATGTACATGCTGCTGGCCGCCGCGGCCCTGGCCGCACTGGCCGCCGCGCGCATCGCCGAACGAGGGCTGTTCGACGACGCCCAGCGCCTGATCCCACTGGCCGGCTGATCGATTCGCTCGCTCAGCGCGGCAGCGCGGTCGTCACCGCCAGCTGCTCGCCGGTCTCCACGCGCGGCCCCCAGAAGTTCAGGTGGTTGGCCGAGTGCCGCAACGCCGTTGTCCCGGGCAGGATCTCGCGCACGGCGTACTTGTCGTGCGGGAACTGCTGGAGAAACGTCGCCAGCGTGGCCGCGGTGATGCCCGCCTTGCCCACCACCAGCGCCGGATGTTCACCCAGCTCCGCGATGACGTCGCGCAGCCGTCCGCGCAACAGGCTGTCGGTGCAGCCCGCGATCATCGCGAACGGATCCACCAGCGGCAGCTCGAGGGCCAGCTCGTAGGCCAGCGGCAGATAGGTGTCGACGAGATCGGCATCGCCGTACAGGTCGCCGGGCAGGCAGTAGTCGAACCAGTCGATGCTGCCGGTATCGGTGCTCGGATCCGCCGAAATCCCCTGGCCCGCCAGCTGATTGCCGAGCGGGAAGGTGTGCCCGGGCGCTCGATGCGGCGAGGCGAAGGTGTGCAGCCAGTGACAATCCGGCATGCGGTTCCGCAGCGACCCCGACACCAGCTCGCGCCCGACCAGCGACGCCACCGCGGCGCCCTGACCGTAGCCGAGAATGCCGAAGCCGCCGGGGTGTTCGCGGATCAGCCGGAGCAGTTCGGCCACACCCATATCGCGGACCTCCCGGTGCGAGGGCCGGCCGAGCGCCTCGAGCAGCCCGTCGCCGCCGCCGGACACCGGCCCCGCGCTGCTCGGATAGTTGAGGTAGACGACGTCGAACACGCGGCGGTCGAGCAGATCGGTGACACCGGTGAGCATGCCGATCTCGGTGCGCGGTTCGATCCGCCCGAATTCCTCGGCCGCCGTGACGGCCTCCCAGGTGCCCGGAATGCAGAAGAGTTTGTGCTGTGCCACCTTTCGAGGGTGCGCCGCGGGCGGCGCCGCGACGCGAGTAGCGCGGTACTCGAATCCCGCGGGCCGCGCGCCCCGGTGGTGTTCAGTCCAGGACGGTCTTCATCGCCGTATCGAGCTTCGCGGTGCTCTTGGACGGATTGTCCGCGGCCTGGGCAGCCAGCAGATCGCGGATCTCGGTCAGCAGCTCGGTCTGGGTGGGCTCGGCCTTCTTCTTGCCGCCGAAGCGCTTCTGCAGATGCTTCATCGGCAGGATGAGCACGAAGTACAGCACCGCCGCCACCATGACGAAGTTGACGGCGGCGCTGATGATCGGGCCGAGCGCGATGAAGGTGGCGGGCTTGCCGGGGACCAGCTGTACGCCCAGGCCCAGCTGGCCGTTGTCGCCGAGCACCGCCAGCAGCGGTTCCAGAATTCCCTTGGTGACCGAGGTGACCACCGCGGTGAACGCGGTACCCATCACCACCGCGACGGCCAGGTCGATCACATTCCCGCGCATCAGGAAGTCTTTGAAACCCTTGAGCATGGCGCCCCGCCACTCCAATCTGAACTGTTGATGTTTACCTTCGCGAAGTTTAGCGACCGTCAGCGAATGATCAGCAATCGGCCGCGACGGTTCGCCCGCCGGATTCTCCCAGGAGTCGCGGCGCCGCGCTCGGTCAGTCGAGGTGCAGGGTGATGGTCGCCGCGATCGCGTCGGTGTGCCGGTCCAGTGCCTCGGCGATGATCGGGGCGCGCTGGTTGTGCAGGATGCGGTAGCGGCGCCGCCGCGGTTCGAGCCGTGGCAGCAGCACCAGCACCTGGCGCTCGGTCGAGGTGAGGGTGCGGGCGTACTCGACGATCGGTTCGACCATGCCGCAGTGCGGGCTCGGCAGCACGCGCAACTCGAGGCCCGGATCCCAGTCCTCCCAGTGCTCGACCAGTCGTCGCGTGATCTCCGCATCGATGTCCACCGCGATCGGATGCACCTGCTCGCCCAGGCTCAGCGCGGCGTCCAGGGCCCGCCGGGTGAGGTCGCTGACCGCCACCACCGGCACCACGACCACCGTGTGCCTCGTCGGGTCGCGCCGGGGCGCCGGGATCTTCGTTCCCATGCCGAGTTCGGCGGCGACCTGCCGGTAGTAGTGCTCGGTGCGGTCGAACAGCAGCATCAGGCCCGGCACCAGGAACAGCAGCAGCCACGCGCCCTCGGCGAACCGGTCGAACAGGAACACCACGGCCGCCCCCGCGCTGAGCAGCGCGCCGAATCCGTTGAGCCACAGCTTCGCTCGCCACCACCGGCCGTGGCTGTCGCGCCAGTGCCGCACCAGGCCCACCTGACTGATGGTGAACCCGATGAATACGCCGATGGCGTACAGCGGCAGCAGGCGGTCGACGCGCGCGTCGACGAGCAGCAGCACCAGGGCCGCCAGCACACCGAGGGTCGCCACGCCGAACCGGTACACGGGACGCTCGGCGCGCAGCGCGAACAGGTGCGGCATCCGATGGTCGTGGGCGAGGCGGCTCAGCAGCACCGGCAGTCCGCCGAAGCTGGTGTTGGCCGCCAGTCCCAGCGCCCCCGCGATCGCGAGATTGGCCACGTAGAACAGCACCCCGGTGCCGAAGGCGGCCGCCGCCAGCTGCGCCAGCAGCGTGACCCCCTCGCGTGGCACCACCCGATGGGTGGCCACGACCGCCGCGATCCCCAGCAGCATCGCGCCGAGCAGCAGGCCCAGCGCCATCTCGGTGTGCTGTGCGCGGCGCACGGCGGGCGTGCGGAATTCGGGCACGCCGTTCGCGGTGGCCTCCACACCGGTCAGCGACGAACCACCCGCCGCGAACGCCTTCAGTAGAAGCAGCGGCCCGATCACGCCGGGCAGCTCGTGAAACGTGAGCGAGGTGCCGATGGTGGCGACCGGTGCGTCGCGCAGCAGTCCGACCACGATGATCGCGCCGACCACCACGAGAAACAGCACGGCCGGTCCCAGCAGCGCCTTCGCCGATTCGGCGATACCGGCCAGGTTCAGCGCCGTGAGCACCGCCAGCGCGATCAGCGCCGTCACCAGCAGGTGGTCGGCGATCAGCGGGAACATGCTGCCCAGCGCGGCCGCACCCGCCGCGAGGCTGACCGCCACCGTCAGCACGTAGTCGACCACCAGCGCGGCCGCCGCCAGCAGGCTCGCGGGCCGTCCGAGCTCGCGCCGCGCCACCGCGTAGCTGCCGCCGCCGTCCGGGAATACCGCGATGACCTGCCGGTACGAGGTCACCAGCACCAGCAGCAGAATGGTCAGCGCGATCGTCACCGGCACCGTGTAACCGACCGCGTCGGCGCCCGCGGTGACCAGCACGGCGACGATCGCCTCGGGACCGTAGGCGACGCTCGACAGCGCGTCCAGCGCCAGCGCGGCCAGCCCGCCGACCGCCGTGAGCCGGTAGGCGTCGCCGCGGTGGTGGCGGCGCAGGCGGCGATCCCGGATGACGCCGGTCGGCGGGGCGTGCACCCGGCCGCGCGAGCGCCGAGACCTCTGGATCACGGGGGTTCAGGTTACGGTGCCGGTCGCGCGCGAGGCTGCTTCCTGTCGGCGTGGCGCGCTAGTCTCGGGCGAGTGGAGACCCCAGGCCCGCCCGGCTACCGGGAGCGCCCTTCGGCCGTCGTCGACGGTGCGGTGGTGTGGTCGCGCACCATCCCCGACGGCGCCGTCGCGCCGGTGCTGCCGGACGGGTGTATGGATGTGCTGTGGACCGGGGAACGGCTGCTGGTCGCCGGTCCGGATACGCGCGGCTACGTGCCCGCGGCCGCCGCCGGTTCCCGGGTGTCGGGCATCCGCTTCTTCCCGGGCACCGCACCGGCACTGCTGGGCGTCCCGGCGCACGAGCTGCTCGACAGCCGCCCGGCCCTGGCCGACCTGTGGTCCGCCGCGCGCGTACGGGTGCTGGCCGCGGCGGTCGCCGCCGCGCCGGATCCCATGACCGGCCTGGACGAACTGGCTCGCCGCATCGCCGTCGACAACGACACCGCCGACCCGCTGCTGCGCCGCCTCGTGGGCCGCCTCGACGGCGGTGCCTCGGTGGCGGCCACCGCCGACGAATTCGGCATCGGCGCCCGGAGGCTGCATCGAATGTCGCTGTCGGCGTTCGGGTACGGGCCCAAGATGCTGGCGCGGGTGCTGCGCATGCAGCGGGCGTTGGCGCTGGCGCGCGGCGGAATCCCGTTCGCGGACACCGCCTTCCGCGCCGGGTACGCCGACCAGGCACACCTGGCCCGCGACATCCGCGAACTGGCCGGGCGGCCGCTGGGGCAGCTGGTGGCCGATCAGTCCAGCGGCGCGTAGAGGTCGACGCCATTGCCGTCCGGATCCTGCACCGAGGCATAGCGCTGGCCCCAGAACGCGTCGAACGGCTTCAGCTCACCGTGATATCCGGCGCCGACGAGATCCTCGAACATCGAATCCACCTCCGCCGCGGACTCGCAGCGGAACGCCAGGCCGATCCGTCCGGTCTTTCCGTTCAGCTGCTTCGGGAAGTCCGGGTGGAACGAGTGGATATTGGCCTCGGAGTCCAGCGTCAGCCGGAACCCGCCGGGCAGTTCGGCCTCCACGTGGCCACCGAAATCCTCCCCGAACTCCAGGCCGAGGCGGCGGTAGAAGGCGAGGGCGGCCGCCATATCGGAGACGACCACGCCGATTACATCCAATCGAACAGTCATGGCTGAAACGCTAGCCCCGGCCCGCGGCGCGGTCTTGAACGAATCGGACACCGGTATCGTCGACCGGGAGGATCACCGCCGCACCGGTTCCGGATGGAAGTGTCGATGACCACATGTCGTTCGATTCCACCGGTCGAACGAACTGTGCGGTATAGCGTTCTGCACAAACCGTGCTAGGGGAGCCATCGGGCAGGAGGGGCGTTGGGGACCGATCAGACACTGTTGCATCGTTTCGTGTTGTCGCAGCTCACCGCGGCAGGCGCGGATCAGACGCGGGTGCTGCGCGAATGCGGCGTGCCGGAATGGACGATGACCGGCGAGGGTGTGCACGTGCCCAGTGCGACGTTCTCCCGATTATGGGAGGTCGGTGAGCGATTACTCGACGATCCCGATATCGCCCTGCACGTCGCGAGCCGATACCGGCTGACCGCGCTGCGGCTCTACGACTACCTGTTCACCAGCGCGCCCACCGTCGGCGCCGGATTGGCGACCTGCGGCCCGTACGTCACCGCCGTCACCACCAACCACCGCTTCGACCTGGTGGCCGAGAACGACGGGGAAACCACGCTCTATCTCGACATCATCGATGGCGAGGGCCGCGGCCGCGACCTCACCCAGCTGTGGGGGCTGGTGGCGGTGCTGACCCGGGCCCGGCAGGTCCTCGATGCGCCGCTGGATCCGATACGGGTGTCGCTGCGGCAGCGGGCGCCGCGCAACCACGCCACCTTCACCGAGGTATTCGGCACCGCGGCCATCGAATTCGGTGCCCCGGTGGACGCCATGACATTCCGGGCGGCCGATATGGAATTGCCGCTGACCACAGCCGATCCCGTGCTGGCCGATGTGCTGCAGCCGCTGGCCGCCGCGCTGCCCCCGCCCCCGCCGCTGGCGACGGCCTGGCCCGAGCGGGTCGCCGCCGCCCTGGCCGAGGCCTTCGAACAGGGCGAGGTCTCGCTGGACCGAGTCTCGCGGCGGCTGGCGACGAGCCCGCGCACGCTGCAGCGCCGGCTGGCCGAGTCGGGGACCACGTGGCGGCGGGAACTGGATCGCGCCAGGCTGATCCGCGCCGCGGCGGCGGGGCCGGTGAGCCGCGAGCGGCAGGCGGAACTGCTGGGCTACTCCGACGCGGGGTCCATGCGGCGGGCGGCGCGTCGCTGGTCGGTGGTCGCGCATGCCCGCCTCGGCGACGAAGTGGACCGCCGCGTCTAGCACGTCAGACCTTCAGATTGCTGGCGGCGATATTCCAGAACGTGCTGCGGTCCATCATCCGCAGATCCCAGCTCTCGGCGATGGCGTGCGACGCCGTCACGATGGCCGCGACGTCGAAGTCCTCGCGCGTGGCGGTGCCCTTGGCTTCGAGTTCTGCGATCACGTACGCGGTCGCGGATTCGAAGGTGTTCAACACGGCGTTCTCCAATCGGTCGTAGGTACACATACGGTCGATCACGGATCGTGTTGCCGCGCAGAGGTGTGCGCGGCAGACACCGAACCGACACCGCGCGGGCGGTCCCCGTCGTCCCGGGTTCGACGTCCCGGTTCGGCGCAAGGCCCGGTGCCCGAATGCGCCGGGCCGAGGCCTCGGGGACGGCGAACGCCGTCCGGGAGGGCGGATCGCGTCCGATGGAGGGGTGGAGCGATCCGTGGACGACAGGCACCGGTGCCGCGCGGCGGGCACGGTGCCAGTCTTGCGCCCTGTCGCAGAGTGAACCAGCGCCGAACACGCCACACTCGGGCAAACGCGCCAATTTCGTGGCGTGGCGGGATCGGCTCTCTGTGCGCCCATTATCCGGAGGTCGGAGGTAGCAGGTCCTCGTAGCGGTACTCGGTATCGATCGAGGTACCGGCCGCGTGCGCCTGCTCCTCGCGCTGCCGCAGTTCGACCCGGCGGATCTTTCCGGAGATGGTCTTGGGCAGATCGGCGAATTCGATCCGGCGGATCCGCAGGTACGGGGCGAGGTGGTCGCGGGCGTACTCGAGGATGGCGTGGGCGGTCTCGGGGCCGGGCTCCCAGCCGGTGGCCAGCGCGACATACGCCTTGGGGACCGCCAGGCGGGTGTCGTCGGGTTGCGGCACCACCGCGGCCTCCACCACGGCCGGATGCTCGATGAGCACGCTTTCCAGCTCGAACGGCGACACCTTGTAATCGGAGGACTTGAACACGTCGTCGGTGCGCCCGATATAGGTGATGTAGCCGTCGCTGTCGCGCGCGGCGACATCACCGGTGTGGTAGTAGCCGCCCGCCATGACCGCCGAATTCCGTTCCGGGTCTTGCAGATATCCGGTCATGAGATTCACCGGCTCGGCGCCGAGATCCAGGCAGATCTCGCCCTCCTCGCCCGCCCGGCCGGAGACCGGATCGACCAGCACCACCGGGACGCCGGGCGCGGGGCGGCCCATCGAACCGGGCTTGACCGGCTGGCCCGGGGTGTTGCCCACCTGCAGGGTGGTCTCGGTCTGGCCGAAACCGTCCCGGATAGTCAGCCCCCAGGCCTTGTCGACCCGCGCGATGACATCCGGGTTGAGCGGCTCACCGGCGCCGAGGATCTCGCGCAGACCCTCCGGCCGCGCCCCCAGATCGGATTGAATCAGCATGCGCCACACCGTCGGTGGCGCGCAGAACGTATTCACCCGGGCCCTGCGCAACTGTCCGAGCAGGGCGGCGGCGTCGAATCGGCCGTAGTTGTAGACGAAGATGGTCGCCTCGGCGATCCAGGGTGCGAAGAAACAACTCCACGCGTGCTTCGCCCAGCCGGGTGCACTGATGGCCAGGTGCACGTCGCCGGGGCGGACGCCGATCCAGTACATGGTGCTGAGGTGGCCGACCGGGTAGCTGACCTGGTTGTGTCGCACCATCTTCGGCCTGCTGGTGGTGCCGGAGGTGAAGTAGACCAGCAGTTCGTCGGTGACGTCGGTGCCGGTCTCGAACGGGCCCGCCGACTCCACCGCGGCGGCCTCGGCGTAGTCCCGCCAGCCGGGCACCCCGGCACCCACGACGATACCGGTGTAGTCGCCGTCCACCTGCTCGAACTTGGCGGTGTCGGCGGCATTGGCGATGACGAAACGTACGGCGCCGCGGGCGATCCGGTCGCTCAGGTCGGCCGGTCCGAGGGCCGCGGTGGTCGGCATCACGACCGCGCCGAGCTTGGCGATCGCCAGCATCGACTCCCACAGCTCGACCTGATTGCCGAGCATCACGATCACCCGATCACCCTGGCGCACACCGAGTCCGGCGAGCCAGGTCGCGACCCGATCGGAGCGCCGCGCCATATCGTCGAAGCTCACCCGCTGCTCGCGGCCGTCCTCCTCGACGATCCACAGGGCGGTGCGGTCGTTGCCGCGGGCGATCACATCGAACCAGTCGATGGCCCAGTTGAATCGGCCCTCCAGTCGCGGCCACGCGAACTGCTGTACCGCGGTCGCGTAATCCGTAGTCCACTCGACGAGCTGGTCGCGCGCCGCACGGTACCGCTCGGTGTTCGAGGTCATGGCGCAATCTCCTGTCTCTGTGCCCCATCCCGCATACGGCCGTCTGTCATTCCGCCGTCCGGTCGTCCGTATTTCCGGCATGCTTCTGGCCGGAATTCCTCTCGACACCTCGGCCGAACAACTGCGCCGACACCTCGCGCATCTCGACCTTGCGGACCTTGCCGGTCACCGTCATCGGGAACTCCTCGACGACGTGCACGTAGCGGGGGATCTTGAAATGCGCGAGCTTGCCGGTGCAGAACTCCCGCAGCGCCGCGGCGTCGATCGGCGGCGCGCCCTCGCGCATCCGGACCCACGCCACCAGCTCCTCGCCGTATTTCGGATCGGGCACGCCGACCACCTGG
The DNA here is from genome assembly GCF_001613165.1 of Nocardia mexicana NBRC 108244. Classification (GTDB taxonomy): domain Bacteria; phylum Actinomycetota; class Actinomycetes; order Mycobacteriales; family Mycobacteriaceae; genus Nocardia; species Nocardia mexicana. The sequence continues at coordinate 35,787 of NZ_BDBV01000081.1, forward strand.
GCATCGAGGATGTCGGGATGGGTGTAGAGGAACTCCTCGATCTCGCGCGGGTAGACGTTCTCGCCGCCGCGAATCACCATGTCCTTGATGCGCCCGGTGATCGCGAGATAGCCGTCGTCGTCCATGGTGGCCAGGTCGCCGGTGTGCATCCAGCGTCCGGAATCTATTGCCGCGGCGGTCTTCTCGGGTTCGTTCCAATAACCGAGCATCACCGAGTAGCCGCGCGTGCACAGTTCGCCGGGCTCGCCGCGTGGCACGGTCAGCCCGGTGGCCGGGTCGACGACCTTCACCTCCAGATGTGGTCCCACCCGGCCGACGGTCGCGGTGCGCTGGGCGAGCGTGTCGTCGCGGCGGGTCTGGGTGGACACCGGCGAGGTCTCGGTCATGCCGTAGCAGATGCAGACCTCGCGCATGCCCATCCGCTCGATGACCTGCTTCATCACCTCGACCGGGCACGGCGACCCGGCCATGATTCCGGTGCGCAGTGTGGACAGGTCGTAGGATGCGAAATCCGGCTCGGCCAGCTCGGCGATGAACATGGTCGGCACGCCGTACAGCGACGTACAGCCCTCGGCCGCAACCGTTTCCAGTGTGGCGCGCGGATCGAACGCGGGCGCCGGGATCACCATGGCCGCGCCGTGGCTGGTGGCGGCGAGATTGCCCATCACCATGCCGAAGCAGTGGTAGAACGGTACCGGCAGGCAGATCAGGTCGGTCTCGGTATAGCCGCACAGCTCGCCGACGAAGTAGCCGTTGTTCAGGATGTTGTGGTGCGACAGCGTCGCGCCCTTGGGGAATCCCGTTGTGCCCGAGGTGTATTGGATATTGATCGGATCGTCGGGGGACAGCGCGGCCTGTGCCGCGGCCACTGCCGTCGGATCTCCCGCGCGGCCGGTGTCCAGCAGCGCGGCCCAGTCGTCACCGTCGAGCAGGACCACGCGCGTCAGCTCCGGGCACTCGGGCCGCACCTCGTCGATCATCGCCGCGTAGTCCGAGCCCTTGAACTCCCGCGCCGCGACGAGCAGCCGAATCCCGGCCTGCCCCAGCACATATCGCAGCTCGTGTGCGCGATAGGCGGGATTGATGTTCACCAGGATCGCGCCGATCTTCGCGGTCGCGTACTGCACCAGCGTCCACTCCGCGCGATTGGGCGCCCAGATCCCGACCCGGTCGCCCTTGCCGATCCCGGCGGCGAGCAGTCCGAGCGCGACCGCATTCACCTGCGCGGCGAACTCGCGGTAGGTCCACCGCACCCCGGCGGCGCGGTCCACGAGCGCGAGACGATCCGCGTGCGCGGCGACCGTGCGATCGAGGTTGGCGCCGATCGTGTCGCCGAGCAACGGCGCGTCCCACGCCCCGTGCGAATAGGCGGCCGGTCGGATCCGGCCCATCTGCGAACTCACACCGATTAGGATCCAGGTCACATTCCCCCGCCCGCCACCCCCGGAAAGGGGTACCGAGATGGATCTCCTGCGCCCCCGCGACGCCGACGCGCTGCGTGCCGAGATGCGGCAGGTCGCGGCCGTATCCGGGATGCCGGTGGTCTTCGGCGGCCAGGTCCACGCGGAGACGTTGATCCTGAGCGAATTCCTCGGTACCCGCACCAGCGCCATGCGGGGTCTGGCGGTGTCGCCGTCCTCCGGTGTCGGGGGTGCGGCAGTGGCGAGCAAGCGGCCCACCTCCGTCGCCGACTACCGCGTGGCCTCGACGATCACCCACCACTACGACGCGCCGGTGCTCACGGAGGGGCTGCGGGCAGTGGTGGGGGTGCCGGTCGTGGTGCGCGGCGAGTCGCGCGCGGTGCTGTACATCGCGAGCCGCGATGCGGGGCCGATCGGCGGCCGGGCCGCGGACCTGGCGGTACAGGCCGGGCGGCGGCTGGCCGTCGAACTGGCCATTCGCGACGAGGTGGACCGCCGCCTGCGCCTGCGCGAGGCGGCCTCGAGCGCACGGTCGCCCACCGATGGCGGGGTCTTGGATACCATTGCCGCCGAACAGCTTCGCGATATCCACGCCGAGATGCGTGGCATCGCCCAGACTGTCACGGACACGGTGGCCCGTGCCCGCCTGCGAGACCTGTCGGATCGGCTCACTCAGCTGCTGTCCGGGCCCGACATCCCCGACGACGCACCGCCATTGGCGCCTCGCGAACTCGACGTGCTCGCCCACGTCGCCCTCGGCTGCACCAATGCCGAAGCGGCGCAGCGACTCTCACTGCGCCCGGAAACGGTGAAGAGCTACCTGCGCAGCGCGATGACGAAATTGGGGGCGCACACCCGCCACGAGGCCGTCGTGCGGGCACGTAGGTCGGGGCTGCTGCCGTAGCGCTCCGGCCTGAGCGGACACAGGCCGCAGTGGCGCAGCAGTTCTCGCCGTGTCACTGCGATTCGTGTCCGCTCGGGCCGGATCCGCGTCGCTGGTGAATGTTAGGCGCGGTGAAGGGCCAGCACCGGGATAGTCCGTATGCCCGCGGTCTTCTCCTCGTATTCGGCGAAGCCGGGGTAGAGCCGCGCCTGTTCGGCGTAGATTCGGTCGCGCTCGTCGCCGGTCACCTCGGAAACCGCCACCGGGTACTGCTCGGTGCCGATCTCCACCTCCGCCTTACCGGCGGCGGTCAGGTTGTAGTACCAGTCCGGGTTGGTCGGGGCACCGGCCTTGGAGGCGAAGACGTAGATGGTGCCCGGGTCCTGCTCGGCGGGCAGGTACATCATCGGGGTGACGAACTCTCGCCCGCTCTTGCGGCCGCGATGGTGCAGCAGCGCCATCGGCGCGCCCTCGAACGGGCCGCCGACCCTGCCCTCGTTGGAGCGGAATTCCTCGATGATCCCGGTGTTCCAGTCGTTCGAGCTGCTCATCGGGCCTCCTGTCGCGGATCGGGTACCGGCGCAGGACCCGGTCCGGGCATCGGTCCGGACCGGTGATCACTGCTGCCGCGAGCGTAGCCCGGTGTCTGCTAGTCCTGCGGCTCGATGAGCTGGATGTCGAGCTCGATCGCGATCTTGTCGCTGAGCATCGCCGCGGGGATGCCGGGCGCGACCTCGAACTCGCTGCGCTTCAGCGTGCCCGTGGCGCTGAATCCGGCGTGGCGCTTCCCGTCGCCCTGGAACTCCTGGACGCCGCCCCACTCCACGTCGAGGGTGATCGGCTTGGTCACACCGCCGAGGGTGACATCGCCGGTGACCTCGAAGTCCTCGGCGACCCGGATCGGCTCCACGGCCTTGAAGTGCAGGGTGGGGCGCTTCTCGACGTCGAGCAGGTCGGCGCTGCGGACATGCTCGTCGCGCCCGGAATTGCCGGTGTCGAAGGAGTCGAGGTACACGGTCGCCTCGATCGCGGCGGCGCCGGACGCGTCCACCACGAAGCCCGCCTCGAACTTGTTGAAACGGCCGCGGACCTTGGAGATCCCCAGGTGCTTGACGGTGAAGTTGACCGCGGAGTGGTTGGTGTCCAGCTCCCAGGAGCCGGTCTTCAGGTTGGTCTGTTCGGAAGTCGTCATGGCAACCAGATTTCCGGACTGCGGTCCGTTTAGCCACACCGCCGCTATCCTGGCACTGGCGGGGCGAGGATAACGGCCCCGGGATCGGACAGGATGGTGATGTGGCACGTTCCGAATTCGGCGAGTTTCTCATAGCCCGGCGCGCCCGGCTGCAGCCCGAGGAGGTCGGCCTGCCCGCCGGTCGCCGGCGGCGCACGCCAGGGCTGCGCCGCGAGGAGGTCGCCGCGCTCGCCGGGGTGAGCGTCGACTACCTGGCCCGGCTCGAGCAGGGCCGGGATACCAATCCCTCCATGGCGGTGCTGGGCGCGCTCTCCGACGCGCTGCGGTTGAACGACGTCGAGCGACATCATTTCGGCAAGCTGGCGCTCGGCCTGGACACCGGCTGTCCGTCGGCGGGCCAGGCGCGCGAACAGGTGACCGACACCGTGCAGGCGGTGCTCGACGCCATGCACCCGACTCCCGCGTTCGTGCTCGGCCGCTGGCTCGACATCCTCGCCGGGAACGCCGCCTGGCGTGATATCGCGGGGCCCCTGGGCATGTTCGGCGACGAGTCCGAGGGCAATCTGGCCACGTACGTCTTCGCGCACCCGGACGCCGCCCGGCTCTGGCACGACTGGCCCACGGTGGCGGACATGATGGTCTCGGCGCTGCGCACCGCCCGGTCGCGGTGGCCGGAGGAGGCGCGACTCGCTCAGGTCATCGAGGGACTGCAGCGGTTCCCGGAATTCGCCTGCCGCTGGCGCGAGCATCGGGTCACCGATTTCCGTTCGGGCACAGTGCATATCGCGCATCCGCAGCGGGGAGAGGTCGAGGTCGAGATCGAGACGCTCAATCCCGCCGAGGACCAGACCGTGCAGGTCTGGCTGGTCGACCGGCGCCGCGACCGCAGCCCCGCGCTGCGGCTGGTGAACGAGTAGGTCGGCTAAAATACCCGGCATGATGTTCTTCTTCCACCTGCGCTGAGGTCCGCCGGAGCAGCGAGGATTCCCCTGTCCGGCGATGCGGGGCGACGCGGCGTCGTCCCGGGCCTCGTCGTGGGAGAAGAACATTCATGGACATCCGCCTGGTGGCGCGGTGTATTCGCGGTGTGGAAACCGTTGTGGCAGCAGAGATTCTGCGTCTCGGGATCGGGCCGGTGGTCGAGATGGGGCATCGGGAGGTGCATTTCCGGCCCGGCCGCCCGGTTCGGGCGGCGCTGGAACTGCGAACCGCCGACGATGTGCTGCTGCTGGCCGCGAGCGGTCCGGATATCGGGTCGGCACGCAAATCTGTTGCGGCCCTTGACGATCTGTGCGATACGGTCGATGTGACCGCGCTGCTGGAGTGGCGGCGGCGCTGTGGTGGCCGCACGGATCTCGGTGGTGGCGTCGATGTCTCGGCGTCGTTCCTCGGCGGCCGCAACTTCACTCGGTACGACGCGGAGGATGCGGTGGGCCGTGCGCTGGCCCGCCGGTTGGGCCTCGGCTACCGGTCGCGGCGGGACGGCGCGCCGCCGACGGATTACAGCGGCTGGCGGTTGACGCTGGACGGGACCCGGGCTCGCCTGCTGCTCCGCGTCGCCGACCGGCCGCTGCATCGACGGCCTTACAAGCGGCGGTCGGTCCCCGGCACGCTGCATCCGCCGCTGGCGGCGGCAATGGCTCAGCTGGCCGAAATCCGAAGCGGCGACCGGGTTCTCGACCCGTGCTGCGGTGCGGGCACCCTGCTGATAGAGGCGGCCCAGCTACACCCGGACGCGTCCTACCGCGGGATCGACCGCGACGCGGCGGCGGTGCGGGCCGCGCGGGCGAATGCCGCGGGAACGATTGAGGTGCGCCGGGGCGATGCGGGGGACCTGCCCGTCGCCGACGGCACCGTCGACCGCATCGTCTGCAACCCGCCGTGGGGCGGACAGGTGGCGCCGCAGGGCTTGCTCGCCGGCGAGCCGATGCGGCTGTGGTCGGAGCTGCGTCGCGTGCTCGTCCCCGCAGGCACGGCCGTCGTGCTGATCCCGGACACCACACTGCTGGCCGCGGCCATCGCGGCGGACTTCGTTCCCACGCACGTCCAGCAGGTCCGGATATCCGGCAAACGGGCGCACATCGTGCGGCTCACGCGCGAGATGACCGCCGGGGTGCGCCGGGAGCGGGTGGCCGCCGTTCCGACGCGGCGTCGGTGAGCCGTCCGAAGTGTCCGAGGTCGCTGCTCGGCGTGCCCGCGATCGATGGATCTCGCCCGCAGCCCGCAGCGGTTTGGCGAACTGCGGGCGAATCCATTGACTACATGCCGAACTTGTCCTTCAACTTGCCCACGGCGTCGCCGACGCCGTCCTTGACATCCTCGACCGCCTTCTTCGCCCCGGCCTGCACCTGGTCCAACTTGCCCTCGTCTCGCAGCTTGTCATCGCCGGTGACCTGGCCCGCGGCCTCCTTGGCTCGGCCGCCCAGATCGTCGGCGGCATTACCGATCTTGTCGTTCAGAGACATCGTGAACCTCCGTTGTCGAAAGAAACCAGCGCCGTTGCGGCGTACTGCAGGGACCCGCCGACACGGGAAAATCTCACGCAGCTACCGATGAGACAACGATCACGGATAATCGGCCGTGACGGTTCCGGCTTCCCGGTGTCGACACCACGAGCGGCGGAGGAGGTGCTGTGTGACAACGACGGCGACGGCACCCGAGGCAGCGCTGGACGACGCCACCCTGGCCGGGCGGGCGCGTGACGGCGATGTCCGGGCATACGAGCAGCTGGTGCTGCGCTATCAGGGGCCGATGTTCCGGCTCTCCGCGAAGATGCTGGCCGACCGGGCCGAGGCCGAGGACATCACCCAGGAGGTCTTTCTGACGGCATGGCGCAGAATCGGTCAGCTGCAGGACGATTCGGCATTCGCCGGGTGGTTGTATCGAATGACCACCAACCGCTGCCTGAACGTGATCAGGTCGCGGCGCCTGCCCGCCGATGTCGACCCCGACACCACCGCGTCGCCGCGGACCGACCTCCACCCGGAGCATGCGGCGCAGGTCAACGGCCAGATGGCCGCCCTCGTCGCGGCGCTGCAGCAGCTGACGCCCGAACAGCGCGCGTGCTGGCTGCTGCGGGAGGTGCACGGCCGGTCCTACGAGGAAATCGCCGAGATCGTCGGCACCAACACCACGGCGGTCCGCGGACGGATCGCACGGGCCCGAGCGCAACTGGCGGAGGTGATGAAGCCATGGCGGTGAGCCAGAGCACCGAGAGCGACTATCTACTCCCCTGTGGACGCGGTCTGGAACGGGTGTGGGATCGGCTGGACGCGATGGACGCCGGACTGTCCGATGAGCACGAACGCACCTGCCCGCACTGTGCGGCCGCACGGGACAGCCTGCTCACGCTGCGCGGAGCGACTCGCGAGCTCATCGATGAACCGGATCCGCCGCCGCCGGATCTGTTCGGCCGCATCATGTCCGCGGTGCGCGCGGAGGGACGGCGCGGCCGCACCCTCACCCTGCCGACGCCGCATCCCGGATCGGTCGAGGTCAGCGAGCAGGCCGTCGCGGTGGTACTGCGATACGCCGCCGACACCGTGGATGGCGTGCGGGCCCGCGGCTGCCTGGTGCGGAGCACCGAGCCAGGACCCGACGGCGAACATATCGTCGATGTCGAGATGACGATCGCGGTGCGGCTGGGCGGCCGGGGTGTCGAGGAACTGGTGCCTCGGGTGCGGAATCGAGTGCGAACGGCGGCCTCGGCGCGGATCGGCCTGATGCTGGGACGCCTGGATATCACGGTCGTCGACATCTACGAGGAGCAGCGGTGAGCGCCGCGGCCCCCGCCACCGAGATCGTGATCGGCGACGCCGTGATCGCGGGCGTCGCGGCTCGCGCCGCCGCCGCCGTGGCGGGGGTGCGCCGACTCGAGCCCGGCGTGCTCGGGCTGGTCGGTCAGCTCGCGCGCACGGGGCGGCAGTTGTGGACCGGTCAGGAGCCCGCGCCCGCGGGCGGGGTGCGGGTCCGGCGAGCCGGGCAGTGGCTGAAGATCCACGTCGATCTCACGATGTCGGGCGGTGCACGGGTGGGTGAGGTCGGGCGGATGGTGCAGCGCGAGGTCGCCCGTATGGTGGCCGAGCAGACCGGGGTGGCCGTGGACGAGGTCGTGGTGACCGTTCTCGATATCGAACCGGGGCAGCCGTGAGAGCCGAGGAGGATCTGATCGATGCCATCGTGGACGCGATCGAATCGGTGGACGGCCTGCGACCGGCGGCGCCGCTCGGGCTGCCGAACGCGAAGTGGTTGCCGCTCAGCGGAAATCGGTATGCCGTCGACATCGGCGAGCAGTCTGTCGAGATTCGCGTCGCGGCCACCGCGCTGCCGCTGCAGCCGCTGCTGGACAAGCTCGCCATCGCGATCCGGGGGTTGCTGGCCGAGACGGCCCAGGCGTCGACGACGCTGCGGATAGTCGTCACCGAACTCGACGCCGAGGCATTCGGCGAATCGATAGTTACCTAGATCACGCCGTGTGGCCGTGACGATTCGCCCGGGATCGTGTCGAACCCGTACGGAGTTGTTATCCGCTGTACCGCAAGGGAATCGGAAGGAATTGTGATGAGCACAGCGACGGAGAAGTCGGCCGGAAGCACGAAGTCCCCGGAGCAGGCCGGGGCGAGCGAGACTGCGCAGCAGTCCAGCCGCAACGGCGCCGTTCGACCCGGCGCGCTGGTGACCGACGAGGGCACCACCACCATCGCCGACGCCGTGGTGCAGAAGATCGCCGGGCTGGCCGCACGCGAGGTGCGCGGCGTGCACGAGCTCGGCGGCGGCGCGGCCCGGGCGTTCGGCGCCTTGCGCGATCGCATCCCGGGGGCGTCCGCCAGTGTCGGACAGGGGGTTTCGGTCGAGGTCGGCGAGCGGCAGGCCGCGGTCGACCTGGACATCGTCGTCGAATACGGCGTCGCCATCGCGGAGTTGGCACGCGCGGTGCGGCGCAACGTCATCACCGCGATCGAGCAGATGACGGGACTCGAGGTCGTCGAGGTGAACATCAACGTCAACGACGTGTACATCGAGGGCGAGGACGATGACCAGCAGCCGCCGAGCCGGGACCGGGTGCAGTGAGATGAGCGCCACCACGATCTGCCTGATGACGGGCCTGGCCCTGGGATTCGCCGCCGCCTTCGGCGGATTCGGGGCGTTCTTCGTCGTCCTGGTCTTCGGCGGGCTCGGCCTGCTGATCGGCCGCTGGCTCGACGGCGACGTCGACCTGTCGGGACTGGTGCGGTCGGTGCAGGATCGGGGTGGGCGATGACGGCCGTGATCACCGAACCGCCCGGGGCGACCGTGGTGAGCGAGCGCGCGGTGCGCCGGATCGCCGCCCAGGCCGCGCGGGAGGTACCCGGGGTCGAGCCGGATGTGCAGGTCACGGCCCGGGTCGCCGGGGGGTCGGCGGCGCTGCGGGTCCGGCTGCCGGTCGGGTATCCGCAGCCGGTGGCCCGGGTGACCGACGCCTGCCGGGAGCACCTCATACTGCGCACCGGGGAGCTGGCGGGTCTGTCGGTGTCGCGGGTGGATATCGAGGTGTCGGCGCTGGAGTCGGGCGCCGTGGCGGGGAGGGTTCGATGAGGCGGCGTCCGCGCCGCGTCGCCCCGGCGATCGTGGTGGCGCTGGCGCTGCTGGCCAGCAGTGTCGTGGTCGCCGTCTCGGCAGTTCAGAAACTCAGTGGCACAAGGGAATTGGTGTCATACGAGGATCTGGCGACCATGCTGCACGACACCCGCTGGGGGAGCGGCTGGGTACTCGGCGCCGGTATCGCGGCGGCGCTGGCGGGCGTGCTGCTGCTCGTGCTGGCACTGGCGCCGGGCCGCTCGGTCGTGGTTCCGGTCGAATCCGACGACCAGGTCGAGGCGGGTATCGCGCGGCGCAGCCTGCGTGCCGCCGTACGGGATGCGGCGGGTTCGGTCGATGAGGTGGATTCGGTGCGAGTGCGGCTGGGGCGCAAAAAGATTCGAATCGGTGCGCGTACCGGACGGGTGCCGGAGGAGTCGGTCGCCGCGATCCGGGCAGCGGTCGACGAACGACTGAGCCGGGTGGCTCCCGGGGTGCGGCGCGAGGTGGCCGCCCGCGCGCGTCCGGCCAAGACGGGAGGAACCCAGTGAGTACGGCCAACCGCCCGGCGCGGCTGAATCGAACGTTGCTGGCGGTGATCGGGCTGGCGCTGGCGGTCGCGGGCGGCTGCGTGATCGCGGCCTGGTCCGGCCGGTTGCGCTGGGCAGATCCGGACGCCGCGCTGGTCCCCGGCACCGCGGCGCCGCCCGGCTGGGTGCTGGTCGCGATCGCGGTGGGTGCCGTGCTGATCGGCCTGGCCGCGCTGCGGTGGCTGGCCGCGCAGGCCACCCGCCTGCCGCGGCGGACCTCGTGGCGGATCGGCGCGCCCGGCGCCGCGGGCATCACGGTTCTCGATTCCCGTACCGCCGCCGCACCGCTGGTGACCGATATCGAGTCCGATCCGCAGGTCCGCTCGGCCACGGCCCGATTGTCGGGTCCGGCCGGAGCGCCCGAACTGCATCTGGTGGTGACCGCCGAGCCCGATGCCGACCTGACCGCGCTGCGCGGACGAATTCTCAGCCATGCCGTGGCCCGGCTGCGGACGGCGCTGGAGGTCGACATCATCCCGGTGACAATGGAATTGCGATTGGCGGACCGAGGGCGGCTCGCACGAGCCCGGTGACCCGGGCCTGATCACGCATCGGCTCGCGGCAGCGGGTGCCGCGAGCCGACGTGCGGCATTACTTGGCGAGCTTGTCCTTCATCTTTTCTCCGGACTCCTCGATAGCGTCCTTGGCCGCGCGGGCCTCGCGCTTCATGCCGGAGCCCATCCGGTCCATATCGCGCTTCACCTCGTCGGCCATCCGGTCCACGCCGCGCTCCATGCGCCGGGCCTGGTCCTTCATGCCCTGTTTGGTCTTGTCGGCCATCTGGCCGGGTTTGCGGCCGCTCGAGCGGTCAGACATGCGAACCTCCGTGTCGGTAGGTCACTCGCGTCCGAACTGCGATCGGGACTGGATCTCGTCCCTCGTGTCGTACAGCGCTGCCGGGCCGTATGCGGCGGCTCATCGGCAACCTGAATCAGCTGGCAACCATGTGGTCAACGGTTGCGCGTCCCTCATCGTGACCACTGCCGTTCGTCGATGTCAATCGAAGATGCCGTACTGATGCGCGACTACCAGGGACAAACTCGCGACACCGCCGCCGCGGCGGAAAGGCCCGGCGCGTACACCGGCCCACGACGGATGCACCAGCTAGTGTTGCGCTATCCCGGGGGAGTCGAGCCGATCCACACCGAATCGGGAGGAAAGCATGACGAGCACGATGACCGCGATCGCGCCCGCCACGGCGTCGCCCGGACCCGTGCAGGCGGACGACGCCGACGCCGTGCGGGAGGTGGTGACGGCGGCCGCGCGGGAGATCACCGGCGTCGCGCGCGACGTCCAGGCGCAGGTCAAGCTTTCCCGCGGCACGGCGGTGGTGTCGCTGTGGCTGCCGATCCACTATCCGATGCCGATCTGGCAGGTCACCACGGTGTGCCGCGAGCACGTCCTGCGCCGGATGCGCGAACGGGTCGGGGTGCCGGTGCGGCGGCTCGATATCGACGTGGCGGAACTGCCGGGGAGAGCACGGTGAGGCGGCGGCCGTCCCGGGCGGTGCCCGCGGCGACGGTGGCCCTGGCGCTGCTGGCGGTATGTGCGATCGTGGTGCTGTCGCTGGTCCAACGGCTCACCGGCGCAAAGGAATTCGTCTCCTACGACAGCATCGTGAACCGATTGCGCGACATCGCCTGGGAGGGGCCGTGGGTCGCCGTCGCGGGTGTCGGCGCCGTGCTGGCCGGGCTGCTGTTGCTGGCGCTGGCGGTGCTGCCCGGACGCCCGGTCGTCGTGCCGCTGGCCGCCGATGACGAGATCACGGCCGGAGTTCTCCGCCGCGGCCTGCACGGCGCGCTGCGCGAGGCGGCGCAGTCGGTGGAGGGCGTGCAATCGGCACGAGTCCGGCTGCACCGCAGGACTGTTCGCATTACGGCCCGCACCCGCCACGCCCACCCGGCTGATCTGCCGGAGGCCGTGTGTGCGGCGGTGGACGAGCGGGTCGCGCGCATCGGGCCGCACCCTGCCCCACGGGTCTCGACCCGGCTACGCCGCGCCGGGAGCTTGCGATGAGCGCGGCGAGGCAGGCGCGACGGCTGCCGATCGGCAGTGATACGCGACGGAATTCGGTGACGTCCGCGCAGTTGGATCGGGGCCTGCGGTGAGCGCCGCGAGGCAGGCCGCGGTCGCGGAGAACGGACGTTCGTCGGCTTTCGGCGATGCTCGCCGAAATGCGCCGGCGCCGGTCCGGGGCGTGCGGGGGGATCGTCACGGCACGCGGCCGGTGATTCGGCGTCGGCCGCCCGTTCGGCTGAACCGGATTCTGCTCGGGGTGATCGGCGCCGCGCTGCTCGCGGTCGGCGGGTATGCGCTCGCGGCGCATTTCGGGCAATTGAGCTGGGTGGACGCCGATTCTCCGGTGATCGCGCCGCGCCCCGCGCCGCCGGCCTGGCTGCTGTGGGTGGTCGTGCTGGCGGCCGGTGTCGCGGGCCTGGCCTGCCTGCGCTGGGCCACCGCGCAGGTGACCCGGACGCCGCTTCCGGTGCGCTGGCGGGCCCGCATCCCGGACGCCGCGGACCGCACGACACTGACGTCGGTGACGGTCGCCGCCCCGGTGGCCACGGATCTCGAGACCTACGACGGCGTGCGGTCGGCCGCGGCGTGGTTGTCGGGGCCGGGCCGGGCGCCCGCGCTGCACCTCGTGGTGGTCGCCGACTCCGACGCGGATATCGGTGCGCTGCGCACCCGCATCCTCGACCACGCCGTGGCCCGCCTGCGCCAGGCCCTGGAGGTCGAAACCATCCCGGTCACAATGGAATTGCGCCTCCAAGGCAAGGACTCGGCGTAAACAGGCCGCCGCCGAACGGCGTGTGCGCGCCGTATCGGCGGGCTCCGGATCGCGTGGTGACTTCGGGTACGCGGGGGAGGTGCGAGGCGCAGATCAGCCGACTGGGCCCAGCACCCTCTCGACGTATGCGTTGGTGAAGCGGCCTTTCGGGTCCAAGCGGTGGCGGACCTCCTGGAACCTGTCCCACTCCGGATAGCGCGAACTCAGCGTTTGCGCCGTCTGGAAGTGGCGCTTGCCCCAGTGCGGGCGGCCGCCGTAGTTGTCGAAGATCGCTTCGCACGCACGGAAATACGGCTCGTACTCCATGCCGCGATACTGGTGTACGGCGATGTAGCAGGTGTCGCGGCCGCCGGCGGGGGACAGGAAGGCATCGTCGGGCGCCACCCAGCGCACCTCGATCGGCATCGGGGTGTCGAAGCGCTGGGACAGCTGCTTGATCTCGCGGACGGCGTCGGCCGAATGTTCGCGTGGGACGGCGTATTCCATCTCGGTGAACCGAATCAGCCTGGGGGAGGCGAACACTCGATACGACCGGTCCACCTGGCGGCGGTAGCTGCCCGCGTAGGCGGCGCCGCGCTGCACCCACGGAATCAGCTGCGGGAACCGGCGGCACAGGCGGGCCAGCGCGTCGAAGGTGTGATTGGACACCAGAATATCGGCGAACCAGTCCACGGCCTTGCCGCGCGGCTGCTCCGGCACCTCGATTCGGTTGTTGCGCTTGGTCATCGCGAGCGGGCTGTGGGCGAACATGTAGAACTCGAAGTGCTCGTTGCCGTCGATATGGCCGTCGAGATCGGCCAGGATCTCCTCCACCGGCACCGGCCGCTCGATGCCCTCCAGCACGAACGACGGCACCAATTGCAGTGTGGCGGCGGTGACTACGCCGAGCGCGCCCACATTCACTCGCGCCGCGCGCCAGCCGTCGGGGTCGGTCTGCTCGTTCAGCTCCACCCGGCTGCCGTCGGCGAGCATCAGCTCCACCGAATGCAGTGCGGCCGAGATGTTCTGCAGCGCCGCGCCGGTGCCGTGCGTGGCGGTGGCGGTGGCGCCCGCGATGGTCTGCACGTCGATATCGCCCAGGTTCGGGAAGGCCAGGCCCAGCGGGTGCAGCGCGTTGCTCAACTCGTTCAGGGTGGCGCCCGCCTCCACCCGCACCTGTCCGGCGGCGCGGTCGACCTGCAGGATACGGTTCAGCTTCGACATCGTGAGCAGCATGCCGTCGGTGAGTACCGCATCGGTGAAGGAGTGTCCGGCGCCCGCGACCCGCACGGTCTGCCCGCTGCCCGCGGCACTCGCCAGCAGATCGGCCAGGTCCTCGGGGGAACCGGGTGCGGCGATCTCGGCCGGCGTGCACTGCTGATCCCCGGCCCAGTTCACCCACGAATTGGTCATGTGACCAACTTTAGGCCATGAAGTGTGACGCGCGCTACCTATCGCAAAGTCGTGTCCCGGGTGTGTGGTGTCGGGCGCGCTACTGATTGGGAAATCGTGTCCCGGGCGTAGGTGTGTGTCGGCCGCTGTGTATTGCCTCTACGCAGCCGAGGCGTGCGGTGTGTCGACAGGCGCAGATTGCCCGTTGCGTTCAGGGGCATGCGGTGTGTCGGGTGATGCGGAACGCTTATTCGCAGCTGTGGCATAGCGGACGTCGGCCGATACCGGCTGCTTATTCGCTCGTGGGAGTGGCCGGGCCTACCGGCGGCGGCAGGCGAAGGTCTCGGCCTTGGCCTGGTCCACCTCGTCGTCGCTCAGTGGGGGTACCGACAGCGGCAGGCGCGGCGCGCCGTCGGCGCGGATCCCGTCGAGCGCGATCTCCAGGTAGCGCCGCCACACCTGGTCGTTGATCGGCTTGGCGAAGGTGGCGATCGACTCGACCATATTGATGATCGCGAAGAAGTCCGAGCCCTCGATGCCCTCTCGCAGCACCCCGGCGGTATGGGCGCGGTCGACCAGCCGCGAGACCGAGGGCTTGATCCGGTCGCGCACCGACGCGAAACGCTCCATCGCGTCGGGTAGTTCGAGCATCACCTCGCTGAAACCGCGATTGTCGGCGAAGTGCTGGCAGGACCACTCGAACAGCTCCACCACCCCCGCCCAGGGATCGGGGTTGCGATTGGCCCGCTCGGTGGCCTCGGCCATGGCCGCGACGGTCTGCTCGAAGACCTCGAGGATCAGCTCCTGCTTGTTCGAGAAGCGCCGGTACACCGTGCCCACGCCGACACCCGCCGCCTCGGCGACGTCGTCCAGGGTGACCTCCAGCCCGCGGTCGGCGAACAATCTGCGCGCGGCCTCGACGATCCGCTGTTGGTTGCGGGCGGCGTCGGCGCGCAGACGCCGAGGTGGGGGCATGGTGGTGGCGCGATTCACACCCTCATGTTAGCAAGCATCGGGATTAAGCGGAGGCATTCTCTCCGTTATGGTGGTAGCTTTCATAGGAAGCGGAGGGGAGTCCTCCGCATAAAGTCACCGGACAAGGGGACCCATGACTACCGCGATCGACCTGGAAAAGGAAGCGGCGACCTCGTCGCCGAATGCGGGCCGTCGCGGCTCGCATGCCATGCGCTGGTGGGTGCTCGCCGTGCTCGGCGTGGCCCAGCTGATGGTCGTGCTCGATGCGACCGTCGTGAATATCGCGCTGCCCGCGGCGCAGGCCGACCTCGGCTTCTCCAACGGCGACCGGCAGTGGGTCGTCACCGGATATGCCCTGGCCTTCGGCAGCCTGCTGCTGCTCGGCGGGCGACTCAGTGACCTGTTCGGACGTCGCAACACCTTCATCGTCGGATTGATCGGCTTCGCCGTGGCCTCCGCGATCGGCGGCGCGGCCACCGGGTTCGAGATGTTGGTCGCCGCGCGCGTCGCACAGGGCGTGTTCGGTGCGCTGCTGGCGCCGGCCGCACTGTCGCTGCTGACGGTGACCTTCACCCAGCCGTCGGAGCGCGCCAAGGCCTTCGGCATCTTCGGTGCCGTCGCGGGTACCGGCGGTGCGTTGGGCCTGCTGCTCGGCGGCGTGCTCACCGAGTGGGCGTCGTGGCGCTGGGTGATGTTCGTGAACCTGATCTTCGCGGCGGTCGCGCTGATCGGCGCGGTGCTGCTGCTGGCCAAGCACGTGACGACGAACCGGCCCAAGCTGGATATCCCCGGCACCGTCGTGGTGACCGCCGCCCTGTTCGGCATCGTGTACGGCTTCTCGCACGCCGAATCGCACGGTTGGACCAACGGGGTCACGCTGCTGTTCCTGATCGGCGGCGTGGTGCTGCTGGGCGTGTTCGGATGGCTGGAGACCCGGGTCGCGCATCCGCTCCTGCCGCTGCGCATCGTCCTGGACCGCACCCGCGGCGGCTCCTATATGACCGTGTTCGTCATGGGCATCGGGATGTTCGCGATCTTCCTGTTCCTGACCTACTACATGCAGCTGACCCTCGGGTACTCGCCGATCATGACCGGCGTGGCGTTCCTGCCGATGATCGCGGGCATGGTCGCCTCGTCGACCACGGTGCCCTCGCTGCTGCTACCGAAGGTCGGCCCGAAGGTGACGGTGGCCGTCGGCTTCCTGATCGCGGCGGGCGGCATGGCCTGGCTGACGCAGATCGGCCTGGACACCGGATATGCCACGCACATCCTGCCCGCGCTGATCCTGCTGGGCCTGGGCCTGGGTGGTTCGATGTCGACCGCCTTCCAGGGTTCGACCGCCGGTGTGCAGCACGAGGATGCGGGCGTGGCCTCGGCGATGGTCAACACCAGTCAGCAGGTCGGTGGCTCGATCGGCACCGCGCTGCTGAGCACGATCGCCTCGTCGGCGGCGTCGAGCTACATGTCCGGCCGCGAGCCGAACCCGATGAACGCCGCGCAGTCGATGATCGAGAGCTACACCACCAGCTTCTGGTGGGCCACGGCGATCTTCGTGGTCGGTGCCGTGCTGGCGGCGGTGCTCATGCCGAATACCGTCCCGGCCCCGGCCGAGGGCGAGCCGGTCATGGCGCACTGAGCGCATAACCCGAGAGAAACCGTGCCCCCGCCCGAACGAATCGGGCGGGGGCACAGCGCTTTCGGGCGGAGATGTTTCGCAAGGCCGTCTATTCGTGGTACCGACCTGCTCACAGACTCTCGACGAGCGCAGCCACCTCGCGCGCGCAGCCGTAGCCGATAGTGACGCCGGAGCCGCCGTGGCCGTAGTTGTGGATCACGGGGATCGGCGCTGAACCGGTGTCGTCGAGTTCGAGGCGGACTTCGGCGCGACCCGGCCGGAGACCGACCAGTGTCTCGAGCACCGTGCTGTCGGCCAGTCGCGGTACGAGGTCGCGGCAGCGGCGCAGGATCGACTGTGTCAGTTGCGGATCGGGGGTGCGATCCCACGCGCCGACCTCCAGCGAGCCGCCGAGAATGCAGTCGTCGGCACGGGGATGGACGTAGGCGCGGCCGAGAGGGTGCGCCTCATCGCGTACCGACATCGAGATGCCCGGATTGGCGACGCGCACGATCTGACCGCGAATCGGGTGGACGTTCGCGTCATCCGCCAGCAGTCCGGCGCGCAGGCCCGCGCAGTTGACTATGACATCGGGTGCCAGGTCGTCGAGTTCGTCCAGTTTCCGGATGGTGCGCCGCACCCACCGCGCGCCGCCCCGGCGGACCTGAGACTCCAGCCACGGCAGGAAGACCGGCATCTCGATCAGGGGGACGGTGAACCGGAACCCGGACCGGTAGTGCGGCGGGAGTTCGTCCGCCCGGGCGCGCCGGAACTCTCCGACGGTTCCGGCCCAGGCCGGGATCTCCGGTTCGTCCCGATATACCGTGAGCGACTTACACATCCGAGCGCCCGGCACCTCGTCCCGGGCGAGCCGTTCCAGCTGGGTGAAGGTCTCGGCGCTCCAGGCGGATACGCGATCGGCGGGCCCGGCCGCGGTCGGGAACCACACCGCCGCGGCGAGAAACGATGTCGTCGACCGCACCTCGTCCGCGCTCACGACCACGACCTCGCAGCCGCGGCGTAGCAGCTCGAATGCCGTTGACAGGCCGACGATTCCGGACCCGATCACCACCGCGCGCACGGGGCACACGATACCAGGATGGAACGTACCGACATTCAGCGGCGCGTTACACAACGATAAGATAGGCGGCGTGGGAGGCTTCCGGTCGATTCGGCAGTGGCTCGTCGCGGCGCCGACGTACCGGCCCGCCGGGACTCGCGGGAAGCCCGCCCTCAGCAGTTGTTCGGAGGCGCGAGCCCCGCGAAGCGGTCGCCGAGGTATCCGAAGGCGTTGGCGGATCCCGGTGCGATGGCGGCACCGTGATCCGCCCCCGGGATGATCTCGAACAGCACCGGCGTGCCCGAGGCGCAGTAGCGGCCCGCGACATCGCGTGCGAGCCAAGGGTTCACAACGTCCGCACCGCCGTGCCACTGGTACACGGGAACGCGGGGCGCCCCGGCGAACGTCTCCAGGCTGTTCTCGTGCAGGACGCGGATCTGCGCGCCGCTGACGTCGTCGACCCCGCCGGTGAAGTACTCGGCGAAGCTGCGGTTGGCGGCGGCCCCGATGATCTCGTCGGTGCAGGCGTTGGCGATCCGGCCGCGCAGGTCGTGGCCCGCCGGGGTCATCCGGGCGTCCAGCGACATCACGTCCGGGTACTCGCGTTCGAGCCCGACCGCGGCGGCGAATCCCAAGCCGAACAACGGATTCGGCGTCGCCCCCACGTCCAGGGCCAGCTTGCCGATATTCACCGGCACCCCGCCCATGGCGGCGCCGACGATAGGCAGCTCCGGTGCGTATTCGGGGGCGAGCGCGGCCGCGAATCCGGTGGCCATGCCGCCGCCGGAGTATCCGGCCAATCCCACCGGACTGTCGGCCAGCCCCGTGGGGGCGAACCGTTTCGCCGCACGGACGCCGTCCAGGGTGAGCCGTCCGCCGAGCCGCGCCGCGCCGTAGGAACTGGCGGGGCCGAGATGGTCGGGCACGGCCACCGCCCAGCCGCGGGCCAGCAGCAGATTCAGCGCCGCCGACTCCCGCAGCCCGCCGTCGAACAGGCTGTGCGACGGCGCGCAGTGCAGGCCGAGCGAGTTCACGAACGGCTGGTACGACACCAGCGGCCGGTTACCGACCCCGCCGGGCACCAGCACCGTCGTCACGGCGGCGATGGGCGCGTCGGCGGAGTTCGACGAGCGGTAGACCAGCTGCCACGCGGTGGCGCCCGGGAATCCGGGTGCGGCCACGGTGCGGCTGCGCACCACATCGCCCGGCCGATAGTCCGCGATATTCGGCGGGGCCCAGTAGAAGGCGTCCGGGTCGGGGATCGGGAACACCGCCGCCTGGGCCGGGGGAGCGAGCGATCCGGTCGTCAGTATCGAAATCATCGCCGCCACAGCCATTGCGGGGCGGCCGAGCAAGGACGGGTGCCTGTTCCGGCCCGGCAGGCCCATGTCGACACGCGGACGCCGCAAGGGGTCGCGGACCGCCTCGCGCGCCGTGCGGAGCCACGTTCGCGCGGCCGGGTGCCAAGGCCCATCGGCGGAGGTCCGGCGTGGTCCGCGAACCGGCCGCTGCCACGCCGTCGGCTCGGAACTTCCGCCGGGGGACGGTGCCGTCACGCGCAGTCCCGGCCGACTCTGCCGCGAAACCCGCACTACCGCCATTTTCGCTCCTGATATCCCGGCGCTGGATCGGCGGGCGAGTGGCCGGTGCCGACCCGGCGGCGCTGATCGAGTGCAGCCGGATGTCGTGCTCGGCCATCGTGTTCGTCGGCGACAGCGAGCCGGTACGCCGGAGGTGTGCGATGGCCGCCCGGTGACGACTGGCAAATGATTGGCTAGCGCACCGGGCAGGGTTATTACAGCAGCCGACGGGGCATCCTTCAGGGTGCCGCGCCGGTTCGCCGGTCTCGATCTGTTGCGCCGGACCGATGCGGTCCCCGCATCGCCGCCGGATGCCGATGCCGTTGGTCGGCTCGCGGCCGCACGGCCCGATGCTCGACGGCCCGCGCCGGTCCCCGAGGGGATATCCGGTGGTGACCGGTACGGCGGCCGCGCGCCGACTGCTGCGCGATCGCTGGCAGTTAGCATGGCTCGACAGGTATCGGTCTCGGGCAGGAGGGTTACCAGGTGGATTCGCGAACCGGCGCCCACGCGGAGGGAGCCGCCGGTGCGCCCGGTGGGCACCCCGGGTGCGTCCATGTTCGGTGGTACGAGTCTTTGCCCGCCACAAGCGAATCCGATACTCTGGACCACTCTTGCGGCGAACGCTGCCGAAGCGTCGGTGCTCGTCGCTGCGTTGCTGCACGGTGCCGCCGGGCGGGCGGTGTGCAGGTGGCGGCCGCCGCGCGGCGGCAGTGTGCTGGGTGGTTTCACCACTCGCCGATCGAGACCGGCGAGGTTCGTAAACTGCCCGAATCGGGTGCGCCGGGGAGGCGGTCTACGCGGACCCGCGGGGGATGGTGGTTGCGCTGGGTGCGGTCGTGTCGTGGGTCGGCGCGGCAGGATGGACAACGGAACGGCACGACGATTGGGGGCAGGTGATGAGTGAGGCACCGATGGATCCGGTGGTGCAGATCGTCACGGAAGCCGACGCGTGGCAGCCCGATCCGCGGTGGCGGCCGGCGGCCCGGCTGACGGTGCTGCTGGGCGAGGACGACCACTGGAAGCATCGGCCCCGCTATCACGAGATCGTGCGCCGGGCCCGCGATGCCGGACTCGCCGGTGCCAGCGTGTGGCGCGGCGTGGAGGGGTACGGCGTGTCCTCCCGGATCCACACCACCCGCATGCTCGACCTGGCCGAGAACCTGCCGGTGATGGTGATGGTCGTCGACGACGCCGAACTGCTGCGGGATTTCGTCGCCGCCAACGCCGAACTGTTCGACACCGGGACGGCGGCGCTGTCGCCGGTGCAGGTGTGGGACTCCGGGGTGCGCCGATGATGCAGGTAGCGGACGTGTCGGTGGCGTTCGATACGGTAAACCCCCTGGACGGGCAGCGGGGACCGTCGTGATCGTGATGACCAGCCCCAGCCGGACGGCACCGATACGGAAGGGAGGCCCGACCATGGCCCATGATCGAGCCGGGCGACCGGCGCGGGCCACTGATCTGGTAGACCTTCCGCATCTGGTCACGGCCTATTACAGCCGCATCCCCGACCCCTCGGAGCCGTCGCAACTGGTGCAGTTCGGCACCTCCGGGCATCGCGGCTCGAGCCTGGACTGCGCCTTCAACGAGGCACACATCCTGGCGATCACGCAGGCCATCGTCGAGTATCGCGCCACGCGCGGCATCACCGGGCCGGTATATCTGGCCCGCGACACCCACGCGCTGTCGGAGCCCGCGTGGTCGACGGCGCTCGAGGTGCTGGCCGCCAACGAGGTCACCGCCATCGTCGACGCGCGCGGCCGCTACACGCCCACTCCGGCGCTGAGTCATGCCGTGCTGCGGCACAATCGGGGCGGCACCCGCCACCAGGCCGACGGCATCGTGGTGACCCCGTCGCACAATCCACCGCGCGACGGCGGCTTCAAATACAACCCGCCGCACGGCGGCCCGGCCGATACGGTCGCCACCGACGCGATCGCCGACCGCGCCAACGAGCTGCTGCGCGGCGGTCTCGCCGGGGTCAAGCGCACCACCCTGCAGCACGCCCTCGACACCAGCGTCGAACGCTACGACTATCTCGACCACTACATCGCCGACCTGCCGAACGTGCTGAACCTGGATGCCGTGCGCGGCGCCGGAATTCGGCTCGGCGCGGATCCGATGGGCGGGGCCAGCGTCGACTACTGGGAGGAGATCGGGCAGCGGTACGACCTGGAACTCGAGGTCGTCAACCCGTTCGTCGATCCCACCTGGCGCTTCATGACCCTCGACAGCGACGGCAAGATCCGCATGGACCCGTCCTCGCGATACGCGATGGCCTCGCTGGTGGCCATCCGCGACGATTACGACGTCTCCACCGGCAACGACGCCGACGCCGACCGCCACGGCGTGGTGACCCCCGATGCGGGACTGATGAATCCGAACCACTTCCTGGCCGTCGCGATCGAATACCTGATCGCGAACCGGATGAGCTGGGATGCGCTGACCAAGATCGGCAAAACCGTGGTGACCTCCTCGATGATCGACCGGGTGGTCAGCGTGCTGGGCCGGCAGGTGCACGAGGTGCCGGTCGGATTCAAATGGTTCGTGCCCGGATTGTTCAGTGGCTCTTTGGCTTTCGGCGGCGAGGAGAGCGCCGGCGCCTCCTTCCTGCGGCACGACGGCACGGTGTGGACCACCGACAAGGACGGCATCCTGCTGGCGTTGCTGGCCGCCGAGATCACCGCCGTCACCGGGCAGAGCCCCTCGGCCCGCTACGCCGAGCTCGAAAAGCGTTACGGCAGCCCGTCTTACGCCCGCATCGACGCCAACGCCACCGCCGCGCAGAAGTCCCGGCTGGCGGCGCTGACGCCCGACGACATCACCGCCACCGAGGTCGCGGGCGAGGCCATCACCGGCATCCAGACCCGCGCCCGCGGCAACGGCGCGGCGCTCGGCGGGGTGAAGGTGACCACCGAGAACGCCTGGTTCGCGGCGCGGCCGTCCGGCACCGAGGACAAATACAAGATCTACGCCGAATCCTT
Organism: Nocardia mexicana NBRC 108244; assembly: GCF_001613165.1. Taxonomy (GTDB): domain Bacteria; phylum Actinomycetota; class Actinomycetes; order Mycobacteriales; family Mycobacteriaceae; genus Nocardia; species Nocardia mexicana. The sequence goes on from NZ_BDBV01000081.1 coordinate 57,808, forward strand.
CGAGGGGTCCGAGCATTTGGCGCAGGTGCAGGCGGCCGCGGAGGAAGTCGTCGGCCGGGCGCTGGGCTGAGTTCACCCACCCCGGCTCCGCAAGCTCCGCCTAGCCATCCCCCTGAACCGAGCGCCCCCTTGCCGATCAGTATTCGTCGCGCTTGCGGGGCCAGCCGTCGAACTCGGTGCCGCGGCCGCGCGGAGCCCGATCGAGCAACTGCCAGGTGGCGTTGAGCGCGTCGGTGCCCCGGTCGTAGGTCGAATAGGTGTGGTAGACGACGCCGCCCTGTAGCGCGAAGCTGCTCAGCGCCATCAACTCCATGACGTCGAGCATGCTGCCCCCGCCCGGCTGATCGCGGCGCGGCGTGGGGATGTGCATGTACTCGTAGAAGTCCTCGTTGAATCCGTTGTCGCCCATCGACACCCATTCGATGTCCCAGCCGAAGCGCTTCTTGTAGTCGTTGAGCACATTCAGCGGGGAGCGCGAGGCCAGGATGAACGTGACATCGCGATGGGCCAGATGCGGCACCGCGCCCACGAGATTATCGGTTTCGAAGGTGCATCCGGGGCAGCCCTCCGGCGTCTTCGGGCCGTGCATGAAATGCCGGATGATCAGCTGTGAGCGCCCGTCGAACAGTTCCGCCAGGGTCTTCTCGCCCGCGTTGGTCTGGAAGCGGTACTTCTTCGTGATCGGCACCCAGGGCATCGCCTGCCGCTCCCGGGCTATCTCGTCGGTGCGGCGGGTGAGGTCCTTCTCCTCCGCGCGCAGCTTCTCGTAGGCCGATCGCCACTGCTCGCGGGTGCCGACTGCATGCATGGGCATGATGAATCCTCCCTCGGTAAGGGTCCGTATCAGTTATGACCGGACGAGCTAGGAGAATTCATCGGTCCGGGAAGTTCTCCCCGGCGGAATATGTTGTGGTGAGTCGTGCAGGACGGGTGCAGCGGGTGAGCGGAAGTAGACCGGGGCGGTTGCCCGTCGAGATCTGGGTGCTGATCGGCGCGGCGTTCATCATCGCCCTCGGCTACGGGCTGGTGGCGCCGGTGCTGCCGCAGTACGCGCGCAGCTTCGGGGTCGGCGTGGCGGCGGCCTCGGCGATCGTCAGCGCCTTCGCCCTGATGCGGCTGCTGTTCGCGCCGGTCAGCGGGCGCCTGGTGCAGCGGCTGGGGGAGCGGTGGGTGTATCTGGGCGGGCTGCTGATCGTGGCGTTGTCGACCGGCGCGTGCGCCCTGGCCCAGGGCTACTGGCAGTTGATCGTGCTGCGGGCGCTCGGCGGCATCGGATCGACCATGTTCACGGTGTCCTCGCTGGGTCTCGTGATCCGCATGTCCCCGGCCGGTGAGCGCGGCCGGATCTCGGGGCTTTGGTCCACCAGCTTCCTCCTCGGATCGCTCGGCGGACCCCTGATCGGCGGGCTCCTGGCCGGGCTCGGGCTGCGGATGCCGTTCGTGATCTACGCCGTTGCGCTGCTGATCGCCAGCGCCGTCGTGTACTGGAGCCTGCGCGATTCGACGCTCGCGGCGCCGGAGGCCCCGGGCGAGGTGCGCGTCATGAGCTTCCGGCAGGCGCTCGGGCGGCCCGCCTACTGGGCGGTGCTGTGGTCCAACTTCGCCAACGGTGCGGCCGTATTCGGGGTGCGGATGGCACTGGTGCCGCTGCTCGTGGTCGAGGTGCTCGGCGAGTCCGGGGGTGCGGCAGGCATCGTGCTGACGGCGTTCGCGGCCGGGAACGCCGGCGTGCTGTTCATGTCCGGGCGACTGTCGGATCGGTTGGGGCGCAAGCCCTTCCTCATCGTGGGCACGCTGGTGTGCGCGCTCGGCACGATCGGGCTCGGCTTGTCGCCGAATCTCGGCTGGCTGCTCGTGGCGTCGTTCGTCGCCGGGCTCGGGTCGGGGATGTTCACGCCGTCCCAGCAGGCGACCGTCGCCGATATCATCGGGCCGAATCGGCGCGGCGGACCGGTGCTGGCCGGATTTCAGATGGCCGCCGACCTCGGCACCGTGCTCGGGCCGGTGGTGGTGGGCGCCCTCGCGCAACGGATCTCGTTCGGGTTCGGGCTGGCGGTGACCGGTGCGCTGCTGGTCGTGGCCGCGGCCGGGTGGGCGTTGGTGCCCGAGCCGATGCGGCGGCGGGCCGTGGCGGATGCCGTCCCCGCGGGCGAGGGCACCGGGTCGCGCTGACCTCCGGCGTCGCAAATGGGTCATTGCGGCCGTGTCGACACGCGTTCGATTCGGGTCGCGGCCTCCGCTTTGGCAGAGTGGACGCGTGAACTCCTCCGGACCGAAGTACACGCCGCGACCGATGAACAGCCGCACCAGCTATGCCCTAGGCGCGGTCGCGCTGGTGGTGATCGCGGTGATGGTGGTGCTGTTCGTGCGCTGGAACAGCGACAACAGCCTATCGGTGCGCGACGAAGGATACGGCCCCGTGCACGATCCGGCCGTGCACGCCCTGCTGGATTCCGACGGGGCGATCGTGCTCGGTAAACCCAACGCCGCCAAGACCATCGATATCTACGAGGATCCGATGTGCCCGGCGTGCGGGTCGCTCGAGCACATCTACGGCCAGGAGATCGCGCACAAGATCGACGAGGGCAAGCTGGCCGTCCGATACCGGCTGGTGAACTTCCTGGATTCGAAGTCGGGCAGCAAGGACTACTCGACACGTGCGGTGGCCGCCAACGAATGCGTCGCCGACGCGGGCGACGGGCCGGTGTACTCGAAGTTCCACGCGCTGCTGTTCACCACGAAGCAGCCCAGTGAGAACGGCGGCGACCTCAGCAATGACGAGCTGTCGGCGATCGCCAAGGAGGCCGGTGCGCCCGAATCCGTGCTGCAGTGCATCGCGAAGGGGCAGCGGGTCGATTCGGCGCGCAATCACGCCGAGGCCGCGCTGACGGCGCTGAAGTCCGCGCTGGGCGGGAAGGTCGGCACGCCGACGGTGTTCGACGGTCCGAACGAGGTCGACGTCAACGATCAGGAGTGGGTTGCCAAGATCGCGGGCTAGCTGAGTTTTCTGAGAGCGTTGTCCGGGAGCGCTTGTCCGGGAGTGGATGGCCGGGAGCGCATGACCGGCCTTGCGACCCGTTGCCCCGGGCGGGATCCCCATACCGCCCGGGGCGGGTCCCCGAGTACCTGCTGCAGGCTGCAGGTTGTGTGTGGGGTTACTCGAGGTTGGGTGGCTCCACATCGGGTGGCTCTAGTTCGTCTTCCTCGGGTTCGTCGCCGAGCAGGGTTTCGTAGATGCGGTTACGCGCGTCGGCGATCGCGTTGACCGTGTCGCGTAGTTGCCGGGCCATCGCCGCGTAACCGCATCCGGCATCGGCCTTGTCGAGTTCGGATTCCAGCCGCCGGCGAATCTGCTCCAGGGCCGCTATGCGCTCGCGTTCCACCCCGACGTCGATGATCGTGGGAGCCGGAGGCGGGTCCGGGGGTTCCATGACGTGCCGTGTCCTCGTGGGTCGGTGGTGGGCAGGGCATACCCGGTCAATAGTGTTCAGTGGCTTGCCTTTTCGGTGCGAACGGGCAGATCGTCCTCGGGTGGCACGGTGGACAGGTGCTCGTGCGCGAGGGCGTGTTCGAACGGGTAGGTGAGATCGGCCGAGGCCGGGTGGGGCAGGTCCACAGGTGTTGTGGGGGAGGGCCATTCGAGGTCGGGGGCCTCGTCGTCGGTGTGCGGGAACAGGTATCGGGAGCCCTCGCGGACGGTGGTGTGGATGTCGCCCGCAGGGCTGGTCCACTGCAGCCTGTCGCCGTGGGTACGGCGCACGTCCCAGCGCTGTCTTCCCTTGTCCGCCAGCGACTTCAGGCGGTGGTGACGGGGGCACAACACCGCCAGGTTCGCCATCACCGTCGCGCCGCCGCGGCCCGGATGTGCGGTGTCGAACGGCTCAGTGTGGTCGAGTGCCGATTCCGCCGCGGGCATCGCGCAGCCGGGGAATCGGCACAAACCGTCGAGGGCGCGGATTTCGCGATCCAGCCACGCCGCCGGCTCCTCGCGCATCGCCTCCTCCGTGGTGGTCGGGTCGTCGGTGCGTTCCGGAATCACTTGGAACTGTGCGTGTTCGGCGATTCTGCGGGCGAGATCGGCATCGAGCGGGCCGTAGCCCGCCAGGAGGGCCGGATGGTTCCCGCCGCCGAGCAGCGTGTCGGCGGGGACGCCGATTTGGATCAGCGGACGGCGCGGCGTCGCGGTAGTGGAAGGCTCGGCCGGGCACTTCCGGCGGCCGCACGCACAGCGCAGTACGCCCGTGCCGTCGGCCAGGGCGACGAGCGCATCCGCGCGCCGCTGCGGCATGGTGCGCGGATCGGCCTCGCACACCCGCAGGCTCATCTCTCGCAACCGCATGGCCACGGTCTGTGCGCCCGCGGCGGGCAGCAGGCCGTCGAACACAGCCATGCCGTCCTGCACGGCCTTGATGCGCACGTCCCGGTCGCCCTCGCGTCGTTCGCGGCGCCGCTGCTCGCCCTCCGGGTCCAGCTTCGCCACCCATCGCCGGGCGATCTGCCGCAGCCGGGCGGGTGCCGACCGCGCGGCCGCCTCGATGAGCTTCTGCTCCAGTTCCTCCAGCAGTTCGGCGGGCATATCGCGGGTGTTGTCGGCGATCACCTGCACCCGCGCCAGGTCTATCCGGCCCGAGGCGAACGCCGCCCGTGTCCGCGGCAGCACATCCAGCGCCAGCCCGATATCGATCAGTGCCGCCGCCACCTGTTCCGAGATCTGTACCGCCACTGCGGCCTCGGTTGCCGTGAACTCACCGCTGCACGGTCCGCCGCCCTGCTCCTGCTCCGCCTCGCGCTGCCGCCGATACAGTTCGCGCACCGCCAGCACCTCTGCCGCCTGCGCAAACGCCGCCGCCCCGTGTGCCCGCCGCAGTGCATCGATCAGCCCCTCATCACTCATCGTCTGAAGCTCCCCGCTGTCGAACATGTGTTCGAGCCTACTCTTCGAACATCAGTTCCACCAGCCCGCAAACCCAGGCGATTTGGTCCCATGAGCAGGCGTGGTGTAACTTCGTTGAGGCCGGAGGGGAACACCCCGGCGGCCGAAAACTGAACACGGGGCTATGGCGCAGCTGGTAGCGCACCACACTGGCAGTGTGGGGGTCAGGGGTTCGAGTCCCCTTAGCTCCACCGATTTAGTCGGTATAAGAACCGCCCCCTTGGGGGCGGTTTTCCCGTTTCCAGCGGTGTTCGGCCTATGGTTCGATGTGTCGGGGATGCGAAACACTGGGACCAGTCGGTCGGGTGCGGCGACGGTAACTTCTGCGATGAGCGCCTCGATGAGTGCTTTGCTCTGGATTTGATTGCCGCTGTCGATCCGGAGGAATGAAGCGATTCAGGTATCCAGCGGCCGTAATCACGGCCCTCACACCACTCGGTCCAGAGGCCGTCTCGCCGCGCCGCGGCCGCTAGCTGTGATGTCTCAGGCCCGGACAGAGCGAGCGCAGGGGCAGCACGCGGTGGGGCGCGCCCCGGCCGCGAAGAAACACCGAGCTATCCGCTGGTGCAGGACCATGACATCGTCGTCTTCTACGGTGCGAGGGGTACGTGCACATCGGGCCCGGCCGCCCCGGCCGAGGCTCTTACCTGATGTGAGGAGGTCTCGGTGCGCCGTTCTTGTAGTCGCGTATTCGCCAGTGTGGCAGCGGGAATGATCTGTATGGTCGGCTGGGCGCCCATCCCGGCTGCGCAAGCCCAACCGGGAAATCGCGAAATGCCGATCGAGTACTCCTGCGAGAAGTTCAATCCGGAGGCCCCGGACACCCCTCCATTCACGGTACTTGCCACCTACTGCGAGGCTCGGTACGACTCACCGACCCAGGGAGAGGTAGAGGATGTGCGCCTCAGACTGCAGGCGCCATGGTCGGACCGTAAATGCCGTTATGGGCTGGTAGAACGCGATGGCGGCTGGCTGAAGGTACGCGGCGGCGAGTGCAGGACCCACTTCTGAGCAGTTGGCTCTGGCCACGGCAGAGTGCTCCGGTTCCTCCAACCGGGGCACTCTGTGTCGACGTCCAATAAGCGCCTCTTTCCCCAAAAAAACCAGCGAGAACCCTCTCGACGGCCCTGCTCGCCAGTCGACACGATTCCCGAACCAGAACGCACTATTCTGCCGCTGAGCGCACGGTTCGTAAGCGCCCACATTCGGGCACGTCGGACGCTCCCGCGAAGTTCCCCGAACACAGTCATCGGGGTGGTTGCTGACATCGAGACGCGACGATTCGTCCCTGGCCAGCTCTGACCGTGGTCAGCGGTGTGGTTCCACGCTGTAGTGAGGGAAAGCTAGCGATTCTCTACCCATGTCGCTTGCGTGGAGCCCACCACCTTCACGGTGACGAGCTTTCCCCCTCGCTCAACCGTGACCACTTCGCCTGTATGCAAGCCCTGTACTGCCTCACGAGCCCAGTCCGGAGCTTCGTTATAGGTGACGAACTGTCCGTCGATTTCAAGACTGTTGATTCTCAAGGTGTTTTCTGCCTCTGCCGATAGTCTCTGATATGGGCGCATTTACTCTTTTCATACCCTTATCAATGAGTTTGCAGAAGATTCGCTAAATTGGCCACCCGTTGGATGCGCCGTTAGCAGTTCGTGGCCGGGTTGTTGCTTCCTTCGTCATTGAGCTGACTTACGTCCGAGCTTCACCTCGGCCCGATCTTGCCTTCGCGGATCTCGTACTCGTCTGGGTATCGACGGCGGGGCTGCGGCCTGATCTCCGGGATCTGTACCTCGTGGTCGCAGCGACGAGGGGTTTTGGGACGGTAGCTTCCTGCAAAGAAGACCATCACGGAACCGCCGCGTCCAGACTCGGAGCCAGCGAGTCCTTCGCGGCCGAGGTTGACGGTCTCCTCGATGTCTCGACAATCATTGCCTACAGTGATCGAGCCGTCGTGGTGGAAGGTCACGAAGGTTCCGTTGTCCCCGGCGACGGTCGCCGCATCGCGGTCACCAAGCGTCGGATCTATCGATGCAACGAAGGTCGGCTTTTGCCGCGCGCCAGACGGTCCCTGGACCTGTAGAATGCGTCCCGCTGCGAGCCGTACGAACTCACCCAGCGCATTGTGCCGACCAGATTCGATGATCTCCCACAGGTGGAATCGAGACCACACTTTCACCCTGCCGTCGTGGAACAACGTCACACGATCGTCTGTCCCGTTGCTCAGCAGATACCGATCGGAGTTCGAGGTCATCCACCAATTGGACCGTATTGCCAACCAGAAGATCCGACGAACGCACGCTATTGCCGCTGATCGTGCTGGCCGAAGGCCCCGGGCGAGGAGTCAATGCTCCGCCGAGGAGTCGGTAATCGCCTGGATCCGTTGCGCAAGGACCGCGGGATCAACTGTCCGGGTGGTGTCGACCAGGAGGGTGGGAGCGAGACCGAGTGGTGCGGCGTGAGCCGCCCAATGGTCCCAGTTCTCGACCAAGCGTTGCTGGTCTCGATAGATCGCCGCTCGTTGCCGACCGGCGTATCGGGATCGTGCGACCTCCGAGGGAAGGTTGCACCACACCTCCACAGTGTGGCGAGCACCGACCCTTTCGATGCCGGCGCGTGCGAACGCCAGATCCCGCGGCTTGAACCACCACGAGTCGATGACTACAGCGGCTGGCGATCGGGCGGCCAGCGCCCAGACCGCATCCATCGCGATACCACCCAATTCCGGTAGGTCACTGACGTTTTCGAGGCTACCGGCGAGGGCTTCCTTGACGGCGTCTTTGGACAAGAACCACGCGTTCAACGACCGTGCCAGCGACGCCCCCAGCGTCGTCTTGCCCGAGCCGGGTAGCCCGTTCACCAAAACCAGAAGTCCGCCCACGCAGTCGATCATCGCTCAGTGTAAGTTCGGTCCGCCGGGATGCACCCTCCTGCCGCTGTGCGCACGTTGACCAATCATCCAGAATGGTTGGCCAACACCGTCTTCCAACGCTCGCACATGCCGATTACAGGATTGCTTTTCAGGATCGTGACGCCCTGGTTCGGCTTTCGTCGTCGTCGCCGAAGCCGCGCTCACCGCCGCTAGCGTCAGGCCTTGACGGCGAAGCCCAGCGCGAGTCCGCTCGGTCGGCGGTTGTCAGGGCTGCCGCCCCGCTGCCGAGTCCGATTCGAATGCGATTGCCCAGGAGACTGTTTCATAGAAGGCGACATATTCTTTTCGCACCGTCAGCCAGATCACCACCAGCGGTAGCGTCACCACCCAGCCCATCAGCGTGTCCTTGTACAGGTGCGCGCGATGATCGGGCATGTAGGTGGACATGATCGTCATCAGAGCGAAGTGCGCACAGCTCGCGGCGATCGTGAAATCCACCAGCAGATGGTTCTGGGCCAGATTCTTGACCCCGCGCAGCAGGAAGACCATCCAGACGAGGCCGACCACCGAGAACATCGCGGCAGCCGGATCTCGATTGTGACCGTGATTCCAGAGAAAGAACTCGTTCATCCACAGCGGGACATGCGCACCGGTCGCCGAGACGATCAGACCCCAGGTCCAGAAGCAGGCGAACCCGACGCCGTACGCGTAGAGATACGGCCTGATCAACGCATCGCACAGATGCGTCCAGCGCAGTCGCAGGTCGTACCGGTCAAGCATGGCGATCAGCGCCCTCGGTACCGCTGTCGTTCGTCTCGTCACGGGCACGGTCTACCTTCCGCTGGGTTCGTGGTCGGTGTGATCGACGCGCGTGCCCTGCACCCAGCGTTGTTCGCCTGCGCTGAGCGGTGTGCTGCCGGTCTCGGCGATGTCGGCGAGCAACGCCGGCAGGGTGGCCTTGACCGGACGGCTCACCGCCGCCGCACCGAAGGCGGCCATCGCGCGATCGAGTCCGGTACTCAACGATTGGCTCGTGCTCCCATGTGTCAGCTGTTTGATCGCGCGAATCGCACGCGGCGAGCGCTGGGCCAGCCGCGCGGCGGTGGCCTGTGTGGCGGCAACAAGATCCTGCGCGGGCAGTACCTTGCTCACCACACCCCATTCCAGCGCTTGTGCGGCGGTGATCGGCGCACCGTCGAGCATGTGCTCCAATGCCCGTGCGGTGCCGATCATTCGAGGCAGGCGTAGCGCACCGCCGCCACCCGGCACGACCCCGGCCAGTATCTCGATCTGGCCGAACCGCACATCCGGGGCATCGCAGGCGTAGCGGATATCGCATCCCAGCGCGAACTCGCACCCGCCGGCGACCGCGTGACCGTTGATCGCCGCGAGGTACACGGTGCTCGATCGACTCATCCGAAGCAGACTGCGCCGCCACTGCGATCCGAAGACCAGCGCCCGCCCCACCGGCCCGCCGAACCTGCGCGTCAACGACGGCACGGCTGGCAGCCGCAGCAACATTCGGGCCAGTTTCCATCCCGGATACAGCAGCTCCGCGCGTAGCGAGGAGATCGGCAGGCGAATCGCGTCGCCCACGTCCTCGGGATCGACGTGTGTCATGAACGGCAGGCCCGGCTCGGCGGTGACGACGACCGCGCCGATCGACCCGTCACGATCCACGGCGCGGGTCAGCACATCCCATTCCCGGATGAAGGCGAAGGTGACGAAATTGTGTGGCGGGCTTCGGAACACGACTGTGAGGACCCGCCCCTGCTGAGAAAGGCCGAGTGTGTCGAACGGCAGGTCGACTGTGGTGGACATGCGATAGCCCTTCTCGATGACTGGTCTCGCGCGCAGGACAGCGCACTCGGGCCGCCGTTGCCCGCAGGCTTCGATGCGGCTCGAGCAATGTGTGTCGGCTTGGTCGGGGGCATATGTCAGACCCCAACGCCTCATCACCGCCCATCCCGCCGGCCGTGAATATACGGTATAGTATAGAGTCTAGTCTTGGAAGTGACGGAGGTAGGAGATGCCCGCCGCAGACCACGAGACGGCTGATCCAAGCACATCGACCCGCGCGAAAAAGCCCTCCTCCAAGCAGCGGATGCTGCTTGCGGCGGTCGAGCTGATGTCGGAGCAGAGCGCGGCGGCCATCACCATCGACGAGGTCGTCGCGCGCAGCGGGGCCCCGCGCGGCTCGGTGTACTACCACTTCCCTGAGGGGCGTTCGCAATTGATTACCGAGGCGCTCGACCTCGCGGGCGTCATGATGAACACCGCGATCGCGCAGGGCTTCACCGGTGATCCGGCCGCCGGAATCGCGCACATCGTCGACTACTGGATCCGTATCTTGACCCACAAGGACTTCGCCGCGAGCTGCCCGATCACGTCCGCGGCGATCGGTGGCAGCACTGTCGACCCCGAGCTGGTCCCGCAGGCGCACGCCATATTTCACACCTGGCAAGAGCTGATCTGCGCGGAGTTGGAACGCGCGGGGATCGCGAAATCACGGACCCCCGCCCTTGCCACCATGGTGGTCTCCTCGATCCAGGGAGCCGTCGTGCTGTCTCGCGCCCAGCGCGACACCGCACCGTTGAAGCAAGTCCGAAAAGAACTGGAGCAGCTGCTACAGCAGGCGCAGACGTAACGAGCCGACCGTACCCCTCGCCCACGCTGGTGAATTCTGACGTCAGCTAGCGGTGACGCCTGACGCCGGAGAGCGAGCCCCGGGCAACTGGTAGCGGCAAATTTGACGCCACTGACGAGCGTTTCTATTTGGGTTAGGGGCGTTCGACGAACGTCCTCTTCTGCCGCATACCGCAGTCTTCCGAGCCCGCGCCTCGTTGCAGTTGGGCTGCAGCAGCAGCCAGATAGTTCCCCCGCTAAGCGGCCGCCAGTGGAACTCCAACTGGCCGCTGACACTCCACCATCGTTGCGAGTAACACCTCGATCCGGCAGAACGCCCGAGCGCCATTACTCTCCGCCCGATCCGATCCCTCTAGGCACCGTCAAGGCACGGATTGGCCCGGATCGACGCCGGATCCTTCGCTATCTTTGGCACGATGCCGATCTCACCCGCCAACGACGCTGTGCGCGCTCGGCACAGTCGCGTTGACAATCGGGATTGAGAGCCATGACTGCGCCGACGGTTCCGGTGATTGTGCACCGCGCCGAGGAATATCACTCGGCCGGTGAGGTTTTCGGGCAAATGTCCACCGATTCGGTGACCACGCATTCGTCGCTGGTCGCTGTGCTGATGGCGTATGCGGGGATGGCGGGCAGCGACAGCGTCGGCGCGCAGTGGGCGGCCGGATACGACGAGGCCGCACAGCTGGCGATCTCCACCTCGTCGAGACTGGCGACCGCGTGCGGCCAAACCCGGGACCTGATCCTGGTCGGCGCCCACAACCATCAGGTCGCCGAGATCTCCGCCGACCGCCGTAACCTGCCCCCGCCACCCCCGCCACCACTGTCGTGGGACCCGTGCCTCCCGGAGACCGCGCCGTCGGCAGCGGGAGACGGGATTCCGGAGCCCTTCGGATGGTCGTTCATCAAGGACGCGGTGGGCCTCGGGTGGCCGAATGGGCATCAGGACCAATTGAACGCGGTCAAGACGGCGTGGCACACCGCGGCCGCTGATTACCGGACCATCGCTGGTCTCACACCGCGAGCCGTTGAACTGCTCACCAACCAGCAGTCGCCGGAGATCGAGATCGCGGTCTCCACGTGCCAGGAACGGCAGGCCGATTTCACCGCGCTGGCCGACGCCTGCCAGGCCCTCGGCGACTCGTGCGGCGAGTACGCAACCCACCTCGACGACGCCCATCACAAGATCCTCGCCGAACTCAAAGACTTCGCCATCGAAACCGCGGCCGCGGAGGCCGCTTTCGCGGTCTTGATACCGTTCACCGGCTCTTTGTCCGAATGGGTCGGCAACTCGGCCTTGGCAGGCCGGATCGCCATGCGGGCCCGCCGCATCGCCACGATAATCACCGAACTCGCCGCGAAAGTCGCGAAGATCGTCGTCGGCGCACTCAAACCTCTCGCCGAGCGACTGAAACCGCTCCTGGAAAAGGTTCGCAAATGGGTCGAGGCCGCTAGAACGAAGCTCTCACCGCACCGCGGCGGACCGCCCGCACCGAAGAAAGGGCCCGCGACCAGTGCCGCCGAGCGGGAGCAACTGATCCAGGAACTCGAAAGCCAAGGCATCAAATTCGACCGCGACAAGATCGTGCAGATCGGCCGCGACAGCGACGGGAAAGTCGTGTTCCTTGAACAGGGCAACTCCCGGGCCGGGCTGCAGCACATACTCTCCCACGGCGACGATTTCGCGAACAAAGGCATACCCGAGAACGAAGTTTCCGAGCTGGTCATGAAGCCGCGACCGAAGGTGAAAAGGTAGGGGTATCCGGCAAAGACCGGCCGATCTACGAAATCATGCACAACGGGACCAAACTCCGGGTCGCCGTCACGGTCTCGAACAACGGATACATCGTCGGCGCCAACCCGGTATCATAGGAGAATCATGCATCGCCTCAAGCTACGGCCAGAAATTCAAATGTATCCCACGTGGATCTACAAGGACGGCATCTACGACAATGTGTCACCCGAGTCCGTCGGTGTATCCGACGCCCTCGCAGAAGCTTTGATCAAATGGTCCGACCGATGGGATGCAACCTACGATCTGGACAACGATCCCGGTAACCCGCAATTCAGTTCACCCACCGCAGAACGCCTGTTCTGGGAAGACGGCCAGCGCCTCGCTGACCGCTTGCGAGCGGAGCTGAACGGCGACTGGACCGTAGAGTTTACCCCCGACCAGTGAGTGGAGCGACCGGCCACGATGACCACCATCCCAGAATGGGAGCAACAGCTCCAGCACGAGCTCGCCGAGATCCGCCGCAACAGCCAGCAACTGGCCAATGCCGTCGGCGAGGTGCGCGGGCGCGGTGAGCTGCGCGGCATCAACGTCGAGGTGAACGCCGACGGCGATATCACCAGCCTGCAGATTGCGCCCGGCGCCATGCGCTGGACAAGCAGCCAGCTCACCACCGCACTCCTCGACTGCCACCGCCACGCCCGCACCGACGCCAGAAACAAGGTCAAACGCCTCACCCGCAAAGCCGATCCACGTATCCGCGAACAGCTCAACCAGCTACAAGGCAAACAGCACACGCCGGACCCGCCGCGACGGCCACTGTCGGACGACGAAGCCGAAGCCGCCGACGACGCCTACTTCCAACGCATGAACCGCAGCGGCTGGACGGAATGAATCTTACTGAACTACAAAACGTCTCACTGATTGCCGGGGCACAACCGTCTCCTCCTGCATGGTTCGGATTGACAACTACGACGGCCATCATCCACCTCATGGGTGTGACGTCGGTCATGCCAGCAAACCGGTCGCCCGGTTGCGCTGAATACTCAACGGTGCTCGGAGATCACGAGCACCGTCTCGGATACGAGCCGTCGCCGGTGATCGGATGCACCACGAGCCGCAATCGCTCACCGGTGACGGCCACTGCGTGATGGCTCGATGCGACGCACTGTTCGTCACGGGTGTCCGATTGCGGCCCAAGGCAAACTGGCCTGTGGAGGGCGAGCCCTTCAGTGCATGGTGAGCTGTCCGCCTTCGGCGGTGCTCAGAGTGGATGGATCAGCTCTCCCGGTACCGTGCCAGTACCTGCTTCACCGCGTCCGTGACCGGTGGCTCCTCGGTGAGGTTGGTCCACGTGTAGGCGTTGTGCTCCTGCAGCACAACGGGTTCGGCTGCGGCGACATCCACAGCGAAGTTGAATTGGCGGCTCTTCTTGCCGCTGCCGGATGCGGGCTCATCGGCTTCGACCGGCTTCGGTGGCGGCAGCGGCCTCGTCGATATCGGCATGGTCGCGGCGGCATGTATTTACCTATGCTCACCATCCCACCATGGACCAGTGGCCGCAGGTAGGGGCGAAGGTTCCTGGTGGTGGCCGACACATCCCGCGTGGCGCGCAGCGTCGCATCCGTTTGGTCGACCGGTGCCGAATGCCGCCGTCCGTATCGCGGTCCGTGGGCGCGGCGGCAGGGCCGGGGGCCTGTTCGTGGTGTGCCGAACGGCTCTGGTGGCTGAGGTTCCGAGCTGCGAATGATGGTATGGGTCAATGGTTCCCGGAATGAGAGGGGGCGAGGTGAGTATCGCGGATGGCTCGCCCGGTGTGGGTCAGCAGGGTGTGGCCGCCTATGTCGGTGATGTGTGCGCCGATGACGGTTCGCAGGTGCCGATGATCTGCGTGATGGCGTCGGGTGGCGAGTTGCTGATTCCGACCGCCCCTGCGGACCGGCCGTTCGGTGGCGGGCATGCGGTGCGTGTGGTGCTGCACCCGCCGCCGCTCGGGGTCGAGGTCGATCTGCTGCGGTCGATACCGGGAGACTTCCGCCTGTGGCGGCTGACCCCGGACGATATCGAGATCACCAGCGCCGGTGTCGAATTCGCGGCGGAACCGGAACCGTCGCCTGCGCCGGAGGGACCGCCGGGGGCTGGGCCGGATCCCGTCGAGCATGCGACCGGTCGGCGACTGCTGAGCGGTGCGGCGCTCGCGCTGACTGTGGTGTCGACCGGGTATCTCGTCGGTGTGCTGGCCTGTCGAGCGGTGGACCGTCACCGCCGGAACCGGACAGTGCGCTGACGCCGGTGTGGCGGCCGAGCGGACGGTGTCTGGGATATCCGGTCCCCGGGGCGCGTGGGCGATGGCTGGTGAACGAAGGTCTCTGGTGCGTGGTGGGGTGTTCGCGGTGTCCTGGAGTCGTGTCATGAACCGTCCATCCGGAATCTTCCGCGACCGATACGGTCGGCTGGGCTGTCGCCCTTGATGATCGACGCAGATCCGTGCAAAGCACGACAGGGGCCTGTCTGCGGCGCCGGTACCCGCGTGGCGCAGGCGCTGTCGCACACGGTCACCCACGACGTGGGGCCGGACGCTGGAGAGGACGTAAGACCTGCTCGTTCGGGTCATCTGGATGGTTTGGCGGCCGGGTGTGGTCGGGGAGAGTAACGCCATGAAGAATCCAGCCCGCAACAGCGGCGGCGACGGTGATATCGACCGCCGACTGCTCGAGGTCGAGTGGGACACCCACTGGTCTCCACCCGAGCGCGCGTTCATCGCCTCCAGTGCCGAGTTCGCCACGCTCACCGGTCGTGACGCCGGGTCGGCGCTCGCGGCGATCACCGACCTGGAGGACAAGATCCGCCGAGTGCTGATGTTCGAACCGCACCGGCTGCTGGAGAAACTCTCGTGAGCACGGCCGTTCTCACCGTGGCCGCGTTGCTGACGCCGACGGGCATGTGGTGGACGACGGCCATGCGGCTGCGCGGGCGCCTCCGCCGCCAATTCGCCGCCGCAGGCGACAGCGCGACCCGTCCCTGCACGATGAAAAGCCCGTATCGCGAACGTGAATCCTCCACGACGCCGTGCACCAACCCACCACCGACACCGGGATCACCACCGAACTGCGGGTGTCCGGCCCGTTGTCGGTCATCGATCCCGTACTCGCCGATCACGCCGAAGCCGTTGTCCGCGAAGCGGTCTCCAACACCGTCCGTCACTCCGGCGCCACCACCGTCACCGTGACCGTCACCGTCGCGGACGAGTTGACCGTCTGCATCGAGGACGACGGCCGCGGCATCACCCCCAGCGGCCTGACCAACCTCTCCCACCGCGCCGAACAAGTCGGCGGACACTTCGACATCGCCCACACCGACCCCACCGGCGCCCGCCTTATCTGGACCGCACCACTGCCGTAGCCCACGACACGGTCGAGCGCTGCCTCCGGCGGTTCGTCACGGGTGTTTCACTCCCGGATCGGTGACTGGGATGTCGTCGTGTGGTCGCTGCGGCGGCGTGGCGTCGACGTCCCGGCCACGCATGACGGTCTCCCACCACATGCTGAGTGGGCTGGGGTCCGGCCACAAGATCGCATCGTCCCCAATTGTTTCCGGCAGTGTGTCTTTCGTGTCGGTCACGCCGACCTCCTCGGATTGTCGCTGCACCATTCGGCGGGTCACGGTGCGGATCCGTTCCTCCGCGCCCGGGGCGCGGTCACCGCTGGCCCACATGGTCAGCGGATCTCCGGTCACGCGGCTATTCGCTCCCCGACTCCGCGTGGGGTTCGCATCGCCGTGCCAGCTCCGCCAGGGACTCGCGGTATTCGGCCGCGGTGATCCGGTGGGCGAGCCGCGCGGCCAGCAGCGCGTTCTCCGTCTCGAGTGCGGGCCGGATCCGCGCTGGATCCCGCCACTCGACGACGAGGTCGGCGTCCACGACCGGCGGTTCCGGTGGCTCGGTGACGGTGCACGGATGCCGGGCGATGCCGGCGCGGCGACGCTCGGCCTGCTCGGCACGATATCGCCGGGTCCGGGATGTGATCAGCCAGGTCGGTGCGACGACCGACAGCCCGGCGGCGACAAGCACGAACACATCCAGCATGAGATCTCCTTCCGCGCCACGGAACTCGTCCGGTTCGAAGCCGACTCCCACGATTCGCCATCCATGCCGCTGTCGTGAGTGCACGCGGTCACCGAAGATCGTGACCTTGGACCCCGCGTGGAGGCGTCCGTGTCGGTGTGCGGCAAGGGGTCTACCGGATGAGCTCGTCGTCATGCCCCGACGGCTCGGGCCAAATACGGCCAGGAGTCGTGCAAATCCGTTTCGAACTGCCCCCACGTGTGCGAACCCGCCTGGCGCTCGACATACCTCGCGGCAATGCCGAGTTGCGCGAGCCTGCCCGCGAACGCGGACGTACAGGCGTTCGCGATCGCCTCGACCGGCGGTGCGGGCGCCCCGCCGCGGTCGATCGCGCCCGGAACCCCGGACGCCGCCGACAGGTAGACGGTCTTGCCGCCCAAGGCCGCGGCACGGGCGAAGGCGTCATGCGCGCGCCACATCCGGTCGCCGGGCACGCCCCACATGTTCAGCGGGTTACCGCCGCCGCGCGCCACCTGAGCGCTGACCATCACTGTGCCGAAAAGGTCGGCCGCCCACGGGCATCCGCTGTAGGCCGCGACCGCGTCGTACACCTCCGGCGCCTGGATCGCGAGGTCGAGCGCGGACGCCGCGCTCATCGACACCCCGGCGACAGCGTTTCGCCCGGTCGCTCCCATATGCGAGTCCACGATCCCGGGCAGTTCCCGGGTGAGGTAGGTCTGCCAGCGATTGCGGCCCAGTACCGGGTCGTCGGCCAGCCAGTCGGTGTACATGCTGAATCCGCCTCCGACCGGCATCACCACGTTGATGTGCTTGCCGGAGAAGAACTCCCGCACGTCGGTGTCGTCCCACCACGAGATCCCGTCCTCGCCACCACCGGCACCGGTCAACAGGTACAGCGTCGGCGCCGGACCATCGGCGGCCCGGATCACACGGTTGCTCACCACCCGGTTCATCGCGGGCGAATACACATCCAGCCGCTCGGCGAAACCGCCGAGCGGAACCTCGCCGACCACATGCACGCCGGGCGGAGCCGCCGCGGCGGGGCTCGCGGCGACCACCGAAATCAGCACCGCGACCACACTCGCCCAGCAGCAGGATCGTGCCCACACAGCATGCCGCGCTCGTCTCCGCGACACCCACACCGCAATCACCCCTCTCGAGAACCCGACCGCAGGTAGCGGTCGTGGAGCACACACGGCAGGAAGGCCCCCGTCACCGCCGCGACGACCGCGGCCGGCGCCAACCCGGCGACGGCGCACACACCCAGCGTCACGGGGGTGGATTGCTGCGGCTGGAACAGCGCGGCGACGCCCGCAGCGAACCCGACAAGACCGGCGGTCCAGCCGGTGCCGTTGGCGGTGATCCACAGGCCCGCACGATCGGTCAAGTGCCGCAACACAGTCCATTGCGCCACGCCGACCGCGAACACCATGACCAGCCCGGCCACGACCGTGGACGGCAACTGCACCCAGGTCGGCCAGTCAACGGTCCCGCCACCGGCCCACAGGGAGACCACCGCCACCGCCCCCACCACCGTCGTACCGCCCGCTGTCGCCGTGGCCCAGCGCCGGATCCGCAACCGCGGCAGTACCAATCGCAGAATTCCGGCCTGTGTCCCGCCGAGCAGGCCACCGTAGACCGCCGCACCGATCAGTATCGCCGCGGCCGAGACCGCCGGATCCGCGCCCGCGGTCAGCACACCACCTGCCACCGGTGCGAGAACGCCGAGAAACCCACCGAGCGTGACCGGTACGAACCAGTAGCGCCCCGTTCCCCGCAGCCGGACACGGTGATCGACGTCGGCCACCACATACCGGCCACCGGCCCGCGCCCGGTCGCGGGGCCGCGCGACGCGTCGGCCCGAACATGGTCCCCCGACAACGGGTCGCGGCACCCGGCCTGCGGATGCGGCCGGACCGGACATCGAATACTCGGCGGTCATCGCCCGGCTCCGCCCGGCCATCGTGTACTCCATGACATGCGTCGATGATCAACGGGCACACCGGCGTGGCACACCGGGCGAAAGTCCCTGTCACCGTTGCCTTTCGGGACATGCTCGGCCGAGCCTCCGGGTGACTGCCGCGGTCGGCGTGTGACCTTTCGCCGTGAGGTGCGGGACCTTCGACCCGTGCGGCGAGCCCGACACACATGCGCTCGAGAATCGGGACCGCAAATGTTTCCAGCGCTCTGTCCGCGCCATGCGGCCGACTGTGAATCCGAGCGCCTCGGAGTCGCTGTCGGACGACCCCGGCGTTGATGACATCCGGCGGTCCCGAGACCGGCCCCGGTGCGCAACGCTGAGGATGGACGAACTCGAAAGGGACTCTGCCGAGCGTCGGATCACCCGGTCCCATTGGGCGGCAGTCCCTTCGGCGCGCGGCATCTCGGTGCGACGTGAGGTTGGTGCGCCGAGTGCGGAAGAAGGTGACTGTCATGGTGCAGCCGCGATATCCCTCGGTGGCGGTGCGGATGTGGCGCGCGCAACCGTGGATCGGCAATCCGCTCATGCGCGTGGCGGACCGGGTCGAGGGGGTGATCCGGCTGCTCGCCCTGCTGGCGGCGCTGCTGGCCGTTCCGATGGCCGGTGCCGCGGGCACGGCCGGGTACTCGTCGGCCGTCGAGCGCATCGCCGCCGAGAATGCCGCGAAAACCTCTGTAGCGGCCACCATTTCCGGCGACCCGGTCGAGCGGAGCGGCACCGGTCGGTATGCGCGGCAGACCAGCAGCTGGTTCGAAGCAACAGTCCACTGGAACCACAACGGGCAATCCGGTCAGGAAACGATCACAGTGCCCCGCGACTCCCGGCGCGGGGACACCGTCCCGGTGTGGCTGGCCGCCGACGGCAGCCGCACCACGCCACCGCTGCCGCCCGGCGCGGCCACGACGCGTGGTGTCAACACCGGGTTGGGGGTCCTGGTGTCGAGCTGGCTGGGCGTCGCGGCGGTGATCGTGTCCGCGCATCGGGTATTCGGTCTCCGCCACAGCCTCGCCTGGGCGCGCGAATGGCGGGCGATCAGCAAGCCGATCGGCCAGGACAAATAGCGGAATCCGTTGCCGGACACCGCCGGGTGGGCGGATGTCAGAGCAGCACGAGACAGCCGACCCCGAGGTGATTCCGGTGCTTTTCGAATAGTTGATGCCACCGTCGTTGGGGCGCAACCAGTATCGCGATCTCATCGTCGCGGTGTCACGCATTCGGCGAACTTGTCGCCTGCCCGCCCGGGACCGCCTGGTCCAGCGGCCCGTGCGGGCAGGGATATGAAGACGGCGTGGCCGCCACCGACGGCTACGGCGCGCAGACCGCCTCGATGAATTCGCCCACCTCTTCCTCGGGCAGTCGCCGGGCCAGGTCGCCTTCGGTGATGATCCCGACGAGCCGGTTGTGCTCGAGCACCGGCAGGCGGCGGATCCGGTGCTGTCGCATGAGTTCCAGTACCGCGGACGTGTCGGTGTCGGGAGAGACGGTGTGCAGGGTGCCCTGGGCCAGCTTTGCGGCGCTGACCTGTTCCGGATTCGCTCCTGTGGCAAGGCATCTGATGACGATGTCGCGGTCGGTGACGATGCCGATCGGCCGGCCGTCGGTGTCGCAGATGGGTAGTGCGCCGATGCCGCGGTCGCGCATGCGGCGCGCTGCCTCGGCCAGCGAGTCGTGGTCGTGGATGATTTCGACACCCGCGTGCATGATGTCTCGTGCCGTGGTCATGTCGCCCTCTTTCGATGTCGGTGGATGGGATCATCATCGGCGTCCACCGGATGCCGTGGGAGGGGCGAAGGTCCTGGACCTCGGTGGCCGACCGGCTGTGCGGCGTCGCCCAGTCGTGTGTGCGTCTGGACCGAGGGTGACGTTGGTACCTCGACGTCGGGCTGTTCGCCTCCGTTTACGGCGGCCCGGTCCTGCCAGGCTGGCGGGGGTTCGCAGGAGAGGATTGCCCGATGACACGGATGACGGTCGGCGACGTCATGACCCGCGATGTGGTGAGCGTGCCGGCGGATACACCGTTCCAGGAGCTGGTGCGCCTGCTGGCGGAACATCGTGTGAGCGCGGTGCCGGTGGTGGACCGTGAGCGGCGCGTGGCCGGGATGGTCAGCGAGGCCGATCTGCTGCAACGGCAGGTACGGGCGGGCGGGCCGTTGACGGGCACGCTGTGGGGGTCGTTGTGGCGCATGCGGTTCGCCCGCCGCAGCGACGCGCGGACGGCGGGCGAGTTGATGAATGCGCCCGCGGTGACGGTCGTCCCGGAGACGACGGTCACCGCCGCGGCGGCCACCCTGGCCCGGTGCCACGTGAAGCGCGCGGCGGTCGTCGGCCCGACGGGCGAGCTGGTCGGAGTCGTCAGTCGCAAGGACCTGCTGTCGGTGTACCGGCGGGCGGATGCCGAACTGGCCGAACAGATCCGGTTCGACGTACTGCACAAGACCCTGTGGCTGGCGCCGTCGGAGGTCACCGTCGACGTGCACGCGGGTGTGGTGACGCTACGCGGAACGGTGGAGCAACCGGGGATGATCGGGCTCGCCGGTGCGCTGGCGGCGGCCGTGGACGGTGTGGTGGAGGTGCGCAACGAGATCGTCGCGGACACCGCTCGGGGCATCATGCACCACGGCGTGCACACCGTCGCGCTCGGTGACTCGGTCACCGAGGCCGCGCGGCGCATGCGGGCCGAGGGCGTCGGCGCGCTGCTGGTGCACGACGCGTTCGGCAGTGCGGTGGGTATCGTCACCGATCGTGACCTGGCCGTGAAATGTGCTGCGGCGGGAGCGGATCCGGGCCGAACCGATATCGGCTCGATGCTGTCGGCGCCGCTGCACACCGTCGACGCGGACGCCACCGTGACCGATGTGCTGACGGTCATGCGGCAGCACCACATCCGTCGAATCCCGGTGATGGCGGACAACCGGCCGATCGGCATCATCACCGAGGCCGACGTGGCGCGCCGGATTCCGGCGGCGCCGGCCGGGCGGTTCCTCACACGGTTCTACGCCGTGGAAGCCGAGACCTCCGGTCGTCCCTGATCCACCGTGGCGGGCGCGGCGACCGGGATGACCGTTCCCGGCCCCGGTTGCCGCGCGACATCGTCGCGTCGGTTCAGCGATGTGTGTAAGGGAAGAGGATGCCCACGTCGGCTGGCTGCGGTGGCGGGATGCGGGTGTCGTCGAGGTCGGCGGTGAGGTGGGTGTGCACATCGACCACGCCGTCCACGGCCGCCGTCAGGACGTTCGCTATATCGATCATGCTCCGCCGCTCCACCTTTCCGCGCAGTGTGGCGACTCCTTGCACGACGTCGACGGATACCTCGCCGGTCGGCACGCACAGGGCACGGTCCAGGACGTTCGTGCGGATCTCGTCGGCAAGCTCGGCATCCGGGCGCAGATAGACCGCCAGCAGATCCTTGCGGCTGACGATACCCGTGGGGATCCGGTCCGCATCGACGACGACGGCGCGTTTGATGTCGTGCCGGGCCAGTGTGGCCGCGGCCGTGGTCAGGCGGTCACCGGGCGCCAGGGTCACCGCCGGTGCGGTCATCAACTCCGCGGCGGTGAGCGCCACACCTTTGCGGGCAAAGGCCCTGCGCCGCAACAGATGCCAAATCGCGGTGCCGGCGGCGCCACCGGCACGCGCCTGCCTGCCCAGCAGATCGGCCTCGGTGACCATGCCGACGACCCGGCCGGTGTCGTCGACTACCGGCGCACCGCTGATCCGGTGCTCGGCGAGTACGCGCACCACCTCGTCGAACGGCGTATCGGTGCGCACACAGACCACATCGCGGGTCATGACATCGGCAACACGCTTGTGCATCATGGACGTACTCCTCGAAACGAGTGACTGGTCGGCAAACTGCGGTCAGGCCGCCGTCCGAGTGGCCTCCGCGACCAGGGTCCGGCGAATCCGGTCCTCGAGCTTGTTGATCGCCGCCAGCGACGACCAGGGATCGCTGCAGATCAGGTCGGGATAATCGACGCTGAAGGCGACATACGCGCGGTCCGCTGGTGACCACCAGACCTCGGCGCGGACGCCCAGCAGCGACCTCTCGATCTCATCGGCACGGATTTCGGCAGCCCGGTTCTTGTTCATGAAGGCAACTATCCGAGCTTCCGGGTGCCGACAACCGATGCCGAAGACCTCCGTATCAGGGCCATTGGTCGACACCTGTAAGCGACTGTTCGACGGTCCGTCGTGCGGTGCCCAAGCTGATCTGCCTTGCCCAGGCCGACGCCGTTGTCCGGCCTGCGGCCGATCACGCACGGACTACAGGGCCCGAGTGCTCTTGCGAAACCTGTCGAAGTGCCGCCGCGCTACTTGCCGGGGCCGCGAAACCCGGCAGGTGCGCTGGGGGCATCGCGAGGCGATCGACGGAGGTCGAGCCAGCACCGCGTGCGCTGACGGTGTGCCATCACGCACAGTCCGCTCCGGGCGAAAGCCCCTGTGCGTCAAGGACGTCCCGCCCTGCCGACGGCCGCCCGAAATGCGCCACCGTAGACGGACCGACAACCGAGGAGACGACCATGAACCCGATGCAGATGCTCTGCCACTGGCTGTGCAACATGATGGGGCCCTGTCCGATGATGTGACGCTGCCCGGCGGTCCAGCGAGGCCACCGGCACCCTGACAGCGGTCGCGGACCGAGGTAGTTTCGACCGCTGCGGTGCGCCTCGATGGCGTCACGATGAAGGACCTCGGTCCCCGTCGAGACCGACTCGATGCCCTGTCGGTGAACCCTTCCGCGGCGTGAAATCGACAGTGCCGATGGTATTTCCGCTTCCCGGGAGGACCCGGTGGCGCCACTTTTCCGAAAGGTGACAACCATGTATGCACGAGACGTGCTGAGTCGGCCGGTCGTGACAGTTCGACCGGAATCGACGCTGTCCGAGGCGATCTCACTGCTGACCGAGCACGGATTCGCCGCCTTGCCGGTCGTCGACGACACCGGCCACGTGGTCGGTATGCTGTCGGAATCCGATGCTCTGGCCGCGGGACCTGGTCAGCGCAGCGGACCGGTCGAGACCCTGATGACGGTCCCGGCGGAGGTCGCCCACCCCGACAGTGACGTTTCCGCCGTCGCCGCCCACATGCTGACCTCCCGCCTGCGGTCGCTACCGGTCGTGGAGGCCGGGATCCTGGTCGGGATCGTCGCGCGCCGCGACCTCCTGCGCGCACTGGCCCGCGACGATACCGACCTGGAGGCGAAAGTCCGCGCCCTGCTGGATATTTACGCCGGCAGCCGCCGTCAGTGGAGCATCGACGTCACCGACGGCCACGCGGTCATCCGCGGCGCGTTCGCCGACGCCACCGAACAGCACACCATCGCCGCATTGGCTATGACCGTCGACGGCATCGGCCACGTCGATATCGGCGCCGAGGGGTCAGCGCCCACCCGGCACACGGCCGCGCCGCTCGCCGAACGGCTGCGACGCCTGGCCGACGAAACGATCGGATAGACGTCGGCCCCAGCGTGCCAGTACGCGTCGATGTTGTTCCGTGACCGCGGGGCCTCGGCCGCCGACTCGCTACGCATCTGCGCGATTGACGCGGGCGGTATGGATGTCAGCGGCCTCGGTCTCCCGGGGTAGGGTCCGTTGCTATCGCTCCGCTCCGGTGGCCGACCCACAATTGCCGCAGCGGTTCCGCCTGAACCGGGCCGGTGCCCGCTGGGATACTTCTGGCGTGGGGGTGCTGGCCCCTACTCATATGGAGTCGCCTGACAAGCCGGCGTCTCCCGCTGCGCCCTCGACTGTCGCGCCCGCACCCGTACGGTCGGCCCCAGTCGCTCCGCCGCCACCGTGCTACCCGCTCCGGCCGTGCTGACCGGGGGCTCGCACGAGTTGGCGCGGTCGGTGTCGGTGAGCCGTCGGTTCAGTGCGCGGGTTCGGTACCGCCGGGGTGGTGTTGTGGCCGGTCAGGGGTGTGATTGTGATTGATGGTGTCGACGGGGCGGACCTGCACGAGACGTTTTGACAGATCCTCGGTCGCGGGCCGAATATGATGCGGCACAACCGATCACGGCCGGCCGTAAACGAGTCACACCTGCGTGGAACATGGTCTCGACCACTGTCGAACTCGCTGCCGCACAGCCCTCTGACAGCGACAGGACATCTCGATGGACCGACCGGGTGGTGGCGATCCAGCCGCGAGAATGGCGCAGGCGGCCCAACGCCTCGTCGATGCTCTCGTCGAAAGAGGGGCATCACGAGTCAGCGAAATACACCACGCATTCCCGCGCGAGGTGCGCGCCGGTCTCGCGCGGATCGAGCGTACGGACGAGCGGCCCGTACCCGGGCTCCAGAGGATGGATCTGGATGCACACCCCGGCCACAACACCGCTGCCGAACGCCCGGAACGCGGCGCAGATGATCACCGGACGGCCTTCAGATCGGACTGCGTTCGTTGGGAAGGTTACAAACCGTGCCCTGAGCAAAAGAAACAGCGCCTACCCGACTGCTCCGGTTGTAATCGGTACGAGCCCGGCGAATCGGTCCTCGATGTGCAGGCGATGCCGTACGATCCGTCGATACTCGAGTCCGCCGAACGAGTGGGCATAGTGGAAATGGGAGGGTTGGGGAGCATACTCCGTACAACCGCGATCTCCGATGCTTTACGTCAAATGAATCCGCAAGTCGGAATCACCTGGTTCACGCATCGGCGCGGGGCAGACCTCCTGCGTTATGTTCCAGGTGTCGTGGCGGTCGACACCACCCGCCTCACCCGCGCTGATTACATGGACATCGTCCCGGATCTCGATGCTCTCCTGAACTTCGAACTGAGCGATTCGGCCAGAGATATTGTTGCCGGCTCCCGTCATGTGGGAGGATTTGCATTGAATCCGCAGGGCAAGTTCCAGGGTGTCATGCCGCATGCGCAGGGAATTCAACGCCTGCAGATCGACGACGCGTACCGGAAGGCCAACGAGTCGACGATGCAGGAGATCCTCATGGAGAGCGTGGGGCTGGGGCATATGGAGCCGCGGTACGACATCCGGTTGACCGATCAGAACTATGAACGAGCCGAGTCGGTACTGCGAGACATCTTCGGCGGGAACCGACCCGACGATTTAATAGGCTTGAATATCGGAACCAGCGAAAAAGGTAGTCTACGGCGATGGCCGGCCGAATCGCACGCCGCACTCGCCGGAAGGCTCGCCGATCGATTTCCGGACAAGGGGATTGTCATTCTCTCCGGTCCGGAAGATTCCGCGGTCAGAAACAGAGTGATCTCCGCCCTGCCTCGTTACGATAATATCGCGGTACTGCCTACCGTCGATGTCGGAGATTTCATGGCGGTTCTCGACCGATCTCGTCTGGTCGTGACCGGTGACACGTTCGGAATGCATGCTGCTCGAGCGCAAGACACACCCACCCTGGCATTGGCCGGGCCTATGCCACACCGTGAGCTGGAACTTTCTCCGAAGGACGAACTGATCGGGCCGAAGCTCGGCTGCAGTCCGTGCTATCACCGATGCTCGCAACCGATTGCCGGACTCTGCATGCAAGATATCAGCGTCGATGAGGTGGCCACCAAGGCTGTTCGTATGTTGGACAGCTGACGTCGGGTCACACGACCGACATGGCCATTCGGTTCAGCGAACGGGCCGCTGCAGCTCATGTGAATATTTATCGACAATAAACTTCACCGGATATGTCAGATCTTTTTCACGTGATTCATCCAGAGATAGCCACAGCGGATTCTCACCCTCCTCTCTGACATCAATCGTCAATGGTTTGTCGAGAACCAGGAGGTAGGCGTGCCAGCGGTGCACATCGGCACCGCGCCGGCACGAGTCACCGACGATATCCTCTGTTGCGATGGCGATTACTTCTTCTC
Source organism: Nocardia mexicana NBRC 108244 (assembly GCF_001613165.1). Classification (GTDB taxonomy): domain Bacteria; phylum Actinomycetota; class Actinomycetes; order Mycobacteriales; family Mycobacteriaceae; genus Nocardia; species Nocardia mexicana. The sequence continues at coordinate 83,883 of NZ_BDBV01000081.1, forward strand.
CGGATATGCCTACTTCTTCTGTCAGCTCACGAATGGCCGAAGCGTCGGGCTCCTCGCCGGAATCGACATGACCGGAAGGAACCGTGAGGGAAAATGGGAAGATCGTGCGCTCGAAGAAGAGAAACTTTCCCATCGAGTTGCGGACGAATACGCCGACACTCTCATGCCAATACTCGCCGTCGCTCGCGACCCAGGATTTGATAGCCGGGTCCATGACGATCGAACGCTCGTGCCGCATCTTGCACGTGCCGCAGAAGTAGTAGGTCTTTCTACCCTCATAGACTCGTTCGACAGTCTCGGCACGACAATGGGCACAGTATTGATGATACTGTCCGTCGTCGCTCCAATCGAAGTCCAGTTTCATCGAGAACTTCTCCGTGTATCAAGTAGGAAAGAGGCGAGGCAAGCCTACTCGATCATTGCCGATTCGGTTGTCGCGGACGTGCGCCGGTAATCGCGGGACTACCGGTGGGCGTCGGCGCGCACGTGCGCGCGCATTCCCTGCAGGCCGAACAGGATGAGAAGTTCGACCGCGCCGCCGTCCGCGCTGCCCAGCCAGTGTGGCTGGGAGGTGTCGAATTCGGCCGCCTCGCCGGGCGGCAGCGTCATATCGCGTTCGCCGAGCACCAGCCGCAGGCGGCCATTGAGGACGTAGAGCCATTCGAAGCCGTCGTGGGTCTGCGGGGTCGGTTCGAGCGGTTCCGGGCGGGCGGGGATCAGCATCTTGAACGCCTGGATCCCGCCGGGCCGCCGGGACAGCGGTAGGAAGGTCATCCCGTAGCGATGGATCGGCTTCAGATGGATGCGCGGATCGCCGGTGCGCGGGGCCCCGACGAGTTCGTCCAGGGGGACGTCGTAGGCGCGGGCCAGCGGTAGCAGCAGCTCCAGGGTCGCGCGACGCTGCCCGCTCTCCAGCCGGGACAGGGTGCTCTCCGACACCCCGGTCGTCGCGGCGAGGGCGGCGAGGGTGATGCCGCGGTCGCGACGCAGCGCGCGCAGCCGGGGTCCCACCGCGTCGAGCACTTCTTCGGTCATGTGGTCCACGGCCTCCACCTTGCCAGAACGGCAAGATTGCGTGCCAGATCGCGGCGGGCCCGTCGAGACTGAGCGAGTGCCGACAGAAGGAGTCTCGATGAGCACCACCGACGCGGTCGCGTTCTGGGACGGGGTCTACGCCGGTCGACCCGCCGCCACCGACCCGAAGCCGAATGTTCGTCTCGTGGAGACGGTTTCGGATCTGACCACCGGCGACGTGCTGGACCTCGGATGCGGCGACGGCGGCGACGCGCTGTGGCTGGCCCGCCGGGGGTGGCGCGTCACCGCCGCCGACATCTCCGCGGTCGCGGTCGAGCGGCTGGCCGAGCTGGCGCGCTCACACGGGCTGGGCGACCGGATCGTCACCGTGCGGCACGACCTGCACGAATCCTTTCCGCCCGGCCGGTTCGACCTGATCTGCGCCCACTACCTGCACACCCCGGCGGACCTGGACCGGGCGGCGGTGCTGCGTGCGGCCGCGCATGCGCTGCGTCCGGGCGGGTGGCTGCTGGTCGTCGACCACGGCTCGACGGCGCCGTGGTCGTGGGACCAGGATCCCGACGTCCGCTATCCGAGCCCGCGGGAGGTCGCCGCCGGAATCGCTCTGGACCCGGCCGCCTGGACCGTCGAGCGCGCCGACACACCCCGCCGGATCGCGACGGGACCGAGCGGCCGCCGGGCCGAGGTCACCGACCACGTCCTGCTCATCCGCCGTATCGCCTGAGAGCTGAGGAACACCATGCCCACCACCTCCCGCCGCCGCGACACCCCGCCGCCCCGCACCGGTGGCAGCGAGACCGAGGTCCTGCGCGGCTTCCTCGGCTACCTGCGGGCGTCGATCGCCGCCAAGGTCGACGGCGCCCCCGAACCGCAGGTGCGAACGGCCGCCGTGCCGTCGGGCACCAACCTGCTCGGACTGCTCACGCACCTGACCTTCGTCGAGCGGGCAATGTTCCTCGGCGACAACGTCACCGACTGGGCGGAAACCTTCCGCGCCGCACCCGAGGACAGCGTGTCCGAGGTCGTCGCGCGCTACCGGGAGGCGGTCCAGCGCGCCGACGAGGTGCTCGACGGATGCACCGATCTCGGCGCGCGGCTCCCGCGGCGTGGCCGCGCCGCGCCCACCGTCCGCTGGGCACTCACCCACATGATCGAGGAAACCGGCCGCCACGCCGGTCACGCCGACATTCTCCGCGAACTCATCGACGGCACGACCGGACGCTGAGCCCGACAACATTCGAGGACAGGAACACATGATCACCGCACCGCGGCCGGCGTCATGCCGCTCTCTCCGATCCGTGCGCACGACGGTGACCGTCGCGCTCGCACTCCTGCTCGCCGTCGGCACCGCGGCCTGCTCCACACAGACCGCCACCGGCGCCCCGCCCTACGCCGCCGCCACCCAGGGCGATCCGCGGTTCGACAGCACGTTCCGGCACGAGTTCGCCGAGATCGACGGCGTCCGTATGCATTACGTGAAGGGCGGCAGCGGCAGCCCGGTGGTGCTCGTCCACGGCTGGCCCCAGACCTGGTACGGCTGGTGGCCGATCATGCCCGCGCTCGCCGAACACCACACCGTGTACGCCGTCGACCTGCCCGGACTCGGCGACAGCAGCGGCTCACCCAGCGGCTACGACAAGGCGACCCTGGCGCGGTACGTGCACACGCTGATCGCCGACCGGCTCGGGATCCGCGACGCCCGCGTCGTCGGCCACGACTTCGGTGCCGCGGTCGCGTTTCAGTACGCGAGCCAATTCCCCGGCGACACAGCGGGTCTCGCCTATCTGGACCTGCCGCTGCCCGGGCCCGGGATCGATGCGGCCACGTACCGCTCGATGAGCTGGCATATCGCCTTCCACTCGCAGCGGCGGGTGCCCGAGGCGGTCGTGGGCGACGACGTCCGCGAGTACCTGGCACTGTTCTACCCCCAGGTTTCGTTCGGCGGCACGGCATTCGGCGGCACCTCGGACTGCTCCCCGTTCACCGATGCCGAGATCGACGAGTACGCACGGACATACAGCAGACCCGAGGTCCTGTCCGGTGGCTTCGAGCTCTACCGCGCCCTCGACAAGGACGTCCGTGACACCGCGGCGGCGGCGCCGGTGCGCGTCCCGACACTGCTCATGAGCGCCCAGGGGCAGATCGACGCGGTCCGGGCGACGGCGGCCCCGCGCATGACCGACATCGTGCGCGCGGTGGACGTGCCCAATGCCGGGCACTGGCTCGTCGAGGAGAACCCGCGGTTCGTCACCGCGGAGCTGTCGCGCTTCCTCGACGGTTAGCCGCGACGGTGCAACCGCCCGCGGACGGTCCTGGACATCGGCCCCGACCGTTCCCCGCCGTATCGGCTTACACAAGGGACTTCGGTCCCCGAACAGGGGACCGCCACGGGGCTGTCGGAGGTGGTAGCGGCGGAGTAGCCTTCGACATGGGTCGGCTGATCGATGAGGTAACCATCATGACGAAATTCGTGCAGACCATCGAATTCAAGACCACGCGGCTCGACGAATTCAACAAGCACCTCGACGAATGGCTGGCCGCGACCCGGGGCAGACGCGCGGCAACCCACGGCATGGAGACCAAGGACCGCGATCAGGACGATACGTACCTGCAGATCGTGGAGTTTCCCTCGTACGAGCAGGCGATGGCGAACTCGGATCTCGCCGAGACGACCGGGTTCGCCGAGAGTCTCGCGCAGCTCTGCGACGGGCCGCCCGTATTCCGCAACCTCGATCTGCTCCGCGAGGACGACATGTCACTCCGCGAGGAGCCGGGCCTGCTGGTCAGGAGCTTCGACATGCCGGACGAAACGCGGAGATTCGAATCGGGCAGCGGCCGCATGGACGTCATCCACGCCGGATCCGGGGCGGTCGGCCGCGCCGTCTTCCAGCCCGGCTGGCGGTGGTCCACCCACGTCAAACCGATCGCCGGAACCGACAGCTGCCAGGCGTCCCACGTCGGGTACTGCGTCTCCGGGCGGATGCGGATAGTGATGGACGACGGGTCCGAAACCGAGGTCACCGCAGGCGATTTCATGGTCTGCCCGCCGGGGCACGACGCCTGGATCGTCGGCGCCGAGCCGTGCGTGATGATCGACTGGGCGGCCGCCGCCGACTACGCGCGCGGACGCTGAGCGCGACGCCCGGGCGTCATCCCTTGCCGCCCAGGTGTGCCGCGAGGAACCGCTCGACCGCACGGAACATGTCGAGCTGGTTTTCCGGGTTCACGAACCCGTGGCCCTCGTCGTCCTTCACCATGTACTCGACCTCGATCCCGCGGGCTCGCAGGGCCGCGACGAGATTGTCGGATTCGGCGCGGACGACGCGAACGTCGTTGGCGCCCTGGACAACCAGCAGCGGTGTGCGAATCCGGTCGACGTGGGTGATCGGTGAGCGCGCGAGCATATCGGCCTCCTGCTCGGGGTCGTCGGGATCGCCGACGAACAGGTGCCAGTTGTTCGCCAGGTGCGGTTTCGAGAATGACGGGAGCGTGCGCAGGAAGTTCGCGAGATTCGAGATGCCGACGTAGTCGATGGCGGCGGCGAAGAGGTCGGGCGTGAAGGTGACGCCGACCAGCGCGGCGTAGCCGCCGTAGGAGCCGCCGAAGATGGCGACCCGGTCCGGGTCGGCGAAGCCCTGCGCGACGGCCCAGTGCACGGCGTCGACGACGTCGTCGTGCATCGCGCCCGCGAACTGGCCGATGGCCGCCTTGACGAAGGCCTTGCCGTATCCGGTGGACCCGCGGAAGTCGACCTGCAGCACGGCGTACCCGCGGTTGGCGAGAAACTGTGTGGCGGGCTGGAAGTGCCAGCTGTCGCGGTACCACGGCCCGCCGTGCAGCAGCACGACCATCGGCAGTCCGGCGGGCTCGATACCCACGGGCAGCGTCAGGTAGGCGGGGAGGCGCAGCCCGTCCCGCGCCGTGATCGACACGGGGCGCATGGGGGCCAGGGCGTCGGGATCCAGGTGCGGGTAGGGCCGGAACAGCAGTCGGCTCTCGCCGGTGGCGTGGTCGTAGTAGTAGACCAGGTCCGGGTCGCGGTCGTGGGTGAAGGTGGCGACCCAGCGCCGTCCGGCCGCATCGGAGGACACGGCGCCCAGATCGCCGTCGGAGAGTTTCTCCAGATTCTTCAGCACCGCAGCGAATTTCGGATCCAGGGCGTGGATCACCTGACGTTCGCCGAGATAGCGCGCCCCGATCAGTTCGCCGGTCCGCCGGTCGAGGATCAGCGGCGTGAGCGCCGGGTCGACGCCGCCGCGGGTGTCGAGATCGTAGGTCGGGTGGCTGTCGATCTCGGTCTCCTCGCCGGTGGTGAGGTCGAGGCGGACCAGCCGGGTGCGGTCGGTGCCGCGGTGGGAACCGATCCACACCCCGGTGCCGTCGGGCGTGTGGTGGAGCGGCACCAGGCCCATCGGATAGTCCGGGCCGTCGAACACGGCGATCCGATGCCGTGTGCCCGCATCGCCGTCCCACCGTGCGATCTCGATATCGCCATCCTCGGTCAGGCCGACCGCGAATACCTCGCCGCCGGGCCCGCACATCCAGAAGGTGACGTGGCCGGGATTCTCGGCGAGGGCCGTGAATTCTCCTGTCGCAATATCGATTTCGCACAGGTCGAACGCCTCGATGGTCCGGTTGTTCAGATGCAGCAGCACCCTTCCCGGCCGCGTCGCGGGCAGCGCGACCTGCAGCGCCGTCGCGCCGGGAAAGGGCGTCAGATCGACCACCGGCGCATCCGGGTCGGCGAGATCGACCCGGTACACGTGCCAGTTCTCGTCGCCGTCGCGGTCCTGGAGATACAGCAGCCACCGCGGATCGCCGGTCCACAGGAAGCGCTGCACGCTGCGGTTCTCGTCCGCGGTCACGCACCGCGGCTCCGCGTCCGAGTCGAGCTCCCGGATCCACACGTTCAGCCGGTTCTTCCACGGCGCCAGGTAGGCGACGCGGGTGCCGTCCGGCGAGATCGTCGCGCCGGAGTGGGTCGGTGCCCTGAAAAAGTCCTCGACAGAAATGAGTTTCTGCGCCATATCGGTCCTTCCGGTTGTCGACGTCCGTGGGACCTCAGGACACACCGGGCCGTAACGGCATGGTCAACACCGGATCTGCATGATCCGGGTCACGGCGGCGGGCTACAGGCTGTTCAGTTCATCCGCGAACAGTGCGGCGGGGTCGAATCCCATTCCGGCGAAGTGCCCGGCGAGTTCGAGTGACAGGACGCCGTGCAGCCGGGTCCAGAAGGATACGGCGCGGTGCAGGGTGGCGGCCGGGGTCGACGGGTCGGCGGCCCAGTGCCGGTGGTCCTCCAGGTGGGCGTCGAACGGTGTGGGCGCGGTGCCCGGGGGCAGTGCGGCGACGGCCTCGATCAGCATCGACATGATTTCGTTCGAGATCGCGGTGGTGTCGTCGGGGGCGTGGTAGCCGGGGACGGGCGTGCCGTAGATGAGGAAGTACCGCTGCGGATCCTGCAGCGCCCACTCCCGGAACGCGTGCGCGATCCCGGTGACGTCGGCGCCGGAGTCCGCCGCCGCCCGGACGGTGTCGGCGAGGCTGCGGTAGGCGTCGCGGATGAGTGCGGTGATCAACTCGTCGCGATTGGCGAAGTAGTGGAACAGGGCCGGGCCGCTCATGCCCACGCGTTTGGCGATCGCGTTGAGCGACAACGCGGATACGCCCGCCGTCGCGATCTGCTCCCGTGCGTGGTGCTTGATCTCCTCGCGCACCTGCGCGCGGTAGCGCTCCCGCGAACTCGTCCCGCCGGTTGCCATCGTCGGCCGCCTCCCTTCGAATCTGCCGCCGCCGTCGGCGTCTGGTTAGAGGTTATCAAAGTTTCTATTGACACTCGGAAGTAGCGGTTATAACTTCTAAGTAAATCGAGTGGCACTAACTCGACCGAGATGAGGAGAGCAACCATGTCGAACACCGCACCGAGCCCCCGCCGCGGACTGCGCACCGCCCTGTTCCTGATTCCCCTGGCGGCCGCGGTGGGGCTGACCACGACCGCCTGCGGCGGCAGCGACAGCAGCACCGGCGGCGACCGGCCCGCGACGTCCGCTGCCGCCGCCCCGGCGCCACTCACCTGCGGCGGGCTCGGAATCGATGAGAACGCCAAGATCAAGTACCGCGCCGAAACCGTGATCAACGCACCGCTGCAGACCATCTGGGACCTGCAGACCGACGTGGAGCGGTGGCCCTCGTGGCAGCAGCCCGTCACGAGCATGAAGCGCCTGGATCAGGGCCCGCTGCGGCCGGGGGCCCAGTTCCAGTGGACGACTCCGGCGCCCGCCACCGCCACGACCCCCGCCACCACCTTGGTCATCACGTCGTCCGTCCAGCAGATACAGCCCGACCAGTGCATTCGGTGGAGCGGGCCCGGCGTCGGCGACGGGCTGGGCATCGACAACGGCATCCACGTCTGGAACTTCACGCCGGTCGAGGGCGGCGTCCTGGTGCGCACCGAGGAGAACTGGTCCGGCGCGCAGGTCGAGGCGGACGTGCCCACCTCGACCTCCTTCCTCGGCATGGGGCTCGAGGCCTGGCTGAAGGATCTGAAGACCGCCGCCGAAGGCCGTCACTGAACTCCCGAGCGGGCATGCGGACGGCCCTCGCCGGCGGCCGACCTACGCTCGGATCGACCGCGGCTGCGCGCCGACGCGGGCAGCCGCGGGGGACCTGACATGATGGAAGCCGCCGGGAACAGGGAGATTTGGATGCGTCTGGTTTCGTTGCTGCTGTTCGTGTGGTTGATCATCGGTGTGGTCGCGGCCGGTCAGCGTGGATATCTCACCCGCGTGACGCAGGACTGCCGCGACTTCGGCACCATCGCATTGACCGTGGTCGCGGGACCGCTGAACTACGCCGGCGTCGATCCCAAGGTGACCGACTGCAAACTCCCCGAGCCCAGCTCTACCCCGGAGTGACGGGCCCGTTTCCGGTGAAAACCGTTGCGCGGCAGGGTGATGCGTTTCACACCTCACACGCGGCGGGGTTCTCTCGTCGGAGGAATGTAACCCTCGACGACGATCAGAAGCCCGTCATGGAAGCCCGTATGAATCTGTTCGACAACCCGGTTGCGGCCAAGTCGCTGAAGTACCTCGTCTCCGCGGGGAAGGCGCTCGGGGACACGACTTTGCCGCGGCGGACGCAGGAACTGGTGCGGTTGCGCGCCAGTCAGATCAACGGCTGTGGTCAGTGCGTCGATATTCACACCAAGGAGGCCGCGGCCGACGGCGAGACCGCGGTGCGCCTTCACCTCGTCGCGGTCTGGCGCGAGGCCACGGTGTTCACCGACGCGGAGCGGGCGGCGCTGGAACTGGCGGAGCAGGGCACCCGCCTCGCCGACGGCGCCGGCGGAGTGTCCGACGAGGTGTGGGCGAATGCGGTGCGGCACTACGACGAGGAACAACTCGGCGCCCTGGTGGCGCTCATCGCCAATATCAACGCCTTCAACCGCCTCAACGTCATCACCCGCCAGCACGGGGGTGACTACCGGGCGGGCCAGTACGTCGTCTAGCGCGGTGGCGCCCGGGCATCGTCGACCGGTGCCCGGGCATCGTCCCCGGGGACGAGC
>NZ_BDBV01000082.1 GCF_001613165.1 Nocardia mexicana NBRC 108244
CGCCGCCCCCGCCCCCGCCGCCGGCGGGACTGCGCAACGGGGCCGGTGCGCCCCCGGCGTCCGGCTTACCCGCGTGGTCGGCGCGAAGACGTAAGGCACCCGAGCCCCCGGCTCCGCATTCCGATCACCCGGCGCGTAACGGTGCCGCCGCCCCGCCCGGAGATCCGGACCAGGCGACGGCCGTCTGGTCGCTGGCCGGGCAGGATCAGCAACTGATCGCCGGATCCACGGTTGCCGGTGATCTGCTGCGCGATCGTGCCGAGCGCGGCGACCAGCCCGAGCCGCCGCGCCGCGGTCGCCGCGACTCCCGGCGCGCCGACGCCGCCGATCTGCTCGCACCGCCGGACGATCGCACCGACGTCTATGCGCCGATCGATCCCGACGACGATTTCGACGACCTCGACGACGAATTCGACGACGACCTCGAATCCGACGACGACGCCGATGAACCCGGCCGCATCGCGCAGGCGACCCAGGCCGCCAAGGCGCGCGTCGCGGGGCTCGCCGCGTCGGCCAGGAATGTTCGGGGCAGTGGCAAGGTCGCGGCCGATCCCAACCGGCAGCAGTGGATGATCCTCGGCGGCCAGGTCGCCGGGGCCGCGGTCGCGGGCATGTTGCTGTTCAAGGGTTTCGAGAAGATGTGGGACGTCATGCCCTTCGTCGCCCTGGTGCTGGCGATGGTCGTGATCCTCGGCCTGGTGGCGCTCGTCCGAGTGCTGCGGCGCACCGACGACATCTTCAGCACTGTGATCGCCGTCGTCGTAGGCATCTTCGTGACGCTCGGCCCGCTAGCCTTTCTTCTCAGCACCAACTGAGCAGGGAGCAGCAGTGGGGATCACACAGGCGGGGCAGGCGGGGAACGACATCCGGGTGGGGTTGTCGACGGCATCGGTCTATCCGGAGAACACCGAGGCCGCATTCCGGTATGCGGCCGAACTCGGTTACGACGGCGTCGAATTGATGGTCTGGGCCGAGCCGGCCAGCCAGAGCATCGCCATCGTGCAGGGCTACGCGCGCCGGTACGGGGTGCCGGTGCTGGCGGTGCACGCGCCGTGCCTGCTGATCTCGCAGCGGGTCTGGGGGGCCGATCCGATCGCGAAACTGGAGCGCAGCGTGCACACCGCGGAGGCGCTGGGGGCGAGCACGGTGGTGGTCCATCCGCCGTTCCGCTGGCAGCGCCGCTACGCCGAGGGGTTCGCCGAGCAGGTGGTCCGCCTCGAGGAGCACAGCCCGGTGGCGGTGGCCGTGGAGAACATGTTCCCGATGCGGGCCGACAGCCTGCTCGGGCGGGGATCGGGATCGGCGCGCAGACTGGAACGCCGCGGCGGCCCCGGCCTGTCGCTGACCACCTTCAGTCCGTCCTACGACCCGACCGATACCGGTTACCAGCACTACACCCTGGACCTGTCGCACACCGCGACCGCGGGGATGGACCCGCTCGCCCTGGCCGCCCGGATGGGTCACAACCTGACCCACCTGCACCTGGCCGACGGCACCGGCGCCGCGCACGACGAGCACCTGGTACCGGGCGAGGGCAATCAGCCGTGCGCGCAGGTCTGTGAATCTTTGGTGCGCAACGGCTTCCGCGGCCACGCGGTGATCGAGGTGAACACCCAGAACGCCCGCACCACTGGCAACCGCGCCGCTACCCTCCACCGCGCCCTGACCTTCGCCCGGGCCCACCTCAACAACCTCCAGCCCGCCCCCACCCCGGAGCCCACCGGCGCCCACTGATTCCGGCCGAAAGCACGCCGGAATGGCGAGAAGGGCCTGGTATCACCGGATTGACGAGAAGGGCCTGGTATCACCGGAATGACGAGAAGGGCCTGGTATCACCGGATTGACGAGAAGGGCCTGGTATCACCGGATTGACGAGAAGGGCCTGGTATCAACCGGCGCCGTCGCGTCGCCTCGTATTTCCCGGCGTGCTTTTGGCCGGGATCTCCTGCCCCCTGTGGCGAGTTCGTCACACCCGGTGGGGGAATCCCGCGCGCCCGGGCACACTTATACGCTGTACGAGCAATGTCGGCAGGAAGGAGCGGTGGTGACGGAACTGGCCATCGATGAGCGATCGAGGGCGGACGTTGTCGACGCCCCCTTCACCCGGGTCTGCGCGCTGACCGAACTGCCGTCGGACGTTCCCGGTGCCGCGCGCTTCCGCGGCACCATCGACGAGACCTGGACCATCGGCAAGAAGGTGCACGGCGGCACCATGGTCGCGACGAGCGCCGCGGCCGCCACTCGCTGGCTGCGCACCGCCGAGCCGAGCATGGAGGAGATGTTCCCGATCGCGGGCTCGAGCGACTTCCTCGGCGCCCCCGATCCCGGCGAGGTCGAGTACCTCGTCCGCATCCGCAAGACGGGTCGGCAGATCTGCCTGGTCGACACCGATCTGGTGCAGGGTGGCCGCACCCTGGTGCACACCGCCTTCACCTTCGGCCACCTCGACGACACCCCGCCCGTTTACGACCGCGACGACCATCCCGACATGCCCGCCGAGCCACCGGCCGACGCGCTCGGCTACGAGGACGATTCGCCGATGGGCCGCCTCGTGCACGTCGCGCGCGCCGCCTCGGTGGCGATCGACCCGGGCTGGGCGCCCTTCCTGGAGGGCAAGCAGGGCGAGCCGCGGCTGCGGCTGTGGATCCGGCCCCGGGACGCCGATGCGCAGGATCCCGATATCGCCGCCTACTTCGCGATGATGGCCGGCGATATGAGCCCGCCGGTGCCGATCAACCTGGGCCACTTCGGCTGGGCGCCGACCGTGCAGATGACCACCTACCTGCGCCGCCGCCCGGCTCCGGGCTGGCTGCGGATCATCGCCACCGCGCACGAGATCGGCGAGCGGATGTTCGACGAGGATCAACTCGTCCTCGACTCCACCGGGGCCGTGGTCGCCCAGACCCGTCAGCTCGCCCTGATCCCGCAACCGCGGTAGGTGGCCCGCCACCGGCCCTTTGCTCGACGCGTCGCCGCCCGCGGATAGCCTTGCCGTCATGACAAGAATTGCGGTGATCGGTGGCGGACGGATCGGGGAGGCGTTGCTCGCCGGACTGCTCGAGTCCGGGTGGGCGACCAAGGATCTGGTCGTGGTCGAGCCGGTGGCGGCGCGGGCCGAGTTCCTCGGGGAACGCTTCGCCATCCGGGTCACCGACACCGTCGCCGACGCGGTGGCCACCGCCGACGTGCTGGTGATCGCGGTCAAGCCGCACGACGTCGAGGCCGTGCTGACCGCGCTGGGCAAGGCCGAACTCGACAACGACCGCGATCAGGTGCTGGTGTCGCTGGCCGCCGGCGTGCCCACCTCCCGGCTGGAGGCCAAGCTGCCCGCGGGATTCCCCGTCGTCCGCGTCATGCCCAATACGCCGATGCTGGTCGGCCAGGGGATGAGCGTGCTCGCGGCGGGCCGGTACGCCAAGGCGGATCAGCTGCAGCAGGTGACCGAATTGCTGGAGGCGGTCGGCACGGTGGTGACCGTGCCCGAGTCGCAGATGGACGCGGTGACCGCGGTATCCGGTTCGGGCCCGGCGTACTTCTTCCTGGTGGCGGAGGCGATGGTCGAGGCCGGTGTGGGCCTCGGGCTGACCCGGGACGTGGCCACCCGGCTGGTCACGCAGACCATGCTCGGTTCGGCGGCGCTGCTCGACGAGTCGGGCCAGGACGCGGCGGAATTGCGCGCGGCGGTCACCTCGCCGGCCGGGACCACCGCGGCCGCGGTCCGCGAACTGGAGCGCGGCGGGGTGCGCTCGGCATTCTGGGAGGCCTTGCATGCCGCCAAGCGACGCTCGGTAGAACAGGGATCGACGGGCGAGTAGCGCGCAATCGACACTGTTATCTCCCACCCGTCGCAGTAATCCCACTGGTCACGCTAAGCTTCAAGGAGCACGTGCGTGTCTGTTCCGCCGGTGGGGAAGCCGGCGGCGCGGACGTGCCGGAGGTGTCAGTGGCGCATGATGTCTGGAAACAGCTCTCCAAGTACGGGTCCCGTGATCGGTGGAGGAACCCAGTTCCTCACCGTCGCCGAGGTGGCGAATCTGATGCGGGTGTCCAAGATGACGGTGTACCGGTTGGTGCATTCGGGTGAACTGCCCGCGGTGCGGGTGGGTCGATCGTTCCGGGTGCACGCGAAGGCCGTGCACGACTATCTGCAGACGTCCTACTTCGACGCGGGGTAGGGCGGGGCGGCCGGAGATTCTTCCGGCTGCCTGTGGACGGGCGGTCCCGGCCGCCTCACACGTCGTTCCGGCGTAGGCCGGACCGAGTAGCTCCGCGTGCACGCGCACGGGGTTCGGTCCGGCCGCCGTCGCGGGCGGCGGATTTCGTCGTCGCGTCGGCCGGTCGGCCGTGCCAGATCCCCGTTTCGTTCGCCGACGGTTGGCCCGGTACGATGAAACACCGTCGTGTTCGCCCGTCGGCGCCCATGGTCCAGGCGGGTGGACACGAGGAGCCAGGCTTGCTGGGGTCGATGGCGGCCTCCCGCGGTGTCACCGGCTTGTCGCTGAGTCGGCAACCGCCCGCCCCGGACGCAAGGCCGCGGGCGACCGGGAAGATGGGCGTACGTAAACCGGCGTGCGCGCCGAGGTAGAGAGAGAACGCGAGGAACAACCCTATGGGTTCTGTGATCAAGAAGCGCCGTAAGCGCATGTCGAAGAAGAAGCACCGCAAGCTGCTTCGCCGCACGCGTGTGCAGCGTCGCAAACTCGGCAAGTAGGTCGCCGAACCCGCTTGCGCCGCGGGCGGTGCCCGTCGTGGCCCCCGCTCGTGAACGCCGCTGGGCGATAGCTGAAAGCCCGTCACCGATCAGGTGGCGGGCTTTTCAATTTGAAAATGCCGAGTTTGAAAACGTCACGGTTTCCTATGGCGGAAGTCATCGTAAGAAGCAGGTTAAACCCGTCGGCGCCCCGGGCGGTAGCGGCTACTCTGGAACCCGGGAATTAGGCGAAACGGGGGCTGCATAGGTGGGATCCGGCGTGGGTGCGAGCGTGCGGGACGGGCATACGCCCAAGGTTGTGCTGGTAACCGGTGCGAGCCGGTTCTTCGGCGGCAACGTCGTCGCGCGGCTGGCCGCCGATCCCACCGTCGAACGCATCATCGCCGTGGACGCGCGCATGCCGGGGCGGGAGCTGCTGCGCCGCATGGGCCGCGCCGAGTTCGTCCGGGCCGACATCCGAAACCCGCTGATCCGCAAGGTAATCGACGGTAACGAGGTCGACACCGTGGTGCATCCGGCGGTGCTGTCGCGGCCGCCGTCGGGGGGCGGGCGCGCGGTGATGAAGGACTTCAACGTGCTCGGCGCGATGCAGCTGTTCGCGGTCTGCCAGAAGGCGCCGAGCGTGCGCCGGGTGGTGGTGCGTTCGTCCTCGGCGGTATACGGATGCAGCGCGAAAGATCCCGCGAAATTCACCGAGGAAATGAGCGCGCGGACACCACCGAGTGGTTGGTTCGCACGCGACATGATCGAAGTCGAAGGTTTCGTGCGCGGGCTGGCGCGCCGGCGTCCGGATATCGCGACGGCAATTCTGCGCTTTCCGCCGATAGTCGGTCCGCGATTGGCGCGCCGGGGTGTGCAATATTTCCGCTCTCCGGTCACGCCGACCATCCTCGGCCGGGACCCGCGCCTGCAGCTGCTGCACGAGGAGGATTCGATCGCGGCGCTGGCGCACGCGGCGCTGGCCGCACCGGGCGGCACCTTCAATGTCGCCGGTGACGGGGCGCTGGCGCTGTCGCAGGCGCTGCGCCGGGCCGGCCGGATCGAGCTGCCCGTGCCGTTCGCCGTATTCCGGAGCGTGGGTCGCTCGGTGATGGGCCCGGTCATGCGGGAGTTCACCGCCGAGCAGATCGACTACTTCCATTTCGGATGCGGGCTGGACACCACCCGCATGCGCGCCGAACTGGGATTCCAGCCGCGCTGGACGACAGTGCAGGCATTCGACGACTTCGTTGGGGGCGCAGCGTTGCGGCCCGTCATCGATCCACGGTGGATCGACGCTGCAGAGACGAGACTTCTCGGCCTGGTCGGGGCCGGAGCGGGAGCACACCGATGAATGACGTGGCCAAGGTAATCCAACTGCACGACGTGGACTTCGAGTCCCGGCACCGGGCGGGGGCCGGCCGCCGCTGGCCCGGCGAATCGTCGCCGAGCCCGGTGACATCGCTGACCGAGCGGCTCGCCGACGCCGGGCCCAAGCCGCCACAGACCCTGGGTGAGCTGGTGCGCGGCACGATCGCCGACGGCATTCGCGGCACCGCCGATTTCGCCCGCCGCCGCCTCACCGGCGACTACCAGGTGGACGAGTTCGGGCTCGACGAGCACCTGCTGGAATCGGTGGTGCTGCCCGCCCTGCGCCCGCTGTCGGACCTATGGTTCCGGGTGCAGGTCAACGGCATCGAGAACCTCCCCGAATCCGGCGGGGCGCTGATCGTGTCCAACCATGCCGGGGTGGTGCCGATCGACGGCATGATGCTGCAGCTGGCCGTGCACGACCGGCATCCGAAGCAGCGGGCGCTGCGCATCCTGGCCGCGGACCTGATCTTCGAGATGCCGGTGCTGGGCGGGCTGGCGCGCAAGGCCGGTCACACCCTGGCCTGCCCCGCCGACGCCGAGCGGCTGCTGCGGGCGGGTGAGCTGGCGGGCGTGTTCCCCGAGGGGTTCAAGGGAATCGGCAAGCCGTATGCGGAGCGCTACAAGCTGCAGCGGTTCGGTCGCGGCGGATTCGTCTCGGCCGCGGTGAAGACGGGCGTGCCGATCATCCCGTGCTCGATCGTCGGCTCGGAGGAGATCTATCCGAAGCTCGCCGACCTCAAGCCGCTGGCCCGCCTGCTCGGACTGCCGTACTTCCCGGTGACACCGCTGTTCCCGCACCTGGGCGTGCTCGGCGCACTCCCGCTGCCGTCGAAGTGGTACATCGAATTCGGCGAGCCGATCTCCACGGGCGCCTACGAGCCCGAGGCCGCCGACGACCCGATGACGATGTTCGAGGTCACCGACCAGGTCCGCGAGACCATCCAGCAGACCTTGTACAAGCTACTGATGAAGCGCCGCAATCCCTTTACGGGCTAGCTTCCGTCAGCCCCTGGCGTCGCGCTTCCGCGTAATCGCCGCCGCGGCCGCACCACCGGCCGCGCCCAATGCCAGGGCCGTCGGCACGCCGATCTTGGCGGCCTTGCGGCCGGTGCGGAAGTCGCGGACCTCCCAGCCGCGGTTCTTGGCCACCTCGCGTAGGTCCGAATCGGGGTTGATCGCGACCGAGGTGCCGACCAGCGACAGCATCGGGACGTCGTTGTGGCTGTCGGAATAGGCGGTGCAGCGCTTGAGGTTCAGGCCCTCGCGGATCGCCAGCGTGCGCACGGCGTGCGCCTTGCCGAGGCCGTGCAGGATGTCGCCCACCAGCCGCCCGGTGAAGACGCCGTCCACGCTCTCCGCGACGGTGCCCAGCGCGCCGGTCAGCCCCAGTCGCTTCGCGATCACCTGCGCGAGCTCGACCGGGGTGGCGGTGACCAGCCACACCTGCTGGCCCGCGTCCAGGTGCATCTGCGCCAGCGCCCGGGTGCCCGGCCAGATCTTGTCGGCGATGATCTCGTCGTAGATCTCCTCGCCGAGCTCGGCCAGCTCCGCGGTGGAGCGCCCGGCGATGAACGACAGCGCCTTCTCCTTACCGCTGGCCATATCGCCCTGGCTCTCCTTGCCGGTCACCCGGAACTTCACCTGCTTCCAGGCGATGTCCACCAGATCGGAGGACTTGAAGTACTTGCGCGCGGCCAGCCCGCGGGCGAAGTGCACGATCGACGCGCCCTGCACCATGGTGTTGTCGACGTCGAAGAACGCGGCCGCGGTCAGGTCGCGCGGCGGGGCGTGAGGAGGTAACTCCTGTCCGGCAGCGGATTCCGCCAGTTCCGCATCGTGCAGCGCGAGCGCGGCATCGGCGCTGGCCTCACCGGCGAGGTTGGCGCGCACCTCCTCCTCGCTGGGTCCGAACGGACTGCGCGCGATGCGGGTGATCTGATCGGACAGGCCCTGACTCCAGCGCGCCGGGAATTCGCCGAACCTGCCCGCGATGAAACCCGTCCTCGCATCTTTCGATCGTTCCGGCACCAATACCTCCGCTGTATCTTTGGCGCGCT
>NZ_BDBV01000083.1 GCF_001613165.1 Nocardia mexicana NBRC 108244
TTGCAGGTGACGTCGCTTGGCTTTCGCTTCGCGGCCGAGTCCCAGCGTACGGAGACGATCTGCCGGGGGCGAGTCGGCTCGCTCCTGCGTCGCATTGCCGGTGGGCTGGAGGTGAGCGGGTCGCCACGCATTTAATGGGAGGCATGAGCGAGGCGAGGCATGCGGTGATCTTGTTGACGCGGGCGGGGTGCGGTATGTGCACCGTCGCGCTCGAGCAGCTGCGGGGGATCTGCGCGGACTTCGGGATCGAACCGCAGGCCAGGGACGTGGATGAGGCGGCGGCGACCGATCCGGCGCTGCGGGCCGAATTCGGCGATCGCCTGCCGGTCGTGCTGCTCGACGGGCGCGAGCACAGCTATTTCGACGTCGACGAGGTGCGGCTGCGGGCGGACCTGAGCCGCTGAACTCCGGCGGGAACGGTCGGCCCGGGGCACGGCCCCGGCGCGTTGTGTGGAAACTCACCGGCAGTTGCGGGTTGAATGTGGCGGGTGAGGCCCGGGGCGGGTGCGCCCCCGAGTGACTGAATTCACCGACTTTGTGCAGGGCTTCACAAGCGGTTACGGTGGTGACACGCAAACCGACTGCTGCAGGCAGCGGAAGCACCCGACCCCCGATGTGCCGATACCGGCGTCTGCCCCCGGCGTCGGCGCGGTCAGCAGCGAACCGGACACCTATCCCCGGCCGGACGAGGAGCCGAACGACGTGACAGAGCAGCATGAGACGCCCAACGGTGGCGTCTCCGGCAGAGCTCTGCAGAAGGACATTCCCCAGGCGACTGTAGCTCGGCTGGCCACCTATCTCCGGGTGCTGGCCATGCTCGCCGACGAGGGTGTCCTCATCGTATCGAGTGAAGAACTGGCTGTCGCGGCGGGTGTCGGTTCTGCGAAGCTTCGCAAGGATCTGTCCTTCCTCGGGCCCAACGGCGTTCGCGGTGTCGGCTACGACGTGGCCAAGCTGCGGGCCCGCATCGAGGACGTGCTCGGCCTGTCCGAGGGGCACCGGGTGATCCTGGTCGGCGCCGGAAATCTGGGCCGCGCGCTGGTCGGCTACGGCGGCTTCCGGCGGCGCGGATTCAGCATGGTCGGCATCTTCGACTCCGATCCGAAGATCATCGGCGAGACCGTGAACGGGCTGGCGGTGCGCGACGTCGCGGAACTGCATGCCGCCGTCGCCGAGTTGGAGCCGACGATCGCGGTCATCACCGTGCCGGACGCGACGGCGCAGGAGGTCTGCGACGAACTGGTCGCGGCCGGTGTGCAGAGCATTCTCAGCTTCTCGCCGACCGCGCTCGGCGCCCCCTCGTCGGTCGAGGTCCGTCGCGTCGATCTCGCGGTCGAGATGCAGATGTTGTCGTTCGAGCGGGCGCGCAGCGCGGAGGCGGAAGCACAGGACGACGCACACGACGTGGCCGCGGGCGAGACCGTGACCGCCGTGTCCACCCCGATCGGCCGCCGCGTGGCGGACCGTTCGCACGTGGGCGTGAAGCATTCGGCAACGGAGCCAAACAGCAAGGGATCGGTGGTCGCACCATGAGTGTGCTTCTAGTCGGTATTTCGCATCGCAGCGCACCGGTCGCGGTGCTGGAGAAGGTCGCCGTCACCGAGGACGACCGGCCCAAGCTCACCGATCGAATGCTCGCGTCCCAGCACATCTCCGAGGCGATGATCGTCTCCACCTGCAACCGCGTCGAGGTCTACGCGGTCGTCGACGCCTTCCACGGCGGCCTGGCCGAGGTGGGCGACCTGCTGGCCAAGCACTCCGGGCTGCCGCTGCCCGAACTGACCAAGCACGCCTACGTGCGCTACAGCGAGGCCGCCGCCGAGCATCTGTTCGCGGTCGCGAGCGGCCTGGACTCGATGGTGGTCGGCGAGCAGCAGGTGCTCAGCCAGATCCGCGCCGCCTACGCCGCCGCCGACGCCCAGCAGTCGGCCGGGCGGACGCTGCACGAACTGGCCCAGCACGCGCTGCGGGTCGGTAAGCGGGTACACGCCGAGACCGGGATCGACCGGGCCGGCGCTTCGGTGGTGTCGGTCGCACTGGATCGAGCACGGACCGTGCTCGGTCAGGTGGACGGCCGCGCTGCCGTGGTGATCGGCGCGGGTGCGATGGGCGGTCTGGCGGTGGCGCATCTGGCGCGGGCCGGGGTCGGCCACATCACCGTCGTCAACCGGACCCTGGAGCGGGCGCAGCGGCTGGCCCACACCGCGGCCACCATGCACAATGCGTCGGCGTCGGCGGTCGATCTGTCCGGGCTCGTCGCCGCGCTGGCCGATGCCGACATCGTGATCACCAGCACCGGCGCGGTCGGCTCGGTGGTGACGCTGGCCGACGCGCACCGCGCGCTGAACGCCGCGCGGATCGGGCACCAGATGGTCATCTGCGATCTGGGCCTGCCGCGCGATGTGGACCCGGCGGTGGCCGGGCTGCCCGACGTCACGGTGATCGACATGGAGACGCTGCAGCGCGATCCGGCGGCCGGCGCGGCCGCCGACGACACCACCGCCGCGCGCGCCATCGTCGCCGAGGAACTCGCGAAATATCTTGCGGGCCAGCGCATGGCGGAGGTGACGCCGACGGTGGCGGCGCTGCGCCAGCGGGCCGCGGAGGTGGTCGAGGGCGAACTGCTGCGGCTGGAGTCGAAGCTGCCGAGCCTGGCCGATCCGGAGCGCGAAGAGGTGGCGCGCACCGTGCGGCGGGTGGTCGACAAGCTGCTGCACGCGCCGACGGTGCGGGTCAAACAGCTGGCCTCCACGCCCGGCGGCGATTCCTACGCCGAGGCGCTGCGCGAACTGTTCGCGCTCGAACCCGGTGCGGCACAGGCGGTGGCGGCGCCGATGGAGATCGCGGCCCTGGGCGAGCTGGCCGACGACTTCACCTCTGGTCATCACAGCGAAGGGCAAGGGCACACGGCATCATGACCAACGCAACGGTGCAGGAGCACACCATGACCGGACGCGGCACGGCCCAGGCGCCCTGGCGCATCGGCACCCGCGGCAGTCATCTGGCGCTGACTCAGGCGGGCACGGTCCGCGACGCGCTGATCGCGGCCGGGCAGCAGGCCGAACTCGTCATCGTGAAGACGGCCGGTGACAAATCCTCCGATCCGGTGGAGAAGATCGGCGTCGGCGTGTTCACCACCGCGCTGCGCGACGAATTGGCTTCCGGCGCAGTCGATATCGCGGTGCACTCGTACAAGGACCTGCCCACCGCGCCGGATCCGCGGTTCACCATCGCCGCGGTCCCGGTGCGGGAGGACCCGCGCGACGCGGTGGTCGCCCGCGACGGCATGGTGCTCGGCGAACTGCCGCCCGGTGCGAAGGTCGGCACCTCGGCGCCGCGCCGGGTCGCGCAGCTGCGCGCCCTGGGGCTCGGCCTGGAGGTCCTGCCGCTGCGCGGCAATATCGACACCAGAATCCGCAAGGTCGTCGACGGCGAGCTCGACGCCGTGATCCTCGCCCGCGCCGGACTGGCCCGTGTCGACCGGCTCGGCGAGGTCACCGAGGCGCTGGAGCCGGTGCAGATGCTGCCCGCCCCGGCGCAGGGCGCGCTCGCGGTCGAGTGCCGCGCCGAGGACACCGATCTCGTGACCATCCTGGCCGCCCAGGACGATGCCGCCGCCCGGGCCACCGTGCTGGCCGAGCGGTCGCTGCTGGCCGAGTTGGAGGCGGGCTGTACCGCCCCGGTCGGCGCACTGGCCGAGGTGGTCGAGTCGCTCGACGACGACGGCCGCGTTTTCGAGGAACTGTCGCTGCGCGGGTGCGCGGCGGCGATCGACGGCTCGGACGTGATCCGAGCATCCGTGGTCGGCTCGCTCGCGAATGCGGAGCAGCTGGGCCGCTCGTTGGCGCGTGAGCTCCTGGACCTGGGAGCCCGCGACCTGCTCAGCGCTGACGACAGCGCCCCTTCAGACCTCAGTAATCCCAGCCCAATGGAGAACTTCTAATGAGCCGAGCCACCAAGAAGCACCCCGGTCGGATCCTGTTCGTGGGATCGGGTCCCGGTGACCCGGCCCTGCTCACCGTCCGGGCCCGCGAGGTGCTGGGGCGGGCAACGCTGGCATTCACCGACCCCGATGTCGACAAGGGCGTGCTCGCCCTGGTCGGGACCGCGGTGGAGCCGAACCCGGACGGGGAGCTCCCGGTCGACGTGCGCCCGGCGCTCGGCGAACCGGCCGAGGTGGCCAAGACCCTGATCGCGGAGGCACGCAACGGCCACGATGTGGTGCGCCTCGTCTCCGGCGACCCGCTGACCACCGATTCGGTGATCGCGGAGGTCAATGCCGTCACCCGCTCCCATATGACCTTCGAGGTGCTGCCGGGGCTGCCCTCGGGCACCACCGTTCCGGCCTACGCGGGTATCGCGCTGGGCTCCAAGCACACCGAGGTGGATGTGCGCGGTGAGGTGGACTGGGCCGCGGTGGCCGCCGCTCCGGGGCCGCTGGTGCTGCACGCGACCTCCGGGCATCTGGCCGAGACCGCGAGCGCGCTGGTGGAGCACGGCGCCGCACCGCAGACTCCGGTCGCGGTGACGGTGCGCGGCACCACCCGCCAGCAGCGCACCATCGAGGCCACGCTGGCCACCCTGAATTCCGCCGCCTCCGAACTGGTCGGGCCCCTGGTGGTCACGGTCGGCAAGGAGGTCGAGAAGCGCTCGAAGATGTCCTGGTGGGAGTCGCGCGCGCTGTACGGCTGGACCGTGCTCGTGCCCCGCACCAAGGAGCAGGCGGGTGAGATGAGCGAGAAGCTCGTCATGCACGGTGCCATCCCGATGGAGGTGCCGACCATCGCCGTGGAGCCGCCGCGCAGCCCCGCGCAGATGGAGCGCGCGGTCAAGGGCCTGGTCGACGGCCGCTACCAGTGGGTCGTGTTCACCTCGACCAACGCGGTGCGCGCGGTGTGGGAGAAGTTCGGCGAATTCGGCCTGGACGCCCGCGCCTTCTCCGGCGTGAAGATCGCCTGCGTCGGCGAGGCCACCGCGGACAAGGTGCGCTCGTTCGGCATCAACCCCGAGCTGGTGCCCAGCGGGGAGCAGTCCTCGGAGGGCCTGCTGGCCGACTTCCCGCCCTACGACGACGTTTTCGACCCGGTCAACCGGGTGCTGTTGCCGCGCGCGGACATTGCCACCGAGACCCTGGCCGAGGGGCTGCGCGACCGCGGCTGGGAGATCGACGACGTGACCGCGTACCGCACGGTGCGCGCCTCGCCGCCGCCGGCCGAGACCCGCGAGATGATCAAGACCGGCGGTTTCGACGCGGTGCTGTTCACCTCCTCGTCGACGGTGCGGAATCTGGTGGGCATCGCCGGAAAGCCGCACGCGCGCACCATCGTTGCCTGCATCGGCCCCAAGACCGCCGAGACGGCCATCGAATTCGGCCTGCGCGTGGACGTGCAGCCGGAGATGGCACAGGTCGGCCCGCTGGTCGATGCGCTCGCCGAGCACGCCGCCCACCTGCGCGCCGAGGGCCTGCTGCCCCCGCCGCGCAAGAAGAGCCGCCGCAGTCGCTAGTTCTGGAGCGGAGCCCGTCCGGAGTCCGGCGGCACCGGCGAATACCGGACAGGCATGCTCCGGCCCAGCCGTCAGCGGCGAGCCCGCATCAGGTCGCGGACCAGGCGGCAGGTCTTGTCGGACGGTGGGCGGATGCCGACGATTTCCGCGGTGCGCCGGATCCTTTCGTTATCGGCCAGGCTTGCGCGATAGACCCCCGAGTCGAGCAGTGCGATGGCCAGCCGCATCGCCTTGAGCCGGCGGTTGTGCGTGACGTACCAAGATCGCGGCCGCCCCGGCGGCAGCGGCCGCTTGAGCAGTGGCACATAAGGCCGATCGATGATCGTCGGTGCGGTAGCCACGAGATCCTCCCCTCGCCATCGGAACCGAACCTCGGCGACACCGGGCCCGGAACCATCGAACACATCTTCGATTCTACCTCTCGGTACCGACAAAAACCGCTGGCCACAACGATTCCGAGGTCTGCCGAAATCCGCCCGCGGAGCGGGGCGTATCGTGCGGTTCATGACCGGAATGGACCGCCCGCGGCGGTTGCGTCGTACCCCTGCCATGCGGCGCCTCGTTGCCGAAACCACGCTCGAACCACGGCAATTGGTGCTGCCGATGTTCGTCGGTGACGGCCTCGAGGAGCCGCGCGAGATCGGTTCGATGCCCGGCGTGCACCAGCATTCGATGGATTCGCTGCGCAAGGCCGCCGTCGAGGCGGTCGCCGCCGGTGTCGGCGGGCTGATGCTGTTCGGCGTGCCGCGTCCGGAGGACAAGGACCCCACCGGCAGTCAGGCGAGCGCGCCCGACGGCATCCTCAACCGCGGCCTGCGCGCCCTCGCCGACGAGGTCGGCGACTCGACGGTGGTCATGGCCGACACCTGCCTGGACGAATTCACCGATCACGGCCACTGCGGCGTGCTGTCGGCCGACGGCGCCGTCGACAACGACGCCACCCTCACGCGCTATGTGGAGATGGCGCTGGCGCAGGCCGAGGCCGGGGCGGACCTGCTCGGTACCAGCGGAATGATGGACGGCCAAGTCGGCGCGATCCGCGCGGGCCTCGACGCGGCCGGTCGCACCGACACCGGCATCCTCGCCTACGCCGCGAAGTACTCCTCGGCGTTCTACGGCCCGTTCCGCGAGGCCGTCGGTTCCTCGCTGCAGGGCGACCGCCGCACCTACCAGCAGGATCCGGCCAACCGCCGGGAGGCGATCCGCGAACTGGACCTGGATCTGGCGGAGGGCGCCGACATCGTCATGGTGAAGCCCGCCATGTCGTATCTGGACATCCTGCGCGACGTCGCCGACCGCTCGACCGTGCCCGTCGCCGCCTACCAGATCTCCGGTGAGTACGCGATGATCACCGCCGCCGCCCAGCGCGGCTGGATCGACCGCCGCGGTGCGGTGATGGAGTCCCTGCTGGGCATCCGCCGAGCGGGCGCGGACATCGTGCTCACCTACTGGGCCACGGAGGCGGCGCATTGGCTGTCGTGATCGGTTGGCGCGGTCGTCGTGGCTCCGTCTGTCGGGGCCACGGAGGCGGCGCATCGGCTGTCGTGAAGCAGTCGGCCCGCGCGGTCGTCGTGGCTCCGTCTGTCGGGGCGACCGAGGCCGCGCACTGGCTGTCGTGAATCAGTGGAGTCCACCGGGGCGGCCCGGCCTCGTGGCGGTGCCCGACGATGTCCGCACCGCCGGTCAATTGTGGTGGGGCGTGGTCGGATTCGGTGTGGTCCGGCTGGTCGCGGGTGCCATCGACCGCTTCACCGGGCGGCGCAAGCTGGCGGAGGACCTCTACGACCAGGTGCACGCCCAGCAGCCGCAGGCCTCGCTCGCCCAGGTCGAGCTGATCGTCTCGGTGATGCAGGTGCTGATCGTGGTGTTCGGCCTGGCGCTGGCGGTGGGCGTGCTGGCGGTGGTGCACCAGCTGCGCCGCGGCAAGTTGTGGGCGCGCACGCTGCTCGATATCGCGGCCGCGGTGTTGGTGTTCGGGGCGATCGGGACGATGGTCGGTCTCGGCACGATGAACGGCATCGCGCCACTGCTCGCGGGAGCCGCCGCGATCCTGCAGGCCGTGCTGGCCGGCGGAGCGCTGTTCCTGTGCCGCAGAAAGGAATCCGAGGCCTACTTCCGGTTGAACGGCCGGTGAAGTGGGCACCGAATTTGCCCCCGACACGCCAGGATGTATCGTGAGGGCAGTCACAGAGGATTTGGGAACCGGATGTCGTTGCTCGGGCGTTGTACCCGGGATCGCGTTACGCGGATGGCTCCGGAGGAGCGGAGGCATCGATGCGCGTGGTGATTCAGCAGCCGCAAAGCCTTCGGCGAGATGTGCTGGTTCTGAGCCTGCTGATCCTGTTCGGATTGCTCACCCTCGCCGTTCTGCTGCTGCCGGGAGCGGTCGGCTGAACCCCCTCGCATGAACGAAGCTCAGGCCGCGCCCGAGGCGCTGTTCGCGGAGCCGGGCGCCCGCTGGCGCACGGTCGCCTACGGCCCGCTGCTGTGCCTGATCATCCTCGGCTTGGAACTCGGGTTGCGGGCGCGTGACGTGCACTGGTTCGGCTTGGCGTTCTGTGCCGCACTGTTGGCCGGTTTCGTGACCCTGCAGGTCGTGGCGGGTCGTCGGCACGTCAGCGTCGAACTCACCGACACCACCCTGCGCGAGGGCACCGAAACGCTGCCGCTGAGCAGCATCGCCGAAGTCCTCCCCGAGCACGACGAGGAGTCCTGGGACGAGGAGGACTGGCAGTCGGCTCGGGCGCTCGGCGAACTGACCGGCGTGCCCCGCCGCCGCAAGGGTATCGGCCTGAAGCTGCGGGACGGCGGCCTCGTGCAAGCGTGGGCGCGTGACCATCGCGGGCTGCGGGTGGCACTGAACGAGGCGCTCGATCGGCTGCCCGACTCCGGCGCCACCGTCCCCGATGCCTCCGGTTCTGCGGCGCCCGGTTCCGCGGCTCCTGGTTCCGCGGCTCCTGGTTCCGTCGAGTCCGGCCCCTCCGCACCCGAATCCGATGCACAGGAGGACGCGCGGTGATGCGTCGGTTGTGGATCGTCGTCGATCTCGTGCTGCTCGTGGTGTGCGTCGGCGCGGCCGTGCAGAGCTGGCGCCACGGGATCAGTACGACGTGGTTCGCCGCGGTGGGCGAGCAACCCGCCTTCGAGGCCACCCGCTATTCCGGTCCGTGGCTCGGCCTGGCCGCATTCCTGGTGGCGGTGGCCGGTCTGGCCGTCGTCGATCTGGTCGCCCGCGGCGCCCGGACCCGCTGACCCCCCGCCGGAGTTGATCTCGGCGCGGCGGCCCGCAGCGGTTGAGTGTCGCCGGAACCGGCGGACAATGGGCGGTATGAAGCGCACAGATCTCGTGAGACGGACCGCCCTCGCTGTGCTGGCCACGGGAGCCGTCGGCGCTGCCACCGTCGTCCCGGCCGCCGCCGCACCCGCGGTCCCGGCGCCCGCACCGCCCAGTGCCCCCGCGGTCTCGCCGCTGGACGTGCTGCCGACCCCGCTGAACTGCCTGCTGACCACGGGCTTCGCCGTGTTCTGCCTCGGCGTGCCGCTGTCGTGACCCGCGGGGCTCAGTTCCAGCGCTGGTAGATGTCGAGCACCCGGGAGCCGTGCGTGCCCGGCGCGTTGAGGTAGATCGTCACGGTGCCGTCCGGGTGGTCGGCGGCCTCGTTGATCACCTGGCGGAGCGAGGCGTGGATATTGCCGTTCTCGTCGCGGTAGAGCTGAGTATCGGGCTGCAGCCCCGCGCCCATGCGGCTCTGCGGAATCACCTTCGTGACGAGCGCGGGGACCGGACCGTCGGCCAGGGCCGCGGTCTCGTCGTGCGAGAGGTTCATTCCGATCCGCCCCTGATCGGGCTGTGCGACCGGGGTGCCCGCCGCGGCCGTAGTGGCACCGCCGAGCGCGGCGGCGATCCCGGCGATGAGCAGGGCTGTGCTGAGCAGGATGGTTCGCATGAAATCCCTCCCGGCCGTTAGCGAGTCGTACCTTCGAGCCTACGGACCAGCAATCGTTCAGCGACCGATATCGGGAGAAAGACGTCCCGGCGTGTTGCGCTTCCGGGCGATTCTTGTGAGAGCTGAAGGGGGTGGGAGCAAATCGCGGGAAACGCCCCCGGCCTCGGTGGACGCCGGAGTGCGGTGTGCCGTGGCTCACCCCACTACACCCTGTCGTCGACCGGCCCGGGCACAACTGCGACACTGGAGGCCGTGAGTTCCTCTCCGCGCGCGACCCAGCTGCCCGTGCCGGTCTCCGCCAGCCTCTTCGAACGCGCCGCCGCGATCATTCCCGGCGGCGTGAACTCGCCCGTCCGGGCCTTCAAATCCGTCGGTGGCACACCGCGATTCATCGCCTCGGCGCGCGGGTGCACGCTCACCGATGCCGACGGCAACGACTATGTGGACCTGGTGTGCTCCTGGGGTCCGATGATTCTCGGCCACGCGCATCCGGCCGTGGTGGAGGCCGTGCAGCGGGCCGCCGTCGACGGGGTGTCGTTCGGCGCGCCGACCGAGGCGGAGATCGAGCTGGCCGAGACCATCGCCGCGCGGGTCGATCCGGTGCAGCGGGTGCGGCTGGTGAACTCCGGCACCGAGGCCACGATGAGCGCGGTTCGGCTGGCGCGCGGCTTCACCGGCCGCAGCAAGGTCGTCAAGTTCGCCGGGTGCTATCACGGCCACGTGGACGCGCTGCTGGCCGACGCGGGTTCGGGCGTCGCGACGCTGGGGCTGCCGACCTCGCCGGGCGTCACGGGCGCGCAGGCCGCCGACACCATCGTGCTGCCGTACAACGATCTCGATGCCGTGGCCGCCGTCTTCGCCGAGTACCCGGACCAGATCGCCTGTGTCATCACCGAGGCCGCGGCCGGGAACATGGGCGCGATCGCGCCGGAATCGGGATTCAACGAGGGCCTGCGCGGCCTCACCTCCGCACACGGCGCGCTGCTGATCATGGACGAGGTGATGACCGGGTTCCGGGTGAGCCCGGCCGGGTGGTACGGCATCGACGGTGTCGCGGGCGACCTCTACACCTTCGGCAAGGTGATGAGCGGCGGACTTCCGGCGGCGGCCTTCGGTGGCCGCGCCGACATCATGAACCACCTCGCCCCGATCGGCCCCGTGTACCAGGCGGGCACGCTGTCCGGGAACCCGGTTGCCGTCGCCGCGGGCCTGGCCACCCTGCGCAACGCCGACGACGCGGTGTACGCCGCCCTGGATCGCAATGCGCAACGTCTCGGCACGCTGATCACCGAGGCCCTCACGGCCGCCGGTGTCGCCCATGTCGTGCAGTTCGCGGGCAATATGGTGAGCGTGTCCTTCGCCGACCGTCCGGCCACCGACTACGCCGCCGTCAAGGCCACCGAGACCTGGCGCTTCCCGGCGTTCTTCCATGCTCTGCTCGATCGTGGCGTGTATGCGCCACCGAGCGCATTCGAGTCATGGTTCGTCTCCGCCGCGCTCGACGAGGACGCATTCTCCCGCATCGCCGCCGCTCTGCCTGCCGCCGCCGCGGCCGCGGCGGCCGCCACACCCGAAGGATCCAGCGCGTGAGCGAACCCGAACAGCTCGAATCAACCCCCGCCGCGAAACCGACGTCCGATACGCCCGCCGCCGGCGCGGATTCCGATGCGGCAGTGACCCTTCCCGGCGATATCGCCTCCGACACCGAGACCATCGTGCACGTCATGCGGCACGGTGAGGTGCACAATCCGAAGGGGATCCTGTACGGGCGGCTGCCCGGATTCAGCCTGTCGGTGGCCGGCCGGTCGCAGGCCTCCAGCGTGGCCCGCGCCCTCTCCGAGCACGACATCTCGCTGGTCGTCGCGTCGCCGCTGCAGCGGGCGCAGGAGACCGCGGAACCCATCGCCGTCCAGCACGGTGTGGTCGTGCGCACCGACGACAACCTCATCGAGGCGGGCAATACCTTCGAGGGCCTGCGGGTGTCGGTCGGCGACGGCGCGCTCCGCAAGCCGCGGCACTGGTGGAAGCTGCGCGACCCGTTCACCCCGTCGTGGGGCGAGCCCTACCTGCAGATCGCGCATCGCATGCTGGCGGCGGTGAACAAGGCGCGGGTGGAGGCGGCCGGGCACGAGGCGGTGCTGGTCTCGCATCAGCTGCCGGTGTGGACGCTGCGCCGGTTCCTGGAGGGCAAGCGGCTGTGGCACGACCCGCGACACCGGCAATGCTCCCTGGCATCGCTGACTTCGCTGGTGTACCAGGGCGATACGCTCATCGACATCGTTTATTCGGAGCCTGCAGGGGAGTCGGATCCACGGGTGACCGGGGCATGAGACGGGGGCTGCCGGTCCTGCTGGCCTGCGCTGCCCTGGTGGCCGCGCTGGCCGGATGCTCCACCGGCTCGGACGCGGTGGTCTCCGGCGGCACCTTCGACTTCGTCTCGCCGGGCGGCAAGACCGAGATCTTCTACGATCCGCCCGCGAGCCGCGGCACCATCGGCAAGATGTCCGGCCCCGACCTGATGACCTCGGGTAAGAAGGTTTCGGTCGACGATTTCCCGAATCAGGTTGTGGTGCTGAATCTCTGGGGCCAGTGGTGCGGCCCGTGCCGTTCCGAGGCGCCCGCGCTGGAGCAGGTCTACGAGCAGTCCAAGGACCGGGGCGTGGCGTTCCTGGGCATCAATGTCCGTGATCCACAGCAGGACAAGGCCCAGGATTTCGTCACCGATGCCCGCGTCGGCTACCCGTCGATCTACGACCCGGAGATGCGCACCCTGCTCGCCCTCGGCGGCAAGTTCCCCACCAGCGTCATCCCCACCACCCTCGTCCTGGACCGCCAGCACCGGGTAGCCGCGGTCTTCCTCCGCCCACTCCTGGCCGAGGACCTCCAACCGGTAGTCGACCGCATCGCCGCGGAGGCCCCCCAGTGAGACCCTCCGCCGCGCACCACGCTTCACGCACGCCCTGCGTGTTCCCGCACCCCCTCCAGCGCCCTGCAGAGGGTGCGGGAACCCATAATTGGTACGGGAAAGCCACCCCCCTGCCTGGAAGCGCGGCGGCGCAGGACACTTCGCGCACCCTTT
The DNA here is from genome assembly GCF_001613165.1 of Nocardia mexicana NBRC 108244. Lineage (GTDB taxonomy): Bacteria > Actinomycetota > Actinomycetes > Mycobacteriales > Mycobacteriaceae > Nocardia > Nocardia mexicana. The sequence continues at coordinate 12,532 of NZ_BDBV01000083.1, forward strand.
GCGTGCTCTCGCACCCTCTGCAGAGGCATGCAAGTGGTGCGGGAACGTGCAAGGGGTGCGTGGACCGGGGGTGGCGGGCGTGAGTGTGAGTGTGCTTGCGGGGGTGGGGGATTCGTTTCAGGAGACGGCGGCTTCGGGGCCGCTGGTGCTCGCGCTGGGGGCGTGCTTGCTCGCGGGGCTGGTGTCGTTCGCGTCGCCGTGTGTGGTGCCGTTGGTGCCCGGGTACCTGTCGTACCTGGCCGGGCTGGTGGGCGCCGAGGCGCCGCCGGTGACCGCTGCCGAGGCGAAGGGCGCGCAGACCACGTTGGTCGAGAAGGCCGGGCGGATGCGGGTCGCGGGGGCCGCGGGGCTTTTCGTGGCCGGATTCACGGTGGTCTTCGTGCTGGCCTCGGTCACCGTCTTCGGAGTCATCCAGACCCTGAACGTGAATCGTGAACTGCTGCAACGCATCGGCGGGGTCGTCACCATCGTCATGGGGCTGGTATTTCTCGGGTTGATCCCCGCGCTGCAGCGCGACACCCGGATGCATCCGCGGCGGTTGACCGGCGTCGTCGGCGCGCCCCTGCTGGGCGCGGTGTTCGCGCTCGGCTGGACGCCGTGCCTGGGCCCGACGCTGTCCGGTGTGATGGCCGTATCCGCCGGAACCGAAGGCGCCACGGCCGTCCGGGGCGTGGTGCTGACCGTCGCCTACTGCCTGGGGCTCGGACTGCCGTTCGTGATCCTGGCTTTCGGGTCGGCCAGCGCGCTGCGCGGCGTCGGCTGGCTGCGCTGCAATTCGCGCACCATCCAGGTGATCGGCGGGATCCTGCTCGTCGCCGTCGGCATCGCACTGGTCACCGGCCTGTGGGACCAGTTCGTCGGGTGGGTGCGCAATGTATTCGTCTCCCAGGTGACCCTCCCGATCTGACATGACAGCAACGATGACCCCCGCTCCCGCCCCGGCCCACCCGCCCCGCCAATCGCTCCCGCGCCGCGCATGGGCGCTGCTGCGCAACACCTGGCGCGGGCTGACCAGCATGCGCACCGCGCTGATGCTGCTGTTCCTGCTGGCACTCGCGGCCATACCCGGGGCATTGCTGCCGCAGCGCAGTCTCAACGCGCAGAAGGTCGACAAGTACATTGCGGACCGGGGCACGCTGGGGCCGTGGATGGATCGGCTGCAGCTGTTCGACGTGTTCTCCAGCTTCTGGTTCACCGCGATCTACGCGCTGCTGTTCGTCTCGCTGGTGGGCTGCATCGTGCCGCGGGTGTTCGACCACTACAAGGCCTGGCGCACACAGCCGGTCAAGGCGCCGCGCAACCTGACCCGGCTGCCGCACCACTACTCCACCACCGTCGACGGGTCGGCGCAGGACGTGATCGCCGAGGCCCGCAAGCAGTTGCGCGGGTGGCGGGTCGTCGAGCGCGACGGCCTCGCGGACGGTGAGCGGACGCTGTCGGCGGAGAAGGGCTACGTCCGCGAGCTGGGCAATATCGTCTTCCACCTGGCACTGGTCGCGCTGCTCGTGGCGATCGCCGCCGGGAAGCTGTTCGGCTACGAGGGCAACGTCATCGTCGTCGCCGACGACGGGCCGGGTTTCTGCACCACCTCGACCGCGGCATTCGACTCGTTCCGCGCCGGGCGGGTCAACGACGGCACCGGGCTCACGCCACTGTGCGTGCGGGTCAAGGATTTCCGGGCCGACTACCTGTCGAACGGGCAGGCCGAGATGTTCACCGCGGACATCTCCTATCAGTCGGGCGCGGACCTGGCGAACGACACCTGGCGTGACACCACGATCCAGGTGAATCACCCGCTGCGAGTCTCGGGCGACCGCGTGTACCTGGGCGGCCACGGGTACGCGCCGACCTTCACCGTCACCTACCCGGACGGTCAGACCCGCACCGAGACGACACAGTGGCGTCCCGACGACCCGACCACCTTCCTGTCCAGCGGTGTCATGCGATTCGATCCGCCCGGCGGCATGTTCGGCAGCGAGCAGGAGCGCCGCAAGCACCAGATCGCGGTCGAGGGCCTTTTCGCGCCCACCGCCCTGCTGCACGGCAACCTGCTGACCTCGTCGTATCCGGGGCTCACCGATCCCGCGGTGGCGATCGACATCTACCGCGGCGAGACCGGCCTGGACACCGGCCGGGCGCAGTCGCTGTTCGCGCTGGACTCCGAGATGATCAAGCAGGGCCGGCTGGCCAAGGAGCAGCGGGTGAATCTGCGCCCGGGCGAATCGGCGACGCTGTCCGACGGCACCAAGGTGACCTTCGACGGCGCCAAGGAGTACGCGAGCCTGCAGGTCTCGCACGACCCGGCGCAAGGCTGGGTGCTGGCGAGCGCGCTCACGATGATGGCCGGACTGCTGGTATCGCTGCTGGTGAAGCGCCGCCGGATCTGGTTGCGCGCCTATCCGGACTCCCGCGGCGAGGATGAACGACGTACTGTAGTAGAAATGGGCGGCCTGGCCCGGACCGACCAGGCGGGCTGGGGCAGCGAATTCGACCGCTTGCGGACCCGGCTGCTGGACAGTGACGCCCCCACCGCGCGGACCGACAGCACGAGAGAGTGACCATGCCGATCGACGAAACTCTCACCGGATACAGCAATCTCGCCTTCAAGACGGCGTTCGTCATCTACGTCTTGGTGCTGGCGATGCTGATCGTGCAATACGCGTCGGCGCGCAGTAAGCAGACGGCCGAGCGTGAACTCGTCACGGTCGGCGGCTCCGGGAGCGGTCCGGCCGCACCGGGCCGGGTGGAGGCGCCGCCCGCGCGTTCGCTGCCGGAGCGTTTCGGCAATATGGCGTTCTCGGTGCTGTTCGTCGCGATCGGTCTGCACCTGGCGTCGATCGTGTTGCGCGGCTTCGCGACTCACCGGTTCCCGCTGGGGAACATGTACGAGTTCATCACCATGGCGACCGCCGCGGCCGTCGTCACGGGCATGGTCTTCATGCACGACCGGCGGTATCGCTCGATGTGGGTGTTCCTGCTGGCGCCGGTGTTGATCCTGATGTTCCTGGCCGGTCAGGTGCTGTACGCCGAAGCGGCCCCGGTGGTTCCGGCGCTGAAGTCGTTCTGGCTGCCGATCCACGTCACCATCGTCAGCATCGGCAGCGGCATCTTCATGCTGTCCGGCGTGGCGAGCCTGCTGTTCCTGCTGCGGGTCCGCCAGCCCGAGGGCGGCGAATCGAACAATGTGCTGGGCGCCCTGGCCCGCCGCCTGCCGGACGCCCGCACTCTCGACCGCCTCGCCTACAAGACCACCATCGTCGGCTTCCCGCTGTTCGGCACCGGCGTCATCCTCGGCGCGATCTGGGCCGAATCGGCCTGGGGCCGTTTCTGGGGCTGGGACCCGAAGGAAACGGTCTCCTTCATCGCCTGGGTCATCTACGCCGCCTACCTGCACGCCCGCGCCACCTCGGGCTGGCGCGACACCAAGGCCGCATGGATCAACGTGGCAGGCTTCGTAGCCATGCTGTTCAACCTTTTCATTATCAACATCGTGGTGAGCGGGCTGCACAGCTACGCGGGATTGAACTGAGCGAGAGACGGTATAGCTTCGGCTGAGCCCGGCCTGGGCTCGCTGAGTTTCAGTCCTTCTTGTCGATGCGGAACACCGGACAGCGCGGGGCTGCGGCGGCGAAGGCGTCCGGGTCGGCGGATTCGACTACGCCCGTCTTGACGAAGAATTGGACGCCGTGGGGGACCTCGCGGGGGAAGGCGCGGAGGATCGGGGCGCGTTCCTCGAGGGGTAGTTCGACCAGGGTGACCCGCTCGCGCTTGCGGCCCTTGGCCAGTTCGCCCCAGCCTGCGGCGCGGGCGTTCTTCACCCAGTCGGCGGTCTCGAAACCGCCTACGACATAGGTGATTCCGTCCACGGTGAGTGGCGATACCGGGGTGGTGCGCAGTTCGCCGGACTTGCGGCCCGGCACCGACAGCACCCGCATGGTGCCCAGGGCCAGCCCGGCCCGCTGCAGGGTGATGATCACCTTGTTGAACGGCTTCAGCCGTCTGCGCATCCGGTCGATATCGGTTCTGCTCATGATTCCTTCTCCTTATTCTTTTGCGCCGAAGGCGTTTTCGGGTTCGGGCCACGGCACTCCGCCGTGCTCGATGTCAGTGGCGGTTTGCCTCAGCCAGTCGATCTCGCAGGCACGCATTCGCTGGAGGTACTCGGTCTCCAGCAGCACGACCCGCGGCAGGCCGTCCGCGACGGCCTCGAGTTCCATTGCGGCCCGCTCCGACTCGGCCGCCAGGTGGTCGGCCCGTTTGCGCAGCAGTGCAGCTGCATCGACCGGTCGCAACCCCGCCAGGTGCGCGAGTCCGGCTACGAACCGCGGGAATTCGTTCACCGGCTCACCGATGAACTCGTTCATCAAGTCGCGTAGCGTGTCTCGGCCCGCGTCGGTGATCGCATAGATCGTCCGCTCCGGCCGCGCACCGGCACGCGACGTCTCCGTAGGGGTGAGCAGCCTCGCCCGTTCGAGTCGCCCGATGGTGTCGTAGAGCGACCCGCCGCGCATCTTGACCGTGTCGGCAATGCGCCGCTCCCGCATCGTCACCTTCATCTCATACGGGTGGCGCGGTTTCTCCGCCAGCAACGCCAGCACCGCCAAGGTCAGCGGCGACCCCACGGCCCGCAGCGGTCGCTCCATGAATCCTCCATATAGTCGAACTCGTTTAGTCGAGTTCGACTATAAGGCGTCCTGCGTGTATCGGCAAGGTGTGCTTCGGGCGGTTCGCCGGTTCACGGCTAGGCTGCGGTTCCATGCAGACGGCCGGGTCGCGCCATGTGTGGTACGCCGCATACGGCTCCAACCTGTTCCAGCGGCGGTTCGACTACTACCGCGAGGGCGGCAACCCACCGGGTACCACCCGGACCTATCCGGGTTTCCGCGATCCGGCTCGACCGCGTGCGAGCCGCCCCTTGAAGCTGCCGGGGACCATCTACTTCGCGTGGGAGAGTCCCGTGTGGACGGGTGGGATCGCGTTCTATGCCCACAATCCTGCCGGCGGGTGGCCCGCCGGCGCTGCCGCGCGGGGATATTTGCTGACCGCTGAGCAGTTCAATGATCTACTCGCGCAAGAGATGTATCGGGTTCCCGGGGCGAAGCCGGATCTGGATCTGGGTGAGGTGGTGCGGAACGGTGCGGCCCGGTTGGGGGATGGGCGATACGAAACCCTGCTTCACGTGGCGGATTCGGACGGAATTCCGGTCCTGACCTTTACCTCGCCGTGGGATCCCGAGGTGGTGGAGCTGAACAAGCCGACACCGCGGTATCTCGGCATGCTGGCGGCCGGGCTTCGGGAATCGCACGGGTGGACGTCGGCGCGAATTCTGTCGTATCTCTCGGAACTACCTGGAGTGCAGGGTTTTTGGGACATCGATCAACTTGCTGAGGTGGTGAACGGTAGCTCATCGCGTGGGGCATAGATGCCCCACGCGAGAGTCACTCAACTGACCTCGAGGACGATCTTGCCGCGGGCCCGGCCCTTCTTGCTGAGTTCCAGGGCCGCGGCGGCCTGGGCAAGCGGCAGCACCGTATCGATGGGGACGGTGAGCTTTCCGGCGTCGGCCAGGTCGGCTAGTGCGGTGAGATCGGCGGCGGAGGGCCGGACCCAGACGAGGTGACCGCCCTTGTCCCGCACGGTGCCGTCGGCGATCGATGCGATGCGCGAGCGGTCCCGCAGGAGTTCCTGCGACGCGTCGATTACCCCGCTCCCGGCGAAATCGACTGCGGCGTCGATACCTTCGGGGACGAGCGCGCGGACCCGGTCCGCCAGGCCGTCGCCGTAGGTGACCGGCTCGGCGCCGAGGGAGCGCAGGAAATCGTGGTTGCGTTCGCTGGCGGTCCCGATCACTCGGGCGCCGCGGGCGACGGCGATCTGCACGCCGAGCGATCCGACACCACCGGCGGCGGCATGCACCAGCACCGTGTCGCCGGAGGACAAGCCGACGCGTTCGAACGATTGGTGGGCCGTGAGACCCGCGAGCGGCAATCCCGCCGCCTGCTGCCAGGTCAGCGCGGCCGGTTTGCGGGCCAGCGTGCGCACCGGCGCGGCGACCAGCTCGGCATAGGTGCCGTGCTGTACCTCGTCGCGACGGACGTATCCCGTCACCTCGTCGCCGACCTGATATTCGGGCACGTCCTCGCCGAGCTGCTCGATGACGCCCGCCACATCCCAGCCCGGAATCAGCGGGAAATGCGCGTACATCATCGGGTCCAGGTATCCGGCCAGAACCTTCCAGTCCACCGGGTTGACACCTGCGGCCTTCACCCGGATCAGCACCTGGTCCGGGCCCACCTTGGGGGTCGGCAATTCACCGAATTCCAGCACACCGGGTTCGCCGTAGCTGTCGGCAAGGATCGCTTTCACATGTCAGCCCAACGCCGCATTCTCGCTGGTAATTCCCCATGCCACCGCGTGAGACCGGCGACACTCGGGTATTTGCAGCCTGTGTCCCGAGGGCCGGCGGGCTCGTGCACATCGCCGCCGCGGACCTGTCGCCCGAAATTCGGTCGCTTCGATCCGGCCGCACTCGTTAGCGTCACGACCATGGCCTACGAACAGCCGCTGGCTTACGCCCTGGGATTGGAAGGCGTTGCGCTGCTTCGTGCTTTCGCCGGGGAGCACGGGCGGGAATTCACGCAGGAGCGGATCGCGGAGATTCGCCGGTTGCTCGACGACGAGACGCTAGGCCACGGCGTCGACGTCGACCATGTGGACACCGTCGAAGGCTACGGAATCTGGGCCGAGACCTACGACGGCCCCAATCCGGCCTTCGGATTCGACGAGCCGATGGTGCGCGAGGTCGCGGGGAGCCTGCCGCCCGGTACGGCGCTGGATGCGGCCTGCGGCACCGGCCGGTCGGCGGCGGTACTTGCCGATTGCGGACATCGCGTCATCGGCGTCGACAGCTCGCCGGACATGCTCGATCATGCGCGAAAGCGATTGGCGGACGCGGATTTTCGGGTCGGCGACCTGGATCGGCTGCCGGTCGAGGACGACGCGGTGGAACTGTTGACCTGCGCGCTCGCACTGTCCCACGTCCCCGACCTGGATCCGGTGCTGCGCGAATTCGCCCGCGTCCTCCGTCCCGGCGGGCACGTGCTGATCACCGACATGCACCCCGAGCAGGTGGCCCGCACCCACGTCCCGACGGTGCGCCGCCCCGATGGATCGGGTGCCCGGGTACGCGTCCACCAGCATCGGACCGGCGACTACGTGCGCGCCGCACTGGCCGCCGGGCTGGTCATACGCCGTTGCGAGGAACCATCGCTGCCGCCACCGGCCGACCTGCCCGAACCCACCGCCGACCCCGGCCCGTGGGAGGCCTGGCCCTGGTCCCTCGCCGCCCTGGTCCCCGAGGCCACCCACGCAGCGAACACCGGAGTCCCCGCAGTCATCCTCCTGCACCTCCAACTGCAGTAGCCCACGCCCAACTTCACGCACGCCCTGTTCGTTCCCGCACGCCCTGCAGGCCCACGAAGGGGGTGCGGGAACCAGCAGAGGGTGCGGGAAAAGTGGGGACCGGACCCGGAGGCGAACCCTGTGTGAAGGGCTCGTGCTCAGAGGGGGTGCTGGCCGAGTTCCGTGTTGGCGATGCGGACGGCGTCGGCGCCCGCGGCCTTCGCGTCGCGGCGGTCCCGGTTCGGGGTTGCCTCCCGCTCGCGGTCGACCCGGCCCTGCATGCGCTCGGTGTACGGAGAGGTCGCAGGGCCGGTGCCGGAGGCCGCCTGCGCCGCCTCGCGCGCGGTGTCGCGGTCGCGGCGGTCCTGGCGGCGGGCCGCGGCCTGCTGGCCCGCCCGCTTTCGACGCGCATCCTGCGACATGTGCTCCTGCTCGTGCATCGGTCACCTCCGGTCGCGTAGGGACCGATTCAGTATGCGCCGGATCAGCCGATCGCAGGACCGTGCGGCGGAATTACCGCCCTGGCGTGCGGAATCGTCGCACAGGCGGTGTGCAGGGCGGCGCGGGCGGCCGCGATGGCCGGATGCGTGCCGGTGCCGCGACGATAGGCCAGCCGGGTGCGGCGGCGCGTGGGCAGCGGGGTCAGAACGACGTCGCCGGGCGATTCCAGTGCGCCCAGTTCCGGGACGAACGCCACGCCCTGACCTGCGGCCACGAGGGCGAGCACCGTGCCGAAGTCGTCGGCCTGGTGGCGGATGTGTGGCGTGAAACCCACTGCCTCGCAAGCTCGTACGGTCATGAGGTGACAGAGGGTGCCGGGTGTGCTGGCAATCCACAGTGAGTGTCGGTGTGCCACAAGCGGTTCGGTAGACAGTGAAGCCAGGTAGACCGTTTCTTCCAGGAAAGGTTCGGTGTCCAAGCCGGTTTCGGGTGCGGTGGGCACATAGTCGTATTCCTGCACCAGGGCGATATCGAGCGACTCGGCGCGCAGTGCGGCCGGTGCACTCACCGGATCCAGCTCGGAGACGAGAAGTTCCAGGCGCGGGTGGTCGCGGCTCAGGGCCACGAGCGCGGGCGACAGCAGCGTGCGCACCGCGGTCGGGAACGCCCCGATGCGCAGGATTCCGGTGAGTTCCGTTCGGGCCGTGGCGAGTTCGGCGGAGGCCTGTTCCAGCACCGCCAGAATGGTTTCCGAGTGTTCGACCAGGCGCAGCGCCGCGGGAGTCAGGGTGACGCTGCGGCCGGTCCGCTCCAGCAATGCCACCCCGGCCTCGCGTTCCATGGCCGTCAACTGCTGTGATACCGCCGAGGGGGTGTAGGCGAGGGCCTCGGCGACCGCCGCGATGGTGCCGCGCTGGGAGAGTTCGCGCAGCAGGCGCAGCCGCCGGACCTCGAGCATCAGTTCATCTTACGCTCGGCGGCAGAAACCTGAAATAGACGTGAATCCCAGGATCGTCCAGGCTGGAGGTATGACGCTCTCCGGCCTGTTTGTTCCGTTGATCACACCGTTCACGGCCCGCGGTGATCTGGCGACCGACGCGCTGGAACGACTCGCGCACGAGGCAATCGATGCCGGTGCCTCCGGGCTGGTCGCCCTCGGTACGACCGGTGAGCCCGCGACCCTCACCGGGGACGAGCGCCGCCGCGTCGTCGAGGTGTGCGCGACCGTCAGCCGGGAGCGGCAGGTGCCGCTGGTGGCCGGGACCGGATCGAATTGCACGGCCGATTCGGTGCGGGCGTTCGCCGCGCTGGACGGTCGCGTCACCGCCGCGCTGGTGGTGGTCCCGTATTACACGCGGCCGTCCGAGGACGGTGTGGTCGAGCACTTCCGCAGGCTCGCCGCTGCCAGTCCCGTGCCGCTGCTGATCTACAACATTCCCTACCGCACCGGTCGTCCGCTCGGCGTCGAAACCCTGTGCCGCCTGGCCGATTTGCCCGGTGTCATCGGATTCAAGCACGCCGTCGGCGGTATCGATGCCGCCACGGTCGGATTCATGAGCAGATGCCCCGTCGACGTGTGCGTCCTCGGTGGTGACGATCTGTACGCCGCGCCGCTGCTGGCGATGGGCGCCTCGGGGGCGATTCTGGCCAGCGCCAATGTCGTGCCGGCTGCCTATGCCGAGATGACCGCCGCTTGGCGGCACGGGCCGCTGGAGCGGGCCCGGCATCTCGGCAATCTGCTCGCGTCGGTGTCGGAGACGCTGTTCGCCGAGCCGAACCCGGTGGTCATGAAGGGTGTTCTGGCCGCACAGGGACGCATTCCCAGCCCGGCGGTCCGGCTACCGCTGCTGCCCGCCACCGATACGGCGGTCGATGCCGCGCTGGCCGCACTGGACCGCAGCTATGCGGCTCCGATCTGATTCGTCACATAGGCGCCGCGATTACGCCGCGCAGAGACCTCGCGCAAGGAGTGAGGTCAGCGTTCGGTGCCGGATTCCCCGTCCCGATGCTGATGGTCGATGCGCCAGAGAAATTCGGGGTCGTCGTCCGGGCCGATGACCTTTCGCTGCGTGGGACCGGCACCGAGTCGATGCGAACGCTCGGGTCCGAACGCCTTCCAGCACAGCACCGCGACAGCTACGACCGCGATGAGTGCCAACAGGTACGTCACGTCACTCACCTCCTGTCATCGAGAGTAATCCGTGTCCGTACCTGCGGCACCGCACTCACGAGAAATCGGAGCTAGGAGTGGCTCGCCTCCGTGGTCAGGGACCTCAACAGCTGCATCACCTCGGACTCACGGAAACGACGGTGGCCGCCCGGGGTGCGCAGCGAGCCGAGTCGCCCGGCGTGCGCCCAGCGGGTGACGGTCTTCGGATCTACGTGGAACAGTGCCGCTACCTGGCCGGGGGTCAGGAGGCTCTCCTGGCCGTTGACGGAACCCAACGTGCGGCTCGCCGCGGTGATCGCAGTCATTCGCAAACCTTTCCGTAATCGACAGTTCCCTCATCAGATAGCGACATCGTTGCACTGACACCCCCAGGTACTCGAACGATCTAACGTTGGTAAAGGGGAAGTAATAGACAAATCGGATATGCGTACGGCTTGGCGGCGTACCCGCAGCGACTGTCCAGCGAATATGCGGCGATTTCTCTCGAGGCGGACAGCGGGCGGGGCGGTGATCCGGCGCGGCCGTCGCTTAGGCTGGTCGGCGTGAGTGATCCATCCCGACCGGACGGCGCTCCGGCCGATCGCGCCCAGGACTCGGCGGGCCGGCGGCTGGCGCGCAACCTGGTGCTGTACACCCTCGCCCGGCTGCTGCTGGTCGCGGTCATCGCCGCGGTCATCGTCGTGCTGGCGCGTTTGCTGGCGGTGGATATTCCGCTGATCGTGGCGCTGCTGTTCGCGTTGATCGTCGCCATGCCGCTGTCGCTGGTGCTGTTCAGGCGGTTGCGGACGCGGGTGAACCAGGACATTGCGGCCGTCGACGAGAAGCGCCGCACCGACAAGGCGCAGCTGCGGGCGCGAATGCGCGGCGAGGAGCCGCGGTGAAGTACTGCGATCGCAGTACTTCCCGACACTGGGTCGACAACGCGGTGCGGCTCATCGAGGCCGACGCCCAGCGCAGCGCCGACACCCACCTGCTGCGCTATCCGCTGCCGCGAGAGTGGGGCGTGCAGCTGTATCTGAAGGACGAATCCACCCATCCCACAGGCAGTCTCAAGCATCGGCTGGCGAGATCGCTGTTTCTGTATGCGATCTGCAACGGCTGGATCACCGCGGGGACGACCGTGGTGGAGGCCTCGTCCGGGTCGACCGCGATCAGCGAGGCCTATTTCGCGAAGCTGCTCGGCCTGGAGTTCGTCGCCGTGGTACCGGCCAAGACCTCGCCGGAGAAGATCGCTTTGATCGAGGCGCAGGGCGGGCGTTGCCATTTCGTGCAGCGGCCGCCGGAGATCTACACCGAGGCCGTGCGCCTGGCGGCCGAATCCGGCGGTCACTACATGGACCAGTTCACCTACGCCGAGCGCGCCACCGACTGGCGCGGCAACAACAACATCGCCGAATCCATCTTCCAGCAAATGGTGCTGGAGGATCATCCGGTGCCGGAGTGGGTCGTGGTCGGCGCCGGGACCGGCGGCACCAGCGCCACCATCGGGCGGTATCTGCGGTACCGGCGCCACGCCACCAGGCTGGCGGTGGTGGACCCGGAGAACTCCGCGTTCTACGGCGGATACGAGACCGGCGATGCGGGCTATGAGACCGGAATGCCCTCGCGCATCGAGGGAATCGGCCGCCCGAGGGTCGAGCCGTCGTTCCTGGACACGGTCGTCGACCGCATGATCGAGGTGCCCGACGCCGCCTCGGTCGCCGCCTGCCGGGTGGCGAGCGAGGTGCTGGGCCGCCGCGTGGGTGGCTCCACGGGGACCAACCTGTGGGGTGCGTTCGCGCTCATCGGCGAAATGCTGGCCGACGGCCGCACCGGCAGCATCGTGACCCTGCTGTGTGATGGCGGAGATCGTTACGCCGGAACGTATTTCGACGACGAGTGGGTCGCGCGCCAGGGTCTGGACCTTGCCGAGCCCGATGCGGTGCTCGCCGAATTCCGCCGAACAGGGCGCTGGGCGGGTTGAACCCGACCGTCCCGCTGCTGTAGCTCGAATGCGCCTCGCGTCTGTGCGGGCCCGGCGGAGCGCTGACTCGTGGCCTATGGGTCGGCTGTCGCGAGCCTGCGTGCGGATGGCCGCCAACTTTTGCTGGTAGCGAACGTTTCCCGCGATATGTCAATTTTTGTTGACGCGCCCGGGATGTCAACGTAAATTGACGTACATGAGTGAAGCAACAACGCTGGCGGCCGCCGCAGGCAGTCCCGACCCCAAGGTCGGGCTGCGCGCGGTGCTCGCGCTGCGCCGGTTGCTCGAGCGACTGGAGGCGATCCAGGTGGCCAATGCCCGAACCCAGGGCTGGTCCTGGCAGGCGATCGCCGACGCGCTCGAGGTCAGCCGCCAGGCGGTCCACCAGAAATACAACCGGAGAGGCGGGATCCGCTGATGTTCGAAAGATTCGACAAGGCGGCGAAATTCGCGGTCGTCGACGCCCAGGAGGAGGCGCGCGAGTTGCGGTCGCCGAGTATCGAGGTCGAGCACGTGCTGCTGGGCCTCGCGGCGAGCCCCGATGAAGCCTTGCGAAAGGTGCTGTCCGCCAAGGGCGTCACCGCGGAGGGCATTCGGGAGACCCTGTACGACAGGCTGGCCGGCGGCAGCAAGGTAACCGACGAACCGCTCGGCGAGGAGGATGCCGCCGCGCTGCGTTCCATCGGCATCGATCTCGATGCCGTCCGCGACAGCCTGGAGGCCACCTTCGGCGAGGACGCGCTCGACCGGGCCGTACCGGCCGAGGAGCAACCGCGCCGCGGCCGGTTCCGCCTGGGCGGCAGCATGAAGTTCGGGCATATCCCGTTCACCTCGGGTGCCAAGAAGGTGCTGGAACTTTCCCTGCGCGAGGCGATCTCACGCGGCGACGACCGTATCGAGGCCGGGCACGTCCTGCTCGGTGTGCTGCGCGCCCCGAACGCGACGACCCGGGAACTGCTGGGCGGCGCCGACGGAATGGCGGGATTGCGCCAAGCGGTGCACGACCTGCTCGATCGGGCAGCCTGACGACATGCAGGTGGGCCCGGTGGCCGCTACGCCCGGTCTTCGGGCGCGGCGGCCATTAGCATGTCGCCATGGTCCTCTTGCTACGCCTGATCATCAACGCGGTCGCGATCTGGCTCGCCGCCGCCTGGGTCGGCGACATCGAGCTGGTCAGCCCGGACGATCAGGGCACCGGCGCCAAGATCGTGGTGGTGCTGGTCGTGGCGGTGATCTTCGGCCTGATCAACGCCCTGGTGAAGCCGATCGTGAAGCTGCTGTCGCTGCCGCTGGTGATCGTCACGCTGGGCCTGTTCCTGCTGGTGATCAACGCCCTGATGCTGTGGCTCACCGCCAAGATCACCGAAACCACGGACTACGGCCTGCGGGTGCACGGATTCTGGGCGGCGGTACTCGGCGCCATCATCATCACCCTGGTCAACTGGGTGCTCGGCATCCTGGTGCCCGACAAGGACTAGGACAGCGCCAGGGCGATTGCGGTGAGGATCGACCACACCAGCATCGCCAGTCCGGTGTCGCGCAGCGACGGGATCAGGCCCGGCCCGTTCTGCCCGCCCCGCACGGGCGCGTTGGAGCGCACGGCGAGGGGCAGTGCCAGCAGCCCCGCCAGCGCCCACGGCGAGCGGACCACCAGCAGCAGCGACGCCGCGAACGGGACCATCAGCAGCACCAGATGCAGTGTGCGGGTGTGGGCGTCGCCGAGGCGCACGGCCAGCGTCGTCTTGCCGCTCACCGTATCGGTCGGGATATCGCGCAGGTTGTTGGTGACCAGCACCGCGCTGGAGAACGCGCCGACCGCCACCGCGCCGACGAGCCCGGCCCAGTCGAGCCGTTCGGCCTGTACGTATTCGGTGCCGAGCACCGCGATCAGGCCGAAGAACACGAACACCGCGATCTCGCCGAAGCCGCTGTAGCCGTACGGCTTCGCGCCGCCGGTGTAGAACCACGCCCCGGCCAGGCAGGCGGCGCCCACCAGCAGCAGCCACCACGCCGTGGTGAACACCAGCACCAGGCCGATCACCGCGGCCACCGTGAGGCTCGCGATCGCCGCGGTGCGCACCGCCGCCGGGCTCGCCACCTTCGAGCCGACCAGCCGCAGCGGTCCGACCCGCTCGTCGTCGGTGCCGCGGACGCCGTCGGAGTAGTCGTTGGCGTAGTTGACCCCGACGATCAGCGCCAGTGACACCAGCAGGCTGAGTACCGCCTTCCACCACACCGCGCCGCCCAGTGACGCGGCCGCGCCGGTGCCGACCAGGACCGGGGCGATCGCATTGGGGAGGGTGCGCGGACGGGCGCCTTCGAGCCATTGTGCAGCACTTGCCATGTTGGAAGCCTAATGCGCGCAGCGGACTCGGCAACCGGCCGCGGGTGGTGACACGTGATGTCGGTCGGTTGCGGTGGACCGCGCCTTGCGGAGTCGTTAGAATTACGTCGATATATCGACAATCTTCGAGGGGTTGGCGGACAATGAATGCGAGTGGTCGCGACTCTGCGTACCCGAAAACCACTCGACCGGTCACATACGATTGCGACGGCATGTTTCCTGATCACAACGGCTCTGCGGGCGCCGGGTCGGCGCACACCCGGCCGGATACGGGCCGGGATATCGAGCTGCCCGCCGCCGGTCGGATACAGGTGGCCCTGCTGGGCGAGGTCGCGGTGTGCCGCGAGGGAGAGCTGGCCCCGGTTCCCGGAGCGCGGGCGCGGCTGCTGGTCGCGGCGCTGGCCGTGCATCCGGGCCGCAGCCGCAGCGCGCAGGCGCTGATCGACGATATCTGGGGCGAACAACCGCCCCGGGCGCCGATGAACGCGCTGCACACGCAGGTTTCGAGGTTGCGGTCGGCGCTGCCGGAAGGGGCTCTGGAGATCGGCCCGGCGGGATACCGCCTGGTATTGCCGGAGGATCGCATCGACCTGTCCCTGGCCCGGCGGCTGCATCGCCGGGCGGCGGAACTGCTCGACGACGGTGATGCGCAGGGTTGTCTCGACCGGGTGGCGCAGGCACGGGCACTGTGGCGGGGCGAGCCGGGGTCGGATCTGCCGCCGGGGCCGGTGGCAGACGAACTGGCCGAGGTGTCGGCGGCGCGGTCGGCGGCCCTCGACACACTGGAAATCGCCGCTCGCGAGGCCACGGGGGACGTGTCCGGCGCGGTCGGGGTGGCCCGGCGGATCGCCGCGGCGGAACCGCTGGACGAGCCCGCCCACACCGCCCTGATGCGCCTGCTCGCCCTCGACGGCCGGGCCAACGAGGCGCTGGATGTGTTCGCGACGTTGCGGGCACGGCTGGGCGACGAACTCGGCACCGACCCGGGGCCCGCCCTGGTGGCGCTGAACACCGCCATCCTGCGCGGAGATCCGCTGCCCGGAGGCGATACGAGACGGGCACCGCGGCCCGAACGTAATCCCGCACAGCAGGTTTCCACGGCGCAACACGCGCTACTGCCGGAAGGCAGCCGGGAATCGTCCGCGCCCCAGGCGCTTTCGGCGATCGGCCTGCGAGCCGCGCCGAATCCGCTGCTCGGCCGCGACGCCGACCTGAACGCCCTCGAACGCCTGCTGCACACCTCGCGAGTGACCACGATCCTCGGTCCCGGCGGCACCGGAAAGACCAGGGTGGCCAATGAATTGGGCTCCCGGGTGGCGAAGGCTCAGGGGGTGGCGCTGGTCGAGCTGGCATCTCAGCGTCCCGCCCCGGAGGGACTGGACGCCACCTGCGCCGAGATCGAGGCCGTCATCGGCACCACGCTGGGGGTGAGCGAATACTCCCGCGACACGAATGTTCTGCGTCCGAATCAGGCCATCGACGGTCGTCGCCGACTGCGGGAGGCGCTGTCGCTGCGGCCGATGCTGCTGATCCTGGACAACTGCGAGCACCTGATCGATGCGGTGGCCGAGGTCGTCGCCGATCTGGTCGGCGCCTGCGACCAGCTGACCGTGCTCACCACCAGCCGGGCGCCGCTGGCGATCACCGCCGAGACCGTGTACCCGCTGCCGCCGTTGGCCATCGACGCGCACGGCTCGCCCGCGACCGACCTGTTCGCCGCCCGCGCTCGCGCGGTCCGGCCGTCGGTGCGCCTGAATCCCGAAGTGGTGGCGCGGTTGTGCCGCACTCTGGACGGCCTGCCCCTCGCCATCGAGCTGGCGGCGGCGCGGGTGCGCACCATGAGCGTGGAGGAGATCGAAACCAGGCTCGAACATCGGTTCACGTTGCTGCGCAGCGGCGATCGCACCTCACCGGAGCGGCATCGGACACTGCACGCGGTGATCGAGTGGAGCTGGAATCTGCTCGAACCCGAGCAGCAGGTGGCGCTGCGGCGGCTGTGCCGGTTCCCGGCCGGATTCACCTTGGCCGCAGCGGAATCCGTGGCCGGTGGAGCCGACCTGATCGATCCTGCCGGTGCGGTCGAGGGTTTGGTGAGTCAGTCCCTGCTCACCGTCCTCGCCGACGACGGTGCGACGCCGACGCGCTATCGAATGCTGGAAACGGTGCGCGAATTCGGCGAGGAACAACTGGCCGCCACCGGTGAGGCCGATCTCGTCATGCATCGGATGTGTTGCTGGGCACGGGAATTCGCACTGGATGCCGCGCAGCAGTATCACGGCGACGAGCAGGTCCGGACCGTTTTGTCGGTGGCGGCCGAGATGGACAATCTGGTCGCCGTGCTCCGGTACGCTCTCGATCGCGCCGACCCGGTGACGGCCTACGCGGTTTTCCCGGTGCTGGCCACCCTGTGGGTGATGCGCGGCGCGCATCTCGAGCTGACGAACTGGGCCCCCAGGGTCCTCGCGGTGCCGCCCGGACCGGTCCACACCCAGAGCGAGGCGGACCTGCAACTGCAGACCTGCGTCCTGATCGGTGCGCATCTCATGTTCATCGATGCGGAGCTGCGCTCCTTCGCGACGCTGCGCATCCGCGCCCGGCGGGTGCTGCGCTCGGGGGTGCCACTGACCCCGATGTTCCGATACCTCGGCGAACTGATCTGCCTGCGAACCTCTGTCACCGCATTGGCCCGCAAGCTCGCGGCGGGCACCCGCGATGCCGACGAGGGCGTGCGGACGGTGGCGTTCATGCTGCGCGCCAACATGCGCGAGAACAACAGCGACGTCCACGGCTCGACGCAGGACGCGGCCCGGGTTCTGAAACTGGTCGAATCCCACGACGTGTGGGAGACCGCGATGGCCTGCCAGCATCTGGGGCAGATGTCCGCCCAGGCGGCCAACTATTGGGATTCGGCGGGCTACTACCGCCGCGCGGCCGATCAGCTGCAACTGCTGCACTCCTACGAGGAGAGCGTGGAAATCCGCAGCTACCTTGCGGTCTCGCTGATCGGCGCCGGAATGCCGGAGCAGGCCCGGGCGGAGCTGGAACAGGCGCTGGGCATGGTGGACGACGGCACCGACCTCGACGACCCGGGGCCGCGGCCCAATCAGCGCCGCGGAACCGTGGCCGCGGGCCTCGGCGAACTCGAGCTGAGCGAGGGCGATATCGATCGCGGTCTGCGGCTGTTCCGGCGGTCGCTGGAGCTGTTCTCCTGGCCGACCCAGGCCTCGTCGCCGGGGCCGGGCGACATCATGGTGGCCAGTGCGGTCCTCGACGCGCACCTTCTCCACGGCCGCCTGGACCTGATCCCCGAGCTGCCGGAACAGCTGATCGAGGCCGCGCGGTCGCGGCTCGCCCACTACATCGATCTGCCGCAGATCGGCGCGGTCGCATGTGCGATCGGCTCGTATCTCGTTGCCGCCACGGCAGCTCCCGAGCCGGGCCTGACCCTGCTCGCGCTCGGCCCGAAGGTCGGTGGGCGCCAGGACTTTCCGTCCATGCGCTGGGAACGGCATCTGGAACTGCACCGGCCCGTCGTCGGTGACGCGGCGATAACGTCGGCGCGGCAGGCGGTGGCCGGGCTGAATCGGCGTCGCGCGGCGGAACGGGTCATGCGGCTGCTGGACGAGATCTCCGGCGACCGGGACGAATAAGGCTGTCCGCCGGTCGCTTTCGCGTCCGGCGGACAGCCTCGATGTGGTGTGGCTCACGCCCGGCGCATGTACGCCCGGATGGCCAGCGGTGCGAAGATCGCGATCACGGCGATCGAGCCGATCAAGCACCAGACCAGGTTGGCCGAGTAGACGTTGCCGTTCATCAACTCGCGGCAGGCATTGACCATGTAGTAGATGGGGTTGACCTTGTTCAGGCCCTGCATCCAGCCCGGCATCGTGCTGACCAGCGCGAAGGCGCCGGACATGAATGTCAGCGGGAACATGATCATCATCGAGATGCCCTGCACCGACGCGGCGCTCTTGCCGGTGACGCCGACCAGCGCCCAGATCCAGCTGATCGCGAACGAGCAGGCCACCACGACCAGGCCCGCGACCACGACACCGAGCACGCCGCCCTCGGGCCGGTAACCCAGGATCAGGCCCACCACGATGGTGAGGGTGGTGGCGATGCCGTAGCGCACCATATCGGCGATCAGCGCGCCCGCCAGGGCCGAAACCCGGGCGATGGGAAGGGATTTGAACCGGTCGAAGACGCCCTTGTCCATATCCTCACGCAGCTGCGTGCCGGTGACGACCGAGGTGAGCACCACGGTCTGCACCAGGATGCCCGGAATCAGCACCGGCAGGTAGGCCTGCACGCTGCCGCCGATGGCGCCGCCGAAGATGTAGGCGAACAGCGCCGTGAACAGGATCGGCTGGATCGTGACGTCGAACAGCTGCTCGGGGTTGTGCTTGATCTTCAGGATGCCGCGGTAGGCCATGGTGAACGAGTTCGCCACGGTCTGCCGGAACGAAATGTGGTTGCTTACTTCGGGAATCGCGGCACGTGCCGCGTGGCGCCCGGTCGGTGCGGGCGCGGTGAGTGTGGTTGTCACGCCGCACTCCTTTCGGTGTTGTCGGTGTCCTCGGCGCCGTGCCCGGTGATCGCGAAGAACACCTCGTCCAGGCTCGGCTTGCTGACGGTGATCTCGTCGACCCGGATGTCGTTGTCGCGCAACCGGATCAGAAGGTCGGCGGTGATGCCGGGGTCGTCCAGCGGGGCGGTGATGCGCCGCGCCTCGGGGCTGATGCTGGCCTCGACGAGCCGTCCGGCCGAATTCGACAGGAACTCGCCGATGAGCGTGCGCCCCTGCTCGATCCGCTCCGGATCGGCCAGCGTGACCTGCAGCGCCGACAGTCCGACCGAGGCCTTCAGCTCGTCGGAGGTGCCGTCGGCGATGACCTTGCCGCGGTCGATGACCGCGATCCGGTCCGCCAACTGGTCGGCCTCGTCCAGGTACTGCGTGGTCAGCAACACGGTCGCGCCCTCGCGGACCAGCCGCCGGATGGTCTCCCACATCTGGGCGCGAGTGCGCGGGTCCAAGCCGGTGGTCGGCTCGTCGAGGAACAGCAGCGGCGGGGTGGCGATCAGGCTGGCGGCCAGATCGAGACGGCGCCGCATGCCGCCGGAGAAGTTCTGCAGCGCCTTGTCGGCGGCCTCGGCCAGGCCGAACTCCTCCAGCAGCTCGGACGACCTGCGCTTGGCGTCGGCACGGCTCAGGCCGAGCAGGCGGGAGAAGATCACCAGATTCTCGGTGGCGCTCAGCTTCTCGTCCACCGAGGCGTACTGCCCGGTGACACCGATCAGCGACCGCACCGCGGTCGGTTCGGCCACCACGTCGTGGCCGAAGATTCGGGCGCTGCCCCCGTCCGGGCGCAGCAGCGTGGCGAGCATGCGGATGGTGGTGGTCTTACCGGCTCCGTTGGGACCCAGCACGCCGTACACGGCGCCCTGCGGCACCGCCAGGCTCACGCCGTCGACGGCTCGCTGCTCCCCGAAGACCTTGACCAGCCCGTCCGCCTCGATCGCGAGAGCATCAGCAGGTGCATAAGAAGTCATGACACACACTCTGGGACCCGCGTCTTGCACGCCCCTTGCACCGCTGTTGCACGCCCACGCAAGCCCACTTGCACGCCCGTCACCAGGTAGTTTCCGGCCAAAGCATGCCGGAAATGACAGGTGCGGTGCCGTCCGGCGTGCTTTCGGCCGGAATCAGTGTGGGGAGGCGGAGAGCAGATGTTCGCGGAGCTTGGCGCGGTCGGGCTTGCCGGGGCCGCGCATCGGGAGTTCGTCCAGTACGGCCAGTTCGCGCGGGGCGGCGATCGAGTCCAGGTCGCCGGCCACGTGTTCGCGCAATTCGTCGAGGGTGGGGACGGATCCGGCGGTCGGCACCACGGCTACCGCCACGCGCTGGCCCAGCCGCTCGTCCGGCAGACCCAGCACCACCACCTCGGCGACCGCCGGGTGGGTGGCGAGCACGGCCTCCACCACCTGCGGTATCACCAGCAGACCGCCGGTCATGATGGCCTCGTCCAAGCGGCCCTGGATGGCGAGCACGCCGTTCTCGTAGACCCCGGCGTCCTCGGTGCGGAACCAGCCGGGCTCGGCGAAGGCGGGATGGTCGGGCAGCCCGCGGTAGCCCTTGGCGAGCATGGCCCCGCCGAGCAGCACGCGGCCATCCTCGATGCGGACCCGGGCGCCGGTCAGCGGCACGCCCTCGTAGACACAGCCGCCACAGGTCTCGCTCATGCCGTAGGTGCGCACCACCGTGATCCCGGCCGCGCGAGCGCGGTCCAGCACGGGTTTCGGGGTCGGCGCCCCGCCGATCAGCACCGCGTCCAGCGAGGCCAGTGCCTCCGCACCGGCGGGCTCGTCCAGCGCCTTGATCAGCTGGGTGGGCACCAGCGAGGTGTAGCGGCGCGGACCGGTCATCCCCGCGATCGCGGTGGCCAGCCCACCCGGCAGGAACCCGCCCGAGACGTCCAGCACCACCGGATCGGTCCCCGCCTGAATGCCGCGCAACAGCACCTGCAGCCCGGCGATGTGATGGGTGGGCAGCGCCAGCAACCACTGTCCCGGGCCGCCGAGCCGCTCGTGCGTCGCATCGCCGCTGGCTCGCAGGGCGGCCGCGGTGAGCATCGCGCCCTTCGGCACCCCCGTGGTTCCGGAGGTCGTCACCACCAGCGCGACGTCGTCCTCGATCGGCTCGCCCGGGCCCAGGGCGCTCGACAGCCGGTGTGACTCCCGGCGATCACCGGTCGGCACCGGCAGCCATGCTGAACCGCTGCCCTCCAAGGCTTCTCGCAGATGCGGCAGGACATCCCCCACCGCGGCTCCGGTGGGCATGGGGAGGGTCCGCAGGGTGGTGCTCACGTTCGCGATCGTGTCATGTCATGGTCGGCGACCCGCGAACGGGTCCGCGCTTCCTTCGCTGGAGTAGGGAGGGAATCAGTCCGACGTCGGTGTCGCCAGCGGCCAGCCGCCGGCTGCCAACCGGGAGGCCACACGGGCGATATCGTCCTCGCCCGGCTGTTCCTTGGCAACTCGGGCGATCGCGTCCTCGATCTCGTGCCGGGCGATCTCGTCGTCCCCCGCGCGCTCGCGCACCAGCTCCTCGACGATGAGATGGACCTCGTAATCGGTGAGGCGGCGGTGCAGCACCGCCAGCAGCGCGACGTAGTCCGACTGCGGAATGCCCTGTGGATAACCGGCCTTCAGCCAGCCGAGGACCTTGCTCAGCACCGACCTCTCGGCCTCCGACCGGTCCGAGGAGGTATCCCTCGTTGTCCCGGCGTGCTCTTGGCCGGGATCTCGCGGTTCTGTGGTCACGGGATGTCCTTTCGGCGGTCAGCCCTGTCCGAACAGGTGGATGCCGAGCCGGGCAGCGAGAAAAGCCTTGGCGACGTACAGCACTCCGGTGCCGACGGCCGCCAGTACCACTGCGAAGCAGATCGCGGCGGCGGCCGTGGACGTTCGGCGGCGGGTGGCGGACAGCGTGGTCCCGGCGTCGCTGCCGGATGTGCTGCGGGACTGGAATCGTACGCCGAGCGCGAAGATCGCGGGCAGGCCCGCACCGAAGACGAGCGCGGCCAGGGTGACCTGCCACAGTTCGTTCGCCACCGTCAGAACCGTCTGCATCACGACCTCCTCGCCGATTCGCGCTGCGCCGCCGTGCCTTCGGACGCGGCGTGACCGTCGGACGAGTTGACCCGCGTCGTGTCGCCGGAGGGAGCGTCGGCTGTTCTCTCATCCGAGCGAGCGTCGGGTGCCGCACCGTCCGAAGGCGCATCGGGTGCGGTGCCGTCGGACGAGGCCGTGGGCGTCGTGCCGTCGGGCGGCGGGGGAGACCACTCGTCGTTGACGTTGGCGGCATGCACCGGTGCCCGCCGCGCCCGCAGCCACATGAATGCGGCCAGCGCCACCAGCAGCCCGAATACCACCAGCACGCCGGGCAATCCGCCGATGCCGTGGGCCAGCGCCCAGCAGATCGCACCGGCCAGCCCGGCCAGGGGCAGGGTGAACACCCAGGCCACCACCATCCGGCCGAGCACCGGCCAGCGCACCTCGGCGCCCGGCCGCCCCAGCCCCGTGCCGAGGATCGCGCCGGTCACCGTTTGGGTGGTCGACAGCGGCAGGCCGAAGTGGGCGGAGGTGAGAATGATCGCGGCGCTGGTGGATTCGGCGGCCATGCCCTGCGGCGGGGTGATGTCGACCAGGCCCTTGCCGAGTGTGCGGATGATGCGCCATCCTCCCAGCGAGGTCCCCGCCGCGATCGCCACCGCGCACGCCACGATCACCCACAGCGGCAGCGGATCCGACGGCGTGAGCGAGCCGTAGGCGATGAGCGCCAGGAAGATGATCCCCATCGTCTTCTGCGCGTCGTTGGTGCCGTGCGCCAGCGACACCAGGGAGGCCGATCCGACCTGACCCCAGCGGAAGCCGCGGGTGACCGATTTCTCGTCGCTGCCGCGGGTGATGCGATAGACCAGCCAGGTCGCGATCGCCGCGACCAGCGCCGCCACCACCGGGGCCAGCACCGCGGGCAGCACGATCTTGCTCACCACGCCCTGCTTACCGGCCGACCAGATGACGCCGTTCCAGCCCAGCGCGGCGATCGTGGCGCCGATGAGGCCGCCGAACAGCGCGTGCGAAGAACTCGACGGCAGGCCGAACAGCCAGGTCAGCAGGTTCCACAGGATCCCGCCGACCAGCCCGGCGAAGACGATCTCCAGCAGATCGGGACCACCGACCTCGTTCAGCCGGACGATGCCCTCCGCCACCGTGGCCGCGACCTCGACGCTGAGGAAGGCACCGATGAGATTCAGCCCGCCGGACAGCAGGACCGCCGTGCGCGGCCGCAGCGCGCCGGTGGCGATCGAGGTGGCCATCGCGTTGGCGGTGTCATGGAAGCCGTTGGTGAAGTCGAAGGCCAGTGCAGTGACGACGACGATGAGCAGAACCAGTAGTTCGGCGGTCACGTCTCCAGTGTGCGTTATTGATCCGTTAACGCGCTTGCCAGGTCGCCGTGAAAGTTGATACGTCGAGATGGTAAGGCGGCGTGCGTAGCCCGGAATTCGCCGATCGCGCCGATCAGTCCTGCGGCGGCCGGGTGTCGCGGCGGATCGGGTGTTCCGCCGGCACCTCCACCAGCACGATCGGCACGCCGTCGGGGTCCTGCACCCACATCTCGATCAGCCCCCACGGCTCCCGCACCGGCGCGCGATCGATGGCGATCTCGCGCCGCGCGAGTTCGGCCGCCGCATCGTCCGCGCTGCGCACCTGCAGCCAGATCGCGCCCGCGAAACCGGCGGGCGCGTCGGCGGCGCGGCCGTGCGCGGCCACCTCGATCAGCGACTGTCCCGCGAAGAACACGGTGCCGCCCGGGTACTCCCGCGCGATCGCCAATCCCAGCCCGTCCCGATAGAACGTCAGTGTTCGCTCGTAGTTCGCCGGTCGCAGGATGACGCGGCTGCTGAGAATATCCACAGCCTCGAGCCTAGGTCGAGACGCGGGACCCCACCGTCATTCCGGCGTGAAGAACCCGCCGGGACGACGCGTGGCTATCAGAAGTACCAGGGGTACGGCGACCAGTCCGGCTTCCGCTTCTCCAGGAACGCGTCGCGGCCCTCGACCGCCTCGTCGGTCATGTATCCGAGCCGGGTGGCCTCGCCCGCGAACAGTTGCTGGCCGACCAGGCCGTCGTCGGTGAGGTTGAACGCGTACTTCAGCATCCGCTGCGCCTGCGGGGACTTGCCGAGGATGTCGGTGGTCCACTCCAGCGCCTCGTCCTCGAGCCGGTCGTGGTCGACGACGGCGTTCACCGCGCCCATGTGATGCATCTGGTCGGCGGTGTAGGGGCGGCCGAGGAAGAAGATCTCGCGAGCGAACTTCTGGCCCACCATCTTCGCCAGATACGCACTGCCGTACCCGGCGTCGAAACTGCCCACATCGGCGTCGGTCTGCTTGAACCGGGCGTGCTCGCGGCTGGCCAGCGTGAGGTCGCACACCACGTGCAGGCTGTGCCCGCCGCCCGCGGCCCAGCCGTTCACCAACGCGATGACCACCTTCGGCATGAAGCGGATCAGCCGCTGCACCTCGAGGATGTGCAGCCGCCCGGCGCGGGCCCTGTCCACCGTCTCGGCGGTCTCGCCGCTGGCGTACTGGTAGCCGCTGCGACCCCGGATGCGCTGATCGCCGCCGGAACAGAACGCCCAGCCGCCGTCCTTGGGGCTGGGGCCGTTCCCGGTGAGCAGTACGGCGCCGACGTCCGACGTCATCCGTGCGTGATCGAGCGCGCGGTACAGCTCGTCGACGGTGTGCGGCCGGAATGCGTTGCGCACCTCGGGCCGGTCGAACGCCACGCGCACGGTGCCCTGGTCCACGTGCCGGTGGTAGGTGATATCGGTCAGGTCTTCGAACCCGGCGACGGGCTCCCACAGCTTCGGATTGAACGTCACGGGAGCCACAGTAATCTTTGGCGCCGCCTCCGGCGTCGCCGAAAACCTCCCAGGTGCGTCTCCTACTGGTGAGTTCGGTTGGACGGTGTAAGAACACGGGTTACCGTGCAGGTATGAGCGAGCGGGTAGAACCGGTTATCGACCGGAGCGCGATCGACGATGATCGCTACGAGAAACACGGTGGTTTCCCCAAGATCGCCGAGGCCGAACCCGGCCCGAATTTCGGGGCTTTCGTGGAGGCCATGCGCACGCTGCAGGACCTGGCGGTCTCGGTGGACTGCACCGATGAGGAGTACGGGCAGGCACTGGCGCAGGCGCGGCAGCTGATCGACTTCCTCGAGCCGTACCGGGCGCCGGAACTGCAGGGCCCGGCCGGGCGGGTCACGAAGCTGCCCGGTCGCGGCAGCCTGCTCATGCCGCCGTGGCGGGTGGTCGAGGCCGGGCCCACGGGTGTCCGGATGCGCGGACAGTTCCGCCGGTTCCACCTCGGCGGCAACAACGCGGTGCACGGCGGCGTGTTGCCACTGTTGTTCGATGATCTCTTCGGCTCGCTGGTGCACTATGCCGGACGCCCGATCAGCCGCACCGCATTCCTGCATGTGAATTACCGAAATGTCACTCCGCTGGAGACGCCGCTCCAGGTCGAGGGCACCGTGGATCGCATCGAGGGCCGCAAGACCTTCGTCTCCGCCCGCCTGCTGGACGAATCTGAAACATTGCTGGCCGATTGTGAAGGGCTCATGGTGCAGTTGCTGCCGTGGCAGCCGTAGCGGGTCGGACCCGTGTGTCAGGTTCGTCCGATGCGTATAGTTGCGTGCGCTCGCTCATCGTAAAACTATCCGGAGGAACCTGAAAGTGGTTGCAGCACTGTCTGAATCCCTGCTCGATGACGCCAAGCGTCCGGCCTTCATCGCCGATGCCCAGGAGGTTCTGGAAGCGGAGGTGTCGGGCAAGGGCGGCGCGTCCGGCCTGGCCGTGAAGGGTGCGTATGCGGCGGCGAAGAAGGTCAGCCCGACCATCGTGTCGGACGCGCTGGAGTCGTTCGCGCCGAAGTTCGTCGAGCAGCTCGAGCCGTACTGGGCCGAATACCAGGCCTCGGGTAACGGCCAGTTCGCCGACCTGCTGGTCAGCAAGCAGGACGAGGTCGCCGAGGCGCTGCTCTCGGTGACCGATGCCCGGGCCGAGAGCTCGTCGCGCCCGGCCCTCAAGAAGGCGTACTCCGCCGTGCGCTCCTCGGCGAAAAAGCACGTGACCGAGGCACTTCCGCGCGTGGGAGACCTGGTCCAGCGCCACGCCGGCTGATACGGCCGCGGGCCTTGTCGCCCGTCGTCAGGGCACTTGTTGCCCCGTCGTCCCGTAGGGACGACGGGGCCTACATCTCGCCCGCGGCCTTGCCGATGCGCCAGTAGCCGGTGAACGTGATGTCCGCCTTGGGAACTCCGCGTTCGTTGGCCAGGTGCCGACGCATCCCCGCGGCCAGCTTCTGCTCGCCCGCCACGAAGGCGTAGACGTCCTTCGCGGGCAGTTCCGCGGCGCGCACCGCCGCCAGGGCCGGTCCGCCGATCTCGGTGGTGGGGTCGGTGCGTGCCAGCCAATGCACCTGCACGCCTTCGGGTTCGCCCAGTTCCTGTTCGTCGTCCGGATGGGCGATCTCGATGAATGCCGCGCCACGCAGGTCCCGGGGCGCCGATCGCAGCACGCCCGCGATGGCGGGTAGCGCGGTCTCGTCGCCGACCAGCAGCGACCACGAACTGTATTGCGGCGCTTGGTACATGATGCCCTCGTCGAGCAGGCCCACCGGACTGCCGACGGCGGCGCTGCTCGCCCATTCGCACGCGGGCGTGTCCTCGCCGTGCATGGCGAAATCGATGTCCAGCTCGGCGGTATCGCCGAACTGTCCCCGTCCGGCCGGGCGGAACTCGCGCACGGTGTAGTTGCGCACTACCGGGCGGTGTTCCTTGCGCATCGCCAGATACTGCGCGTACCAGAGATTGCTGGCCGCGGTCGGTAGCCGCAGGCCGTTGCGGCCCGGCAGGAACAGCCGGAACCACTGATCGAATCCCATCGGCGTGAACCCGCTCAGCCCCGCGCCGCCCAGGGTGACGCGGACGAAATTCGGGCTGACCCGCTTGCTCGCTAGGACCTCGGCGGTGAGGATTTCCCGTTCCTCGGGCTTGAGGTGTTTGGTGCGCTTGGCCATGAGGGTTAGGTTAGCAAAACCTAACTTCTGGGTATAGGTGTGAGCGGGTCGACTCCCCACGGCAACTCACTGTCTGAGAGGCTGGGGGTGTGAATCCTTCGACAGCACAGGCGCAGGTCGTCGTGGACGAACTGGCGCGCGGGGGTGTGCAGGATGTCGTGTTGTGTCCCGGTTCGCGAAATGCCCCGCTGGCCTTCGCTTTACAGGCCGCCGACGCCGCCGGTCGGCTGCGGTTGCATATGCGCATCGACGAGCGCACCGCAGGATTCCTGGCGATCGGCCTGGCCGTCTCCAGCGGCCGCCCGGTGCCGGTGGTGATGACCTCGGGCACGGCCGTGGCAAACCTCGGACCCGCCGTGCTGGAGGCCAACTACGCCCGCCAGCCGCTGATCGTGCTGAGCGCGAACCGCCCCTACGAGATGCTGGGCAGCGGCGCCAATCAGACCGTCGAGCAGTTCGGCCTGTTCGGTAGCCAGGTCCGCGCCGCCATCAGCCTGGGCCTGGCGGAGGTCGAGGACGACTACCGGCGGCAGAACAGCGTGTGGCGCGCGGCGGTGTGCCGCGTGCTGGCCGCGGCCCGCGGCACCCGGTCCGGGAACGCCGGGCCCGTGCATTTCGATATTCCGCTGCGGGAGCCGCTGGTGCCCGACGCGCTCCCGGACGAGGTCTTCCCGGACGGGCGTGCCGAGCGGAGGCCCTGGACCGCAACGCAGTACGCGACGCTGGACGTGCCGCTGGACATCGACCTGACGCCGGACACGGTGGTCGTCTCGGGCCACGGCGCGGGGCACCGGCCCGAGCTGGCGCAGCTGCCGACGGTCGCCGAGCCCACCGCGCCGATGCACGGCCCCGCGCTGCATCCGATGGCGCTGTCGCTGCTGAAGCCGCGCCAGGCCATCATCACCGGGCGCCCCACCCTGCATCGGCAGGTGTCGAAGGTGCTCTCCGACCCGGATGTGACGGTCTTCGCGCTGACCACCGGACCGCGCTGGCCCGACGTGTCCGGCAATGTGGTCGGCACCGGGACCCGCGCGATCACCAGCGGTGCGCCGCGGCGCGAGTGGATCGAATTCTGTGCCGAGATGAATGCGAAGGCCTGCCAGGTGGTGCGGTCCGAGCTGGCCAACCACCCGAAGCCGACGGGGCTGCACGTAGCGGCCGTGGTCATGGACTCGCTGCGCGAGGGCGACCAGCTGCTGCTGGGCGCCTCGAATCCGGTGCGCGACGCCGCGCTGGTGTCACACCCGCGGCCGGGCGTGAAGGTGCTGTCCAACCGCGGCGTCGCCGGTATCGACGGCACCGTGTCGACCGCGGTCGGCGCCGCGCTGAGCCATCCGGGGCGGACCGTCGCGCTGATCGGCGATCTCACCTTCCTGCACGACGCGTCCGGCCTGCTGCTCGGTCCCGGCGAGCCGCGCCCGACCGATCTGACCATCGTCGTCGCCAACGACGACGGCGGCGGCATCTTCGAACTCCTGGAACAAGGTGACCCGCAGTACGCGGGGGTTTTCGAGCGCGTGTTCGGGACGCCGCACGGCATGGATCTCGCGGCGCTGTGCGCGGCCTACCGGATCCCGCATCGGCAGATCGACTCGGACGAACTGGCCGTCGAACTGGCCGGGCATGCGCACGGCATCCGAGTGCTGGAGGTGGCGACCGAGCGTTCCAGCCTGCGTGAGTTGCACGCGATGGTGCGCGCGGGGATCGATCGGTGACGCGGGCCGCTCGTCAGTAGGCGGCGCCCTCGTCGCCGTTCTCGTAGTCGTCGTCGATCGGCACCGGGATGGACTGGTCGATCACGTCGGCCTCGGCGGCCTCCCGTTCGGCCGTGCCGACCGGTGTATCGGTTTCGGTGTCGTCGTCCTCGGCACCGGGGTACGCGGGGACGGACTGTTCCATGTAATCGGCTTCCGGAACTGTGTCGATGGCGTCGGCATCGAGAGTGCGATCGGTCATCGGATGCTCCTTTCCGCTGGCGGGCCGATATGCCAGGCCGTGTGGTCGGCACCATCGAGAATGCGCCGACCGGACGGGACTGGCAACCTTTCCGCCAATTGTCCTCGGTCACTCGCCGGGGCGCGGTCCGCCGTCGGCCGGATACTCGACCAGCGCCAGCGTGCGCCCGGCCATGAACCGCGCGGTCCGCACGGCCGTGCCGGAACGTGTGATCTCACTGACCTCCACGACCCCGCGCGCGATGCGGACCTCGACCCGTCGCCCGGCCCGGGTCGCGGTCACCTCGTATTGACGCGACCCGTCGCCGGTATCGACGACGATTTCTACTCGATCACCCTTCATCCTCCAATTCTCCTCGCTACCAGCGGCTTTCGCTGCTAACGAGTGGGTTGCGACATCGGTCTGCACATGCAGGCGCAAGGCCGCCGGGCGCCGGAGCGATGAATTCCGGCGACTCGGCCCGTCTCTTCGAGCGAGTGCCCGCACAGCGGGATGTCATGTCGAGCAGGAGGAAATCATGACCGATCCGGTGTTCGATCTGGAGGCGGCCGCGACGGGACTGGAGGCGGTGGTCGCCGGTATCACCGACGATCAGTTGACGGCCCCGACGCCGTGTGAAGGTCTCACCGTGCGCGATGTGCTGATCCACGTGCTGGACCTGGCCGAGGCGTTCCGGCAGGCGGCGACGAAGGAGGCGGTCGGTCGCTCGGCGGCGCCGGAGACCGGGCCGCACCGGGCGCTGGCAGACGACTGGCGCACCCGAATTCCCGCGCAGCTGAAGGCCCTGGTGGCCGCATGGCGCGAACCGGGCGCCCGCGACGGAGACACCGAGGCGGGCGGAGTGGCGTTGC
Source organism: Nocardia mexicana NBRC 108244 (assembly GCF_001613165.1). Lineage (GTDB taxonomy): Bacteria > Actinomycetota > Actinomycetes > Mycobacteriales > Mycobacteriaceae > Nocardia > Nocardia mexicana. Next base: position 42,306 of record NZ_BDBV01000083.1, read on the forward strand.
CCGCCGCCGTGATGGCCGTGATCGCCCTGGACGAGGTCGTCATCCACGGCTGGGATCTCGCTCGCGCCACCGGGCAGCCCTTCCGGCCCGCGGACAAGGATCTGACGATGCTGATGGAGTTGCTGCGCGACACCCCGCCCGAGGGCACGCCCGGCATGTTCGGCCCGACCGTGGGCGTCGCCGAGGATGCGCCGCTGTGGGATCGCGTGCTCGGACTCACCGGCCGCGATCCGTCGTGGACCGCCGCCTGAGCTGTCCCGCCGTCGCGCGGGCGGGGCCGTGGAAGTGCGGCGATTCGTACGGGCCCAGTAGGGAATCCGCCAGGCGCGCGGCGATGTCCGCGGTCAGCGGCAGGCGGGCGACGGCCAGGCGGTACCACAGGACGCCGTACGCCTGATCGACCAGTAGTTCCGGATCGGCACCTTCGCGCAGCTCGCCGCGGGCGCCGGCGCGGTCGAAGATGCGGTGCAGGATCGCGCGGCGGTCGCGGGCGAACTCTTCGAGCAGATCCGTTGTGGCCGGATCGGTCTGGGCCTCGGCGAGCACGGCGCGCAGCAGCGCTGCGGCCGTCGGTGTGGCCGCCGCGGTGAACGTCGCGGTCAGGAAGGTTGTCAGGTCGGCGCGCACGGCGCCGGTGTCGCGGTCGGGGGCGCTGCTGCGGGCCCACTCGGTCATCGCCTCCAGGAGCACCGCCCCCTTCGAGGGCCACCAGCGGTAGATCGTCTGCTTACTGACTCCCGCGGCGGCCGCGATCTCGGCCGTCGTCACCGCGGTTCCGCCCGACCGGGTCAGCAACTCGGTGGCCGCGTCCAGGATGGCCCGGCGGGCGGCATCGTTGCGGCGGCGGCCGGTGTGCGTGCGGGGGGAGGGGCTCGGCATGCGACCAGCCTAATGGTTGACGGAACCAATGGTACCCATAAGAATGTTTGTCGAGACTATTGGTACCTATACGAGTGGTGGCAGCATGACCTCGACAACCGCCAAGCGGCGCCGCGTGAGCTGGTATCACCGGCGCATCGCCAACCCCCTGATGCGACGACTGGTCGGCCATCTCCCCGGCCAGGCCCTGCTGGAAACCATCGGACGGCGCAGCGGTGGGCCACGGCGCACGCCGATCGGCGGCCGTGTCGTCGACGGCTCGTTCTGGATGGTCAGCGACCACGGCTTCGCCTCCGACTACGTGCGCAATATCGAGGCGAACCCCCGTGTGCGGCTGCAGATCCGCTCGCGCTGGTACAGCGGTACGGCACATCTGCTCCCGGAAGACGATGCCCTCGCTCGGCTGCGTCGGCTCCCGAAATTCAACAGCTGGAACGTACGGATTCTCGGCACCGACCTACTCACCATCCGGGTTGACCTGGATTGAGCTTGTGGTGAACAGGCCCGCGCGGGCGGCGACAGCGGCGGCGTCGGCGGCCGCTGTGGCGGCGTTGTCGTCTATCGGGTCGCCGCTGGCCAGGAGGCGGTAGTAGAGGGGGGCGGAGACGGCGGAAAGGACTGCGCGGGGGTTGGTTTCGGCGGGGAGTTCGCCTCGCTCGATAGCCGCGTGGACGCACGGTGACCACTCGGTGAGGCGGGTGTCGTAGAAGCGGTGCAGGGCCTCGGCCGTCTCGGGGTCGGAGGTGGCCGCCGCGACAAGGGATTTGAACAGGGGGCCCTGGCGGGGATCGGTGAGGGTCTCGGCCACCAGGCGGGCGTTGGCGAGTAGATCGCCGCGCAGTGAACCGGTATCGGCATGGGGGAGCGAGGTTTCCGCCATCTCCGTCAGGACGTCCGCGACCAGGCCCGCGGGTGTGCGCCAGCGCCGGTAGACGGTGGTCTTGCCGACGCCCGCCCGGGTCGCCACCTCGGCCAGGTCCAGGGCGGCGAAGCCGTGCTCGGCGAGCAGATCGCCCGCGGCGCGGAGCACGGCCTCGCGGACGCGGGCGGTGCGCCCACCGGGACGTAGTGAGCCGGGGGTCGTGTCGTAGGTCATAACGGGTCTCCAGTTCCATTAAGTCACTGCCTCGTGTACGGTCAGTGTAGTTAATGAAACACGGGTTCCGTTAGGAGAGTGTCATGGAATATCGGCGGCTGGGTAACTCGGGTCTGCTGGTACCGGCGTTGAGCTTCGGCGCGGGCACCTTCGGTGGTCGAGGCGAGCTGTTCAGCGCGTGGGGCGACACCGATGCGCAGCAGGCTCGCAGGCTGGTCGACATCAGCCTGGAGGCGGGCGTCACCATGTTCGACACCGCGGACGTCTACTCGGGCGGCGCCTCGGAGGAGGTGCTCGGTGCGGCCATCGAGGGCCGCCGCGACGAGGTGCTGCTCTCGACGAAGTCCACGCTGCCCATGGGTCCCGGGCCCTACGACGCCGGGTCGGGGCGTGCCCGGCTGATTCGTGCGGTGGAGGCTTCGCTGCGGCGGCTGGGCACCGAGTACATCGACCTCTTCCAGCTGCACGCCTTCGACGCCGCCACCCCGGTCGAGGAGGTGCTGCACGCCCTGGACGACCTGGTCCGGTCCGGCAAGATCCGCTACGTCGGCGCCTCCAACTTCGCGGGCTGGCAGCTGATGAAATCGCTTGCGGCAGCGGACGAGCACGGCCTGCCCCGCTACATCGCGCATCAGGTGTACTACTCGCTCGTCGGCCGTGACTACGAGTGGGAGCTGATGCCGCTCGGCCGCGATCAGGGCGTCGGGGCGATGGTGTGGAGCCCGCTGGGGTGGGGTCGGTTGACCGGCAAGATCCGTCGCGGGCAGCCGCTTCCGGAGGGCAGCCGCCTGCACAAGACCGCCGACGCCGGTCCGCCCGTGAACGACGAACTGCTCTACGACGTGGTCGACGTGCTCGACGAGATCGCCGCCGAGACCGGGCGGACGATCCCGCAAGTCGCGCTGAACTGGCTGCTCTCGCGGCCCACCGTCGCCACGGTCATCGTCGGCGCCCGCAACGAGGACCAGCTGCGCCAGAACCTCGGCGCCGTGGGCTGGCAGCTGACCGCCGACCAGATCGCCCGCCTGGACAAGGCGAGCGCCGTTACCCCGCCCTACCCCTACTACCCGTACTACCGCCTGCCCGACTTCGCCCGCCTCAACCCGCCGGCCGTCTGACTCCCGCCTCAGTACACGTCGCGCACGTATCGCTTCTCGGCCACGAGGCGCTTGCGGAAGGCCAGGGCCTCCTCTTCGTCCAGCTTGCCGTGGATCTGCGCGATGGTCAGGAGCGCCTCGTCGACGTCGCGGGCCATGCGGCTGGCGTCGCCGCAGACATACAGGTGTGCGCCCTCGGACAGCCAGGCCCACAGCTCCGCACCGTGCTCGATCATCCTGTGCTGCACGTAGATCCGCTCCCGCTGGTCGCGGGAGAAGGCCAGGTCCAGCCGGGTGAGGAAGCCGGTGCGGAACATGTCCTCGAGCTCGTCGCGGTAGTAGAAGTTGTCGGCCGCGTGCTGGTCGCCGAAGAACAGCCAGTTGGCGCCGCGGCAGCCGAGGGCCCGGCGCTCGTGCAGGAACCCGCGGAACGGCGCGATGCCGGTGCCCGGCCCGACCATGATCATCGGCGCGTTCGGATCCAGCGGCGGGCGGAAATGCGGTGCGCGCTGCAGGAATACGGGTACCGCCGCATCCTGGCAGCGGTCGGCGAGGAAGGTCGAGCAGACGCCGCCGCGGTCGCCGTAGCGCAGCACGCCGACGGTCAGCTGCACCTCGTGCCGATCGACGAGCGGGCTGGAGGAGATCGAATACTGGCGCGGCTGCAGCCTTTTCAGCGCGCCCAGCCATTCGACGAGGTCGGCCCGAACCGGGAAGTCGCGCAGCACGTCGACCGCCTGCCGGTCCCACAGGTAGCGCTCGAGTTCGTTGCGGTTGTCGCGGCGCAGCAGCTTGGCCAGCCGGGGGTTGGGATTGTGTTCGGCGACGAAGGTCAGCAGGTCGCGGCTGACCTTGGCGATGTCGTAGTGCGAGCGCAGTGCCTGTGCCAGCGGCACCTCCCGGTCGTCCAGCTCGACGCCGTGCCGTCCGTCCAGTCCGGTGACCTCGAGCCATTCGCTCACCAGCTCGTCGCCCACGGTCGGCCACACGCCGAGCGAGTCGCCGACCTCGTAGGAGGCATCGAGGCCGCGCAGGTCGAAACCGAACTGCCGCACCTCTTTTCCGGCTCCGGGGCGAGACAGCAGGGTGTTGCGGACCAGCGGCGCGGCCAGCGGCGAGTTGCGCGTGAACGGTGCGATGGTCCGCCGAGCGCGGCCGGGAGCGGGCGCGGCGGTGGAGCGCGCCAGCACCACGGCCGAGGCGCTCGAACCTCCGCCCGGGATTCTGGGTCCCGCAGCCGGGGCATTCGAGCGCACAGCGGGGGTACCCGAGCCCATAACCGGTGTGCTCGAGCCCATTGCTGGTGTGTTCGAGCCCATTACTGGGGTGCTCGAGCCCGTAACCGGGGTGCTCGAGCCCGTAACCGGTGTGTTCGAGCCCATCACTGGGGTGCCTGAGCCCATCACTGGGGTGCCTGAGCCCGTAACCGGGGTGCCTGAGCCCGTAACCGGGGGGCCCGAGCCCGTAACTCGGGTGCCCGATCCCGTAGCCCGGGCGCTCGGTCCCGAGCCGGGCGATCCTGTGCGTCCCGGGTCGCTGCCCGGTGCGGAATCGGAACCCGTTGTGGCGGAACCGTCCTCGAAACCGCCCCCGAGCGTGGCCAGCACCTCGTCGAGCCAGCGCGCGGACACCTCATCGTGGTCGGGCTCGCTGTCGACGCGCGGCAACAGGCGGGTGGCGCCCCGCTCGGACAGCGTCCGGTCCAGCGTGCGGCCGTGTCCGCAGAAGTCGTCGTAGGAGGAGTCGCCCAGGGCGAAGACCGCGAACCGCAGTCCCGTCAGCCGGACCGCGCTGTCGTGCAGGCGATCCCAGAAGTCGGCCCCGTTGTCCGGCGGGCCGCCGTCGCCGAAGGTGCTGGTGATCACCAGCGTGTCACCGGTGAGGTCGGTCAGCTCGCAGGAGTCCATATCGAGTAGCCGTGGGGCATAACCGGATTCGGACAGCCGAGCCGCGGTCGATGCGGCGAGCTCCTCGGCCGTGCCGGTCTGCGACGCCCACAGCACGGTGATCGGGCGTGGCGTCGGGTCGCCGTCGGCCGTCTCGAATTCTCCGGTCCGCGAGTACATCCCGGCCAGCAGCCCGTTGATCCACAGCCGACTGTGCGCGGACAGCGGAGCGGTCTCGGGCAGCGTCGGCTGCCCCTGCACCGGCAGGGCGTGCAGCGCCGCCAGATAGCCGCCGAGATAGATGCGTTCGGTCTCGGAGAGCGTCGGCGGTGTCGCCGTGTCCAGGCCGAGCATGGCGGACAGCGGATGCCCGGACCCGTCGGCGAGCGGGAGCGCGGGTTGCCCGGTGTCGGTCGAGTCCGCGGGCTCCGGCACGGTCGCGACCCGGCGCAGGGCGACCGCGCACGCCTTGAACTCCGGCTGCAGCGAATCCGCGTCGACCGCGTCGTTGGTCACGGCGTTGACGGTGAGGTATTCGCCCTGCTCGTCGTTCCAGTGGAAGGGTGCGAAGCAGTCGCCGGGCCGCACGCGATCGCTGATCTGCACGGGCAGCACGGCCCGCCCGCGGCGGGAGGCGATTTCGACCTGGTCACCGGCGGCCAGCCCCATCCGCTCGGCATCCTCGGGATGCACCTCCACGAACGGCTTTCCGTTCAGCTTGTTCAGCTTCGCCACCCGGCCGGTCTTGGTCATGGTGTGCCACTGGTGCGGCAGGCGGCCGGTGTTGAGCACGAACGGGTAGTCGTCGTCGGGCATTTCGTCGGGCGCCATATGCGGCCGCGGCCAGAACACCGCGCGGCGGCTCGGGGTGGCGAAGGCCAGCGCGGGCCGGTGTCCGTCCTGGTCGGTGAACAGCTCCTGGCTGACGCCGTCGTTGAGATAGCGGATGGGATTGCGGGGCCGCGCCGGATCGGGGCACGGCCACTGCGCGGGTCCCTCGCGCAGCGTGTCGTAACCGATGCCGCGCAGATCGTAACCCGTTGCCGGATTGGCGAATCGCCGGATCTCGTCGAACACCTCGGCGCTCGAGGAGTAGTCGAACCCCTCGAAGCCCATGGCCGTGGCCACCTGGGCGATCAGCAACCAGTCCGGCCGCGCGTCGCCCGGCGGATCGATCGAGCGCTGCAGCAGCGTGACGGTGCGCTCCGAATTCACCATCGTGGCATCGGATTCGGCCCACAGCGTGGCCGGGAGCAGGAGGTCGGCGTAGGCGTTGGTGGCCGTCTCGGTGTAGACGTCCTGCGCGATCACCAGGTCCGCGGCCTCCAGGCCCGCGATCACGGTCTTGCGATTCGCCACCGACGCAACGGGATTGCTGCAGACGATCCAGCACGCCTTGATCCGGCCCTCGGCCATACCGCGGAACATCTCGATGGTCCCGGGCCCGGACCGGTCGCGGATCGTGCCGGGCTCGACGCCCCATTCGGTCTCGACGAAGGCCCGGTCGCCCGCCGAGAGCACGCTGCGCTGGCCGGGCAACCCCGGGCCCATATAGCCCATTTCCCTGCCGCCCATGGCATTCGGCTGCCCGGTCAGCGAGAACGGCCCGCTGCCCGGACGGCAGATGGCGCCGGTCGCCAGGTGCAGATTGCACAGCGCGTTGGTGTTCCAGGTGCCGTGCGTGGACTGGTTCAGCCCCATCGTCCACAGCGACATCCACTCGCCCGACTCGCCGATCCACCGTGCGGCCGTGCGGATGTCGTCCTCGGACAGGCCGGTGATCTCCGCGACTCGGTGCGGCGGATAGTCGGCGAGGAACTCCTCCATCGACGCCCAGCCCTCGGTGTGCTCGGCGATGAAATCCTTGTCGATGTCGCCGTTTTCGACCAGCAGGTGCAGCAGACCGTTCAGCAGCGCGAGGTCGGTGCCGGGTGCGATCTGCAGGAAAAGATCCGCGTGCGCGGCGGTTTCGGTGCGCCGGGGATCGACGACGATCAGTTTGGCGCCGGCCTTGCGGCGGTCGGCCATGCGCAGATACAGGATCGGATGGCAGTCGGCCATATTGGCGCCGATCACGAAGAACAGGTCGGCCCGGTCGATATCGTCGTAGGAGCCGGGCGGCCCGTCGGCGCCCAGCGACTGCTTGTATCCGGTGCCGGCGCTGGCCATGCACAGCCGCGAGTTCGCCTCGATGTGCACGGTGCGCAGATAGCCCTTCGCGAGCTTGTTCGCCAGGTACTGCGCCTCCAGCGACATCTGGCCGGAGACGTACAGCGCGATGGCGTCGGGGCCGTGCTCGTCGAGGATCGACCGCAGACGCGCCGCGGCCTCGCGGACCGCATCGTCGACCGGTATCGGCACGGGGGATTCACCGCGTTCGGGCCGCCGGTGGGCCGTGGTCATCCGCCCCGGTGCCCGCATGAGGTCGGCGTGGGTGGCGCCCTTCGTGCACAGCCGCCCGGCATTGACCGGATGCAGCTTGTCGCCCTGGACCTTGGCGATCACCGGCGCGCCCTGCTCGTCGGTCGTGGTCTCGACGACGATGCCGCAGCCCACCCCGCAGTACGAGCACGCCGTTCTGGTCGTGCTCGAGCTGCCCGCGGCTGCATCCGACATGTATCCGATGATGTCCAGCCGGGATTGCGGCGAATTTACCGAAGGTTATCGCCAGGTGACGAAAGTGCTCACTCTTGGATAAGGCCGCTGTGAGATCGGCGAAATGCCTGGTCGGAAGCCGGTTCCAGCGTGCCGTGCGGCTGGTGCCGGTGCGGCGTGAGCAGTGTCACCCCAGCTTGTACGCCCGGTGCAGCGCGACGATTCCGTTGGTGAGATTGCGCCACTTCACCGCCGACCACCCCGCGTCGGCGATCCGCATGGCCAGCTGCGGCTGGTTCGGCCACGCCCGGATCGACTCGGCGAGATAGACATAGGCATCCGGATTGCTGCTCACCGTCCGCGCCACCCGCGGCAGCGCCCGCATCACGAACTCCATGTAGATCGTGCGGAACGGCGCGAACACCGGCGTGGAGAACTCCGCGATCACCAGCCGGCCACCCGGCTTGGTGACGCGCAGCAGCTCACGCAGGGCCTCGTCGGTATCGGCGATATTGCGCAGCCCGTAGGAGATGGTGACGGCGTCGAACGAATCGTTCGCGAACGGCAGCGCGGTGCCGTCGCCGGCCACCATCGGCACCTCGCGGAACCGCCCCGCGGCGAGCATCCCCTGGGAGAAGTCGGTGGCGACGCACCAGGCGCCGGACTTGGCCAGCTCCAGCGTGGACACACCCGTCCCGGCCGCCAGATCCAGCACCCGCTCACCCGGCCGCAGCTCCAGGGCCCTGCGGGTGGCCCAGCGCCAGTAGCGGTCCAGGCCGCCGGTCATCACCGTATTGGTCAGGTCATACCGCTTCGCGACCCCGTCGAACATGGACGCGACCTCGTGCGGCTGCTTGTCCAGCGATGCCCGAAACGACTCTGTTTTCGCCACGATCTCAGACACTAACGTGCACGTGCCGACGCGCGCACGAGACATCCGTCGCAGTCCCGGGTGCACCGCTGTCTCGGCGGCAGCACAGTTCCGGCGGCGACCGGTCAGCGCGACAGGATCCGGAACAACGTGGTCCAGGCATCCGGAGGGACACGACCCACCACCTGGTCAGCGTCGACTTCCGCTGCGGCACAGGCTCTTCGAACCGCGCCCGCCGGATACTCCCGGCGTAGCGAGGCGGCGAGCGAGCCGCCCACACCGGAGAATCCGAGCTCCACCATGCGGCGATACTCCCCGTCGGCGGCGTGCGGGAGGAGTGGCTCGGCGCGCCGCCGCATATGCAGCACGGCGGCATCGACCCGGGGCACCGGATGAAAACTGGTGCGCGCGACCTCGTCTCCCAATGCCATCGACACCCAGGGCCAATGATCGACGGTGAGTTTGGACCAGCGTCCGTAGGCGCCGGAATGCTTGCGGGCGAACTCGCGCTGGGTCAGCAGCGTGGCGCTGGTGAGGCGGCGTGCGGCCAGGCACCAGCGGACGATATCGGTGGTGCTGCCGAACGGCACATTGGCGACCACCGCGAAGGGTTCGCGCGGCGGCCGGACGGTCCGGAAATCCGCGTGGTAGAAGCTGGTTCGATCATTCGATGCGTAGCGTCGGCGCAGTCGCCCGACGTATCGGCCGTCCTTCTCGTAGCCGCGGACGCGGCCACCGGCCGCGAGAATGTGCCGGGTCAGCATGCCGTCGCCGGGGCCGATCTCGACGATCAGGTCGCCGGGCGCGGTGCCGGAGGCGCGCACGATCATCGCCGCGGCGCGGGCGTCGATCAGGAAATTCTGGGACAGCGTCTTGCGCGGGTTACGGACGCGCGACAGTGAGCGGGACATGGGTGTCCTCCGAACGGAGCGGTCGAATCAGGAAGAGTTGATTCGCCCGGACCCACGCCGAGGCGCACGAGAATCGGCCGATCGGCCGTCAGTGAGTTCTCCGGATTATCGGATGCGGAGAGCGATGCGATGCGCGGGCAGGGTCCAGGCTGCAACGCGCAGCCGCACGAAGTACGCGCCGACCGCGCATGCGCCGCTCACGCCTGGACCTCCCATGTCGCACAGCGTAAACCGCCGCCGTTATCAACCGCCACCGAATTTCCGACGATCATCGCTCCCACCGTCATCCCCGGCGCGCTCACCGTCATCTCGGCGTGCTCACCGTCATCTCGGCGCGCTCACTGTCATCCCCGGCATGCTCTTGGCCGGGGTACATACTCGGCAGTGGATTCCGGCCAAAGCCTGTCGGAAATGACGGTGGGGACGGGGGAGTGGTCAGGCGCTGCGGTACAGGCTGTCCGGGCCGGTGCCGAGCACATCCGCGTAATGGCCCAGCAGCTCCGTGCAGATCGCGGGCCAAGTGCGGTGCAGTACGGATTTGCGGGCGGAGGCGGAGAATCGCGATCGCAACTCCGGATCCCGCAGGGCCGCCACCGCACTGGGCAGCAGTTCGGCGAACCGATCCACCGGCAGCAGATATCCGTTGCGGCAGTGCGAAATCAGGTCCCGGGGGCCGCCCGCGTCCGGGCCGACGACCGGCAACCCGCAGGCCAGCGCCTCCTGCACGCCCTGGCAGAACGTCTCGTGCTCGCCCGGATGCACCATCACGTCGAGGCTGGCATAGGCCTGGGCGAGCTCCGCGCCGCCGAGTTCGCCGGTGAACACCGCCGACGGCAGCAGCCGGGTCAGTCGGGCACGCTCCGGGCCGTCGCCCACCACGACCAATCGGATATCCGGATCGTCGGCGAGCACGGCCAGCCGGTCCACATGCTTCTCCGGCGCCAGGCGCCCGACGAAACCGACGATCAACCGGCCGTCCGGCGACCACGCCTGCCGCAGTGCCGCGCGCCGCGCGGACGGCGTGAACCGCACCGTGTCGACCCCGCGTGCCCAGCGATGAACACGTGGAATGCCGTGTCGCGCAAGATCTTCGGCGGCAGCGGTGGAGGGCGCCAGGGTGCGCGCCGCGCGCATGTGGATGCGCCGCGTCCACGCCCACGCCGCCCGCCGCGCGGGGCCGAGCCCGTAGCTGGCGGCGAACCCGGCGACATCGGTCTGAAATACCGCCACGGCGGGCAGATCCAGCCGCAGCGCCGCCGCGACGCCCCCGGCGCCCAGCAGGAACGGCGATGCCAGATGCACCACCTCCGCGTCGAATTCGTCGATGGCCGCGGTGATCCCGGGCTGCGGCAGGCCCACCGGCAGCGAGCTGACCTTCGGCACCATCACCGCCGGGACCCGCAGCACCGGGAACCGGCCGTGCTCGCGCGGCGCGGGCGGCAGATTGCCGGGGGTGTCCGGCGCGATCACGAGCGCCTCGTGGCCATGGCGATCGAGGTGCTCGAGCACCTGCAGCACGGAATTGACGACGCCGTTCATATTCGGCAGAAACGACTCCGCGACAATCGCTACACGCACACTTCGAGTGTGATCACCGCAGGACGCAGGGCCGCCACGCCGACGTGACACGTACTCGAAGATCGAGCAAACAGTGCACGACGCGCGTCCGATTCAGTCCGGATCGCGCCGCTCCCACCGCCGCACCAACCACAGCGCGGGCAGCGCCAGCGCCCAGGCCACCACGATCACCGACAGCGCGGGAATGATCGCGACCCTGGCATCGCGCCCGGCGACGCGCACCAATTCCGGATCCTTCTTGCTGTATTCGACATTGATGCGTTCGCCCGCGGTCAACTTCGTCGGATACAGCACACCCACCTTCGGATTGCGCGTCACACCGTCGGGCGTCACGTAAGTGACCGCCGAACGCAGCCGCCCCGCCGACAACACCTCGGCGCTGGTGACGCCCTTGTCGGAGTTGATCAGCATGTCGTCGCGCCAGGCCGCCAGCACCAGCAGCACCGCCAGCACGCTCACCGCCGTCGCGGCCACCAGGACGCCGATCCTGGTGCGCCGCAAGCGCACCGGGCGACGCCCGATCCGCTGATCAGACTGGGTGGTTTCCGACACCGCACAAGGCTATGGCATGGCTCGGATAGCGTGTGCCCCATGTCCCGTAAATTCAGCTTCACCGTGTCCTACAGCGTTCCGGTAGAAGAGCTTCACCGGGCGATCACCAGCGACGACATGTGGCAGGCCAGGTTCGACGGCGCCGAAACCGCCACACTGGACCTGTCCCATCCCGACGGTCCGGGCACCATCCGCGTGCATATGACCGAGCGCGCACGTCAGGACAAGATCCCGACCATCGTCAGCAAGGTCCTCAAGAGCGAGCTCGAGCTCGAGCGCGTCGACAACTGGGGCCCGCTCGAGGGCGACACCGCCAAGGGCAGCTTCACGGGCGCCTCGAAGGGCGTCACCACCGAGATGGAGGGCACCTACGAGCTGCGGCCCACCGCGGAGGGCTCCCAGGTAGAGGTCGCCGGCACCGTCTCGGTCAAGGTTCCGCTGGTCGGCGGTGCCATCGAACCGCTGGCCGAGCAGCTGCAGCACCGGGTGGTCAACAGCGAGCGCAAGTTCATCGAGCAGTGGCTCGGAGCCAAGACCGACGCCTGAGCGCACCTACGAACAGGGCCGCGAACACGTCTGCAGGCATCGCCTGCGGAAGCTCGCGGCCCGCACGGGTCCTACTCCTGCGACCAATCGACCGTCGCGGGGTCGAACTCCCGCTTCTCCACCAGCACCAGCCAGTTCCCGGAGTTGTCACGCATGACCGCCTCGACCCCGTAGGGACGCTCGGACGGCGGCTGCACGAATTCCACACCCTTGGCCGACAACTCCTCATAGGCCTTCTGACAGTCGTCGGTGTTCAGGCCGAGCGCGCCCATGGTGCCGTTGCCGAGCGACCGGCGGATGGCATCGGCCATGGTGTCGTCCAGCGGCGGGCCGGGCACCATGAGCGTCACCTCCAACTCCGGATGCTCCGGCTGCGTCACGGTGACCCAGCGAAAGCCGCTGTCGCCCATGGAAACATCGGAGGACTCCACGAATCCCAGCTTGTCGATGTACCACTGCTTGGCGGCGGTCTGATCGGTCACGTACACGGTGACCAGCGAAACGTTCTTGATGGTTGCCATGCGATAAGGCTATGGAATGGCATTCTGCGGGCGCTTCTCCGAAATTGCTCAATCCGGGAGCTTGCGGTCCGACAACCCGTGCATGAAGACGTAGCAGCCCGGGATGCGCGGCGCTCCCTCGGCGGCGAACTTGGCCTGGTACGCAGAGGGGGACATGCCCACCAGCTCGGTGAATTTGCGGCTGAACGAGCCCAGACTGGTGTATCCGACCAGCATGCAGGCCTCGGTGACGGTGACATTGGTGGCGCGCAGCAGGTCCTGGGCCCGCTCGATGCGCCGCTCGGCCAGATACAGCGCCGGGGTCTTGCCGTAGGTGGCCGCGAAACTGCGCAGGAAGTAGTACTTCGAGACTCCCGCCGCCGCAGCCAGTCCTTCCAGGTCCAGGTCTTCGGCGTAATCCCGGTCGGCGAGGTCCCGCGCCCGGCGCAGGTGCGGGAGCAGGTCCAGCGGCGGCCGTTCCGAGCCTCGGCGAGCGCTCATCACTCGATCATCCCTCGCGCGGGGGTTCCACCGAAACCGCCGGCGGCGACGGATGCGTCTGCGCGTCCGTCACGTGAACGGCGGCAGGTCGTCGGCCCGCATCGAGGCAATGCCCGCCGCCCGCCACGCGCGGGCGGTCAGATCGGAGTCCTCCTCGGTGACCAGGTTGCCCATCACCCGAACCGCGGTGCGCTGCAGGTACTTCGACCGCATCACCGGAGGGCCGCCGGTCGGCACCATGCGTGGGTGGGTGGCCAGCGCGGCGATCCGGCGCGCGACCGAGAACGTGCGTCCGTAGCGGGCCCGCAGCAGATCCGGCCACAGCGTGGTCAGGTCCGGTTCGTCGAGCAGCCCGGCCAGCAGGTGCCCGCCCTCCAGGCCGTAGTCGATGCCCTCGCCGTTGAGCGGGTTCACGCAACCGGCGGCATCGCCCACCAGTGCCCAGTTGCGACCGGCGACCGTCGACACCGCGCCACCCATCGGCAGCAGCGCCGAGGCCACCGCGCGGGTCTCGCCCTCGAACTCCCACTCCGCGCGGCGCAGCGAAACATAGTGCTGCAACAGCGGTTTCAGTGCGACGTGCGAGGGCCGCCGCTCGGTGGCCAGCGATCCGACACCGATGTTGACCTCACCGTTGCCGAGCGGGAACACCCACCCGTACCCGGGTACCAGGGTGTTCTCGGCATCGCGAAGTTCCAGATGGGAGGTGATCCACTCGTCGTCACTGCGCGCGGACTTGATGTACGCGCGGGCGGCGACGCCGTAGGCGAACCGGCGATGCCAGGTGCGCCCCAGCATCTTGCCGACGGGGGAGCGGACCCCGTCGGCCACGATCAATATCCGGCAGCCGATTTCGCGGGCGCCCGCATCGGTGCGCACCGTGACACCGGTGACCCGGTCACCGGCGCGCGCCACATCGACCACGCGCACCCCGTCGACCATCCGAGCGCCCCACTTGACCGCGGTCTCGCGCAGCTTGTCGTCGAGTTCGGTACGGGCGACGGCACTTCCGTAACTCGGAAACGAGCCGTCCGGCCAGGTCAGCAGGGCCTCGCGACCGAAACCGGTCATCCGCAGGCCGCGGTTGACCGTATGCGCGCGCACCCAGTCGCCCAGCCCGAGGTGCTCCATCTCGGCGGTCGCCCGCGGTGTCAGGCCGTCCCCGCAGGTCTTGTCGCGCGGGAACACCGCGGCATCGATCAGCAGAACATCGCGTCCGGACCGTGCCGCCCAGGCGGCCGCCGCCGACCCCGCCGGACCCGCGCCGACCACCAGCACATCGGCATGCGGGGGCAATGCGTCCGGGGAGCGCTCCCGCGCGTCCGCTGCTGAATCACCGCTCGCGGTACTGGCATCCGCTGCACCCATGGGCTCAATACTTGCAGCACCGGTCCGGGAGTGTCGACGGTGCCGCCGGTTCGAGTCGGTCACGTGCGCGGAACCGCTGGCTGAGACGCGTTGCCGCGCGCCGCAGGTGTCGTTCCGACTGTCTGATTAGTCCCAGAGTGACTCCGTTCATGGGCACGTCATCCCCGACACGCTAGGTTCTTGGGTGTGGGGATGGAACCGGCTTTGGGAGATGGCATGGGTGCATCGGCTGTCAGCGATGAGACCACAGTGGTCGCCGGGGTCGATCTCGGCGATCCCGAACTCGCTTCGACCGTGCGCAGCGGTCTGGAAGAGGTCGAGAAGCTACTGGTCAGCGAGCTGTCCGACGGCGAGGAGTTCCTGCAGGAGGCGGCGCTACACCTGGCCAAGGCCGGTGGTAAACGCTTCCGCCCGCTCTTCACCATCCTCACCGGGCAGCTGGGCCCGCGCCCGACCGATCCGGATCTGGTCACCGCCGGAACCGTTATCGAACTGGTGCACCTGGCCACCCTCTATCACGACGACGTGATGGACGAGGCGTCGATGCGTCGCGGCGCCCCGAGCGTGAATTCCCGCTGGGGAAACAGCATCGCGATCCTCGCCGGCGACTACCTGTTCGCCCACGCCTCCCGGCTGGTGTCCACGCTGGGCCCCGACGCGGTGCGCATCATCGCCGAGACGTTCGCCGAACTGGTGACCGGGCAGATGCGAGAAACCCTGGGCGCCAGGCAATCCCAGGATCCGGTCGAGCACTACCTGCGGGTGGTGTGGGAGAAGACCGGATCGCTGATCGCGGCCTCGGGCCGATTCGGCGGCGCCTTCTCCGGCGCCGGCCCCGAGCACGTGGAGCGGCTGGCCCGGCTCGGTGACGCGGTGGGCACGGCCTTCCAGATCTCCGACGACATCATCGACATCTCCTCGGTCTCCGAGCAGTCCGGCAAGACGCCGGGCACCGACCTGCGCGAGGGCGTGCACACACTGCCGGTGCTGTACGCGCTGCGTGACGAGGGCACCGAGGGCGACCGGCTGCGCAAGCTGCTGGCCCGCCCGCTGGAATCCGACGGCGAGGTCACCGAGGCCCTGGACCTGCTGTCCCGCTCCCGCGGCATGGTGCTGGCGAAGGAGAAGCTGCAGGGGTACGCGGATATCGCGCACGCGGAACTGTCGGCGCTGCCCGGCGGCCCGGCCAACGAGGCCCTGGAACGCCTGGTCCGCTACACCATCGAACGCGTCGGCTGAATTTCCCGACGTCAACTCCGTATAGCTCACAATTCAACTAGGAACTTCGCCTCGCCTTCTATCGTTGACCTGCTGTAACGCAATCGATGAACCGGGGGCGTGAAGGAGTGCGATGCACGGGCATGGTTTCGGGAATGGTCTGAAGACGTTCGGGCTGATGGTCGGGATGTCGGCGTTGATCGTGTTCGCCGGGGCGATGTTCCGTAATCCGACCATCCTGGTGATCGCGATCCTGCTGGCGGTGGGCATGAACGCCTACGCCTATTTCAACAGCGACAAGCTGGCGCTCAAGGCGATGCACGCGCAGCCGGTCTCCGAGCTGGAGGCGCCGGTGATCTACAAGATCGTGCGGGAGCTGGCGACCGCGGCGCGGCAGCCGATGCCCCGGCTGTACATCAGCCCGACCAATGCGCCCAACGCGTTCGCCACCGGCCGCAATCCGCGGCACGCGGCGGTCTGCTGCACCAGCGGCATCCTGCAGATCCTCGACGAGCGGGAGCTGCGCGCGGTGCTGGGGCACGAGCTATCCCACGTCTACAACCGCGACATCCTGATCTCGTCGGTCGCGGGCGCGCTCGCCGCGGTCATCTCCGGCCTGGCCAACCTGGCCTTCTTCGCGAGCATCTTCGGCGGCGGCAACCGTGAGGGTGAGGGCCCGAACGTATTCGGCATGCTGCTGGTCTCGCTGCTCGGCCCGATCGCGGCGACGCTCATCAAGCTGGCCGTCTCGCGTTCCCGCGAATACCAGGCCGACCAGGACGGCGCCGCCCTGACCGGCGACCCGCTGGCCCTGGCCTCGGCCCTGCGCAAGCTGGAGCGCGGCACCCAGGCGGCCCCCCTGCCGCCGGAGCCGCAACTGACCTCCCAGTCGCACCTGATGATCGCCAACCCGTTCCGGGCGGGGGACCGCATGGCCCGCTGGTTCTCCACCCACCCGCCGATGGACGAGCGCATCTCCCGCCTGGAGCAGATGGCGGGCGGAAACTACCGGTAGTTCACGAACTGCAGCGCGACATCCAGGTCCGCGTTCTTGAGCAGTGAGATAACCGCCTGCAGGTCGTCGCGCTTCTTCCCGCTCACGCGCAGCTCGTCGCCCTGAATCTGGGCCTTGATGCCCTTGGGGCCCTCGTCGCGGATCTTCTTGGCGATCTTCTTCGCATTCTCCGTCGAGATGCCCTGCACCAGCGTGCCTGTGATTTTGTACACCTTTCCGGAGGCCTGCGGCTCCCCGGCGTCGAAGGCCTTGAGCGAGATGTCGCGCCGGATCAGCTTCTCCTTGAAGACCTCCAGCGCGGCCTTGACCCGGTCCTCCGACTCGGCCTGCACGACGATCTTCTCCTCGCCGGACCACTCGATGCCCGCGCCGGTGCCTCGGAAGTCGTATCGGGTGTTGAGCTCCTTCGCCGCCTGATTCAGCGCGTTGTCGACCTCCTGTCGGTCGACCTTGCTCACGACATCGAATGACGAATCGGCCACCCTGCGCTCCTGTCTGAGATTGTTCCGGACTGACGGGACCCTACGTACCCCGGACCTTCGAAGCTAGTCCGCCGCACACGGGCTTGGCCAGCCGGTTTGCATGTGAGGGCCAGGCTCGTTGTATTCTTCTCAGCGCGCTGTGACAGCGCATGCCTGGCGGATTGCCCGAGCGGCCAAAGGGAGCTGACTGTAAATCAGCCGCGAAAGCTTCGGAGGTTCGAATCCTTCATCCGCCACCCCCTCAGGCCCTCCCTTGCTCAGGGAGGGCCTGAGCCATGTTCGGGGGCGATTTGTGGGGGCGCGGCCCCCACACCCCCTGCCCGGAGGGGCTTCGCCCCCCGGACCCCCCTCCTGATGTACACCGTCTTCAAAATGCCCTTCACCAGGCGGTTTGGTAACCACGCGGTCGGGTGTGTAACCTCGTTCAAGGCTTCGGCGCCCCCGGTGCGAGCGATCGACACGGGAGCGCGAGTAGCTGTGCCCCCTTAGCTCAGTCGGCAGAGCGTTTCCATGGTAAGGAAAAGGTCAACGGTTCGATTCCGTTAGGGGGCTCGCCGGATTGCCGGTGGTGACCGACTCGGCACTCTGAAGGCGTAGAACCGAGAGCCGGGGCAACACCTCCGCATTACCGCGCATATGGCGGTGTAGCTCAGGCGGTAGAGCAAACGACTCATAATCGTTGTGTCGCCGGTTC
>NZ_BDBV01000084.1 GCF_001613165.1 Nocardia mexicana NBRC 108244
GACCGGAAAGAAGGCATATCGTGGCCGCGAAGTCCACCGATGTCCGGCCAAAGATCACCTTGGCCTGCGAAGAGTGCAAGCACCGCAACTACATCACCAAGAAGAACCGGCGCAACGACCCGGACCGCCTCGAGCTGAAGAAGTTCTGCCCGAACTGCGGTACCCATCGGGCCCACCGCGAGTCTCGCTAGTTTCTCCACGCGTGCACGCTGCCGCGTTGGTCTAAAGTGCCGGAGCAGGATTCACCCGCTCCGGCACTTGGTGTAAGTGCGGTAGTGAGCGCTCCGCCGACTCCCGGTAGCGGGGTCAGATAGGGACAGCCTTCCGTGACAATCAACACCGGTACCGAAGTCGAGACGGATCAGACCGCCACCGAATCGAACGGAAAACCGTTAGATCCTGCGGCCCATGCGGCGGCGATGGTCGGTCACCACTACCGCGTCGACGACTACTACGAGGTCGGCCGCGAGAAGGTGCGCGAGTACGCCCGCGCCGTGCAGGACTACCACCCGGTGCACTGGGACGAGGACATCGCCCAGGAGTACGGCCACGACAGCCTGGTCGCACCGCTGACCTTCATCTCCCTGGTCGGAATTCTGGCCCAGCGCAAGCTGTTCGAGCAGGTCGTCACCGGCTACGACCTGAGTCAGATCATGCAGACCGACCAGATCCTGGAGTTCCACCGCCCGATCCGGGTCGGCGACCAGCTCACCTGCGACGTCCACCTGCACTCCTTCCGGCAGGCCCCGGGCGGCGCCGACATGATCGTGACCAAGAACATCGTCACGGCCCAGAACGACGAGCTGGTGCTCACCACCTACACCACCCTGGTGGGCCGCAGCGGCGCCGAGATCGATCCGAACATCGGTGACGCCGTCCGCAACGTGCTCATGCACGGCATCGGGGAGGCGCCCGGCCATCATCCGCGTACCGCCCCGTCGACGTCCGAGGCGCCGGTTCCGGCCGCCACGGTTCCCGACGCGGCCCCCAGCAAGCGCGCGATCCGTTTCGACGACGTCACCGTCGGCGACGAGCTGCCCTCGCGCACCGTCCGGCTCACCCGCGGCGACCTGGTCAACTACGCCGGTGTCTCCGGCGACGCCAACCCGATCCACTGGAGCGACGACGTGGTCAAGCTCGTCGGCCTGGACAACGTGGTGGCGCACGGCATGCTCACCATGGGCCTGGGCGGCGGGTTCGTCACGTCCTGGCTGGGCGACCCGGGCGCGGTCAAGGAATACAACGTCCGCTTCACCAGCCCGGTCTACGTGCCCGCCGACCGCCCGGCGGAGATCGAGTACACCGGCAAGGTCAAGTCGATGGATCCGGAGACCCGCACGGCCGTCGTGGCGATCGTCGCGAAGTCCGAGGGACGTAAGATCTTCGGGCGCGCCACCGCCACGGTGCAGCTGGTGTGAGGCGTTCCGACCCGATTGGCGGCCCGCAGTGCCGGTAACGTACACTCGGGATTCTGGGGTCGCCAGCCGCTGCGCGCTGCTCTGAAGGGGCTGGTTCCGGACGGGAAACCGTCGGGGCCGCCGTCGCCGGAGTGGCGCGCGTGTCGTGTGACAAGCCAGGTACAACTGAAAAGAAACGGTGCTGGATAATCCAAGACGTCCAGCCGAAGGGGCGTAGCTCAATTGGCAGAGCAGCGGTCTCCAAAACCGCAGGTTGCAGGTTCAAGTCCTGTCGCCCCTGCACTGGATGCCAGCGACGAGAGAGGATCGACGTGAGCAAGCGAAGCGAGCAAGCCATTGCCGCCACGCATGCCCACGACGAGCCGAGCGAGGAGTGGTTGTGAGCGACGAGCGGGACAATCGCCACGGCGCGGGTGCGTCCGATGACGATGACACCGCGGTGAGTCGGCCGAGCGGCAAGCGGTCGTCTCGGCGTGCTCGCGGAGCATCCTCGCAGACCGATACGGGTGCCATCGCCACCATCGAGCGGGCCGGCGGCGACTCGGGGTCGGCGAAGGCGTCCAAGGCCGACAAGAAGGCCGCGCGCGGTTCGGCGAATCCGTTCAAGCGCCTGGTGAAGTTCTTGCGCGAGGTGGTCGCGGAACTGCGCAAGGTGATCTGGCCCAACCGCAAGCAGATGGTCACCTATACGAGCGTGGTCTTGGTGTTCGTGATCGTGCTGGTCGCGTACATCGCCGGGTTGGATGTGGCGTTCATCAAGGGTGTCAACTGGCTGTTCGGCTAGCTGATCCCGCGCCGGTTACCGTCCCGGAGCAGGCCGGATTTCGGCCGGGCAGGGGCGGCGCCATCCGCCGGATGCCCTCCGGCACGCAGAGGAAGTTAGTGACGACACAGGAAGCGAGTGCCCAGTGAGCACCCCGGAGAACGGCACAACCGAAGAGTTCCCGGTCGACGACGTGGTGGAGCAGTCCGCCGCGGAGGAGACCGTGGAGGACTCGGCGGACTCCGCGCCGACCGCGGAGGAGCCCACCGACGCACCGTCCGATTCGGCCGCGGAAGACGTCACGGAAGAACCCGCCGACGCACCAGCGGACGAGGAGCCCGCCGATCCGGTCGCGGAGATGAAGGCCGCGCTGCGGCGCGCTCCCGGCGACTGGTACGTCGTCCACTCCTATGCCGGCTACGAGAACAAGGTGAAGGCCAACCTCGAGACCCGCGTGCAGAACCTGGGCCTGGAGGACTACATCTTCCAGGTCGAGGTGCCGACCGAGCAGGTCACCCAGTTCAAGAACAACCAGCGCAAGACGGTTCAGCAGAAGATCCTGCCGGGTTACATCCTGGTCCGGATGGACCTCAACGACGAGTCGTGGGGCGCGGTGCGCAACACCCCGGGCGTCACCGGTTTCGTCGGCGCCACCTCCCGGCCCTCGCCGCTGTCGATCAACGACGTGGTGAAGTTCCTGGTCCCGGCCGAGCAGCAGCAGAAGAAGCCCGCCGCCGCGGCGAGTGCCGCCGCGTCCGCGGAGGGTGGCGCCGCCGAGGTCGCGCCGAAGCCTGCCCTCGAGGTCGACTTCGAGGTCGGCGAGTCGGTGACCGTCATGGACGGCCCGTTCGCGACGCTGCCGGCCAGCATCTCCGAGATCAACGCCGAGCAGCAGAAGCTCAAGGTGCTGGTGTCGATCTTCGGTCGCGAGACCCCGGTGGAGCTGGCCTTCACCCAGGTCGCGAAACTCTGAGACTTGCAATAAGGCAAGAAACCAACCAAGGAAGAAAGATGCCCCCCAAGAAGAAGAAGGTCGCCGGGCTCATCAAGCTCCAGATCCAGGCCGGTGCGGCCAACCCCGCCCCGCCCGTGGGTCCCGCGCTGGGTCAGCACGGCGTCAACATCATGGAGTTCTGCAAGGCGTACAACGCCGCGACCGAGTCGCAGCGTGGCAACGTCATCCCGGTCGAGATCACGGTCTACGAAGACCGCTCGTTCGATTTCAAGCTGAAGACTCCGCCCGCCGCCAAGCTGCTGCTCAAGGCCGCCGGTATCCAGAAGGGTTCGCCGGAGCCGCACCGCAACAAGGTCGCGACGATCACCATGGATCAGGTCAAGGAGATCGCGAAGACCAAGCAGGAAGATCTGAACGCCAACGACATCGATCAGGCGGCGAAGATCATCGCGGGTACCGCTCGCTCGATGGGTATCACCGTCTCCGAGTAGACCCCGGCCAAAAGCGTGCCGGGGATGCGACAGCATGCCGGGCCAAGTGGGAGGGACGGCCAGTCCCGGAAACCACGTCTGAACCACGAACAGGACAGAGAATCATGGCAAAACGAAGCAAGGCTTATCTCGAGGCGGCCGCCAAGGTCGACCGCGCTGCGCTCTACTCCCCGCTGGCCGCCACCCGGCTGGCGAAGGACACCTCCACCAAGAAGACCGACGCCACCGTCGAGGTCGCCGTCCGTCTGGGTGTCGACCCCCGCAAGGCCGACCAGATGGTCCGCGGCACCGTCAACCTGCCGCACGGCACCGGTAAGACCGCCCGCGTCATCGTGTTCGCCGCCGGTGAGAAGGCCGCCGAGGCCGAGGCCGCCGGTGCCGACGCCGTGGGCGCCGAGGATCTGATCGAGCGGATCCAGGGCGGCTGGCTGGACTTCGACGCCGCGATCGCCACCCCGGACCAGATGGCCAAGGTCGGCCGCATCGCGCGCGTGCTGGGCCCCCGCGGCCTGATGCCGAACCCGAAGACGGGCACGGTCACCACCGATGTGACCAAGGCCGTCAACGACATCAAGGGCGGCAAGATCAACTTCCGCGTCGACAAGCAGGCCAACCTGCACTTCGTGATCGGCAAGGCCTCCTTCGACGAGAAGAACCTGGTGGAGAACTACGGCGCCGCGCTGGAGGAGATCCTGCGCCTGAAGCCCTCGACCGCGAAGGGCCGCTACGTCAAGAAGGTGACGATTTCGACGAACACCGGACCGGGCATCCCGGTGGACCCGAACCGCACCCGCAACCTCACCGAAGAGGACGCGTAGTAGCGCAAGACCTGAACGGCCGGTACGGATCTCCGTACCGGCCGTTTTCGTATAGTAGAGACAACTCGACAACGTCGAAGAGACTCTACAAATGCATTATCGTGTGAGTATGAGCCGGACCGTGCATGTTCCCTACGTGCTGGAACAGGATGAAGACGGCGTGTGGTGCGCAAGTGCCACCATCCGTCCCGGCGTCGGTGCCGTAGGTGACGGTGACACTCCTGACGCTGCTCTCACAGACCTCCGCGAGGGCCTGCTGGCGCTCTTCGAGGATGTCGAGCCACCTGCTGAAATGACTCTCGAACTCGACGTGGCATAGCTATTGCTCAGCTAGGCTGCACGGGTGCCTCCAGTACCAATTGTGCGCGGCGACAAGGTTGTTCGAGCTTTGGAACGGGCCGGTTTCGAGATCGCTCGGGTTCGAGGCAGTCATTTCGTCATGAAGCACCCGGATGGCCGTTCGGTTCCGGTGCCGGTTCATTCCGGACAGGACATGCCGAGGGGTACTTTTCGGAGCATCGCCACGATCGCTCAGATTGCGGTGGAGGATCTGATCGAGCTCCTGTAGTCGGCCCGTTTTGGCAGATGGGGGCGGGGTCCGCTATTCTGTACTGCGGTCGTCGACCCGTTCGGCGATCACCCCAATCGTTCTACCGAAGACCGTTGGTTGCTGCCGTCAGGCAGTCGAAGGTCCGGCGATATTGCCGGCGGCCCACGCAGGGAGAGCCGAGGTCGGGAAATACGCGTGAGTTCGCTCGCGCCCGTTTTCTTGTGCGCCCCGGGACCCCTGTGTCCGGGGCGTTAGCTTTGTCGCCGGGTCGTCTCCACCGGAGTCGGTAGTACTACGAACCGACCATCCAGAGAGGAGGCGAAGTATGGCAATTCAGTGGAAACACACCCAGGTCGACCAGATCACCGAGCACTTCAAGGGCTCCACCGCCACCGTGATCACGGAATACCGTGGTCTGTCGGTCGGCAAGCTCACCGAGCTGCGTCGTGCACTGGGCGCTGACGCCACTTACACCGTCGCCAAGAACACCCTGGTCAAGCGTGCCGCCGCCGAGGCGGGCGTGGAAGGCCTGGATGACTTGTTCGTCGGTCCGACCGCCATCACCTTCATCAAGGGCGAGCCGGTCGAGGCCGCGAAGGCGCTGAAGGCCTTCGCCAAGGACAACAAGGCCCTGGTCATCAAGGGCGGCTACATGGACGGCGCCCCGCTGTCCGTGTCCGAGGTCGAGCGCATTGCCGACCTGGAGTCCCGCGAGGTGCTGCTGTCCAAGCTGGCCGGTGCCATGAAGGGCAACATGACCAAGGCGGCCGGCCTGTTCGCCGCGCCCGCCGGCCAGGTTGCTCGCCTGTTCGCCGCGCTCGAGGACAAGAAGCGCGCCGAAGGTGGCGCCGAGGCCGCTCCGGCCGCCGAATAAGCCATTCCCCACCCCACAGACATCCATCGAAAGGAAACAACAATGGCCAACGTTGACGAGCTGCTCGAGACCATCGGCAACATGACCCTGCTCGAGCTGTCGGACTTCGTGAAGAAGTTCGAGGAGAAGTTCGAGGTCACCGCCGCCGCTCCGGTCGCCGTTGCCGCCGTCGGTGGCGCCGCTGCCGGTGCCCCGGCCGAGGCCGCCGAGGAGCAGGACGAGTTCGACGTCATCCTCGAGGGTGCCGGCGACAAGAAGATCCAGGTCATCAAGGTCGTGCGCGAGATCGTCTCCGGCCTGGGCCTGAAGGAGGCCAAGGATCTGGTCGAGGGTGCCCCGAAGCCGATCCTGGAGAAGGTCGCCAAGGAGGCCGCCGACGCCGCCAAGACCAAGCTGGATGAGGCCGGCGCCAAGGTCTCGGTCAAGTAATAGCGGTCTATTCGCTTCGAAACGGGCGGTTCCCTTGGGAGCCGCCCGTTTCGCATCTTTCGGGGTCCCGGCGGAAAGCGTGCCGGGAATGATGGTGCGGCGTGCCGGGAATGATGGTGCGCGTGCCGGGGGTCGTGGTGCTGTGCGACAAAGTTTCTACCGACGAGTCAGGTAGGGTGTCCGAGGCAAGCGGCATACGATACAGTGGCCGCACCCCAGTGTGCCGCGTCACATCCGGCTGGAATTGTCTAGGCGTGGCTTCATGGGCGCTCGTCAGTAGGAATTGTGGAGGTTGGCGTGGGCGTCGAGGTCAGGACCGAAGCTGTAACCAAGTCTTTCGGTTCGCAGCGTATTTGGCAGGATGTCACCCTGACCCTGCCTCCGGGGGAAGTCAGCGCGCTGCTCGGCCCCTCCGGTACCGGTAAGTCCGTCTTTCTGAAGTCGCTGATCGGACTGCTGCGCCCGGAGCGCGGCTCGATCTTCATCGACGGCACCGACATCACCACCTGCTCCAACAAGGAGCTCTACGAGATCCGCAAGCTGTTCGGCGTGCTGTTCCAGGACGGCGCCCTGTTCGGCTCGATGAACCTGTTCGACAACGTGGCCTTCCCGCTGCGCGAGCACACCAAGAAGAGCGAATCCGAGATCAAGAAGATCGTCATGGAGAAGCTCGAGCTGACCGGTCTGCTCGGCGCCGAGGGCAAGCTGCCCGGCGAGATCTCCGGCGGTATGCGCAAGCGTGCCGGGCTGGCCCGCGCGCTGGTGCTGGACCCGCAGATCATCCTCGTCGACGAGCCGGACTCCGGCCTCGACCCGGTGCGCACCACCTACATCAGCCAGCTGCTGCTCGATATCAACGCCCAGATCGACGCCACGATCCTGATCGTGACCCACAACATTCA
>NZ_BDBV01000085.1 GCF_001613165.1 Nocardia mexicana NBRC 108244
CCCCGACAACATCGGCATGCTGTTCCGTCGCCAGCTGGTCATGTTCGGCCCGCGCGAGGTGCTGCTGACGTCGGAGGAGCCGGTGGTCAAGCAGTTCCTGAACGGCCGCATGGTCGGCCCGATCGGCATGACCGAGGAGAAGGACGAGGCGCAGATGGCGCGCGAGCAGGCGCTCGCCGACGCCGGCCACTACGACAACGGGATCGACGAGATCCAGGGCATCCCGCCGCAGGTGAAGGTCAACCCCGGCATGCCCGTGCGCCAAGCCGTGGAGCGCCGCCGTCGCCGGGTCCGCGAGATCATGCACACCCTG
The DNA here is from genome assembly GCF_001613165.1 of Nocardia mexicana NBRC 108244. GTDB lineage: Bacteria > Actinomycetota > Actinomycetes > Mycobacteriales > Mycobacteriaceae > Nocardia > Nocardia mexicana. The sequence continues at coordinate 314 of NZ_BDBV01000085.1, forward strand.
CCGCACGCGGCCCAGGTCGCGATCCGTGAATCCATGGAAGAGAACGGCGATACACAAGTTCTGCCCGCCTACACCGGCAACCCGCCGGAATATCAGGGCGGCGCGTACGACACCACCGTGCGTCACAACCCAACCAACGGGTAACATACGCCACCGTGAATCAAACCCTGACGCGGCTGCGCACCCCGGTCGAGTCGGGTTTTGCACAGGCCGGGAATATCTTTGCGCTGCTCATCAGCGTGGCGCGCAAGACTTTTCAGCGGCCGTTCCAGTGGCGTGAGTTCGTCGAGCAGTCGTGGTTCATCGCGAGTGTCTCGGTGCTGCCCGCCGCCCTGGTGGCAATCCCGTTCGGTGCCGTCGTGGCGTTGCAGACCGGTTCACTCATCAAGCAGCTCGGCGCCGAGTCGTTCACCGGCGCAACCAGTGTGCTGGCTACCGTCCAGCAGGCCGCGCCCGTCGTCACCGCGTTGATCATCGCCGGTGCGGCGGGATCGGCCGTGGCCGCCGATCTCGGCTCGCGGACCATCCGCGAGGAGATCGACGCGATGGAGGTGCTCGGCATCGACCCGGTGCAGCGCCTGGTGGTGCCGCGGGTGCTGGGCATGATCCTGGTCGCGCTGTTGCTCAACGGCCTGGTGTCGGTCGTGGGCATCTGCGGCGGTTACGGTTTCAACGTGCTGCTGCAGGGCGGAACCCCGGGCTCCTATCTGGCCTCGTTCTCCGCGCTGGCCCAGCTGCCCGACCTGTGGATCGGCGAGATCAAGGCGGCCATCTTCGGCCTGATCGCGGGAGTGATCGCCGCCTACAAGGGTTTGCATCCGAAAGGGGGGCCGAAAGGAGTGGGTGACGCGGTGAACCAGTCCGTGGTGATCACCTTCCTGGTGCTCTTCTTCGTCAATCTCATCTTGACGTTGGTGTACCTGCAGGTCGTCCCCGCCAAGGGCTCCTGATCATGGTGGTGTCACAGCGTTCCCCGGCTTTCGCCAAGCAGATGCGCCGGGTCGGCAGGGCCATGCGTGCCCCGGTCAACGTCATCGATCGCGCCGGCGACCAGATGTCGTTCTACTCCAAGGCGATTGCGTGGATCCCGCGCACCGCGGTGCATTACCGCAAGGAGGTCATGCGGCTGCTGGCCGAGGTCACCTTCGGTTCCGGCGCCCTGGCGGTGATCGGCGGCACCATCGGCGTGGTCGTCATGATGTCGGCCTCGGTGGGTGTGGTCGTCGGACTGCAGGGCTTCAAGGCCCTCGACGCGCTGGGCAGCGGCGTGCTGACCGGCTTCCTCACCGGCTATATCAACACCCGCGAGCTGGCCCCGCTGGTGGCGGCGCTGGCGTTGTCGGCGACGGTCGGCTGTGGTTTCACCGCTCAGCTGGGCGCGATGCGGATCTCGGAGGAGATCGACGCGCTCGAGGTGATGGCGGTGCCGGGCGTGCCGTTCCTGGTCACCACGCGCGTGATCGCGGGATTCACCGCGGTGATCCCGCTCTACATCGTCGGCCTGCTGGGCACGTTCCTGGCGTCACGGCAGATCAGTGTGTGGTTCAACGGGCAATCGACCGGGTCCTACGACCACTATTTCAGCCTGTTCCTACCACCTGAGGACGTGTTGTATTCGTTCCTCAAGGTGCTGGTCTTCGCGTTCGTGATCATCCTGATCCACTGCTACTACGGATTCACCGCCACCGGCGGACCGGCCGGAGTCGGCGTGGCGGTGGGGCGCGCGGTGCGCGCGTCGATCGTGCTCATCAACATTCTCGATTTCTTCCTCAGCCTGGCTATTTGGGGAACGACGACGACGGTGCGGGTGGCCGGATGAACGGGGTGCAGTTCTGGCGCTCCACGGAGAAGTTGCGCGTGCGGACGCTCGGCGTGCTGTTCTTCGTGTTGATGGCGGTGTTCCTGGCGACCACCGTCGCCGCCTACAACAAGGTGTGGGTGAAGACGACGAAGGTCGACCTGATCACCGACACCGTCGGAAACGCGTTGACGCGCAACGCGGATGTGAAGGTCCGCGGCGTCACCGTCGGCGAGGTCCGCTCCAGCGAGTCCACCGGCGGCAAGGTGACGTTGCACCTGGCGCTGAGCCCGGACAAGGCCGAGGAGATCCCCTCCAACGTGACCGCGCGGCTGCTGCCGAAGACGCTGTTCGGTGAGCGCTACGTCGAACTGGTGTGGCCCGAGCAGCCGAGCGGGCAGCCGCTGCAGGCGGGCATGACCCTGCAGCAGGACGCGAGCGGCAATGCTGTCGAGGTCAGCCAGCTGCTCGACAAGGTGCTGCCGCTGCTGCAGGCGATCCCGCCGCAGTACCTGGCCTCCACCCTCGGCGCGCTGTCGCAGGCGCTCGGCGGGCAGGGCGAGGAGCTCGGCCACACCATCGACCGGCTGGACACCATCTTCCGGGATCTGAACGGCGTGATGCCGACGCTGCAGGAGGACATCCGCCAGTTCGCGACCGTGGCCGACACCTATTCGGACGCGCTGCCGCAGCTGGTCGACACCTTCGACAATCTGCGCACGCTCAACGCCACGATCGTGCAGAAGCGGTCGCAGATCGACACGCTGTACTCGGTGCTGACGCCCACCTCGGCGCAGACGGCCGACTTCCTGATCGCCAACCACGACAACATCATCGATGTCGCCGCCGACTCGCGCACCGCGCTGGAACTGCTGGGCACCTACTCGCCCACCTTCCCGTGCACGATGAAGAACTTCGCTCAGCTCAAGCCGCGCATCGACCAGATCTTCGGCAAGGACACGGATATGCCGGGTTCGCGGGTGTCGATCCTGCTGACCAACACCCGCGGCAGGTACCTGCCCAACCAGGATGAACCGCGCTGGCTGGACCAGCGTCCGCCGGTGTGCTTCCCCGAGTTCCCGAACGGTGTGGATTCCGGGCAGTACCCGACCGGCTCCGGCAACGACGGCTCCTACCAGCCGCCGACCCGGAATCCGGGCGACCCGAATATCGGACAGCTGCCGCCCGCCCAGTTCTCGGTGTACGGCGCGCAGCCCGCGACATCGGTGGGTTCCCCGGCGGAACAGCAGACCCTGGGCGCGATCTATGGTGCGGCCAACGGTGTTTCGCCGGACCAGGTACCGGGCTGGGTGACCCGGATCGGCGCTCCGGCCATGCGTGGAAGTGAGGTGAGCGTGAAATGAGTGGTCGTTTACGCGGCCTCGGCGGCCCGCTGACCAAACTCGTCGTCTTCATCGTGGTGACGCTGCTCGCGACCGCGGTGCTGGGGCTCACGATCGCCAACTACTCCGGCGGCGGCACCGCGTTCAAGGCCCGGTTCACCGATGTGACGTCGCTGAACCCGGGTGACGAGGTGCGCATCGCGGGCGTCCGGGTCGGCAAGGTGACCAAGGTGGCGGTGATCGACCGCAATCAGGCCGAGGTGAAATTCGAGCTGACCGACCGGGATTGGCTCCCGGCCTCCACCACCGCCACCATCCGCTACCGCAACCTGGTCGGCCAGCGCTACATCGCGCTGGAGCAGGGCACGGGGCAGCAGGGCCGGAAGCTGAACAAGGGCGGCACCATTCCGCTCGACCGCACCACGCCCGCGCTGAACCTGACCACGCTGTTCAACGGGTTCCGCCCGCTGTTCCAGACGCTCACCGCCGACGACGTGAACAAGCTGTCCTACGAGATCATCCAGGTGTTCCAGGGTGAATCGGGGACCATCAAGGAGCTGGTGTCGAACACCGCCGGTCTGACCAACAAGATCGCCGACAAGGATGCGGTGATCGGTGAGATCGTGAAGAACCTCAATGCCGTGCTGGATTCGGTGAATTCGCGCGACGGCCAGCTCAACGAGCTGATCGTCAACACCGAGGCGCTGATCACCGGCCTCAACGCCGAGCGCGGCACCATCGGGTCCGCGGTGCAGTCGCTGGGCGACCTGGCCTCGGCCACGGCCGATCTGCTGGTGCCCGTCCGGCCGACGCTGCAGGGTTCGATCGCCGGATTGAACCAGCTGACCGGCACTCTCAACGATCGTTCGCCGGAGGTCAACGAGGCGCTGACCAATCTGCCGATCAAGATGGAGAAGCTGGGCCGCGCCGCCAGCTACGGCTCCTGGTTCCAGTTCTATCTGTGCGGCATCGACATAGTCGCCGGACCGGGCACCAAGGACGCGCCGCAGCTGAACATTCCGCCCGCCATCGCGGATCTGCCGACGGTGAACCAGCCGATGTACACCAACCCGGCCCCGCGTTGTCACGGGAAGGGTGGCCGCTGATGGACGACCGTCAACTGATGGGCAAGCGCAGCCCGGCGTTCATGGGCGGGCTGGGCCTGTTCCTGGTGCTGCTGATCACCGTGTCGGTGTTCTTCCTGGACCGGCTGCCGATCATCGGCGCCGGCACCCACTACTCCGCGGAGTTCTCCGAGGCGGCCGGGCTGAAGAAGGGCAACGAGGTCCGCATCGCGGGCGTCAAGGTCGGCACGGTGTCGGACGTGTACCTCGACGGCGACAAGGCCGTGGTGGACTTCCGCACCAAGGACGCCTGGGTCGGGGATGCGACCACCGCGTCGATCCAGATCAAGACGCTGCTCGGCCAGAAGTATCTGGCGCTGGATCCGAAGGGCAGCGGTCCCGCCGATCCCGGCACTCCGATTCCGTTGTCGCGCACCGTCTCTCCCTACGACGTGGTGGAGGCGTTCAGCGACGCCGCCGCGGATATCGAACAGACCGACACCGCGCAGCTGGCCACCAGCATGCGGGTGCTGTCGGAGGCGTTCTCCGGAACGCCGCCGGAGATCCGGGGCTCCATCGACGGCATCGGCAGGCTCTCGGAGACGCTGGCCAAGCGCGACGAGGAGCTCAAGAAGCTGTTCGCGGCGACCAACAAGACCACCAAGGTGCTCGCCGACCGCAATGCCGAATTCGAGCGGCTGCTCGCCAACGGCGGCCAGCTGCTGGCCGAGCTGAACGTGCGCCAGCAGGCGATCTCGCAGCTGCTGACGGGCGCCAAGACCGTGGCCGCCGAGCTGACCGCGCTGGTCCACGACAACGAGGAGCAGATCGGCCCGGCGCTGACGAACCTGAAGAAGTCCATCGACATGCTGAACGACAATCAGCAGAACATCTCCAAGACGCTGACGCTCGCGGCGCCGTTCTACGGGCTGTACGCCAACGTGCTGGGCACCGGCCGCTGGTTCGACGCGGTGATCGTCAACCTGATGCCGCCGGCGCTGCCGGAGATCCCGGGCGACCGCCCGCCGATCCGGAACCTGGGAGGCAACTGATGGGGATGAATGCCTTCCGGGAGTCCGGGCGTGGCACCAAGATGCTCGTGGCCGGTGGTATGGCCGTGGTGGTCGTGCTGGCCGGTGTGCTGTGGTGGTTGTTCGACAACTACAACACCACCAAGATCACCGCGTACTTCGACAAGTCGATTGGCATCTACCAGGGCTCGGACGTGCGCATCATCGGTGTGCCGGTCGGCAAGGTGGATTCCGTGGAACCGATCGGTGACCAGGTGAAGGTCACCATGTCCGTGGACCGCGAGTACGACATCCCGGCCGATGCGAAGGCCGCCCAGATCACGCCGTCGGTGGTGTCGGACCGCTACATCCAGCTCACCCCGGTCTACAAGGGCGGGCCGAAGATGCCGCGCACCGCGACCATCCCGAAGGAGCGCACCGCGACTCCGGTGGAGGTCGACCGGCTGTACAAGTCGATCTCCCAGCTCTCGACTGCGCTGGGTCCCAACGGCGCCAACAAGGACGGCGCCCTGAACGAGCTGGTGCGCACGGGTGCGGCCAACTTCGCGGGCAACGGCGAGGCGCTGCAGAACAGCCTGGCGCAGCTCTCGCACGCGGCGCGCTACCTGTCCGATGCGCGCGGGGACATCTTCGACACCATCAAGAACCTGCAGGTCTTCGTGCGCACCCTCGCCGAGAACGACCAGCAGGTGCGGCAATTCAACGCGCAGCTGGCGGATCTGGCCGGATTCCTCGCCGATGAACGCCAGAATCTCGGCCAGGCGCTGAACCTGCTGTCGATCGGGCTGGGCGACGTGGCCCGGTTCATCGACGACAACCGGGATCTGGTGGCGCAGAACGCCGAGGCGCTCACCACGCTCACCCAGACCCTGGCCGATCAGCGTCAGGACGTCGCCAACCTGCTGCCGGTGCTGCCGACGGCGCTGAGCAACCTGATCAACGTGCACAACGGCGAGTCCGGCACGCTCGACATGCGGGCCAACTTCACCGACCTGCAGAACCCGTTCGGCGTCGTCTGCAAGATGCTCGACCTCGGCCAATTGCGGCCCGGGGACCCGAAATTCGATGCGATCAGCCGCCAGCTGCGCCCGATCCTGGATCAGTGCAAGACGATCACCGATCAGGTCAAGGAGGGTGTGGTGACACCCTCGCTGATCCTCCCGTTCGGCATCCTCAGCGGCGAGAACCAGCAGCGCGCCCCCGTCCCGGGAACGGTGCCGGGCACGCCGTCCGATCAGCAGCCGCCCTCGCAGCAGGAAGGTGGGCAGCGATGAGGAAGATCCTGCCCCTGTCGTTCCGGCGGGGAGGTGTGCGCGGATTCGTCGCGGCCACAGTCCTCGGACTTTCCGCCGCGCTCGTCACCTCCTGCTCCTCCGACGGCATCTACAGCGTTCCGCTGCCCGGTGGCGCCGATGTCGGTGAGCATCCGATGCACATCGACGTGCACTTCGACGACGTGCTGGACCTGGTGCCGCAGTCGGCGGTGAAGGTGGACGGCGTCGCCGTGGGCCGGGTCGACAAGATCGAGATGGCGCCCGACGGCTGGACCGCGAGCGTGCGCACCCTGGTCAATTCGTCGGTGCAGCTGCCCGCCAACGCGCACGCCGAGGTGAAGCAATCGAATCTGCTGGGCGAGAAGTTCGTGGAACTGTCCGCGCCCAAACAGGATCCGGAGACCGCGAAGCTGAAGGACGGGTCGGTCATCCCGGTGGACCGGACCCGGCACGCCACCGAGGTCGAGCAGGTGCTCGGCGCGCTGTCGCTGCTGCTCAACGGCGGCGGTGTGGCGCAGCTGCAGCCGATCGTGGTGGAGCTGAACAAGGCGCTGGGCGGTCGCGAGGACAAGGCGCGCTCGCTGCTGGAACAGGCCAACACTCTCATCGATGGACTGAACCAGCAGGTCGACGACATCCAGCGGGCGCTGGACAGTCTCGGCACGCTGTCGACCCGGGTCGGCCAGCAGACCGAGCAGATCGGCAAGATCCTCGACGAACTGCCCGCGGGCATCAAGGTTCTCGACGAGCAGCGCCCGCAGCTGATCGGGCTGCTGCAGCAGCTGGACCGGGTCGGCCAGGCAGGATTCGCCGTGCTCGACAAGTCCAAGGACAACCTGATCCGCGACCTGCAGGCCCTGCAGCCGACGCTGCAGGAGCTGGGCCGCTCGGCGCCGGATCTGGTGACCGCGTTCCCGCTCATCCCGACCTACCCGTTCCCGGACGAGGCGATCCATTCCGCGATCGGCGGCTCGGTCAACACCTGGCTGTCGGTGGACTTGCAGATCGGCACCACGCTGTCGAATCTCGGTGTGGGCAAGCCGGATCCGGTGTACGTCCCGCCGAGGTACGGGCCGGCGGTGCCGGTGAACCCGAGCAACCCGTACTACAACGGCAACGGACCGCGACCGGGCTGGCCGACGGTTTCCCTGCTGCCGCTGCCGCCGACCGTGGTCGCTCCGGCCACGGGTCGCCCGGGCGATCCGATCGGCTCGATCCTGGAGCAGTTGGGAGTGAAGCCGCGATGAGTAAGTTGGTGCGCTACCAGCTGATCGCCTTCGGGCTGATCGCGGTGCTCGGCGTCGTCTTCGTCGGCGCGAAGTACGTCAAGCTCGACCACATGCTGGGCATCGGCCAGTATCAGGTGCGGGTGACGATGAAGGAGACCGGCAACCTGTCCAAGGGCGCCGAGGTCACCTATCGCGGCGTGCCGGTCGGGCGCGTGGGCACGCAGGACATCACCCCCGACGGCGTCGTCGTCAACCTCGAGATGGACTCGGGCAAGCCCAAGGTGCCGCAGACCGCGAAGGCCGTGGTGGCCAACCGATCCGCCATCGGCGAGCAGTACGTCGATCTGGTGCCCACCACCTCCGGCGGTCCGTATCTGAAGGACGGTTCGGTGATCGACGGCGCCGAGGTGCCGATCCGGGTGGAGGAGCTGCTGGCCAGCGTCAACAGCTTCGCCAGCACCACGGATCTGCAGGCGCTGTCCACCACCGTGACCGAGCTGGGCAAGGCCTTCGACGGCCAGGGCGACAACCTGCGCATCCTGGTCGACTCGCTGAACAAGTTCAGCCAGACCGGCGTGGAGGCGCTGCCGCAGACCGTGGACCTGATCCGCGACGCGCAGACCGTGCTGGGCACCCAGGCGGAGCAGTCGCCGTCCATCCGCCGCTTCAGCGACGGCCTGGACAAGCTGTCGGTCCAGCTGCGCGCCAACGATCCCGACATCCGCCGCCTGATCGGCACGGGTACCGACGCGGGTCAGTCGATCGGGGACCTGCTGACGCAGACCGCCGAGCCGCTCACCAGGGACCTGGGCAACCTGCGGTCGCTGCTGCTGGCCGTCTCGCCGAAGTACTACGCGCTGGCTCCGCTGGTGCAGATGCTGCCGCTGCTGTCGATCGGCGGCTCGGCCACCGCGCCCGGCGACAACACCAGCCACTTCGGGCTGGTGCTCGAGACCAACAATCCGCCCGCCTGCACCGTCGGCTACGAGGGCACCCAGCGGATCCTCGAGGAAATGAAGGCGCAGAACCCGAACTTCGACGACAACCGCGACGATTTCCCGTTCAACACGGACGCGAAATGCACTGTGCCGTTCGGGAATCCGACCGCCGTGCGCGGCGGCGAACGCGCCGACCTGGCCGATCCGAGCATCCCGCAGCCGTGGGATGCCACGCCCAAGACCGACCCCGACAAGCTGAACCTGAACCCGGTTGCCTCGCAGTTGGCTCCGCTCATCGGAGTGACTCCGAAGCGGTGACCACGAGTGTGGCTCCGAACAGGGCAGATGAGTCGGGGAAAACGACGACGCTAGGGTGTCGCTGTGAGTTCTGATCTGACCGACCAACCGTCGCAACCTGCGCAGGAGTCCTCGACCGTCCGGACGGTGGTCACCGCCGTCGCGGCCGTGTGGCTGGTCGTCGCCGTGGTCGCGACCGCCTGGTTCGGGATCGGCTGGGCGCGTGCGGCCTGGTTCACCGACGGTCCGCGCGCGGATGCCCGCGATACCGCGCTGGATGCGGCGCGGCAGGCCGCGATCAACCTGTCGTCGATGAATCCCGACAACGTCGACGGCTCGATCGATCTGATGAAGTCGTCGATGACCGGCGATATGCTCACGCAGCTCGACCAGAACCGCGACCGCATCAAGCAGGCCGCCGAGAACTCCAAGACCAAGATCGACGCCAAGGTCGTCGGCGCCTCGCTGAGCTCGCTCAACAGCGAGCGCGACAAGGCCACCGCGATCGTGGTGCTGCAGCTGACCCAGACCGCGCCGAATGTGCCGGCGCAGTCGTTCCGGGCCACCTGGACGCTGGACATGGCCGAGGCCGGCGACACCTGGAAGACCGAGCAGGCGAATTCGCTGGGGCAGATGGTCCCGCTGAACGCGCCCGATCTCGCGGGCGCCCCCGGACAGCCCGCCCCAGGTCAGCCCGCCCCCGGAGATACCCCCGCGCCTCCCGCCGGTGATGCGCCGGCGCCGTCCGCGCCGCAGGGCCAGCCCGGATCGTAGGAGGTATTCGCCATGAACTCGCGCCGACCCGTCAACAAGATCTCGCCGCGCATGAAGCCGTCGGAGAGCACTCCGAAGCCCTCCGAGCCTGCCGAGCGCACCTCCCGCAAGCGCTCCACCACCGCCCGGCCGGGGCGGACGCGCGGCGCCACGCCCCGGTCCGCCGATACCTCGTCCCGCCCCGGCGCCGATACTTCCTCCCCGTCCGCGACCGGTGGTTCTTCCCGGTCCGCAGCCGGTGGTTCTTCCCGGTCCGCGGCTGATACTTCATCGGCAGGGTCCACCGCGACTACTTATTTCCGGCACGCTTTAGGCCGGAATCGCTCGTCGTGGGGTCTCGCCGCGGGCATGGTCGTGGCGGCCGCGGTGCTCACCGCCTTCGCGGCGATCGCGGCCTTCCGGCCGGGGGTGGCCGACGGCAACGAGGCGTTCGTGGACACCAAGGCCACCCAGGAGGTGTCGGCCGCGGCCGATCACGCGCTCAAGACCGTCTACTCCTACGACGCGAAGAGCATCGGCGGATACAAGGACGCCGTGCACAAGGTCGTCACCGGCAAGATGCTCACCGACTTCGACAAATTCGCCGACACCACCGTCTCGGCGGTGCAGCAGGCGCAGTCGACCGCGCAGGCGACCGCGGACCCGATCGGTGTGACGTTGCTCACCGCCGATCGGGCTGAGTTGCTGGTGAACCTGACGGTGAGCTCCACCAAGAACAACGTTCCGCAGGAGAGCGCGTCGGGTCCGATCGTGCTGCACATGGAGAAGATCAACGGCGACTGGCTGGCCGCCGAAATCTCCGACCGCTGAGCAAACGACTGGCAATCGGTACAGCTCAGCGGGTGATTCACCAGGGCTGCAGGCGATCTCGCAGCGGGACCAGCAGCGGATTTGCCCCTCTCCACACTTGACGAGTTTCGTCCGACCCGTCACGCTATTCACAACAGCGGCAGCTGTCACAGGGCTTGGGGCCCGGGTGGATTCGCCGCCGAAGGCCCGAACGCAGCCAGCGGGAAACGGGTCCGGCGCGCCAGCCGTCCGAAACACGGTTCGGATGGTACTTTGACACCCTCTCTGTAGGGGTGTAGTTTTGGACGTTGCGCTGGCTGCCTCCTGTCCATACCTTGATCGCACAACGAAAGTTCCACCGTCCTGGTGTTACTTCCGTCTTTTGCTGTTCGGGTTTCGTTCGGGGTGCGACCAGCGGAATTCGTAGCAAAGACAAGCGACGGTCGTTGTGGTGCCTCGTACGTACAGGCACTACCGCGGCCCGCGTGAGGTGCTGGAAGGACGCATCTTGGCAGTCTCCACCCAGACCAAGGCCGGTATCCCCGGAGCCCCGAAGCGGGTGTCTTTCGCGAAGATCCGCGAACCCTTGGAGGTTCCGGATCTTCTCGATCTACAAACCGAATCGTTCGATTGGCTGGTCGGCGCACCGGATTGGCGGGAACGGGCCGGTGCCCGCGGCGACGTCACCCCCGTCGGTGGCCTCGAGGAGGTGCTCGAGGAGCTCTCGCCGATCGAGGATTTCTCGGGTTCGATGTCTCTGTCCTTCTCCGACCCGCGCTTCGAAGAGGTCAAGGCCTCCATCGAGGAGTGCAAGGACAAGGACATGACCTACGCGGCGCCGCTGTTCGTGACCGCGGAGTTCATCAACAACAACACCGGTGAGATCAAGTCTCAGACGGTCTTCATGGGTGATTTCCCGATGATGACCGACAAGGGCACGTTCATCATCAACGGCACCGAGCGCGTCGTGGTCTCGCAGCTGGTCCGCTCGCCCGGTGTGTACTTCGACGAGTCCATCGACAAGGGCACGGAGAAGCTGCTGCACAGCGTCCGCGTGATCCCGAGCCGGGGCGCGTGGCTGGAGTTCGACGTCGACAAGCGCGACACCGTGGGTGTGCGCATCGACCGCAAGCGCCGCCAGCCGGTCACCGTGCTGCTGAAGGCGCTGGGCATGACGACCGAGGAGATCGCCGAGCGCTTCGGCTTCTCCGAGATCATGATGTCCACCCTGGAGAAGGACAACACCGCCGGCCAGGACGAGGCGCTGCTCGACATCTACCGCAAGCTGCGTCCGGGTGAGCCGCCGACGAAGGAGTCGGCGCAGACCCTGCTGGAGAACCTGTTCTTCAAGGAGAAGCGCTACGACCTGGCCCGCGTGGGTCGCTACAAGGTCAACAAGAAGCTGGGCCTGAACGCCGGCGAGCCGGTCACCGGTTCGGTGCTGACCCGCGAGGACATCGTCGCGACCATCGAGTACCTGGTGCGCCTGCACCAGGGCGACCGGGTCATGACGGCTCCGGGCGGCGTCGAGGTCGGGGTCGAGGTGGACGACATCGACCACTTCGGCAACCGTCGCCTGCGCACCGTCGGCGAGCTGATCCAGAACCAGATCCGGGTCGGCCTGTCCCGCATGGAGCGCGTCGTGCGCGAGCGCATGACGACCCAGGACGTCGAGGCCATCACGCCGCAGACCCTGATCAACATCCGCCCCGTCGTGGCCGCGATCAAGGAGTTCTTCGGCACCTCGCAGCTGTCGCAGTTCCTCGACCAGAACAACCCGCTGTCGGGCCTGACCCACAAGCGCCGCCTGTCGGCGCTGGGCCCGGGTGGTCTGTCGCGTGAGCGCGCGGGCCTGGAGGTCCGCGACGTGCACCCGTCGCACTACGGCCGCATGTGCCCGATCGAGACGCCGGAAGGCCCGAACATCGGCCTGATCGGCACGCTGTCGGTGTTCGCGCGGGTGAACCCGTTCGGCTTCATCGAGACGCCGTACCGCAAGGTCGCGAACGGCCGGGTCACCGACGAGGTCGTCTACCTGACGGCCGACGAGGAGGACCGCCACGTCCGCGCCCAGGCGAACTCGCCGATCGACGACGACGGCAACTTCATCGATGACCGGGTGCTCGCGCGCCGCGGCAACGAGGAGATGGAGTTCGTCTTCCCGAACGAGGTCGACTACATGGACGTCTCGCCGCGCCAGATGGTGTCGGCCGCGACGGCCATGATCCCGTTCCTCGAGCACGACGACGCCAACCGCGCCCTCATGGGTGCGAACATGCAGAAGCAGGCCGTGCCGCTGATCCGCGCCGAGTCGCCGCTGGTCGGCACCGGTATGGAGCTGCGCGCCGCGGTCGACGCCGGCGATATGGTCGTGAACGAGAAAGCCGGTGTGGTGGAGGAGGTTTCGGCCGACTACATCACCGTCATGCACGACGACGGCACCCGCCGCAGCTACCGCATGCGCAAGTTCTCGCGTTCCAACCAGGGCACCTGCGCCAACCAGCGTCCGATCGTGGACGAGGGTCAGCGGGTCGAGGTCGGGCAGGTGCTGGCCGACGGCCCGTCCACCGACAACGGTGAGATGGCGCTGGGCAAGAACCTGCTCGTGGCGGTCATGCCGTGGGAGGGCCACAACTACGAGGACGCGATCATCCTGTCGCAGCGCCTCGTGGAGGAGGACGTGCTCACCTCGATCCACATCGAGGAGCACGAGATCGACGCTCGCGACACCAAGCTCGGTGCCGAGGAGATCACCCGGGACATCCCGAACGTCTCCGACGAGGTCCTCGCCGATCTCGACGAGCGCGGCATCGTGCGCATCGGTGCGGAGGTCCGCGACGGCGACATCCTGGTCGGCAAGGTCACCCCGAAGGGTGAGACCGAGCTGACGCCGGAGGAGCGGCTGCTGCGGGCGATCTTCGGTGAGAAGGCGCGCGAGGTCCGCGACACCTCGCTGAAGGTGCCGCACGGCGAGTCCGGCAAGGTCATCGGCATCCGCGTGTTCTCCCGCGAGGACGACGACGATCTGCCCCCGGGCGTCAACGAGCTGGTCCGTGTCTACGTGGCGCAGAAGCGCAAGATCCAGGACGGCGACAAGCTCGCCGGTCGCCACGGCAACAAGGGCGTCATCGGCAAGATCCTCCCCAAGGAGGACATGCCGTTCATGCCCGACGGCACCCCGGTCGACATCATCCTGAACACCCACGGTGTGCCCCGTCGTATGAATATCGGCCAGATTCTGGAGACGCATCTCGGCTGGGTCGCCAAGGCGGGCTGGAAGGTCGAGGGCAATCCGGACTGGGCGAAGAACCTGCCGGAGGAGATGTGGGGCCAGGAGGCCGACACCAACATCGCCACCCCGGTGTTCGACGGTG
>NZ_BDBV01000086.1 GCF_001613165.1 Nocardia mexicana NBRC 108244
CTAGTCGGAGGCTGCGGTGAGCGCCGACAACTCCTCGTCGGACAGCCGCAGCTCGCCCACCGGCAGCAGGTCGGCCAGCTGTTCCGGAGTGCGGGCACTCGCGATCGGCGCGGCGACCGTGGGCTGCGCGGCCAGCCAGGCCAGCGAGACCGCGGCGATCGGGACGCCGTGAGCGGCGGCGATGCGATCCAGCTCGCCCAGCACACGCTCGCCCCGCTCGTCGAGATAGGACGCCGCGCCCTGGGCCCGCGGGCTGTCCACCTCGACCCCCGGCCGATACTTGCCGGTCAGAAACCCCTTGGCCAGCGCGTAGTACGGCACCGTCGCCAGCCCCTCGGCACTCGCCAGCGGCAGCACATCGCGCTCGAAGTCCGCCCGCTCCACCAGGTTGTAGTGCGGCTGGATGGCCACGTACCGGGCCAGCCCCTCCCGGTCGGCGACGGCCAGCGATTCGCGGATGCGGTCGGTGGACATATTGGACACGGCCACATACCGCACCTTCCCGGCGCGGACCAGTTCGTCGTAGGCGGCGACCGTCTCCGCCACCGGGGTGTCCGGATCGTCGTAGTGCGCGTAGTACAGATCGATGTAGTCGGTGCCGAGCCGCCGCAGCGATGCGTCGGCCGCACCGTGAATCGCCTTGGCGGACAAGCCCTCGAACGGCGCGAGCCGACTGCCCTTGGTGGCGATCACCACACTGTCGCGGTTGCCGCGTGCGGCCAGCCACTGTCCGAGCACGGTCTCGGACTCGCCGCCGCTGTTACCGGGCACCCAGGCCGAGTACACGTCGGCGGTGTCGACGAAATTCCCGCCGGCCGCCGCGTAGGCATCCAGTACCGCGAAGGATACGGCCTGGTCGGCGGTCCATCCGAACACGTTGCCACCGAGGCACAGGGGAAACACATCCAAATCGGTTGTACCAAGTTTCGCCATGAGTTCGAACGTACTCCGCGGTCCGGCGGCGGTCTCGCGAGATTCTCAGCCCTTTCGGACATTCGCGACTGTGGCATCGAACACGTCGCCGAGCGCCCGCATATCCGGTGCGGCGCCGTCGAAGCTCATGTAGGTCGCGTTGATGCGCACGTCACCGATCTGCGCCACCAGCAGCCGCATGGATTGCGTGAGTCCCGGACCGTCCATCGGCCCGGATACGGTGCGCCGCAGCGCGAGTGCGTCGTCGGCGGAGACGGGCGGCGGCGGTTCCACTTGCGTCACAACGGCATTGGCGAGCGGACCGCGCTGCACACGCACGGCTTCGCAGTGCCCCAACTGATCTCGCAACCGGGCCATCGGCTGATCGGTCCGGCTCAGCTCGACGGTGATGGTGGCGCGAGTGTCGTTGTCGGTGCCCACGACGACGGCGAGCCGGTCGGTATCGAACCGCGGCTGCGGCGGCGCGCAATCCTCGGGATCGGCCAGCGACCCGGCCGGAACGCCCGCCAGGTCGGCGACCGCACGGCGGGCCTGCTCGACCGGCAGCACCACGGCCGTGTAGCGGGCGGGGAACCGATCCTGGCCGGGCAGCAGCCGCGCCAGGGGCGTACCGATGTGCCGGGTGACCGCGGTTTGCTGCATGGCCTCCGGAGTGCCCGGCACCGTCTGGCCGCACGCCGCGAGCAGGCCGGTCAGGGCCATACCGCCCAGCACGCGCGCCGCCGCGCTGCCCTTCCTGCGCGGCCGCGGACCCGGTGAATCCGGCACGATCACACTTTTCACTATGCCGAACGCCCGCTGTTCGCCGGGACTGCCACGCCGGGGCCGCGCGCCGGGAATGCGAATCGCGCCTCGCCCGTTGTTCGGACGTGCGGTGCACCCACCCGGCGCGGTCTCCGAAGCACATGAGAGACAATGAAGGTGGTTCGCCACATCACATCCGCCGCCGGTTGTGACGGCGGGCCCCGGACTATGACCGGTATGGACGCATTTCCGCCGGGCACGGCTTCGGGACCGGCTATCCGACGCAACGGATGCGGGCGCACCACGCAGGAAGGAGTACGCGATGGACTACGAGTCGCGAATGTACGAGCTGGAGTTCCCCGCTCCGCAGCTGTCGTCCGCCGACGGCGCTGGTCCGGTGCTGGTACACGGGTTGGAAGGCTTCACCGATGCCGGCCACGCGGTACGCCTGGCCACCACTCATCTGCGCGAGAGCCTCGAATCGGAGCTGGTCGCCTCGTTCGACGTGGACGAGCTGCTCGACTACCGGTCGCGGCGCCCCCTGATGACGTTCAAGACCGACCACTTCTCCGACTACGCCGATCCGGAGCTCAACCTGTGGGCGCTGCGCGATACCGCGGGTACCCCGTTCCTGCTGCTGGCCGGGCTGGAACCGGATCTGCGCTGGGAGAAATTCGTCACCGCCACCCGCCTGCTGGCCGAGCAGCTGGGAGTGCGCCGGACCATCGGCCTGTCCGCCATTCCGATGGCGATCCCGCACACCCGCCCGCTCGGCGTCACCGCGCACGCCAGCGACCGCGACCTGATCGGTGAGCATCAGCGCTGGCCGGGTGAGCTGCAGGTGCCCGGCAGTGCCTCGTCGTTGCTGGAGTACCGGATGGCCCAGCACGGCCAGGAGTCGATCGGCTTCTCCGTGCACGTGCCGCACTACCTGGCCCAGACCGCGTATCCGGAGGCCGCGCAGACGCTGCTGGAGAACGTCTCCGAGAACGCCGGACTGGAGTTCCCGCTGGCGGCGCTCAGCGAGTCGGCGGCCAAGGTCCGCGAGCAGGTGAACGAGCACATCGCCGGGAACACCGAGGTGGAGACGGTGGTCAACGCCCTGGAGCGGCAGTACGACAGCTTCGTCACCGCGCAGGAGCGCCAGTCCAGCCTGCTGGCCCGCGAGGCGGACCTGCCGACCGGCGACGAACTGGGCGCGGAGTTCGAACGCTTCCTCGCCGAGCAGGGCGAGTTCGGCGACGGAACAGAGGGCGGGGAACTGCGGTAGTTCGGGGCTGCCGCGCGGTATCGGTTTGCGGAGCGGCCGCCCCTTCCCGGTAACGTAGAAGCACGTGCAGCTTTCCGAGTTGATCCCCGACCGTGTCGTGCCCGACGTCGACGCGGATTGGCTGTACGAGACCTTCGCCGAATGGACGGTCGATCAGGGCCTGGCGCTGTATCCGGCGCAGGAGGAAGCCCTGCTCGAGCTCATGACCGGCGCCAACGTCATCCTGTCGACCCCCACCGGCTCGGGAAAGTCGATGGTCGCGGTGGGCGCGCACTTCGCGGCGCTCAACCGGGGTGAGCGCAGCTACTACACCGCCCCGATCAAGGCCCTGGTCAGCGAGAAGTTCTTCGCGCTGTGCGAGGTGTTCGGCGCCGACCGGGTCGGCATGGTGACCGGCGACGCGGCGGTGAATCCGACCGCGCCGATCATCTGCGCGACCGCCGAGATCCTGGCCAATCTGGCGCTGCGCGAGGGCGCGGCCGCCGACGTCGGCCAGGTGGTGATGGACGAGTTCCACTTCTACGCCGACCCGGACCGCGGCTGGGCCTGGCAGGTGCCGCTGCTGGAGCTGCCGCGGGCGCAGTTCCTGCTGATGTCGGCCACGCTCGGCGAGGTCGACTTCTTCGCCCGCGATCTCGAACGCCGGACCGGACGCCCCACCGCGCTGGTGAGCGGCTCGGAACGCCCTGTGCCACTGACGTTTTCGTATCGCCGCACGCCCATCACCGAGACGCTGGAGGAACTGGTCACCACGCACCAGTCCCCCGTCTACGTCGTGCATTTCACCCAGGCCGCGGCCCTCGAGCGGGCACAGGCGCTCACCAGCGTCAACTTCGCGTCCAAGGCGGAGAAGGAGGCGATCGCCGAGGCCATCGGCGGCTTCCGCTTCTCCAGCGGGTTCGGCAAGACGCTGTCGCGGCTGATCCGGCACGGCATCGGCGTGCACCACGCCGGCATGCTGCCCAAGTACCGCCGCCTGGTGGAGCGGCTGGCCCAGGAGGGCCTGCTGAAGGTGGTGTGCGGCACCGACACCCTGGGCGTCGGGATCAATGTGCCGATCCGCACCGTGCTGCTCACCGGCCTCACCAAATTCGACGGGGTGCGCACCCGCCGCCTCAAGGCCCGCGAATTCCACCAGATCTCCGGGCGGGCCGGTCGCGCCGGGTACGACACCACCGGCACGGTCGTGGTGCAGGCGCCCGAGCACGAGATCGAGAACGCCCGCCTGCTCGCCAAGGCCGGTGACGATCCGAAGAAGCAGCGCAAGGTGCAGCGCCGCAAGCCGCCGGAGGGCTTCGTGTCCTGGTCCGAGGACACCTTCGACCGCCTCGTCGCCGCCGAGCCGGAGCCGATGGTGTCGCGCTTCCGGGTCACCAATTCGCTACTGCTCAATGTCATCGCCCGCCCCGGCAACTGCTTCGACGCCATGCGCCATCTGCTCGAGGACAACCATGAGCCACGCCCGGCGCAGCGTAAACATATCCTCGAGGCGATCCGGCTGTATCGCGCGCTCCGAGACGCGGGCGTGGTGCAGCAGCTCGACGAGCCCGACGAGACCGGCCGTCGCGCCCGGCTGACCGTCGACCTGCAGCGCGACTTCGCCCTCGACCAGCCGCTGTCGCCGTTCGCGCTGGCCGCCCTGGAACTACTTGACAGCGATGCGCCGACTTACACACTGGATGTGGTGTCGATCATCGAATCCACGCTGGAGGACCCGCGTCAGCTGCTGCTCGCCCAGCAGCACAAGGCGCGCGGCGCCGCCATCGGGGAGATGAAGGCCGACGGCATCGACTACGACGAGCGCATGGAGCTCATCGAGGACATCACCTGGCCCAAGCCGCTCGCCGAGCTGATCGAACCGGCCTTCGAGACCTACCGCGCGGGCCATCCCTGGGTGTCCGAGTTCAGTCCCGCCCCCAAGGCGGTGGTGCGCGAAATGATCGAGCGCGCAATGACTTTCACCGAGCTGATCAACGAGTACGAACTGGCTCGCTCCGAGGGCATGGTGCTGCGCTACCTCGCCGACGCCTACCGCGCGCTGCGCCGCACCGTCCCCGAATCCGCGCGCACCGAGGAGCTGGAAGACGTCACGGAGTGGCTCGGCGAGCTGGTCCGGCAGGTGGATTCGAGCCTGCTCGACGAGTGGGAGCAGCTGACCAACCCGGGCGCGGAGAACGACGCCGAGCAGCTGGCCTTCGGCGCGGAGACCGTGCGCCCGATCTCGGCCAACGAGCGCGCGTTCAAGGTGATGGTGCGCAACGCCGTGTTCCGCCGCGTCGAGATGGCCGCGCTGCGACGCTGGCAGGCGCTCGACGACCTCGGCGACGGCCCGGACTGGGAGCACGACCTCGCGCCGTACTTCGACGAATACGGCGAGATCGGCACCGGCCCGAACGCGCGCGGCCCGCGGTTGTTCCAGCTCGAGCAGCGCCCCGGTTTCTGGCACGTGCGCCAGGTGCTCGACGATCCGGCCGGTGACCACGGCTGGTCGGTCGACGCGGTCGTCGATCTGTCCGAATCCGACGCCGCCGGCGAGGTGGTGTTCGACGACGTGGCGGTGACGGCGGGATGACCGGCGCATTCGCACGACTCGCGCTCCGAAGACCCGTCCCGCGGGACGCGGCTCGCCGCTCCCGTCAGTGATCAAGACGACGTTAATCCGGTTCGTTTTCCATGCCGTCCCGCTGATACTCTCGCGCTCGCTGCCTGCAGCGGGGAGGCTGCCCGGAAGAAAGAGAGTCCCCTTAGATTGTTGGATACACACGCGCCCGAGTCACCTTGTCTCGTCATCGATCTCGCCCGGGTGCGCGACAATTACCGCGCACTGCGGTCCGCGCTACCCACCGCGCGAATTCGATTCGCGGTCAAGGCTTCTCCGATGCCGGAGATCATCCGGCTGCTCGCCGCGGCGGGCGCGGAATTCGACGTCGCCAGTATCGGTGAGATCGAGCAGTGCCTGAGCCTGGGCGTCGATCCCGCCGTGCTCTGCTACGGCAACCCCCTGAAGAAGGCGAGCCAGATCGCGACCGCCTACGCCTCGGGCGTGCGCCGGTACGCCTTCGACACCGAGGACGACCTGGATCGCATCGCCGAGCATGCCCCGGGGTCGGAGGTGGAATGCCGCTTCCTGGCCTCGGCGCCGCAGTCGCAGACCCCGTTCGGCGCCAAGTTCGGCTGTGCGCCGGGCGAGGCGGTGCGGCTGCTGGTGCGCGCCCGCGATCTCGGCCTGCGGCCGGTGGGTCCCTACTTCCACGTGGGCTCTCAGCAGCTGGATCCGGTCGCGTGGCAGATCGGCCTCGAACAGGCGGGTGCCATCGCGGAAGCGTTGGCGGTCAAGGACATTCCGGTGCGATCGGTGAATATCGGTGGCGGACTGCCGATTTCGTATGTCGATCCGGCGCCGGAGCTGTCCGATCTGGGTGCGGTGATCGCCGAGGCGGCGACGCGGTACCTCCCGGAGCACAGCGAACTGGTGGTGGAACCCGGCCGGGCCCTGGTGGGCAACGCCGGTGTGATTCACGCCGAGGTCGTGAACGTGCGCATCGCGCCGGACGGGCGGCGCTGGGTATACCTCGACATCGGCCGCTACAACGGCATGGCCGAGACCGAGAACGAGTACATCGCTTATCGCATCGAAACCTTACGAGACGGTGACCCCCGCGACGAGGCGGTGATTGCCGGACCGACCTGCGACGGAGACGATGTACTGTATCAACGCACGCGGGTCCTGTTACCGACCACGCTGCGAGCCGGTGATCCCGTTCGGATCCTCGATACCGGCGCTTATACGGCGAGTTATTCGTCGGTGTCCTTCAACGGTTTTCCGCCTTTGACTGTGCATGTCATCGGCGCTGAGCGAGAGTGAGTTTGCCCATGACGGCAGAATTCACCGGCTGGCATGTGCTGGCCGAGTTCGGTGGTGTCGACGCGGCTCTCTGCGACGACCTCGAACGACTCGAAGCAGCACTTCGAAAATCGTTGCTCGCCGCGGGCGTGACGATCTGCGATGTGGTGCACAAGAAGTTCGAGCCGATGGGCGTCACGGTGCTGGCGCTGCTATCGGAGTCGCATGCCTCCATCCACACCTATCCGGAATCCGGTGACATCTTCGTCGACGTGTTCACCTGCGGGAGTATCGGCGCGGGTGCGACCAAGGCGGTCGACCTGCTGGCCGCCGAGCTGTCCCCCGGGACCGTGCACACCGAGGTCATCCAGCGCGGGCACTCGGCGCGGCGCATCCACGAGCCGGTGGGCGCCGGTCTGACCCGCATCTGGGATCTCTCCGAGGTGCTGGTCGACACCCGAACTCCGTTCCAGCACATGGTGATCGCGCGGACCGAACAGGGCATCTCGCTGTTCTCCGACGACGATCGCCAGTCCACCGAGTTCTCCCAGCTGACCTATCACGAGGCGATGCTGGTCCCGGCGTACGCGCTGGCGGCGAAGCTCGACAATGTGCTGATCGTCGGCTCCGGCGAGGGGGTCGCCAGCCAGATGTCGGTGGCGGCCGGGGCATCCCGGGTCGATCACGTCGACATCGACCAGCTCGAGGTGGAGCTGTGCGCGAAGCACCTCCCCTACGGCTACACCGAGGCCGATCTGGCCGAGGCGGTCGCGGGCAGCGGGCCGATCCGGATGCACTACGCCGACGGTTGGGACTTCCTGGGCAAGGCCGAGGCCGAGGGCGTGCGCTACGACGTCATCGTCATCGACCTGCCCGACGAGCGGGTCGAGGACGCCCAGCACAACCGCCTGTACGAGGAGGAGTTCCTCACCCGATGTAAGGCGCTGCTGTCCGACGGCGGCGTGCTGGCGGCGCAGGCGGGCTGTGCGACCATGTGGCGCAACGAAACCCTGAAGCGGTCGTGGCAGCGGTTCCGCGACCTGTTCGACACGGTCGTCCCCTACGGCTCCGACGAGCACGAGTGGACGTTCCTGTTCGGCGTCGCGCAGCCGGTCGCCGATCCGGTCGCCGCGATGACGGAGCGGCTGTCGCGGCTGCCGTATCGGGCCGCGACGATCGACGAGCAGGCCCTGGTCCGCGGCGCCATCGAACCGCACGCCTTGCGCGTGGGCGCCGCCGTAGCCTGAGCCGACCGGTACGGGGCACCGGCGTCACCGCCAGCCGGGCACCTGGCCACGCCTCCCGGCGATTGCGCCACGGCCGCCCCGGCGATTGCGCCGCCGCCCGGCATTGCGGACGCCCGCCCGGACACCTTGTCCGGGCGGGCGTTTCGCTGGCCGTGCTGCTCGACGTTTCGCTGTCCGTACTATTCGACGTTGCTGTTCGCACTACTCGGAGCGGGCCGGTTCGGTCCAGGACCATCGGTAGCCGTCGACGTAGCCGGCGAGGTAGCCCTGCCCGTAATCACCCGGCCGCACCAGCGGCGGCGTGGCGGTCTCGCCCGCGAGGTGGCGGGCGGCCGCGACACCGTCCCGGTACCCCGCGCGGTACCCCGCGCGGTAGCCCGTGTGGTAGTTCTGCGCAGCTTGGGCCATATCGAGCTCCTCGGGCAGGGGTGGCTGCCATTCGGATCGAGCGAGTGAGCGGTCTCGCGGGCACGTCGGCGGGCCTTCGGGCGCGATACACCGACCGGGCGGCGGCGCATCGCCGTCACCGCAAGTATGCACCGAGAACCGCTGGTGGCGTGGCCGTTTCCCGCGTCCGATGTGCGGTTCCGCGGCCCGTGTCACCGGTGCCCGGATGGCGTGCCAGCACGTAGCGCAGTTCGGTGCGCCGCCGCACCCGCAGCTTCCGGTAGGTGTGGGTCAGATGCTGCTCCACGGTGCTCACGGTGACACCGAGCGTCCGGGCGATCTCGCGATTGGACACCCCCTGGGCGGCCAGTTCCGCCACCCGATACTCGGCGGTGCTCAGCTCCGCGCCCACCGATGCCGAATCATGCTGTGCCCCCGCATCTTTCGCACTCGGACCGCCTGGATCGCCCGTTCCGGCGACACGCTGCGGATCCCGGGCACATCGCCGTCGCAACGGCTCGGCCCCGCACTTGTCGGCCAGGGTCAGGGCGGCGTGCCGGACCGCGTGCGCGCGAGCCTGCCTGCCGATCATCTCGTAGGCCGTCGCCAGCTCGGCCAGTGTCGCCGCCAGCTCCAGCTCGTTGTCGTTGCGGCGCGCGATGGCCGCGGCCTCCTGCAGCGGGGGAATGCGGTCGCGCGGATCCCTGGTCGCCGCGATCAGCCGCAGTGACACCCCGCCGCTGGCATGCCGCTGCGCCGTCCCGAGCCGCCGCAGATGGGCCTCGGCGTAGCCGCGGGTGCGGCCGTGATCGCCGCGGGCCAGGTGCGCCTCGGCCAGATCGTTGCGCCACGGCACCAGCCCGGGGATGTCCAGGCGCCACCGCAGCATCAGCTCGCCGCACCGGTGAAAATCGGCCAGTGCCCGGTCCGGACCGGCCGTGACCAGCCGCAGATGGCCGCGAGCGTGCAAGTACGGCAGGGTCATTCGCGAATCGGCGAGTTCGGCGGGCAGCTGCCGGTCGAGTTGCAGGTGTGCCTGCTCGTAGCGGCCCGCGGCGGTGAGCGCGCGGACGTGCGCCGCCACCGGGAGGGCGGCGCCGGCGCCGAGATTCGCGGCGGGAATACAGTTCAGCGCGAGGTCCGCGGAGCCGACGGCCTCGGTCAGCCGTCCCTGGCGCAGCGAGATCTCCGCCCGCAGCGCGGCGAATTCGGACTGCCAGGTCGGCGCCCGCCGGGCCGTCGCCTCGGCCAGCAGCGCATCGCACCAGGCCGCGGCCAGCACGAGCCTGCCCGCGTAGATCAGCCCCTCGAGGGCGACCCGCAGCGGGCCGACCGTCGAGGCGTCGAGGCGATGCCTGGCCAGGATGCGGTAGGCCGTGGTCGCGGTGGCCTCGCCGGTACTGTCGGCGGGGAACGCGGCCAGCAGCCGGGTGGCCAGCGCGTGCGCCGAATCCGGCGCCGACACCGTATGCCGTTGCGGCGCCGGGCAATCGGCGGCGGCCTCGGGGTAGGTGTAGCCGATCCAGGAGCGCAGGAACGCCAGCTCGTCGGCCGTGGTGCCGTCGGTCACCGCCACCGGGCCGACCACGTCCAGCGCCGACCGCACCTGCTCGCGGTGGCCGTGCCAGAGCAGGCACCGGGCCGCGACCGGTCGCGCCGGAATCGGCAGCGAGCCCGCGGCCGCGGCCGCCTTCAGGCGGGCGAAATTCCTGGTGGCCGTGGAGGGATTGCTGTGCCACTCCACCGATACCAGCTGCGCCGAGGTCTCGGCCCGCTCGCCGGCGTCCGCGCTGGATCGGTAGGCGACCTCCAGATAGCGCACCGCCGTGTCGAATTCGTCGACCGACAGCGCATCGTCGGCCGCGCGGCGCAGTACGGTGCGCGCCCACGGTTCCTGCGGCTCCCCCGCGGCGACCAGATGTTCGGCAATATCGGCCGGAGAGGCGCCGCGCTCGTAGAGAATGTGCGCGGCGCGGCGGTGCAGACCCCGCCGCAGTTCCGGCGCCGTGCCGCGGAGGATGGCGTCCGCGGCGTGTGCACAGCGAAAACGCGAATCCTCGAGAAATCCGGCCGCGGTGAGCCTGTCGACAATTTCGTAAACCACCGCCGCATCGATACCGGCCAGATCGACGACGACATCGAGCGTGCTGCGCACACCGAGTACGGCAATCGACTGCACGACCCGGGCGCCGGGCGAAGGCGCCGACCCGCAATATGACGAAATTTCGCAGCCGGATCCGGCATGGCTGCACAACGACGAGCGTGAACAATCAACCGAATGCATCGCCCCTCCGCAAACATGATCGACAAGCAGCCGTATATTACCGCCGAAATCGCGTCCCAGACACGCGATCGAGCCTGTGACGCACCACAATTCGCCCGGGTAGGGGTTTTCCCCGGGTTGACACCGGGGTGCGCACCGTCTCCTCCGGCGGATCTGCGAGTGCCTCGCGCACCGCCCCCGAAACCCCCTTTTCGGGATTAGGGGTCGCCTTGGGGTTGGCACACAGAGCCGGTCCGGCGCACGATCTACGGCGAACCGGATTCACTCTCAGGAAACGGGCCGAGCCGCGAGTTACCGCGCATTTCATCGACGATCCCGAGCGCCCACTCGATAATCTTCCGCACCCGGCTATTCCGTCCTGCGAGCGAATCGATCCGGTGGACAAGATCACCGACAGAGGGAATACCATGCGGGCAGCAACGGGCCGGGACGATATCGCAGTGGTAGGCATCGGGTGCCGTTTTCCCGGGGGAATCGGTTCACCCGGGCAGCTCTGGGAATTCGTCGCCGCCGGACAGCACGTCTCCAGCGAATTTCCGGCAGAACGGCCGATGCCGGAAATGGTGGGCATGGCGGAGCCGGAGATCATCGCCGCATTCGCCCCGAAGGGCGGGTTCATCGAGGAGCCCGGAGCATTCGACTCGGAGTTCTTCGGCATCAGCCCGCGCGAGGCCCGGGCGATGGATCCGCAACAGCGGATCGCGCTCGAGGTGTGCTGGCAGTCGCTCGAGCACGCCGGTATCGATCCGCATCGGCTGCGGCAGTCGCGGACCGGCATCTACATCGGCTCCATGGCCGGTGACTACGCGTATCTCGCGTTCGGGCAACAGGATATCGATCCCGGCTACATCGCGACGGGTATGAGCCAGAGCGTGCTGTCGGGCCGGATCTCGTATCTGCTCGGCTTCGAGGGCCCGGCGATGACGGTGGACACCGCCTGCTCGTCGTCGCTGGTGGCCGTGCACCTCGCCGCGCAGGCGCTGCGCGGCGCCGAATGCACGCTGGCACTGGCCGGCGGCGTGACCATCATGTCGACGCTGACCGGGTTCTACGCGCTGGGCCAGCACGGCGCGGTGTCGCGGGACGGCCGCAGCAAGGCGTATTCGGCCGACGCGGACGGGTTCTGCGTCGCGGAGGGCGCGGCCATGCTGGTGCTGGAGCGCGCCGACGACGCCCGTCGGCACGGGCATCGCATTCTCGCGCTGCTGCGCGGGTCGGCGATCAACCAGGACGGGGCGTCGAAGGGGCTGACGGTGCCCAGCGCCGCGGCGCAGACCGCGCTCATCGAGTCGGCGCTCGCCGATGCCGATCTCACGGCCGCCGAGGTGGACGTGGTCGAGGGCCACGGCACGGGGACGCCGGTGGGTGATCCGCTGGAACTGGAGGCGTTGTTCGCGGGCTACGGGCAGGGCCGCCCGGCCGATTCGCCGTTGCTGCTGGGATCGATCAAATCGAACTTCGGGCATGCGCAGGCGGCCGCGGGGGTGGCCGGGATCGTGAAGATGATCGAGGCCATCCGGCACGGCATCGTGCCCGCGAGTCTGCATGTCGCCGAACGCACCTCGAGCGTGGACTGGTCCTCGGGCGCGGTCGAGGTCGTCACGGCGGCGCGGCCCTGGCCCGAGCACGGGCGGCCGCGCCGCGCCGGAATCTCGTCGTTCGGCATCAGCGGCACCAATGCCCACGTGATCGTGGAGCAGGCTCCGGAGCCGCCCGCCGCCCTCGTGCCGGTACCGGAATCCACTGCCGCCGAGATGATCTGGACCGTATCCGGCCGCAGCGCGCAGGCCCTGTCGGAGCAGGCGCGCACACTGCTCGACCATCTGCGCGCCCATCCGGAACTCGACCACGGCGCGGTGGCGTATGCGCTGGCGACCACGCGGGCGGCGTTCGAACATCGCGCGGCCGTCATCGGTTGCGCCGCGGGCGATCTGCACGAGGGGCTGGCGGCGATCGCGGAGGGCCGCCTGCTGGGCACGATCCACGGGGTGGCCGCCGACCACCGAGTGGTCTTCGTATTCCCCGGCCAGGGCGCGCAATACGTCGGCATGGGCGCGCGACTCATGCGGGAGTCGCCGGTGTTCGCCGCGCACGTGCGCGCCTGCGACGAGGCCTTCGCGCAGTTCGTGGACTGGTCGGTGGCCGACACCCTGGCGGCCGTCCCCGGCACCCCGAACCCCGAGCGCATCGACGTGGTGCAGCCGCTGCTGTTCACGACCATGACGGCGATGGCGGCGCTGTGGCAGTCGCTGGGCGTGAAACCGGATGCGGTACTGGGGCATTCGCAGGGTGAGGTGGCCGCCGCGTATGTCGCCGGGGTGCTGTCGCTGTCGGATGCCGCGCGCATCGTCGCGCTGCGCAGCCGGGCTATCGGGACCCTCGCCGGGACCGGCGCGATGGTGTCGGTCAACGCCCCCGCCGAACAGGTCGAGGAGATCCTCGCGGGCTTGGCCGGATTGACCGTGGCCGCGGTCAATTCCCCACGGACGACTGTTGTCTCGGGCGGGCTCGATGCCGTGCAGGCACTGCTGTCGCGCTGCGAGGAGCAGGGCGTGCGGGCCCGGCGCATCGGCTCCGACGTGGCGGGGCACTCCAGCCACTTCGATGTCCTGCGCGCGGAGGTGGAGTCCGCCGTCGCCCCGGTCACCGCGCACGACACCGAGGTGGCGATCTTCTCCACGGTCACCGGCGACCTGCTGTCGCCGCTCGAGCTCGGCCCCGGGTACTGGTTCCGCAATATGCGCGAGACGGTGCAGTTCGACGCCGGATTCCAGGCCGCCTATCAGTCGGGCTACACGGCGTTCCTGGAGATGAGCACGCATCCGGTGCTGACCGCCGCGATGCACGAATCGCTCGAACACTGGGGCGCGGAACCGGAATTCGTCGTCGTCACCGGTTCGGTGGACCGCGACGACGACGGCCTGCACGGATTCCTGTCCGCGCTGGCCCGCGCGCATGTGCGCGGCGTCTCGCCGGACTGGCCCGTGCTGTTCGACGGGTACCGCGGCGGCGTGGAGCTGCCGACCTACGCCTTCCAGTACCAGAAGTACTGGCTGACGGCCGCGGGAACGATGCTCGGCGGCAAGCCGTCCGGATTCGGCCTCGCCGACCCCGGCCACCCGCTGCTCGGCGCGATGACCGAACTGCCGGGCGCCGACAAGTACACCTTCACCACGCGGCTGTCGGTGGCCACCCACGCCTGGATGGCCGACCACGCCCTCAACGGCAACATCCTCGTACCGGGCGCGATGCTGCTGGAGCTGGCGCTGCACGTCGGCGACAGCGTGGGCTGCCCGCGCGTGGAGAAGCTGACCATGTACACCCCCATCACGCTGCCCGAGCGCGGCGCCGTGCACGTCCAGGTGCTGGCCGGTGAGCGAAACAGGCAGGGGCAGCGCACGATCGCCGTCTACTCCCGGCCCGAGGCCGACGACACCGCCGAGAACCTGTGGAGCCTGCACGCCGACGGGCTCCTGAGCGTGGCCCAGGAGACGGCCGTCGACCAGCAGGGCCTCGAGATCTGGCCGCCGATCGGCGCCGAGGTGGCGATGGACCCCGCGGCGACCTATCGGGGTCTCGCCGCCCTCGGGTACCAGTACGGACCGATATTCCAAGGGATGCAGGCGGTCTGGCGCCGGGGCGAGGACGTCTTCGCCGAGGTCGCCCTGCCCGAGTCGGTGAACGACGCCGACAAGTACGGCCTGCATCCGGCACTGCTGGATTCCGCGCTGCAGGCGACCGCTGCGGTCGCGGAACTGACGGCGGTGCAGGGCAACGCGATCCGGCTGCCGTTCGCCTGGGAGCAGGTGTCGCTGTACGCGGTCGGCGCCGCGGCGCTGCGGGTGCGGCTGACGCCCGCGGGCACGGACCGGGTGCGCTGGCTGCTGTGCGACAGCGGCGGCCGCCCCATCGGCACCGGGGTGTTGCAGGTTCGGACGATCTCCATGACGAAGCTCGCCGAACGCGGGCTGTCCGCGCAGCAGGAATCGCTGTTCCGGATCGACTGGCTGCGGGCGCCGCTGTCACGGGCGCGGTATTCCGGCGGCTCCGAGGAATGGGTCGTGGTCGGCGAGCACGGCGTCGCCGACGCGGAAACCCTTCCCGCGCTTCATGATCTGGACGAGCTCCTGACCGGGGACGGCCCACTGCCGCCGGTGGTGGTGTGGTCGCCGCCCGGTGCTCCGGGTAGCACTCGGGATCGCCTGGTCGCGGTGCTGGACCGCCTGCAGCGGTGGCTGGCCGACGACCGCTGCGCGGAAACCACATTGGTGCTCCTCGCCCGCGGCACCCACGCCGCCGACGAGTCCGAGGACGTCACCGATCCAGCGGGTGCGGCGGTCTGGGGGCTGGTGCGCAGCGCGCAGACCGAGAATCCGGACCGCATCGTGCAGATCGATCTGGACGACAGCGCCATCACCCTCGACGATATCGCGACCGCCGTAGCGTCCGACGAGCCCGAATTGCTGTGGCGGCGCGGCGAATTCTGCGGCCGGCGCATCCGGACCGAGCCCGAGTCGGCCGTCGGCGCCGGGAAGCTGCTGCAGGCGCCCTGGCGGCTCGACATCCCGTCGTCGGGCAATCTCGAGGATGCCGCGCTGGCCGCCGCGGAACCGGTCGGCGAGCTGCCCGCCGGTGCGGTGGCCGTCGACCTGCGCGCCGCGGGAATCTCCTTCCCGGTGGTGCTGGCCGGACTGGACGCGGCGCACGGCGTCCCGGACCGGGTCGTCCACGAGGCCGCGGGGGTGGTGACGGCGACGGCTCCCGATGTCACCGAATTCGCCGTCGGCGACCGGGTTTTCGGCCTGTTCGGCGGCATCGGCTCGGCCGTGACCACCGACCACCGCGTCCTGGCGCGTGTGCCGGAGGCGTGGTCGTTCGCCGAGGCCGCGACCGCGCCGGTCGCGTATCTGACCGCGCTGCACGCACTGCGCAGCGCCGAGGCCAAGCCGGGGCAGACGATCATGGTGCACTGCGCGGCCGGCGGCGTCGGCACCGCGGCGATCCACCTGGCCCGACGGCTCGGCCTCGAGATCTTCGCCACCGCGAGCACCGCCAAATGGGATGCGCTGCGCTCCTTGGGGATCGACGACGATCACCTGGGCGACTCGCGTTCGGCGCGGTTCGCCGATGTCTTCGGCGAGCGCGGGGTCGACATCGTGCTCAATCTGCTGCCCGAGCAGCTCACCGGCGCCGCGCTCGGCCTGGTCGCCCCCGGCGGGCGGTTCGTCGAGGTCGGGCGGGCCACCGTGCTCACGCCCGAACAGGCGGGCGAGCGGCGCGGCGATATCGGATATTCGTCGTTCGAGCTGGGCGCCCTCGACCCGGATCGACTGCGGGACATGCTGAGCGAACTCGTGGGCTGCTTCGGCCGCGCCGAGCTGCCACCGCTGCCGCTGACCCGCTTCGACGTCCGGCACGCCGCCGCCGCGCTGCGCTACACCAGCGAGGCCCTGCACACCGGCAAGGTCGTGCTGACCTGGCCGCGCGCCTTCGACCCCGGCGCCACCGTGCTCGTCACCGGCGGCACCGGCACCATCGGCGGACTCGTCGCCCGGCATCTGGTGACGCGGCACGGTGCGCGAAACCTGCTGCTGGCCAGCCGGAGTGGCGCGCAGGCCCCGGGAGTATCGGATCTGGTCGCCGAGCTGTCCGGCGAGGGCGCCCACGTCACCGTGGCATCCTGCGACACCTCCGACGTCCGGGCCCTCGCGGAGCTGCTCGGCACGATTCCCGCCGACCATCCGCTGGGCGCGGTCGTCCACGTCGCCGCCACGATCGCGGATGCGACCCTGCCGAGCCTCACCCCGGAACATATCAACGCCGTCCTGCCCGCCAAGGCCGACGGCGCACAGTACCTGCACGAGCTGACCGCGCACCTCGACCTGTCGATGTTCGTGCTGTTCTCCTCCGCCGCAGGGACTTTGGGGTCGCCCGGTCAGGCCAACTACGGCGCGGCCAACGTCTACGTCGACGCGCTGGCGCAGCACCGGTACCACCGCGGGCTGCCCGCCACCTCGATGGCGTGGGGCTGGTGGGCCGAGACCACCGCCAACACCAGCACTCTCGACGAGAAGGACCGCGCCCGCCTGACCCGGATGGGCATCACCCCGATGTCCACCGCGGCGGCCATGCAGATGTTCGACGCGGCCCTGCACACCGGCCGCCCGCATCTGGTGCCGATCGGTATGAACCTCGGCCTGCTGCGCGCCGCCGCCGCGGTGACCGAGCTGCCGCCGCTGTTCCGGGCGCTGCTGCACACCCGGCCCCGGGTCACCCAGCAGATGGGCGATCCCGGCCAGCTGGCCAAGCGGCTCACCGGACTCGATCAGCAACAGCAGCACGCGGTCGTGGTCGAGATGGTCCGGACGCCGGTGTCGATGGTGCTCGGATACTCCTCGCCCGCCGACATCCAGCCCGACCGGGAATTCACGGAGATGGGGATCGACTCGCTCAGTTCGATCGAGCTCGGCACCCATCTGCGCGCGCTCACCGGCTTGAAGCTGCCGAATTCGGTGATCTTCCAGTACCCGACCGCCAATCTGCTGGCCCGGCACATCCTCGATCAGCTGGCGCCCGAGGAGGCCGGGCTGGCCGATCCGATCGTGGCCGAGGTCGAGATGCTGCTGGCCCGCCTGGCCGCCATCCACGCCGAGGCGGCGGTGCCCGCGGAGCTGATCGACCGGCTGTCCACCTCGGTGCACCGGCTCGGCAACGGCCACGCCGGCAGCGCCGAACCCGTTGCGGCCGAACCGATCGAGCACGCCTGAGCAAGGAGAACCGATGACCGCATCCACGCCGCGCGCCGAACTGGAGCGCGAGCTCGGCGGCGAACTGCCCGGCATCGAGCGGCTGTCCGCGCAGCACTGCGCCGACCTGCTGAATCTGGTGCGTACCGCACCGGCACGGGAGCGCGCGGCCGCCCACGCCGAATTCGACGAGAAACTCGCCGCACGCACCCGGCCGACCCGCGCCCTGCTGCGGGCACTCGTCCTCGGGCGGCGGCGATGACCGACGCCCTGACCCGCTTCGAACTCACCGAACTCGCCGCCACCCTGCAGGTGCCGGTCGAGCGCGTGGAGTACCTGAAAGTCCTGCAGCCCCAGCAGCTGCACGCCCTGCGGACCCGAATCACCCTGCGGCTGTTCGACGATTACGCCGGACTGTATCGGCGCCCCGCCCGGTTCCTGCGCCTCGCACCGAAACGCGTTGCCGCACACTACGCGTCGGTGCTGTTGCCGCCGCGGATCCTGGGCCGGTCGGTCGTCACCGTATTCGACGGCCGCGCCGGTGTCCCGCTGGAGAAGCTGACCGGTGTTCCGGCGGCGGTCGTCGCCGACGCGGCACCCTTCATGGACCCGCGCACCGTCGGCCGCGTGGCGGGCACCGTGCCGCCGACGCTGCGCAAGATGCTCGGCGAGGTGGTCGACGAGCTGATCCGGCGCCGCGATTTCACCACGATCGACAGGCTGATCACGCAACTCGGTGCGCAGCCGGGGACGCAGGACACCCATCCGACGATGTCTGAGCGAGGACCATCATGAACAGAATCGAAGTGGTACAGGAGTTGGCGGTGGCGCCGCCGCAGCTGTATTCGATCATCTCCGATACCGATTCGTGGGGCGATTGGTTCACCCTGCACGACCGGTTCCTCGAGCAGCCGCCCGAACAGCTACAGCTGAATTCCCGCCTGGTGCAGGCCATTCGGGTGATGGGCATGTCGCACACCGTGGAGCTGACGGTCACCGAGTTCCGCCCGCCGATCCGGCTGACCCTGTCCGGGCGCGGCACCGGCGGGATGACCTGCGATTTCGAATTCGGGATCGAGCGCAGCCCGGCCGGTACGACGCTGTCGATCTCCGGCGTCTTCGAGGGGCCGATGCTCAACGCGCAGCTGTCGCGGATCGTCGAGGAGGACGGCCGCACCCAGCTGACCGCCTCGCTCGACCGGCTCTCGACGCTGGCCGCGGCGCGCACCCCCGGCCCCGGCCGGTAGCGACCTGGTGTGCGGTCATGTGCCTGGTATTGATCGGCTGGCGCGCCCATCCGGACTACCGCCTGATCGTGGCGGCCAACCGGGACGAATTCCACGCGCGCAGAACGGAACCGCTGCGTCGGTGGCCCGAGCGGCCGACCCTGCTGGCCGGGCGCGACCTGGACTCCGGCACCTCGGCGCCGGGCGTGTGGGCGGGGCTGTCGAACGCCCCGGGCGATCGCCGTTTCGCGGCGGTCACCAACGTTCGCGGTCCGGGCGAATCGCGGGCGGGCGCGCGGTCGCGGGGTGTGCTCGCGCGGGAATTCCTGTGCGCCCAGCGCGCCGATCCGCAGGACTTCATCCGCGGGGCCATCACCGCACGCGACATCTACAACGGCTACAACCTGATCGTCTCGGATCTGCGGCAACTGTGGTGGTGCAGCAATCGCGGCACCGTCCCCGCCCGAGCGCTGGAGCCGGGCTTCCACGGCCTGGCCAACGACGCGCACCTGCGGTCCGGGGACGGCTCGCGGCACCCGCCCTCACCGAAGGTGGAGCGCGGGCTGGATGCGTTGCGGCGCACGGTCGAATCCGGCCCGGACGACCTGGACGGCTACTTCTCCCTGCTCGCCGACCGCACACCCGCACCGGACGACCAACTCCCGGATACGGGGATGTCGCCCGGGATCGAACGCCTGGCCTCGGCCCGCTTCCTCGCCAATCCGCTGTACGGAACCCGCAGCAGCACAGTGCTTCTCGTCCGCGAGGACGGCTCGTTCGCGATGGTCGAGCGATCCTTCGACCGCCTCGGCGATCCGACCGGCGAGGCCCGTCTCGCCGACGCCGCCCTCGACCGCACGGGAGGTGACCGGTGAGCAGATTCATCGACGCCGTCTTCGGCACCGGCCCGGCGCTCGGCCGCGGAATCGTTGTCGGAGAGCCGGATACGCCCACCCGGATCGCCTGGTCGGAGGTCACCGAGACGGCCCGCGAGCTGGCCGGTGGGCTGGCCGCGCTCGGCGTCGGGCGCGGCGACCGGGTGGCCGTTCTGGTCCGCGCGCCCGCCGAGGCCGCACCGCTGGTGCAGGCGGTGTGGCTGCGCGGGGCGGCCGTCACGATGCTGCAGCAGCCGACGCCGCGCACCGACCACACCCACTGGCTGCACGCCACGCTCGGCATGCTCGACGCGATCGATGCCCGGCTGGTGCTGGCCGGTTTGTCGTTCCTGTCGGTGGTGCCGTCGCTGGCCGCGGCGGGTATCCACACCGTCGCCACGGCGGATCTGAGCGGCGGGCGCCCCGCCGGGCCGGTCGGCTGCGCGGAGGGCGATATCGCGCTGCTACAGCTCAGCTCCGGATCGACCGGAACGCCGAAGGCCGTTGCCATCACCCACGAGAACCTGCACCACAACTGGTCGGCCATGACCGAGGTGTACGGATTCACCCCGGAACACGACACCATGGTCAGCTGGCTGCCACTGTTCCACGACTTCGGCATGATCGCCTTTCTCGCCGGGCCCATGCAGTCGGGTATGGACACCGTGTGCGTGACACCCGCGGAATTTCTCGCCGCCCCCGCCGTCTGGCCCGAACTGCTCACCAGGTACCGGGCCACGTTCACCGGCAGCCCCAACTTCGGATACGCGATGCTGGCGCGCACGCTGGCGGCCGCCCCGGCCGGGGCCTACGACCTGTCCGCCCTGCGGATCGCCCTGAACGGCGGCGAACCCATCGACCCGGCCACGGTGCGCGCGCTCACCGATGCCGGGGCCCGATTCGGCTTACGCCCCGGCGCCGTGGCCATGGGATACGGGATGGCCGAGGCCACGCTCGTCGTCGCGCTCACCCGCCCCGGCGAGACGGCCCGCATCGAGACCGTGGATGCGGACCGCCTCGAAACCGAGGGCAGCGCCCGGCCCGCGGTGCTGCGAACCGCGCGGCGCACAAGGGAATTCGTCGCGGTCGGCCGTCCCGTACCGGGCATGGGCGTGCGAGTGGTGGACGAGACCGGAACCCGGTTGCCCGCCCGCACCGTCGGCGAGTTCCAGGTGCGCGGCGGCGCGGTGACCCACCGCTACCGCACCGCCGCGGGCTGGCAGGATGCCCGCGACCGCTCCGGCTGGCTGGCCACCGGCGACCTCGGCTATCTCACCGACACCGGCGAGGCGGTGGTCTGCGGGCGCCGCAAGGACACCATCATCGTGGCCGGGCGCAATATCTTTCCGACCGAGGTGGAGCGGATCGCCGGGCGGGTCGGCGGCGTGCGGGCGGGCAATGCGGCGGCGATACGGCTGTCCCCGGCCGAGGGGCGCGAACATTTCGCCGTCATCGTGGAGTCCCGCCTGCACGACGACGCCGCCGAGGCCGAGCGCATCGGCGCGGAGGTGGCCCGCCGGGTACGCGACGATATCGGCGTCGCGCCGCGCCAGGTGCTCGTCGTCGCGCCGGGGACGCTGCCCAAGACGCCGTCGGGCAAGCTGCGCCGGTCGGCGGCGGCGGTCCTGCTCGCGCCGGATCCGGCCGAACCGGCGAGCGAGGTGCGGTGATGGGCAGCCTGCTGGCGGTCTCGGACCTGCACGTCGGCCATCCGGGCAATCGCGCCGTCGCCGAGGCCGTCGAACCGGCGGCCCCCGACGACTGGCTGATCGTGGCCGGGGATGTCGCGGAGAAGGTCGCCGACATCCGGTGGGCGCTGACCCTGCTACGCAGCCGCTTCGAACGCGTGCTCTGGACGCCCGGGAACCACGAATTGTGGACCACCGCAACCGATCCTGTGCAGCTGCGCGGCGACCACCGCTACCGGTACCTGGTCGAGATGTGCCGCGACCTCGACGTGCTCACGCCGGAGGACGACTATCCGGTGTGGCGCGGCGCGGGCGGCCCCGCCGTGGTCGCGCCGCTGTTCGTCCTGTACGACTACAGCTTCCTGCCGCGCGGCGCCCGCGACCGTGCCGAGGGGCTGGCGATCGCGGAGCAGCACCGCGCCGTCGCGACCGACGAATACCTGATGCATCCCGACCCGCACCGCGATATCGCACAGTGGTGCGCGGATCGGGTGCACTACACCGAAACCCGGCTGGCGGCGGTGGACGAGAACGTCCCGCTGATCCTGGTGAACCACTATCCGCTGGTGCGGGAGCCGACGAGACTGCTGTTCCCGCAACAGTTCTCGATGTGGTGCGGCACCGAGCGCACGGCGCAGTGGCATCGGCGCTACCGGGCGGCGTGCGTGGTGTACGGCCACCTGCACATCCGGCGGGCCGACACCTTCGACGGCGTCCGGTTCGAGGAGGTGTCGGTGGGCTATCCGCGCGAATGGCGGCGGCACGGACTACCCGATCCGCTGCTGCGCCGGATCCTGCCGCCTCCGCCGCCCACCGCACCGGAGGCGGGTGAGACCTGGCTCGCCACCCACCTGCGCCGGGCGATCGTCGCCACGATGTCGGCGGTCTCGACGCCGCGGCCCCACCGCTCCCCGGCCGACGGCCCCTGATCCCGTGCGCCCCAGCCCCACTCGTGTCACCGGAGGTACCGGAATGCAACAGCTCTTCGACGCCGTACTGGCAGGCGTCCGCACACCCGAGGACATCGCGAATACCCCACTGCCCCAGCACTACCGAGCGGTCACGCTGCATCGCGAGGACGTGGGCATGTTCGCGGATCAGGACAGCGCCGACAAGGATCCGCGCAAATCCGTGCACATCGACGAGGTCCCCGTGCCCGAACTGGGACCGGGCGAGGCACTGGTCGCGGTCATGGCCGGGGCCATCAATTACAACACCGTCTGGAGCGCGCTGTTCGAACCGCTGCCCACCTTCGACTTCCTGACCCGCTACGGCCGCACCTCGGCGCTCGCCGCCCGCCACGACCTGCCGTATCACGTCATCGGTTCGGACCTGGCGGGGGTGGTGCTGCGCACCGGCGACGGCGTCACCGCGTGGCATCCCGGCGACGAGGTGGTCGCGCACTGCCTCAGCGTCGAACTGGAGGCGGCCGACGGCCACAACGACACCATGCTCGATCCGGCACAGCGCATCTGGGGATACGAGACGAATTTCGGCGGCCTCGCCGAGCTGGCGCTGGTGAAGTCCAATCAGCTGATGCCCAAGGCCCCGCACCTGACCTGGGAGGAGGCCGCGTCCCCCGGCCTGGTCAACTCGACCGCCTACCGCCAGCTCGTTTCCGGCAACGGGGCCGCGATGAAACTCGGTGACAGCGTGCTGATCTGGGGCGCCGCGGGCGGATTGGGCTCGTTCGCCACGCAATTGGTGCTCGCCGCCGGGGCCACCCCGATCTGCGTGGTGTCCTCGCCGGACAAGGCCCGAATATGCCGGGCGATGGGCGCGCAGGCCATTATCGACCGGACCGCGGAGGGCTTCCGGTTCTGGTCCGACGGCCACCAGAACTACCGCGAATCCAAGCGATTCGGGCGATATGTCCGCGAACTGACCGGCGGCGACGATGTCGACATCGTCTTCGAACATCCGGGCCGGGAGACCTTCGGCACCTCGGTGCTGGTGGCCCGCCGCGGCGGCAGCATCGTCACCTGCGCGTCGACCAGCGGGTTCGTGCACGAATACGACAACCGGTATCTGTGGATGAGCCTGAAGCGCATCATCGGCTCTCATTTCGCCAACTACCGGGAGGCATGGGAGGCCAACCGGCTCATCGCGAAGGGCCGCATCCATCCCACGGTGTCGGTCGTCTACCCGCTCACCGAAACCGCGCAGGGCATCCTCGACGTGCGTCGCAACACCCATCAGGGCAAGGTCGCCATCCGCTGCCTGGCCCCGGCGGAAGGGCTCGGCGTGCGCGATACCGCACTGCGCGAGCGGCATCTGGCCGCCATCAACCGCTTCCGCGCGGACCCCGCGACAGGCAATGACGAAGGCGGACCCCGATGACTCGAAACACCTTGGCGAACAAGGCGTTACGGATACACTGGCGAAAGTGTCTCAGACAAGGGGGTGCGCCCGTGCAGGACGCGACAATCCATCGGTGCGGCCGCCTGCTCGCCGCCGCGGCGGCCGCGCTGCTGCTGGCGGGCGCGGGATGCGGTGACCCGCAGCCGCCCTCGCCGCCGAAGACGTCCAAGGCCACGACCCAGGCCGCCGACCAGCCGCCGCTGCCGGTGCCCTCGGCGGGTGACCTCAATGCCGGATTCGTGCTGGCACTGGATCCGGGCACGCGCCCGGAACTGAAGGCCGGGGCCATCGAGGGCACCGATATCGATCCCGCGCTGCCGGAGCGACTCACGGACGCCGCGAAGGGCAACAACGTACAGATGACCGTGACGGAGGTCCAATATGTCGGCGACGGCGTCCTCAACGCGCTGGCCGACCTGACGGTGAACGGCCGGCCGATCGAGGGCAAGACGACGATCCCCTTCGTCGCCGCCGGCGGCCGCTGGAAGCTGCAGAAGGCGTGGGTCTGCCAGATGCTGGCCACCGCGAACCTGCAGTCGCCCGCCTGTCCGGTCTGATATGCCCTCCCCCACGCCCGTGCGCGCGCGGCTGGACCGCTGGCGCGTGTTCAGCGTGCGCGAGCTGCTGCTGCATCCGGGCCGCACCGTCGCCGCGGTGCTGGTGATGGCGGTCTCGGCCAGCTTTCTCGTTGCGGTGCTGGCGATTTCGGGCTCACTGTCGGGCACGGTGCGACAGCTCGCCGACAGCGTCGCGGGCGATGCCGCGCTCGAGGTGTCCGGCATCACCGCCTCCGGATTCGACGCCCGCCTGGCCGAGGACGTCGCCGCGGTGCCGGGCGTCGCCGCGGCCGTGCCGATGATCCGAGCCCAGGCGACCACAGACTCCGGCCCGGCCATGCTGATCGGCACCGACGCCTCGGCGGCGCAGCTGGACAGCGCCCTGCGCGACGCCGTCGACCGGCAGCTCGCCGCCCTGGTGTCGGCGCCGAACAGCGTGCTCACCGGCCCCGCGCTGAATCATCCGCAGGGCACGTCGATACGGGTGGGCGACGGCCGGGTCACCGTCGCCGGGGCACTGGCCGGGGCGTCGGCCGGGCGGATCAACGACGGCCACTACGTACTGGCTCCGCTGCCGCTGGCGCAGCGGCTGACCGGGCGCACCGGACACCTGGACGCGGTGCTGGTGACACTGCGGCCCGGCGCCGACCCCGCCGCGGTCCGAGCGGGGGTCACCGATGTCGTGGCCGGGCGGGCCGTGGTCGGCGATCCACTGCAGCGAACGGCCCAGACCGGCAACGGAATTCGCATCGTGCAGTACATGACGCTGATGGGCGCGACCGTCGCCTTCGTGGTCGCGGCGTTCCTCATCTACACGGTCATGACCATGGCGGTCAGCCGCCGCCGGGCCACGCTGTCGATGCTGCGCGCGATCGGCGGGCGGCGGACGACGCTGGTGTCGAACCTGCTCGCCGAGTCGGCGGTGCTGGGGTTGATCGGCGGCCTGCTCGGGGCCGGGCTCGGCGTCGCGATGGGCATGGTGGCGGTCTCCAGCCTGCCGACGGTACTGCTGCAGGCGGTCCAGGCGCGGCTCGAATTCTTCCTGCCGTGGTATGCCGTCCCGCTCGCCGTGCTGGCGTCGGTGGCCACCACGACCGCCGCGGCCGCGATGGCCGCGCATCAGATCTACAAGGTGTCTCCCGTGGAGGCGCTGGCCCCCGCCGAGGCGGCGTCGACCACCGGCATCCCGCGCTGGCTGCGGTTCGCCGGGCTGGCGGGGGCGGGCGCGCTGGTGGCGGTGGCCTACGCGATCCGTGCCGTCCGGCCCGGCGAACTCGTCGCCTCCGCCGCGGCGTTCGCGCTGTTCTTCGGCGCGGGAATGGCGTTGTGCCTGGGCCTGACCGAGCCGATCATCGCCGCCACCGCCGCCGTCGCCCGGCTCTTCCGGGCCCCGGGGGAACTCGCGGCGACGACGGTGCACCGCTCCCGCATCCGCGTCTGGGCGACCCTCATGACGGTCTTCATGGCGGTGGCGATGACGGTCACGATCACCGGGGCCAACCGGGACCTGCTGACGGCGGCGCGCGACTCCCTCGCCCCGCTCGGGCAGGCCGATCTCGTCGTGTCGACGAACCCACCCGGCGAACTCCCGCTCGGTCCGCGACTGCCGGATTCGCTTGCGGGACAACTGGCCCGGGCGCCCGGCGTGGAGCGCGTGGTCGAGGGGCAGACGGCGTTCGCCGGAATCGGCGATGTCAAGGTGCTGCTGGTCGGTCTCGGCGCGGGCACCTCCGATCCGCTGTATCACGTGGTGAGCGAACAGGTTCGGTCGGATCTGTTGGCGGGCCGCGGGGTCGTGCTGTCCCGCGACCTCGGTACGGCCCTGCATGTCGGCGCCGGTGATGTGCTGCCGCTGCAGACCCCGACGGGTGTGCGGCCCGTTCGAGTGCTGGAGCTGGTGTCCTACCTGTCGGTGCTGACCGGCACGATCGGCATGGATATCGGGCAGATGCGAAGCTGGTTCGACCTTCCCGGCTCGACGACGATGCAGATCGATGCCGTCCCCGGCACCGACCCGGGGGCGCTGGAGCGGGCCGTGCGCGCGGCGGCCCCGCCCGACGCGCACGTCTACACCGGCGCGCAGGCGCTCGAGGGTGTGCAGGGTTCGGTCCGGCAGGGTGGCGCGGTCGCCAATGCGCTGTGGGTGATCGTCGTGCTGATTTCCGCTGTGGCGCTGTTGAATACGCTCACGCTGTCGGTGCTGGAACGACGGCGCGAGATCGGCGTGCTGCGCGCGATCGGCACCACCCGGCGGTTCGCGCTGCGCATGGTGCTCGCCGAGGCGGCCGGAATCGGGTTGATCGGCGGGCTCATCGGTCTGGGCTTCGGCGTTGCGGCGCAATACTTCTACGACTCGGTGACGCCGGGCATCCTGCATTTCGACGTGCCCTACCGCCCCGGCCCGTCGGCGATCGGCTTCGCGGCCGCCGCCCTGCTGCTGAGCCTGCTCGGCTCGATTCCCCCGGCGGTGCGCGCCGGTCGCATCGCCATCATCGAGGCCATCGAGGTCGGCTAGTCCGGGAAAGGTAAAGGCGTGCTCGAACTCCACGACATCCGCAAGAGCTACACGATCGGCACCCAGCGCGTCCCCGCGCTCGACGGCGTGACCATGACCATCGATCCCGGCCTTTTCGTGTCCGTCGTCGGCCCGTCGGGGGCCGGTAAGAGCACCCTGCTGCACATCCTCGGCGCACTCGACACCCCGGACGCGGGCTCGATCCGCTTCCGCGGCAACGAGATCGGTGCCCTCGACGATCGGGGGCAGTCGGAATTCCGACGCCACCGGGTGGGCTTCGTCTTCCAGTTCTTCAACCTGCTGCCGACCTTGTCGGCCTGGGAGAACATCGCGATCCCGAAACTGCTCGACGGCCGCACCCTGCGCTCGGCCAGGCCCGCCGCGCTGGAGTTACTGGACCTGGTCGGCCTCACCGGTCGCGCCGACCACCGCCCGGCCGAGCTGTCCGGCGGCGAGATGCAGCGGGTGGCGGTGGCGCGGGCGCTGATCATGGATCCGCCGCTCATCCTGGCCGACGAGCCGACCGGCAACCTGGATTCCAAGACCGGCGTGGCGATCACGCGGCTGCTGGCGGATATCGCCCACGACGGCGGCGCACGCTCGGTGGTCATGGTGACCCACAACCTGGAGGCCGCGGCGCGGACCGACCGGGTGATCACGCTGCAGGACGGCCGCATCAGCGGCTCCGCGGCACCGGCAGATTCCGAGCGGGAGGTCCGATGAACGACAGCGACAATGCGGTGGACTACGAGGTGATCATCGTCGGGGCCGGATTCTCCGGCATCGGCTCGGCAATCCAGTTGCAGAAGGCGGGAATTCACGATTTCGTCATCCTGGAGAAGGCGGACGACATCGGCGGAACCTGGCGCGAGAACACCTATCCCGGCGTCTGCGTCGACGTGTTCAGCTGGGGGTACTGCTATGCCTTCGAGCCGAATCCGAACTGGCAGCACACCTTTGCCCGCGGGCACGAACTCAAGGCCTACGCGGACCACTGCGTGGACAAGTACGGCCTGCGCCAGCACCTGCGGCTCAACACCGAGGTCACCAAGGCGGGTTTCGACGAGGGCCGTCACCTCTGGCGGGTCGATACCGCGGTCGGCTCGCTGACCTCACGGTTCGTCATGATCGCGCCCGGCGGTTTCAACCACCCCAAGCGACCCGATATCGAGGGACTCGACGACTTCGCAGGCACCGTGATCCACAGTGCGCGTTGGGATCACGACCACGACCTCACCGGCGAGCGCGTCGCCGTCATCGGCACCGGCGCGTCCGGGGTGCAGCTGATACCGGAGGTCGCGAAGGCGGCCGAGCGCCTGCACGTATTCCAGCGCACGCCGATCTGGTCCCATCCGACCTTCGACGTCCGCATCCCGCGCGCGCTGCAGACGGTATTCCGCCGCTTCCCGAGGCTGATGCTGCTGCCGCGACTGCTCAACAATCTGGCCATCGAGACGTTCTTCTTCTTCGGGATCCGGTTCAACGGGCCCTGGCTGGTGACGCTGATGGAGCGACTCTCGCTGGCCATGCTGCGCATTCAGGTGCCCGATCCGCGGGTGCGGGCCGCGCTGCGGCCGAATTACCGGTTCGGGTGCAAGTTTCCGGCGCTGTCGAACCGGTACTACCGGACCTTCGCCCGCCACAATGTGGAGCTGGTGACCGCGCCCATCGAGCGGATCACCGAGACCGGCATCGTGACCACCGACGGACAGCACCGCGAGATCGATACACTCGTGCTGGCCACCGGTTTCAAGATCTACGAGCGCGACGTGCTGCCGCCCTTCCCGGAGGTGGGCCGCGACGGTGTCGAACTCGGCGAGTTCTTCGAGGAGAACCGTTATGCCGCATACGAAGGCACCAGCCTGCCCGGCTGGCCCAACGCCTGGGCCATCCTCGGGCCGTACGCCGTGACCGGTTCCTTCTTCCTGATGATCGACAATTCGACCACCCACGCGGTGCGCTGCATCCTCGAGGCCCGCCGCCGCGGCGCGACCTGTGTCGAGGTCAAGCAGGAGCCGCATCGCCGCTTTTTCGAGGAGATGGTGCGGCGGCAGGGCAAGAGCCTGTTCTACAACTCCAATTGCGAACGCGCGCACAGCTTCTACTTCGACAAGTTCGGCGATGTCGCGCTGATCCGGCCGTCCTCGGGCGTCTCGGCCTGGTGGCGGGCACGCCACTTCCCGATGGACGACTACGAATTCACCTCGCGCAGTGGCCCTTCGGAGCGTTGAGAGTCAGCGCCAGAATTTCCGTCGCAATCCGGATCCGCGTGCGACCGGCGCGGATTCGGGTTCGGAGCCGACGGCACCGACCAGGGTCCCCATGTCGTAGTAGTCGCGCCACGCGGTGATGACCGCGCCGTCGATCTCGAAGACCCCCATGACCGGTAGCTCGATCTCGCGGGCCGGGCCGCGCAGGATGTCGGTGCGCTCGTTCATGACCAGGCCGCCGCTGGTGATCTGGTGATGGATGTCGATCCGAATGGACTCGAAGCCGAACAGGAAGCGCCCGATGAAGTCTCGGATCGCCGGGCGGCCGACGATGGGCGGCATCGGGCGATTGTGGTAGACGGCGTCGGCGGCGAAGTAGGCGCCGATCCGATCCGGATCCCGGTCCGGATCGGACCAGCGGTCGAACATGGCGCGCACGATCTCGTCGGGACTGGTCATGCCAACTCCGTTCTCCGGCACTACCGTCCCTCGATTCACCCCCGGGCCCCACGCCCGCGTCAACCCCGGCGAAACCCCTACCGCCCCGTTCCCGCACTCCGTACAAGTTCCCGCACCCGCTGTGGCGTCGGTCAGAGGTGCGAGAACATGTACGGGGTGCGGGAACTCGGCCGCCGGCCACAGTGGGTGGTGCGGCCCCTCATCGCGCCGCACCACCCACCAGCCAGAGATCGGGGGCGCCGGATCACGGCAGGGCTGGAGGTTCGATCCCCAACTCCGCCAGACGATTTCGGTACACCTCCACGTTGGCGAGCTTGACTCCCTCGTAGCCGCGCACCACGTCGTGCAGCCCCGCTGCCTCGACGGCGCGGCCGTACTCGGCACCGAGCGTGTCCGACAGGGCCAGGACCATCTCGGTGTAGTGGGCGAGCAGGGCGCGCTCGACCTTGCGCACGTGCATGTAGCCGAAGGGATCGAACCTGGTGCCGCGCAGTCGCTTTCCCTTGGCCAGGACCTTCAGCGCGAGGTGGCTGCGGGGGCCGAAACCGACCTTCTTGTCCCGGCCCAGCGCCCGCAGCACCGGCGGGTGCAGGCGATAGGTGAGGTTGGCGCCGTCGGGCACCTGCGCCGCCACCTCGTCGAGGAAGGCCGGATCGACCAGGCGGCGCGCCACCTCGTACTCGTCCTTGTAGGCGGTGAACTTGTACAGCCCGCGGGCAGCCTGCTCGGTGAACTCGGTGCGGTCGGTGACCCGCCGCTGCGCCAGCCAGAGGCGTTCCATCGTCTGCACGTACTCCCGTGCCACCCGCACGCCTTGGAATCCGATCAGCTCCGTGGCGCGCACCTCGATCAGGCGCCGCGTCTCCCCCGTCGCCGACAACCTGTCGAAAAGATCTGCCGGAACCCGGGTTTCGACGCGCGCACGCTCGCGGGGCGCGGTCGCCGCGGCGAAGTCCTCCGGCCGCGCGATCGCCGCGCGGCCCCACCGGAACGCCGCGATATTCGCCTCCACCGCCACACCGTTGATCTCGATGGCCTCCTCGATCGATGCCGCGGGCAGCCGCAGCCCGCCGAGCTGGTAGGCGGCGCCGACCAGCAGGAAGTTCGCGGCGGCCGTGGTGCCGAACAGCGTTTCGGCCGCGGCCAGCGCGTCGAACGACCGCACCGT
This sequence comes from Nocardia mexicana NBRC 108244, assembly GCF_001613165.1. Classification (GTDB taxonomy): domain Bacteria; phylum Actinomycetota; class Actinomycetes; order Mycobacteriales; family Mycobacteriaceae; genus Nocardia; species Nocardia mexicana. The sequence goes on from NZ_BDBV01000086.1 coordinate 30,515, forward strand.
GCGCGAGACCCGCTCCAGCCGCGCCAGCAGCGAGCCGGTCTCCGGGTACTCGATCGCCTTGTCGTACACCATGTCCCCGGTCGGCGTCTTACTGGTCGACGCGACCGACAGCGTCGTCTCGGCGGACCCGTAGGCCAGGTTCTTGGTGTCGGCGGCAGCCAGCAGGTCGAAGGCGACGATGCAGTCCGCCGAGCCCGGCGTGAGCCGGTTGGACGGCTCCAGCGCACCCGGTGCGAACCGCAGGTGCGACACCACCGGCCCGGCCTTCTGGCTCAGCCCGATCTGGTCCAGGCTCGCGACCTCGTATCCGGCACGCATCGCCGCCGTCGCCAGCACCTGGTTCACGGTGACGATCCCGGTGCCGCCGATACCGGCCAGGAAGACGTTCTGGGTGGCGGTCGGCGCGGCGACCCCGAGGTCGTCCAGCTCCGGCGGTGCGGGCCGATTCCTCTTGCGCCGCTTGGCCTTACCTGGTTCCGGCAGCTCCACGGTCACGAACGACGGGCAGTCGCCGTTCAGGCAGCTGTAGTCGGTGTTGCAGGAGGTCTGGTCGATGCGGGTCTTGCGGCCGAACTCGGTGTCGACCGGCTGCACCGACAGACAGTTGCTCTTCGTCCCGCAGTCGCCGCAGCCCTCGCACACCGCCTCGTTGACGACCACCCGGGTGCGCCGCACCGGCAGCGTGCCGCGCTTGCGCTGCCGCCGGGCGTCCGCCGCGCAGTGCTGGTCGTAGATCAGCACCGTCACGCCCGGAATCTCGCGCAGCGTGCGCTGCGCCTCGTCGAGCCGATCCCGGTGCCACAGCCGGGTTCCCGGCGCCAGGTCCCGCTTGCGGTACTTCTTCGGTTCGTCGGCGCAGATGATGATCTGCCGGACGCCCTCCACCGTCAGCTTGTGTGTCAGCCGGGGCACCGCCAGCGCGCCCTCGGCGTCCTGGGCGCCGGTCATCGCGACCACGTCGTTGTAGAGCAGCTTGAAGGTGATGTTCACCCCCGCCGCGATGCACGCCTGCACCGCCAGCTGCCCGGAGTGGAAATACGTTCCGTCGCCGATGTTCTGGAACAGATGCGGCACCTCGGTGAACGGCGCCTGCCCGATCCACTGCGCACCCTCGCCGCCCATCTGGGTCAGGCCGGTGACCTTGCTGTCCTCCCGTCCCGACATCGTGACCAGGGTGTGGCAGCCGATGCCGCCGCCCGCCAGCGAACCCTCCGGAACTCCGGTGGAGCGGTTGTGCGGGCAGCCGCTGCAGAAGTACGCGGCCCGTTTCGCGGGCAGCACGGACAGCGACAGCGGTTGCGGCAGTGGCTGGTTCATGTCGACATACCCGTCCAGGGCCCGGCGCAGCGGCTTGGCGATCCGCCCGGCGGTGAGCTCGCCGTCCTGGTCGAACAGCGGCCGGTTCGCGTCGTCGCGCTTGCCGATGATCCGCGGCGCGCCGGCGGTGCCGTACAGGATGTCGCGCAACTGGGTCTCGATGAAGGCGGTCTTGTCCTCCACCACGATCAGCCGGGACAGCCCCTCGGCGAAGGCCCGGACGGGTTCGGGGGCAATGGGATACGGCATTCCGATGCGCAGCAGCCGGATTCCGGCGCGGTGCAGTTCGTCGTCGTTTACCCCGAGGTCGAGCAGCGCCTGCCGAACCGCGTCGAATGTGGTTCCGGTGGCGGCGATTCCGACGGTCGCGCGGGCCGGGTTCACCTCCACGACATCGAGTTCGTTCAGCGCGCTGTATTCCTTGACGATCTCCCAGCGCGGTCCGTACAGGTCGGCCTCGGCGAGCACGCTGTCGGTCGGCGCCGCCATCGGCCGCTGCCGGTAGGTGAACGGCCTGCCCTCCCAGTCGATCTCCGGAATCAGGGTGTCGATGTCCCCGACGCGGCCGTCCACGGTCCAGGCGCCGTCGGCCACGTCGGCGACGATCTTCAACGCCACCAGGCATCCCGACGCCCGCGACAGGGCCACCCCGTGCAGGCCCATGGTGATGATCTCGGAGGCGTTGCGCGGGAACAACACCGGAATGTTCAGCGCCGCCAGCGACCGCTCCGATACCGCGGGCACGGTCGACGATTTCGAGGCCGGATCGTCGCCGACGAGCAACAGCACGCCGCCGTTCGGGTTGCCGCCGTACATGTTCGCGTGGCGCAGCGCGTCGGTGGCGCGGTCCAGACCCGGTCCCTTGCCGTACCAGACCCCGACCACGCCGTCGTGCGTCGCGGCGCCCGCGGGCAATTCGCCCTGACTGCCCCACACCGAGGTCGCGGCCAGTTCCTCGTTCAGTCCCGGCACGAACCGGATGTCGTGCTCCGCCAGCACATCCGGCATCGCGTCCAGCATCCGGTCCACGCCGCCCAGCGGCGAACCCTGATACCCGGAGACGAAGGTGCCCACCCGGCGCCCCGAACGCACGTCGCGCACGTGCTGCTCGACCAACTGCCGCGCGATCGCCTGCACGCCGGTCAGGACGACGGTCCCGGCGCCGACGCGGTAGCGGTCGGCGAGGTCGTACGGTGCTGTGATCAGTTCGCGGTCGGCGAGCTCGGTCATCGATTCCACCCGTTCCGTTCGGCGCCGGTCGGGCGCCTCCCTTGTTGAGCATTCGTCGCCGCCATCCTGTCTCCAGAGCGCTGAATGAACAATAGGAGGATTTGAAGTTGAGCAATGTGCGCAATTGCTGGTCTCCCGAATGGGCAGCAGCTATGCAGGGTGTGGGGTGAAATGTGACCCGGGACACCCACCCCTCACCGGCTACCAGGAGGCGGCGACGCCCCGGTCGCGCCACGTGGTGCCGCGGCGCTCGTACTCGAAAAGTTCCTCGACGGCGTGCGCGACCCGCGGGCCGACCTCGCGTTCCAGCAGATAGAGAGCCACGTCCAGGCCGGAGGTGACCCCGCCGCCGGAGATCAGGTCGCCGTCGTCCACGACGCGGGCGCCGACCGCCCGCACGCCCGCGGCCTGCAGCCCGCCGAGCGCCATGCGATTGGTGGTGGCCACGCGGCCCTCCAGCATCCCGGCCATCGCCGGAATCAGCGAACCCGCGCACACGGTGGCCACGGTCACCTGCGGGCTGTCCGTCGCCTTCCGCAGGAGCGCGGGGAGTTCGGTGGTCAGCGCGCGGGCGAGCAGGACATTGATGAACTCGTTCCGCTGTCGCTCGTCGGCGTCCGCCGCGGGTTCGCCGAGACGACCGGCGGCGCCGGGAACGATGATCACGCCCGGCCGGTCGGGGTCCAGGGTTCCGGTGGCGCGCAACGTGATTCCGCCCGCCCCGCTGACCACTTCTCGCGGCCCCTCGGCCGAGACGAACTCCACCGTCACCTCCCCCGAGGCGATGCCACCGGCGTACAGCACGTCGTAGGGGGCGACGACGTCGAGGAGGCCGAAGCCGTCGAACAGGACGATCTGAGCATGCATGTAATCCTCCGAGGCGAGTGACGACCGGCGAACGCCGGATCGTTTCCGACGCTAGGTGTGCCGCCGCACCCTCCCCAGCGGTGTCGGCGCCAATCTTCAACGGGAAAATGCCCATGTCGCAGACCCGACCCCGAGCGGGCCGGAAGCTGTACTTCTCGACACAGGTACCTGTTTTCCTGCCGCGAGCGGCTACGTTTCAGCCATGCACACGGTCGCGGTTCTTGCTCTGGACCAGGTGATTCCGTTCGATCTGTCGACACCGATCGAGGTCTTCACCCGCACGCGGCTCGCCGACGGGCAGCCCGGCTACCGCATTCGCGTCTGCGCCGAACGGCGCGAGATCGATGCGGGCACCTTCGTCCTGCACGCCGAACGAGGACTGGACGGGCTCGCCGGTGCCGACACCGTCATGATCCCCGGAACCTCCGACCCCACAACGCCTTTGACGCCCGCGGTGCGCACCGCGCTGCGGGAAGCCGCCGCCGCGGGCGCCAGGATCGCCTCCATCTGCTCGGGTGCGTTCCCCCTTGCGGCCAGCGGGCTGCTCGACGGCCTCCGCGCGACGACGCACTGGCTGGCCGCCGACCGGCTCGCCGCCGACCACCCGCAGATCGACGTCGACCCGAATGTGCTCTATGTCGACAACGGACAGGTCCTGACCTCGGCCGGCGCGGCGGCCGGACTGGATATGTGCCTGCACATGATCCGCCGCGACTACGGCTCCGCGGTCGCCGCCGACGCCGCGCGCGTCTCGGTGATGCCGCTGGAACGCGAGGGCGGGCAGGCACAGTTCATCGTGCACGACCGCACCCCGGTCCCCGCGGGTTCCGAGTTCGAACCGTTGCTGGCGTGGATGCGCGAAAACCTTTCCCGCCCACTGACACTCGACGATATTGCCCGGCAGGCGAACGTCAGCACCCGGACCCTGATCCGTCGCTTCCGGGAACAGACCGGCACCACGCCGCTGCACTGGCTCCATCGCACCCGCGTCCGCCGCGCCCAGCTGTTATTGGAGACCACCCGGCATTCGGTCGAGCACATCGGCGCCCAGGTCGGTTTCGGATCGCCCACCGCGTTCCGCGACCGGTTCAAGCGCATCACGGGCGTCACCCCCCTTGCCTATCGCCGCGCCTTCTACTGACTGTGCGATGAACTGGTTGCGATATGCGAGCAGTCTGGGTAGATTCCCAACTGCTTGCAGATTGCAATCAGAAAGGCTCACGATGGCTCAGCTCGCTCGCGTTCACAATTTCACCGTCTCGCGCGACGGATACGGTGCAGGAGAAGGGCAGAGCGCCGACCGGCCATTCGGGCATGCCGATCCGGCAAAGCTCATGTCCTGGGCGGGTGCGACCGCCAGCTGGCCCAACCGCACCGAACCCGGCGGCACCCGCGGTCTCGATGACTACTGCACCCGCGAATTCAGCCGCAATATCGGCGCGGAGATCATGGGACGCAACAAGTTCGGTCCGCAGCGCGGTCCGTGGGAGAACCACGAATGGCAGGGCTGGTGGGGCGATGAGCCGCCCTTCCACACACCGGTGTTCGTCCTCACTCACCACGAGCGTCCCTCGTTCACGCTGAGCGACACCACATTCCACTTCCTGAACGCGTCACCGCAGGAAGCTCTCACGCGCGCGAAGGAGGCCGCCGACGGGCGAGATGTGCGAATCGGCGGCGGCGTCGCAACGGTCCTCGAATTCCTCGAGGCCGACCTCATCGACACCCTGCACATCGCCGTCGCCCCTGTCGAACTCGGCCGTGGCGAACGCCTGTGGAAGTCTCCCGACGAACTCCTCGACCGCTTCCACCTGGAGCAGGTCCCGAGCCCCAACAGCGGAATCGTCCACCACTTCCTCTGGCGCCGCTGACCGCAGCGCCGCGGGCTGCGTGGACCGCCGCCGTTCTCCGTCGCGGCGGAAACCCGGTCCCATACCTCAAATCCGCTGCTATGGTGCGCGGATGATCGATCTCCGTCCAGCGGAGGCCGCCGACGCACCCGAAGTCGCCCGCGTCTGGTACGACGGGTGGCGCACGGCCCATCTCGGGAACGTCCCCGATGCGCTGCTCGCCGTCCGCCCGCGCTCGTCCTTCGATGACCGTGCGGCCCAAAGGATTCCGGACACCATCGTCGCCTCCCTCGGTGGCGAGATCGCAGGTTTCGTCATGGTCAGCGGCGACGAGGTCGACCAGGTCTACGTCGACGCCACCCACCGCGGCACCGGCATCGCCGCCACCCTGCTGACCGCCGCCGAATCCCGCATCCGCGCCGCGGGCCACCCATCCGCATGGCTCGCCGTAGTCCCCGGCAATGCCCGCGCCCGCGCCTTCTACACCCGCCAGGGCTGGATCGATGAAGGCACGTTCGTCCACCAGGCCCCGGGCCCCGACGGCCCGGTCCCGGTCCCCTGCCACCGCTACGTCAAGCCACTCGGAGCCTGACGCCACGTGCGCTACACCGCCACGGCCCTGCCGAGCGGCCGCCAGGCCAGTACCGCAACGCATGTCATGATCGCCGCCGCGATCCAGAACGGCGCGACCACACCGAGTGCCTGCGCAATCCCGCCGCCGAGCAGCGACCCGAGAGCCGCGCCGCCGAGATCGAACAGCGAGTAGACGCTGCCGACTCGGCCGAGCAGATGATCGGGTACCTGCCGCTGCCGGGTCGTCACGACGATCACGCCCCAGACCATCGTGTGAATTCCGAACATCACCAGGATCATCGCGGCCGCCCAGGGTGATCGGACGACGGCGAGCGCCAGGTGCGTCGCCGCTTCCACGCCCAGTCCGGCGCGCAGCAGGGTCGCCGCCCCGAGCCACGACCGCAGCCGTCCCGCCGCCAGCGTGCCGAGCAGGCCACCGACGGCGGACGCCGTGAGCAGCAGGCCGTAACCGACGCCGGAGACTCCGAGCCGCTCGTGCGCATACAACACGAACGTCGCGAAGGCCGCGCAGAACGCCACATTGCCGACTCCCATACTCAGCGCGAGCGTCCGTAGCAGCCGGTGCCGCCACAGCCATCGCAGGCCGGACGCGATGTCTTCTCGCACACTGATATTCGCCGTCGATATCGCAGGCTTGCTCGCCGCGCGCACCGTGGCGACGAGTGCGGCGGCGGCGCAGAACGACACCGCATCGAGCGCGAACGGCACGGCCGCACCGAGTACGAACAGCCACGCTCCCAGCGGTTTCGCGAGAAACTGATTGCCGATGGTGAACGTCGCCATCAATCGCGCATTGGCATCGCCGAGCCGTTCGGCCGCGACGATGGCCGGGAGGAATGCCGCGGACGCGGAATCGGCAAGTGTCTCACCGACTCCGAGCAGAAAGAAGACGACGTAGACGACCGGCACGGTCACGATTCCGGCCGCTGTGGCGGCCACCAGCGCACCGAGCGCCGCGGCGCGCAGCACGTTCACCGTGACGATCAGCCGGCGCCGCTCGAGCCGGTCGACGAAAACACCGCTGACGAGCACGAACAGCAGCCACGGAAGCTGCTGGACGAAGGCGGCACCGGCGACCGCCGCCGGATTCGCAGTGAGTGACGCGACGAGCAGTGGACCCGCCACGAGGGTGACTCCGTCACCGATCGACGATATCGCCGACGCGGTCCAGAGCTTCGAGAAGTCCGTGCCGAGCGGCACGGTGTTTCGGGCGCGCAAAGGGAACTCCCCCGATCGGAGAAACGGTCGTGTTCTACCGCGAAACCGCTTCGAGGCGGGGAGATCCGCCGGACTAGCGCGTAACAGGCTCCCCCGCCGAAGCGTCGACCATCACCATGACGAAGCGCATTACCTGCCCTCTCTCCCGGCCGGACAATTCCCGAAGCGAACGCTACCGCAAGCCGCTCGGCAGTTCGAGACAATTTGACGGGTACCGGTGGGACGCAACCCGATTGACCGACACACCTCGCCTACCGAACAACCTCGGCAACGAATCGATCACCCCGCCGACGAGAGGGTTCCGGACGCCGTCGCGCCCGAGGTGAGGGCGTCGGCGACTATCCGCGCGACGGTTTCGGCGAGATGCGGTGTGCGAGCGGGGTCTTCGTCGAGCATGATCTGCCAGGCGAACAGGGGGCCGAGCAGCAAGACGTGCACGGTGGCCGGGTCAGGGCGTCGGGACAGTTCGCCGCGAGCTACGGCACGGTCGAGCAGAGTGCTGACGACGGACCGCTCGGCGGTGAGGTAGGTCTCGGTGAAACGTGCGTCCAGCGTTGCGTCGGAATGGATGTCGGCGAGGAGTCCGGCCATCACCCCGGCAGCGGTCCGGGCGAGCTGATCGCCGATCCGTGCGGTCAGCGCGGCGATATCGCCGTGCAGCGAGCCGGTGTCGGCGGGTGGCTCTTCGCGCAGGTCGTGCACCAGCACGGCGAAGATCATGTCCTGCTTTGTCGGGTGCCGCCGGTAGATCGCCGCCTTGCTCACCCCGGCACGCGCCGCCACGGCATCGACGGTGAGCGCCGCGTAGCCGTGCTCGGTCAGCAGTTCCCGCACCGCCACGGCGATGGCGTGATCCACGCGACTGTCCCGAGGCCGCCCCCCTGGTTGTTTCGAACTCGGCATGCTGGCATCATACGAGACTGACGGTATCGATACCGTCAGTCTCGTAACTGGTGGCCCACCCACCAGCGGCTATGTGTCGGAGGACCTGATGAAACTCATACAACAGCGCACCGCGCCCAACCCGACCGGCGTCCGGTCGACGCAGATCGCCGGGTGGATCGCGATCGCCTTCGGTGCGATACACACCCTCGTCGCCCCCATCGACACCCGCGACACCTGGTCGCTGGTCTTCTCCGAAGGGTGGTGGAACACCTTCACCTTGGACAAGGCCACCACGCTCGCCCAACTCGAACGCTCGGAAACCTTCTGGCTCACCCTCGGCAGCTTCGGCGTCCCGATCCTGCTCCTCGGCTGCCACCTCGTCTGGTCGGCCCGCCACCACCACCGCGTCCCCGGATGGATCGGCTGGCTCCTCGTCATCTGGTCACTACTCCTGATAACCGCAGTCCCCGCCTCCCCAGCCTGGGCCCTCCTCCTCAGTGGAGGATTGATCACCTTGGGCGACAGCCGAATTCTCACGGGGGGCGGTCGGGACGAAGCGATACCCAGCGCCACGTGACGCGATCTCGTGGACTCACTCAGGCCGCGACACCCACCCGACGGCTCAACTCGCGGACATCGTCGCGCAAGCCCGACGGTGGGTGCTTCAACAGCTCGTGCAGCATCTCCCGCGCAAATCCGTTGTACCGAATCGTCTCCGGCGCAGCCTCTTCCGACTTGTTGAGCATCGTGAAGGCCGCTGTCGCCTCGTCACGTTGCAGGTATGCGCGAGCGACCTCGATGAAATGGCGGCTCCGTCGCGGGACCGACACGATCTGGCCGGCGTCGAAAGCTGTCCCCTGTGCATCTCGGATAAGTCCGGGCAGTAACGCTCCCAACTGCGTTCGATGATCCGGGCTGGAATGCCTCACCTGCCACGCCTGCCGCAGTCGCTCGGAGAGATGCTGGGCACTCGACCGCGCTCCGGCCGCGACCACGTGATAGTCGGTGAACGCGGCCTGCACGTCGGTCAATGCCGCGTGCCGTTCACGGAACCGATGCCTACGCTCTTGACACTCATGGCGGCCACATCAGCAATAGCCGGACTCGCACTCGCCGGGTCCTACCGCGCACTGCCGCCTCCGATCGGCCGAAAACGCCAGGCGCCTGCAAGTGAGCCGAACTGCGCCCGGGAGCTTCTGTCCCGCAAGGATATTGAGTCACGAGTCAACTTGTGGCCCCATGGCTGGCCGCATGAGGCACCGGACTGTCCCTTCAGTGTTGCCGCCGCCCATCAGGTGATGCGGGGCATCGGGGGTGCAGCTTCGAGAACTGTCCGCGCAAGAGGGCCGCCTATGCGGCGTTGCGGGATGCGGGCAGGCTCGTCCCCGACCTCCGGGCGGCGCGGTGGTTGCGGTGATTCATATAGGCGTTCCGCTCCGACGGCGGTGTCGCCGATGATCTTGCCGGACAAGGATCTTCTGCTCGCGGCGTTCCGAGGGTTCCCGCATCGCGACCATCCCGTGTTGGATGCGGCGGGGGAACTTGCTGTACTCCACGAGCATCGCCTCCGTTCCCGGACAACCAGTTTCGACAACTTCGAGCGGGACCGAGCGAGACTCGTGCTGGAGATCGACCGCTGGTGTGCGCGGCACCTGCCCGTACCGCCCGGCGGTGCGCGACTGCATACCGAAACCGTCGGGCGTGTGGTGGATCGCCTGGCCCGGATGTCGGCGCAGGTGTACTCCCGGCTCGTTCAGGTGTCCGACAGCGAATACGAACGAGCGACAACTCTCAACGAACTCGCCGACGCCTACCAGGACCTGGTCGACGAACTGTCCTGCGGAATGCGCCGCCTACCGGACACGTCCGATAGATAGACACCAGACAACGATTTTTCGGAACGCGCAACCGCCTTGCGGCTGATTCGGGTCGGCTCGATCGATGCTAATTGTGGTGGGGTGACCGAATCGATGAATCTCACTACACCACAAACACTTTCGCTCGAACTGGTGGATCGGTACCGCAATCGTGGTTATGTGCATCTGCCCCGGGTGCTCGACGCGACGGAGGTGCGGGAGTGCCGTGCCGACGCCGAGGAACTGCTCGACCGGCAGCCGAAGATCTCCTGGGACGACGACGCCGACGGCAATGTCATGGACTGGGTCGCCGACCCGCAGACCATGAGTGCGTCCATGCGCCGCCTCGCCCTGCATCCCGGTATCACCGCGATCGCCGAGCAGTTGGCCGGGCGCCCGCTGCGGATGTTCAAGTCCGAGCTGCTGCGCAAACGCACCACCGGCAGTACCACCACGCCGCTGCACATCGACGACCCCGCGTTTCCGATCGACGGCGCACCGGTGACGTTGACGGCCTGGGTCGCCCTGGTGGACGTGCCGGTGGAGCGGGGCTGCATGAGTTTCATCCCCGGCTCGCACCGCTGGCCGGGCGGGACCCCGCGCGATTTCACCGATCCGTTCGACGCCCGCCCGGAGCTGCGGTGGTGGCCCCGGGTGACGGTGCCGCTGCGCGCCGGGGACTGCACCTTCCACCATTCCGCGCTGGTGCACATGGCCGGGGCCAACGCGACCGACGACGTCCGGATCTCACTGGCCACCGTCTACATGGACGCCGAGGCCACCTACCGCCCGTCATCCGAATCGCCCTATCAGGACGATGTTTCGGAGATCGAACCCGGTCGGCCGATGGATTTGGAGCGGTACCCCCTGGTCGGCACCTCCCGCTGACCGTCGCACCGGCCGCGCTCAGGCTTCGACCAGCTCCGCCGCGACGAACTGTGCGACCAATTCCGTTGCGCGGCGGTCGAAGTCGGCGTACTGCGCCTCGCGCTCGGCGCCGGTGGCGGCATCATCGAGGAGCAGATTGCCGTTGGCGTCGACGCGCTGCCTACGCTCCTCGGCGTCGGGGAGCAGGCCGACGGTGGAGTGGGCGAAACCGCAGTAGTAGGCGATCCCCTGGTTCAGATTGATATCCAGCATCGCCCGCATCCCGTCGATGATCTCATCGTCGCCCGCGGCACCCGCCAGGCCCAGCCACAGGATGCGCTTGCCCGCTAGCCGAGGCTTGCTGCGCCCGTAGGCGAAACCGTAGTTCCACACCCGGTCGATCCAGCCCTTGAGAATGGCGGGCACGGTCTGCCAGTACACGGGGAAGACGGCGACGATGACCTCGGCGGCGAGGATGCGCTCCATATGAGCTTGCGTCTCAGCGGAATACGGCTTCTCGCGATTACCCCAGTCCGGCTGATCCTCCACCGTCATGCGCGGATCGAAGCCCTCGGCGTGCAGATCGAGCACGTCGACGCGGTACCCCTCGGTCTCGAGTTGCGCGGCGGTCCGGCGGGCGGTGTGCGCGGTGAGCGAGTCGGACCGGTGGTGGGCCACGACCACGAGGGCGGTCCGGCGGGCCTCACTATGCTGCATTGGTTCTCTCCTGACTGCTGTCGGTCGATGCGATGACACCAGTAAATCCATGATCGGATAGATGATCCATGGGAGAAACGCTTCAATATATAGGAGATCGTCTACGATGGTGGGCGTGGATCCCTTGAGTTCTCTCCTCAGCGGCATCCGGGCCGAGGGCTCGGTCGTCAGCTACGCGGTGCTGGAGGCGCCGTGGACCATCCGCTTCGCCGACGACGCTCCGCTGACCATGGTCACCGTGCTGCGCGGCGGCGGCACCCTTCTGCTGCCCGACGGCACCGAGCGACAGGTCGGCGCCGGCGACACCGCCGTCGTGCGCGGACCGGAGCCGTTCCTGCTGGCCGACCACGCGGCCACGATCGGCGCCCCGCACACCGAGTACGAAATCGCCTGCTTCACAGAGGATATCGAGTGCACGGCCCAGGACCTGGGCGGCATCCGATGGGGCAACGATCCGGAGGGAGCGACCGCGCTGATCGTCGGCGCCTACCGCGCCTCCGGCCACCGCCACGAACGCCTGCTGCGCGCCCTGCCGCCGGTGCTGGTGATCAACGAGGACACCGAGGTGTGCGACTGGCTGGAGTCGGCCGCCGCCGACGCCGCGCTTCGGTCCGCCGGCTCGCAGGCGCTGATGGACCGGCTACTGGACTGGGCCCTGGTGTGCACGCTGCGCACCTGGTTCGAGCAGGCGGGCTCCGACGCCCCCGGCTGGTACCGCGGCCTGGCCGACCCGGTTCTGGCACCCGCCCTGCAGGCGTTCCACGGCCGACAGTCCGGAAGCTGGACCGTGGCCTCGCTCGCCGCCGAATCAGGCGTCTCCCGAGCACTTTTCGCGAAGCGCTTCACCGAGGTGATGGGCCGCCCACCGCTCACCTACCTCACCGAATGCCGCATGGACGAGGCGGAGACACTGCTGACCGACACCGAACTCTCCGTCGCCCGGATAGCCGAGACCGTCGGCTACGCAGACGCATTCGGCTTCAGTGCCGCCTTCAAGCGGCATCGCGGCGTGAGCCCCAGCGCTTTTCGCCTCGCCGCAACCGCCGAGCACCACGGCGAGCTGGTTGCCGGGCTGTCGAGCTGAGCGTCCCGGGTTTCACTTGCCCAGCGACTGCGCACCCTCCCAGGTGAGCCGGGTCGGATCGGCCACGACATTGTCGTGCAGCGTGAACGTTCCGGTCTGGCGCGGCACGTCCCGGTCGTCGGGGTTGGTCAGCTGCTGGGTGAAAGTTCCTGCGGCGGTGTCGAACTGCAGGAGGTGGTAGACGCTCTTGCCGTTCCAGTCGGCCGACGGCAGCGAGATGAAGTGCGCGGAGTACGTCGGCTCGTCGAAGTCACCGTTGAGAACATAAGTGCCGTAATGGTTCTCACCCGGTGACAGGATGGCGTACAGGCCGTTGTCGTAGTAGAGCAGCACCGCGTCGGGATACGGCTTGGGCTCGTAGAGGATTTCGTAACGCAACCGGGCCAGCCGGGTCGGCCTGCCGAAAGTGACGGGCACGGAGCCGGGGGCCGCACTGCGGGGCCGCTGGGCAACGACGGCGCCGACCGCAGTGCCCAGGCCGAAGGCCGCGAAGAGGCCGGTGCGGCTCATCGGCTCGCCGCCCGTCCCCCGCGCCACCGCGCACACCAGTCCAGGTAGCGATCGAGGTGATCGGCGGCGAAGATCTCGGGCTGCCAGTCGTTTCGGATGACGTCGGCGGTCCAGACGTAGGTCGGCACGGGCTTATCGTGCCCGATCAGCGAGATCGGTTGCAGCTGATACTCGTCGTCCTCGAAATCGTCGACCACCTCCCATTCGGCGCGGGTCAGTCCGTCGAGGATCAGCCCACCGGCCATCCGCCCCGGCTGCGCCACCAGGCCCGGATACATCCGGCCGGGCAGCGCCGCCACCCTCCGGTCGCGGGCCACGGCGAAATCGTAATCCGGTGTGCGCCCGATCAATTCCTCCAGCACGGGGCCGAATTGCAGGGTGCCGTACACGAACAACCGTTTGCCGACGCCCTCCAGTCGGGGGTACCGCTCGGCCGTCGCGCCATTCCGTCCGCCGCTCATCGCCTGCTCCACGCGGGACAGAATGTTCGCTGTCTAGTTGCCGCTCTCCTCGCCACACCCGTGCATCCCATGTATCCACTCTGCCGAACCCAGGCGCACAACCGGGCCGCAAGACGACGTGACCTCTCTCACTTTCAGGTTTACCACCTAATAACCGCATCCCAGCGAGCTCGAATCCGCAACCGCGACAAAGCGGCCGAAGCACCGATATCCACCGAATCGCACTACGGCGTCCCGGAAATCGACATACGCGCTGACAGATTGCTGACCCGCGCCTATCCCCGAACCAGCAGTCTCCCCGCGAACCACCAGCCACCACCGACGCGCACCAGACGTCGGCGCGAGGTACGGCTACTCGCCACTCCCGGCCACCGTGCCCGACAACCGGGCAAATGCCCCTGCATCGTGGGAGCTGAAGATCTCGACCTCGTCACCGTGCCGCCGGACGAGTTCACGCAACCGCTCGCGATTCTCGCGTTGCGCGGTCAAGTCGGCACCGAAGTACGGGTAGATCCGGTTGACTCTGGGCAATTCCGGCCGCGCCGGATCGATGTCGGCGCGGGTCAGGAACGAGTCCCCGGCATGCAGCACCCAGCCGCTGCCGGTGTCGACGGCCACGCCGACGTGCCCGCGGCTGTGGCCGTACAGCGGAATCACCACGAACTCCGGCGGCAGTCCGGACAGCTCCCGCACCGCAGGGAACCCGAACCAATCCTTGTCCGCGCCAACCTCGTTCACCTCCCACCGGGGTCCGTGCGCCCAGTGCAGCGGCCGATACCGCGTGCGTTCGGCCAGTTTCGGCGCCCGCGCCGCTCGCAGTTCCGGCCCGTGTACGTGCACCGACGCATTCGGAAAGTCCACCAGGCCACCGGTGTGGTCGGAATCCAGATGGGTCAGCACGATGTGGCGCACGTCGGCGGGGTCGAGGCCGAGCCCCTCGATCCGGCGGACGGCCGTCTCCTCCTCGCGCAGGGCAAGGCGCACCAGAAATCGGCTCGGCCCGACCATCCGCCTCGGATCCCGGACGCACCGCAGGCCGAATCCGGTGTCGATCAGCACCAGACCGTCCCCGGTCTCGATCAGCAGGCAGTGCGTGACCAAGCCGATATCGGCTGTGCCGCAGTTGAAATGGTGGATACGCATATCCGGCTCACCCCGCCGGACGGACGGTCGATCCCGCCAGTCGCGCGTACGCGGCGGGGTCGTGCGCGCAGAAGATGGTGATCTCGTGCCCGTGCGTGCGGTTGAGTTCGACCAGCCTGCGCCGGTTTTCGCGATACGCGCCCTGCACGATCGAGCCCAGCTCGTACAGCTGCCACATCAGCGGCGTGCGCGGCCCCGCCGGATCGATCTCGCTGTCCAGGAAGAAGGCGTCGCCCGCGTGCAGCAGCCAGCCCTTGCCGGTGTCGACCGCGACGCCGACGTGCCCGCGGGTGTGCCCGGGCAGCGGGACCACCAGGATCTCCGGCGGCAGGCCGGGCAGGTCGCGCACCGCGCGGAAGCCGAACCACTCGTCGCCGCCGTCCAATTCGTTGACCATCCACCGCGGCCCGTGCGACCACTGCACGGCCCGGTATCGCATCCGCTCCGACAGGGTGCGACCGGCCGTGGCCGCGCGGAACTCCGGTCCGTGCACGTGCACCGTGGCCTCGGGGAAGTCGGCCAGCCCGCCGGCGTGGTCGAGGTCGAGGTGGGTGAGCACGATGTGGCGCACGTCCGCCGGGTTGTAGCCGAGCCCCTGGATCTGCCGGATCGCGGTCTCGTGCTCGGCGAGCTGCGTACCGAGCACGAAGCGGCTCGGGCCCACCAGGCGCTTCGGAGTGCGCACACAGTCGAGCCCGAATCCGGTGTCCACCAGCACCAGACCGGCCCTGGTCTCGATGAGCAGGCAGTGATCGACCATGCCCATTCCCATACTGCCGCAATTGAGATGATGTATCCGCACGTCGAGAGCGTCCCAGACGCTCAGCCGCTGGTCAATTGCACTGGCAGCCGGTCCGCGCGCCCCCTGGGGCGACTGTGCATCCTCACACCGGGCCTCCATACGCCGAGACCGCAGCGGGGCCACGGCACGCCACATCCGACGGGCACGCACAATCCGCCACAGCCCGCGCGCCACCCACCGCAGCGGCGAGCCGTCTACACCGGCTGCTGCCCCCGGATGATCTCCGCGAGCTGTTCGTAGTCCTCGGTGCGCGCGGTCGACCCGCGGAACACCAAACCCAGCGTGCGCCCGGGCGCGGGCTGCGCGAATCGCGCGATATCCAGTGTGCCCCGGGCGGTTTCGGCCGCCACGGCCATCTCGGGAATGAGCGTGACGCCCAGTCCGCCCGCGACGCACTGCACCACGGTCGCCAGCGACGCCGCGCGGGTATCGCCGACCGAGCCCGGCCGCACCTCCTCCGATCGGCACAGGTCCAGCGTCTGGTCGCGCAGGCAGTGCCCCTCGTCGAGCAGCAGCAGCGGCAGGCTGTCCAGCGCCGCCGGGGATACGTCGGTGCGCCCCGCCAGCTCGTGCCCGCGCGGCGTGACCAGCACGAATTCCTCTGTGTAGAGCGGTATCTCGACGAGTCCGGCGGCCTCGCTCGGCACCGCGACCAGCGCCACGTCCAGCACGCCGGTGCGCAGGCCGTCCAGCAGGCGCGCGGTCTGATCCTCGATCACGTGCGGCACCAGCGCGGGCAACCGCCGCCGCAGCTCCGGCAGCAGCGTGGGCAGCACATACGGGGCAACCGTGGGAATGAGACCGAGCCGCAGCGTGCCGCCCAGGCCGTCGCCGTTCGCGGAGGCGACGAATCGGTCCGCGGCCTCCAGCGTCGCCATCGCTTGCGGCAGTAGCCTTTTGCCCGCCGCGGTGACGAGCACCCGGCGCGTGCTGCGCTCGATGAGTTGCAGTCCCAGCCCGTTTTCCAGTGATGCCAGCGCCTGCGATAACGTGGGTTGGCTCACAGATAGCCGGGCGGCCGCCGTGCCGAAATGGCGATACTCCGCGATCGCCACGAACGCACGCAGCTGTGACAGGGTGGGCTGATAAGTCTGATCAGTCACGCCTATCAGTCTAGTGCGACTGATCACCTTTACCTTTCATCACCCTCCGGGCAAGATCGACAACGCATGACCGAGTACTACCCACCCCGGCGGCTTCGCCGCCTTACCACCCCCTCGCACGGCATTCGCAGACAAACGAAGAAGGAGAAAGCATGGCCCTGCTGACCATCGGCGACCAGTTCCCCGCCTACAACCTCACCGCGGTGATCGGTGGCGATCTGTCCAAGGTGAATGCTCAGCAGCCCGACGACTACTTCACGCAGATCTCGAGCGACGACCACGCGGGCAAGTGGCGGATCGTGTTCTTCTGGCCGAAGGACTTCACCTTCGTGTGCCCGACCGAGATCGCCGCGTTCGGCAAGCTGAACGAGGAGTTCGCCGACCGTGACGCGCAGGTGCTCGGCGCGTCGGTCGACAACGAGTTCGTGCACTTCCAGTGGCGGGCCCAGCACGAGGATCTGAAGACCCTGCCGTTCCCGATGCTCTCGGATCTCAAGCGCGAACTGGCCGAGGCCACCGGCGTGCTGAACGCCGACGGCGTCGCCGACCGTGCCACGTTCATCGTCGACCCGAACAACGAGATCCAGTTCGTGTCGGTCACCGCCGGTTCCGTCGGCCGCAATGTCGACGAGGTGCTGCGCGTGCTGGATGCGCTGCAGTCCGACGAGCTGTGCGCGTGCAACTGGAAGAAGGGCGACCCGACCATCGACGCCGGCGAGCTCATGTCGGCCGGGGTCTGAGGAGTTTCGCTGTGTCCGTTGAGAATCTGAAGAATTCACTACCCGAGTACGCCAAGGACCTCAAGCTCAATCTGTCGTCCATCGCGCGCTCGACGGTGCTGAACGAGCAGCAGCTGTGGGGCACCCTGCTGGCCACCGCCGCCGCCACCCGTTCGGCGAGCACGCTGCGTGAGATCGCCGAGGAGGCCGCCGACACGCTGTCGGCGGAGGCCTACAACGCCGCCCTCGGCGCCGCCTCGATCATGGGCATGAACAACGTGTTCTACCGGGGCAAGGCCTTCCTGGAGGGCCGCTACGACGATCTGCGGGCGGGCCTGCGCATGCAGATCATCGGCAACCCGGGCGTCGACAAGGCCGATTTCGAGCTGTGGTCGTTCGCGGTGTCGTCGATCAACGGCTGCCAGCACTGCCTGGAGGCGCACGAGCACACCCTGCGCGAGGCGGGCGTCTCGCGCGAGGTGATCTTCGAGGCCCTGCGCGTGGCCTCGATCGTCGCAGGCGTCGGCCAGGCCGTGCAGACCACCGAGACGCTGGCCACCGCCACCGTCTGATCGCACGCACGAAAAGTGCCCTGCCCCACCACAATCGGGGCAGGGCACTTCGCCGTTCCGTACCACTACCCACCACGCACATCGGCCTCATCACCCGCCGTCCGGGCGCCCTAGCGCCCGGACGGCGGGTTTGCCGCGGGTAGGCTGCACAACCATGGGCACACTCGAAAGCGACAGCACGCAGGTCGAGGTGGTTAGGGTCTTCACCGATGCCGCGGGAAGGTTCGGAAACCCGCTGGGTATCGCCCGCGCCGCCGATGTCGTCGATATCGATCACCAGGCGCTGGCCGCCCGCGCCGGGTACAGCGAGACGGTGGTCGTCGAACCACCCGTCGAGGACTCCGCGCGAATGCGGATCTACACCCCGACGGTCGAGCTGCCGTTCGCCGGACATCCGACCGTCGGCGCCGCGTGGTGGCTGTCCGAGCAGGGCACGCCGGTGAAGGTGCTGGAGGTCCCCGCCGGGCCGGTGTCCGTCACCCCGGTCGAGGGAATGACCTGGGTGCAGGCCCGCGCCGAATGGGCCCCCGCGTTCACCTTCCACGAATTCGACGACGCCGAGGTGCTCGCGACCCTGGACCCGGCCGACTTCCCCGAGGGCAAGCACTACGTCTGGGCCTGGACCGCCAAGGACCGCGGCGCCGTCCGCACGCGGATGTTCGCCCCGGCCATGGGCATCGCCGAGGACGAGGCGACCGGCGCCGCCGCCATCGCCCTCACCGCCCAACTGCGCCGCAGCCTGATCATCACCCAGGGCGAGGGCTCCCAACTGTTCACCGAATGGGACTCCGACGGCTGGGTCCGCCTCGGCGGCCGCACCGTCCCCGACCACCCGGTCGTCGTCTGACCCACCTCCCCGCACCCGTTCCGACCGAACCGAACCCGTAATCACGCACCCCTTGCCTCCTCCCGCACCGGGTACAAGCGTTGCGACGGGCGCGAGAACGGACAGCGAGTGCGAAAGGCAGGCGACAAGTCGCCCAGGTTGCGGAGCCGACGCCCTCAGCTGGCATCAGCACGGCGGCTGGGGAACTCACGCACCCCTTACTCGCTCCCGCACGGGTTATATCGGCTGTAGCGGGTGCGGGAACGTGTACGAGGTGCGTGAATTGTGTGGGTCTGCTGGTGCTTCGGTGGCGGCTGCGGCGGGTGGGTCAGCCTGTGGCTGCGGCGAGGAGCATATAGGTGGTGCCGAGGTCCATGATGATGTGGGGGACGAGAGCGGCGCGGCCGGGTGTGTGCGGGAGGGCGTGGCGCAGTAGGTTTTTCGTGCCGGGGGTCAGCATCAGCACGGCGTCGAGGGTGAACAGGGCGGCCAGTACGAGCATCGGGATCGGCGGTGCGGCGTGGTGGCTTCCGTGCTGGTGCCCCGACATCGCCCACAGCATGGCCGCGGCCGCGATCACGTGGTAGACGAGCGGCGCGAGGTGGTCGGCCGCCGCCGTTCGAGTGCCCATCCGGCGCTGCAGGATCCGGCCCGCCAGCAGACCCGCGTAGACGACCACCATCGCGGTCAGCACACCCTCGACGGCCGCGGGCGCCGCCCCCGCGGGAAACACCAGCATCGCCAGCATGACCAGGCACATCAGCAGGTGTGCCGCATCCGATTCGCGGTCCAGCACCATACCCGAAACACTCACTCCCCCAGCGTCATCCGCACACTCCGCACCCGCGGCCAGCAGTCTCGCCGCCACGATCACGGCCGCCACCACGAACGCCGCCACCACACCCCAGCGCAGCGCGTCGTACTCCATCACGAAACCGCCCACACCCCACCACCTCTCGCCGACGAGCCGGTCACTCCATGCTCGCACCCGCCATCACAGAGCGGCCACCGTTCCACCGGGGCCACCACCGCCCCGGACCTGCCTCAGCGCTGCCTGTCCGAGCCGCTACCAATACAGACCGCCCCAACCCACGAAACTCATCACCCGACAATCCCCCGGCAGCGATCGGCGCACACCGCACTCCGGACGACTCCCGCTTGCACCCGGATCGCGGTATCGCGAGCCGCAGCATCGGATGAGCCCACGCCCTGGTCGGCCAACACGGCGTTCAGACGATGGACGCGCTACGGACCGATCTGCCTGCCGAAACTCGGCCCCGCTGTCCGGCAGCGCATGCCTCGGCGTGGACCTCGCGCACACCGGCCACCCGTCTTCGGGTTCCGGCATCGGCGCAGGTTGCGCACCGCTGCGGTACCGCTCGCGATCGATACGGGGCGTACACCCGCTACCGTGCCGGTATGCGAATCGTGCCGGACGACCTGACCTCGGCGGCGGTGATCGCGCTGCTCTCCGAGCACCTCGGTGAGATGCACGCGAACTCGCCCGAGGACAGCATGCACGCGCTCGACCTGGACGGGCTGCGTAAACCGGAGGTCACCGTCTGGTCGGTGTGGGACGGTGACCGGCTGGCCGGATGCGGGGCGCTGAAGGAACTCGATCCGACGCACGGCGAGATCAAATCGATGCGCACCGCCACCGACCACCGGGGTCGGGGCGTCGGTTCGCTGTTGCTGCGGCACCTCGTCGATACCGCCCGCGCGCGGACCTATCGGCGCCTGAGCCTGGAAACCGGTGCGCAGCAATTCTTCTCACCCGCACACCGGCTCTACGAGCGGCACGGATTCCGGCGTTGTGCCCCGTTCGCCGACTACCTCGAAGATCCCAACAGCGTCTTCATGACCCGCGAACTCTGACCGAGAAGTTCCTGCGTCGGCCGGGCGTCGATATCAACCCTCGATATCCAGCGACGGGAGGCGATATCGGCACCGGCCCTCGCGAGGGACCCGGACGGCCCGACCTCATCGACCCCCGCCGTCGGCCGTCGTATCCTGCGACGATGACGGCTGAATCGTCGCGGCCCAGGAACCGGCGGTTGGTCGCACCGGCGGCCGCCTCGATCGCCCTGGCCTGCACCGGCGCCCTCACCGATCCGTTCACCTGGCAGGCCACGACGCTGGTCGCGATACCGGTCATCGCGGTACTCGCCGCCGCGATCGTCCGCCCGCCGAGCCGCACACCGCCGGATCCGGCACTGCGGCGCGGCACCGTCGTGTGGGGCACATTGCTCGCGGCGGCGCTGGCCTGGGAAGCGTACGCCTTTGTGCGGCAACCCGATTGGTTACGCGCCAGCGCGGCGCACCCGACGCTGTCGACACTGCTGGACCCGGCGTTCGAGCAGGGGCCGGTGCGATTCGCAGGCTGGCTGGTGTGGGTCGCCGCCGGATGCTGGCTGGTGTGGCGATGAGCGAGCGCGCCGTCATCATCACCGGATTCGCCGTCCTGTTCGCGGCCGTGGCGGTCACGACGGTGGTCGCGCGAGTACGCCCGAACCTCCTCGTCTCTCTGGCGACGACGATCGGCTTCCTCACCCGAACCCGCTCGACCCGACTCACCGCCGTCGCGCTCTGGGCATGGCTCGGCTGGCATTTCCTGGCTCGCTAGCGCCCGGACAGGTCGCTGACCCGGATGCCGGAGGTCAGGTGCGATGAAGTCCGCAGCACCCGGCCCTCAGCCCAGCGCGCGGCCGAATGCCGCCGCCAGGTCGGCGACCTGAGGCTCGCTGATCACGAACGACGGCGAGATCTGCAGCGCGCCCTGTCCGGCCGCCCGTCCCGAAACGCCTTGCGCGCGCAGGGCCTTCACCATGGCCGGGCCCTCGGAGGGGTCGGCCAGCTGCACCGCGGCCACCGCACCCAGTCCGCTGCGCACCTCGGATACGCGCGGATGGGCGGCCAGTGGCGACAAGTGCTCGTGCAGTAGCGATTCCAGGTTCTTGCTGGCGTCCAGCAGATTCTCGCGCTCGATGATGTCGAGGTTCGCCATCGCCGCCGCGGCCGCACCCGCGTGCCCGCCGTAGGTGTAGCCGTGCCGGAACCACACCCCGCCGGAATAGAACGGCCCGGCCACCCGCGGCGCCACGAACACCGCGCCCATCGGCAGGTAGCCGGAGGTGAGTCCCTTGGCGGTGGTCATCATGTCCGGCTCCAGGCCGAAACGCGATGAGGCGAACCAGGATCCGCCGATCCGCCCGAACCCCGTGACCACCTCGTCCGCCACGAACAGGATGTCGTGCTCGCGGCACAGGCGGCGGACCTCGGCCAGGTACCCCTCGGGCGGCAGGTACACGCCACCCGCGCCGATGATCGGCTCGCAGAAGAACGCCGCGATCCGATTCGCGCCGACCTCGTCGATCAGTGTTTGCAGCGCCCGCGCGTCGTTCCATTCGACCGTGCGGGCGTCGGGCATCAGCTCGCCGTAGCCCTCGCGGTTCACGGCGATGCCGCCCAGCGCCGTCCCGGCGACGTGCATACCGTGATAGGCCAGACGCCTACCGACGATCAGCGTCTTCTCCGGCCGCCCCAGCTCGTGCCAGTAGCGGCGCGCCAGCTTGGCGGCGGTATCGACCGAGTCGGACCCGCCCGAGGTGAACATGATCTTGCTGCCCGGCACCGGCGCCAGCTCCGCCAGCCGCTCCGCGAGTTCTTGGGTCACCGGCGCGGTGAGGTCACCGAAATTCGAGTAGTGCGCGAGGTCGGACAGCTGCGCGGCGACCGCATCGGCGATCTCGCGGCGTCCGTGGCCGACATTGGTGAACCAGAGTCCGGCGGTGGCGTCGAGGTAGCGGGTCCCGGCCCGGTCCCAGATGTGGGCGCCCTCACCGCGGGCGACCACGAACGCGCCGTCACGTTCGACGGCCCCCATATCGGCGAACCCATGCCACAGCGCACCCATCTCAGGCTCCTCTCCGCACACCGGCCGGGCAGGGGTGTGGTTCTCCCGTGCCCGAGGGCGACCCGTATCGAAAAGCGCGAGCCAATTCACAGCTACACAGCCGTCGCGCCGCAGGTGTCGCGTCGCCAGACTACCTGCGTCCGGGACCCCCATCGCGCTCGGAGGTGACCGCCCCATCCGGTCCGGACAGGGCGGAGGAGTCCCGGCGGCCGAACATCACCCCCAGCCCCGCGACCGCGGTCGCCAGCAGGGCGAAGACCACCGCGAGAATCACCAGCCCGATCAGCAGCGAGATATATCCCTGCCCGCGCGGGTCGAGGAACGGGTACGGATACCAGTCGACGATCGCGCCGCGGACGAGGCTGTACACCCCGTACACCGCCGGATAGATCAGCCAGCCACCGATCAGCCTGCCGGTGACACTCAGCCGCGCGGGCACCAGCAGCCAATCGGCTACCAGCACGATCGGCAGCACCCGGTGCATGATGTCGTTGATCCACTTGTCGGTCAGCATCACGTCGATATTCGCCAGCAGCACCGCGTACACGACGCCGGTGATCAGGAGGTACAGCGCACTCGCGCCGCGCAGCAGTTGCCAGCGCCGGTCGCCGGGGTCGCGCAGGCCGCCGATCAGCAGCACCACCACGCCCAGAATGTTGGACTCGACCGTGAAATAGCTGAGGTAGTTGCCCAGCGAGAACTCGGCGACGCCGATATTGCGCACGGGAATCCAGACCAGCGCAACGACTCCCAGCACCCCGAACACGACGCGCAGCACCCGGACCCACGGCGGCGTCCCTGCCCTGGTGATCATGATCCGATCTTCCCACAGCAATTCGGGTCACCCACGGAACCACGGCAGACTCACGGCAACTCCCGAGCGCCAGCGCGGAATCGGCGACCGGCAACACATTCCGGGGTACTCGCGGCGTACGGCGGGTTCGCCCCGGCCTCGCGGGTCAGGACGGGCCCGCCAGCGGGTCCCGCCGCCCGAACCCCCGCACCCGATCACCCAGGCGGCGCAGCGCGGCGATGGTTGCGCCGCCCAGGGCGCGCACCCGAGCCCGGAGGAATGCCGCGATCCCCAGCAGCAGCGAGACAACCCGCAGGGCGCGGACCCACATCGGAGTTCCCGAACCGGCGACCATGGCCCGATGGTCGCATACCGATCGGTCTTCAACCAGCAGCGACAGGCCGATAGCAACCAACCGGTAACCTGCCCGCGGCGACCGGGACTGCAGGTCACGGCGCCGGCTTCGCTACGCTGGTTGCTGCAATGACCAGGACCGCCGCCCTTCCCCGCGAGCTCCGCACCCGCCTGTCCGATCTCTCGATCCGCGACGAACACCGGCTGCGGCGTCGGCTCGACAAGGCCCGCGGTGGCGATCTCGGCCGCATCGAGGCCGAGATCACGGCCGCCGAGCAGCGCGTCGCGGCGCGGCGTGCCGCCGTCCCCCGC
Source organism: Nocardia mexicana NBRC 108244 (assembly GCF_001613165.1). GTDB lineage: Bacteria > Actinomycetota > Actinomycetes > Mycobacteriales > Mycobacteriaceae > Nocardia > Nocardia mexicana. Next base: position 54,508 of record NZ_BDBV01000086.1, read on the forward strand.
ATCGCCTATCCCGAGCAGTTGCCGGTCTCGGCCCGCCGCGAGGACATCGCGAAGGCCATCGCCGAGAATCAGGTCGTGGTGGTCGCCGGGGAGACCGGTTCGGGCAAGACCACGCAGATTCCGAAGATCTGCCTGGAGCTGGGGCGCGGCATCCGAGGCACCATCGGGCACACGCAGCCGCGCCGCCTGGCCGCGCGCACGGTCGCCGAACGCATCGCCGAGGAACTCGGCACCGAGCTGGGCGACGTGGTCGGCTACACCGTGCGCTTCACCGATCAGGCCTCCGAGCGCACCCTGGTCAAGCTGATGACGGACGGCATTCTGCTCGCGGAGATCCAGCGCGACCGGATGCTGCGCCGCTACGACACGATCATCATCGACGAGGCGCACGAGCGCAGCCTCAATATCGACTTCCTGCTCGGGTACCTGAAGCAGCTGCTGCCCAAGCGGCCGGACCTCAAGGTGATCATCACCTCGGCGACCATCGATCCGGAGTTGTTCGCGCGGCATTTCGGGGACGACGACAAGGACGAACCCGCACCGATCGTCGAGGTGTCGGGCCGGTCGTATCCGGTGGAGCTCCGCTATCGCCCACTGGCACTGGAGGTTTCGGCCCCCTCGGAGGACGACGAGGACGACGATCCGCGCATCGTCGATCGAGATCCGGTGGACGCCATCGGCGATGCGGTCACCGAGCTGCTCGCCGAGGGCGACGGGGACGTCCTGGTCTTCCTGTCCGGTGAGCGCGAGATCCGCGATACCGCAGACGCTCTGCGCGACCTGAAGCTGCCTCGCACCGAGATCCTGCCGCTGTACGCGCGACTGTCGGCGGCCGAGCAGCACCGGGTGTTCCAGTCGCACACCGGACGTCGCGTGGTGCTCGCCACCAACGTGGCCGAGACCTCGCTGACCGTCCCCGGCATCCGCTACGTCGTCGACCCGGGAAACGCTCGCATCTCCCGGTATTCGATGCGCACGAAGGTGCAGCGGCTGCCGATCGAACCGATCTCGCAGGCCTCGGCGCGCCAGCGCTCCGGCCGCTGCGGCCGCGTCGCCGACGGCATCTGCATCCGGCTGTACTCCGAGGAGGACTTCGACGCCCGGCCGCAGTTCACCGAGCCGGAGATCCTGCGCACCAACCTGGCGGCGGTCATCCTGCAGATGGCCGCGCTCGGCCTCGGCGATATCGAGAGCTTCCCGTTCGTCGAGCCGCCCGACCGCCGCGCCATCCGTGACGGCATCGCGCTGCTCGAGGAACTGGGCGCGCTGGCCCGCAAGACCGAGGACACGGCGAAAGGGCCTGAGTCCCTTCCCGATTCCGATGTCCGCCGGAATGACGATGCGGGCGGCGATCGCGGACAGGGCTCGGACGAGGCGAAGTCCGGGCACGACGAAGACGTCTCACCGCGATCGGGCAGGCGAAGTCGCCGCCGCCAGGAGGCGATGGTGGGCGATCTCGTACTCACGCCGGTCGGCCGCGAGATGGCGCAGATTCCCGTCGACCCACGCATGGGCCGAATGCTGGTGCAGGCCAACCGAAACGGGTGCCTTGCCGAGGTACTGGTGATCGTGGCGGCGCTGTCGATTCAGGACGTGCGCGAGCGGCCCGCCGAATTCCAGCAGGCCGCCGACGCCAAACACGCGCGGTTCACCGTGGAGGGTTCGGACTTCCTCGCCTACCTGCGCCTGTGGGACTATCTGCGCGAGCGCCGGAAGTCGCTGTCGTCCAACCAGTTCCGGCGGATGTGCCGCGACGAGTTCCTGCACTACCTGCGCATGCGGGAATGGCAGGACCTGCACGGCCAGCTCCGCACCATCACCAAGGGTCTCGGTTGGAACAGCGACGGCACGGTCGCCCCGGTGGACCCCGAGGCCGACGGCCTGCCCTGGGACTCCACCGCGATCCACCAGTCGCTGCTGGCGGGCATGCTCTCCCACATCGGCGTCCGCGAGGCCGAGACCCGGGAATTCCTGGGCGCGCGCAACGCCAAGTTCATGATCTTCCCCGGATCCGCGCTGGCCAAGAAGCCGCCGCGCTGGGTGATGGCCGCCGAACTGGTCGAAACGTCGCGGCTGTGGGGCCGGATGGCCGGGCGCATCGAGCCGGAATGGGCCGAGCGGCTGGCCGGAGATCTGGCGAAACGCAGCTATTCCGAACCACATTGGTCGTCCCGGCGGGGTGCGGCGATGGCGTACGAGCGGGTCACCCTGTACGGCATCGCACTGGCCGCCCAGCGCCGCGTCGACTTCGGCCGCATCGATCCGCAGCTGTCGCGGGAGCTGTTCATCCGCCACGCCCTGGTGCAGGGCGAATGGCAGACCCGGCACGAGTTCTTCCACCGCAACCGCGAATTGCTGGACGACGTCGCCGATCTGGAGAACCGGGCGCGGCGGCGCGACATTCTCGTCGACGACCAGGTGCTGTTCGACTTCTACGACCAGCGCATCCCGGCCGACGTGGTATCGGTGCGGCATTTCGACAGCTGGTGGCGCAAGGCCCGGCGCGAGAACCCGGATCTCCTCGATTTCTCGAAATCGACGGTGGTGAACGAGGAAGCGGCGCAGCTGGATCCGGCCGCATTCCCCGACAGCTGGCGCCAGGGCGAGCTGACCCTCGGGCTCACTTATCAATTCGAGCCCGGACAGGCCGATGACGGTGTCACCGTGCACATTCCGGTCGCGCAGCTGGCACATGTGCGCGCGGTCGGGTTCGACTGGCTGGTGCCCGGCATGCGCGAGGAGCTGGTGGCCGCGCTGATCAAGACGCTGCCGAAGCACCTGCGTCGCAGCGTCGTTCCCGCGCCGGACTTCGCCCGCGCGGCCCTCGCCCGGCTCACGCCACGCGCCGAGCCGCTGCGGACCGGCCTGGCCCGGGAGCTGTCGCGGCTGGGCTCGGTGACCATCGCCCCCGCCGACCTGGACCCCGCGGCGCTGCCCGACCACCTCCGCATGACCTTCGCCGCCACCGCCGCCGACGGCACGGCCATCGACCGCAGCAAGAACCTCGCCGCACTGAAAACCGCACTTGCCGAACAGGTTTCGAAGTCGGTGGCCCGCGCCACGGCGGCCGCCGAGCGCGCACCGGCGACGGTCTGGACCTCGGAATCACTGGGCACCCTGGAGCCGACGGTGCGCCGCGAGGCGGGCGGGCAGACCGTCACCGGCTATCCGGCGCTGGTGCCCGAGGACGACGGGGTCGCGGTGCGGGTGCTGTCGTCGCCGGGGCAGCAGGCCGCGGCCATGCGCGCCGGAACCCGCGCCCTCGTGCTGCGCGAGCTGCCGTCCTCGACCCGGGCGGTCACGGCCGGGCTGTCCCCCACCGATCGCCTTGCGCTCAGCCAGAACCCGTACGGCTCGCTCGACGCCCTGGTCGAGGACTGCCGTGCCTGCGCCGCCGACGAGCTGATCGCCGCGCACGGCGGACCCGTCCGCAGCCCCGACCGGTTCCGGGCACTGGTGGACGCCGTGCGGCCGCAGTTCTCGAGTACCGTCGCCCGGATCGTGCGACTGGTGGTGCCGGTGCTCGCCGAGGCGCACCGGGTGCGAACCGCGCTGTCGGGCACCGTGGATCGCGAGATCGGCGACGATGTCACCCACCAGCTCGACGAACTCGTATTCCCCGGATTCATCCGCGAGTTCGGCAGCACCCGCCTGCGCGAACTTCCCCGCTACCTGCAGGCGGCGGCCCTGCGCCTGGAGTCGCTGCCCGCCTCCGCCGATCGCGACCGCCGCGGCACGGCCGAACTGGACCGCGTGCACGCCGCCTATCAGCGGCTGCTGGACGCGCTGCCGGAGGCCCGCCGAACCGCCCCCGACGTCACCGAAATCTGGTGGATGACAGAAGAATTGCGAGTCAGCCTGTTCGCCCAGCAGCTCGGCACGCCGTATCCGGTGTCGGCCAAGCGAATCGAGAAGGCGATCGCCGCTGTGCGCGCGAACCCCGTCCGGCAGCCGTCGCGGCGGTGATCGTCCGGGCGCGGCGCGACCTCACTCCGCGCCGGCGGCGACGGTGTGCTCGGTGCGGTGGCGGCGCAGGTCGGCGATCTCGCGCTCGAAATCCTCGGCGGAGCTGAAGGATCGGTAGACCGAGGCGAAGCGCAGATAGGCCACCTCGTCCAGGTCGCGCAGCGGGCCCAGGATGGCCAGGCCGACCTCGTGGCTGGGCACCTCCGGGGATCCCGTGGCCCGCACCGCATCCTCCACCTGCTGCGCCAGCAGGTTCAGGGCATCGTCGTCGACCTCGCGGCCCTGGCAGGCGCGGCGCACCCCGCGAATCACCTTCTCGCGGCTGAACGGCTCGGTGACCCCGCTGCGCTTCACCACCGATAGGATCGCGGTCTCGACGGTGGTGAACCGCCGCCCGCATTGCGGGCAGGCACGACGGCGCCTGATGGCGGAGCCTTCCTCGGCTTCGCGCGAGTCGACGACCCGGGAATCCGGGTGTCGGCAGTACGGGCAATGCATCCGAGATCCTTCGTCGATGCCTGCATCGGTCTACAGCAACGCGGTCGCTCGTCGCTGAATGGGTCCAGCGCAATGCTGTTTCATATACAGCAACACCGAGGATACCCCCAGGACCTGGAAGAAGCCGGGGTGCACCCCCGGATAACCCCCGCTCAGGCCGTAACCTGCCACTGACTGGTGAGGTCGGCGATCAGGTCGGGCAGGCGCCGCAGCAGCCGACCGGCAGCCAGTTTCTCCGGGAACGGCTCCGCCAGCACCGGCCGGGCCAGGGCGGGATTCGCCTGCATCTCCGCATAGCGCGGCACCAGGTCGGCGACGATATAGGCCCACCGGGTATCGCGGTCGGCCCAGTTGAAATCGGGCATCGGCGTGCGCAGCGACATCCGGCGGCCGCCGACGTCGGCGGTCAGGGTGGTCGGTGCGTAGACACCCGGGGCCCGCACACCCGGAACCGCCGCCTTCCCCGCCACCGTGCTGACGTAGGTCAGGATTCGGCCCATCACGCCGCGCCCCTGCGAGGTGGCGTCCCACTGGTCGGCGATGATCTGATTCTGTTCGCGGTCGGTCATGCGCAGCAGCGCGTCGTCATATCCGGCCGCGGTGCCCCCGTCGATGGAACGCCATGCGGCGACGGCATTTTCGTCGAGCACCCCGGCTTCGTACAGCTCCTCGACGGCAGGCAGGCCCTCGGCCACGTAGGCCTCGTGCATCGGCACCTGATCGATGAAGATGTGCTTCTGCATGACCATCAGGCGACCCTGATACCAGGCCAGGTCGGCGGCGGTCAGCCGCGAACCCTCGGTGGCCAGCAGGCGCAGGTCCGACGGGGCCAGGTTCACCAGTTCAGGCGGGGTGTGCCGCAGCAGATCCGCGACCACGCTGCCCAGTTCGTGAATGCCCGGAACGCTGACGACGCCGCCGACATCGCTCATATCGAAGAATCCGGAGGCGAACGAGCCGCCCGCCAATCCGGCCAGCCCCGCCCAGTAGAACTCCGGATGCTGATTCGTCAGCCGCAGATAGTTCACATACACCTGGGTGAAGGTGTGGGAGTTGGCCGCCACGCCCCGCGCGGGCTCCCAGCCGGCCAGGTCGATGCCCGCATTGGTGGCCGCCGTGACCAACCAGTACTGGTGCAGCAGAGTGGCGTAACGGTGCGGCGCCACATGCGCCTCCCGCGCCTGCTCCACGGCCGCGCGCAGCGTGGGAACGTCCAGCGGCAGTGCGGGATTGAGCCCGCCCCCACCCGCTCCGTCACCGTTGACCGACGGTAGGTCCAAATACTCCGCATAGCCGGGCTCGGCCGTCACGGCGGGAGCCGTCACCAGTCCGAACAGCAGGCACACGAGCAGTGCCGCCGTCCGGGCGAGCGGGCGCAGCCCGCGGGTGAGGGAGGTGGGTCGCGTCATCGTGCATGCCCTCGAAATCGATCATCGGCGAGTGTCGCCCAGGTCACATTTCGAGCACAGTAGCAACCAGTTTCAGTTGCCGATCAACAAATTCGGCCACACACACTCCGCGACCGAGCGGCGATCACTCGGCGGCGGCCGGAACGATCAACGTCCGCCCCGGCGCCACCTCGGCGGCGCTCAAGCCGTTGAGTTCCACGATCTTTCGCACGGTATCGCGCACTGGATCTGCCGGTGCCACGCGCGCGGCCACCTCCGACAGCGACTCTCCCTCGTGGACCTGCACCACCGATGTCGACTCCGCGGCTGGAGCACCCGCGCGCAGCTGGGCCAGACCGAGCAGGCCGCACACCACCGCGGCGCTCACCAGCGCGGCGACCGCCAGCGTCGCGAAGCCCACCTGCGCCCGCTCCACCCGGTCGACCGCGTGCGGGCCACGCGACAGCTCCACCCGCGGACGCTCGTAGCGCACCAGCGCCGACCCGGGCCGAGTACCACGCGGACGGCGGGTGTCGCGTACGAGCCCGGTGCTCGAACGCGCGGGCAGCCGCCGCGGGCGCGGAACGGTATCGAAGCCCAGATCGGTTCCGGCGGTATCGAATTCGCTGACGGCGGTGCGCATCGGACAGACCTCCAGGTGGGTGTGCGGGACGGGAACCCTGTACGTGAGGAGACTCGGTATTCGGTTCGGGCGTGCGGTTCGGGAGACCCAGTGTTCGATCATGTGTTCGAAGAACTGATGTTCGATTTTTACCACGGGGCGCCGACAAAGTCATCACTTTCCGCGACATGCGTCGAACAGATGTTTGAAACCTGGTGGCGAGCGGACTACATTCGAAGCACGAAATCCGGTGAGACCCAAGACGAGCGCCCACAGGCCGGTGCACGGGGCGCACGGAAGACCCAGTACATCCATGAACGGAGGACGGCGACCGTGAGTGAGCTCGCGAGCGAACCGACGACACAGCGCGCCGCGCGCACGACGGAGCCGAGCGTCAGCGAGGTGCAGTCGTGAGCGAACGTACGGTGGGCGGCCACGACGACGTGGACGACCCTGTCACCGAGGCCGACAGCGCCGAATCACCCGGCACCGCGGCCGATCTCACCGTCCGCCAGCGCAAGGTGCTCGAGGTCATCCGCACCTCGGTCAGCGAGCGCGGCTATCCGCCGAGCATCCGCGAGATCGGCGACGCGGTCGGCCTCACCTCGACCTCCTCGGTCGCCCATCAGCTGCGCGCCCTGGAGCGCAAGGGCTTCCTGCGCCGCGATCCGAACCGCCCGCGCGCGGTGGACGTCCGCGGCCTGGACGAGACCGCGGTGCGCGCGGTCGGCACCGTGACCAACCTGCGCCCGATGGAGACCGAGTCGGGCGACCAGCCCGCCCCCACCTACGTTCCGGTGCTGGGCCGCATCGCCGCCGGTGGGCCGATCCTGGCCGAGCAGGCGGTGGAGGATGTGTTCCCGCTGCCGCGCGAGTTGGTCGGCGAGGGTTCGCTGTTCCTGCTGAAGGTCGTCGGTGAGTCGATGGTGGATGCCGCCATCTGCGACGGCGACTGGGTGGTCGTGCGCCAGCAGAACGTCGCCGACAACGGCGACATCGTGGCGGCGATGATCGAGGGCGAGGCGACGGTGAAGACGTTCAAGCGCGCCGGCAAGCAGGTCTGGCTGATGCCGCACAACCCGCTGTTCGAGCCGATTCCGGGGAACGACGCCCAGATCCTCGGCAAGGTGGTCACGGTCATCCGCAAGATCTGATCCGGGTCAGCGGGTGGCCACCGCGGTGTCGCGGCCGACGATATGCGTGGTGAAGTCGCCGTCGGTGCGGTTCTCGCACAGGACGCGCACCACATGCCGCCCGGCGGGTACCGGACCGGATTCGAGTTCGACGCCGCCGGCGGCATTCACCGTGCGCCACGGTCCGTCGATATCGCGGGCCGCGATCTGGCACGCGTAGCCGGGCCGCTCCCCCGTGACCTGGGCGGTGATGATCGCGCCGCCACCATAGGTGACGGTCGGCGTCGCGAACGCGGGGTCGGCGCCGGCCGTCACCGATCCGGCGGCCGCGGCGGCGAACAGCACCGCGCGGAGGGCGAGCGGGCAGGGTCGCTTCATCGACTCATCGTCCACCCACGGCCATGAGAATCCCGTGAACCTGCCCGGGTGTCGTCGGCAGTGCTCGAGCACGCCGGGACGATGACCCCGATTCAGTACCGAGCGGCCACGGAACTCGGCCGTACATGCGCCGGACCGTGGGCGACCTCGCAGTGCGCGGACGCCTGGGCGCCGAGCTCGATCAGCTCCGGCTGGGCGTGGTCGACCTGGAGGGTGGCGTGCTCGATGTGATGCTCGTGCGCCAGCCGGTGCGCCAGATCCTCCCGCACGGCGTGGCAATCGCGGCCCGGCTCGACCAGCACGTGTGCCGACAGCGCCGGAGATCCGGAGGTGATTTCCCAGATGTGCAGGTCGTGCACCTCGACCACGCCGTCGCGGGCGGCCATGTCCTGGCCGATCGCGGTCGGATCGAGGTCGGCGGGCGCGGCCTCGAGGAAAATGCGGCTCGACGCGCGCACCAGGCCGATCCCCGCGCGCACCATCAGCGCCACCACCACCAGCGTGGCGATGACGTCGGCACGGGCGAAGCCGGTCAGCACGATGACCACGCCCGCGACGGCGGTGGCGATGAACGCGAACAGGTCGGTGAGGATGTGCTGAAAGGCACCCTCGACATTCAGGCTGCTGCGGTTCGCCCGCGAAATCATCCAGGTCGCCGCCAGATTGACCACGATGCCGACCAGGGCGGTGCCCAGTACCAGACCACCGGCGACCTCCGGCGGCTCCGCCATCCGCCGGATCGCCTCGTAGGTGAGCCAGGCCGCCAGCAGCAACAGCGTCAGGCCGTTGGCCTGCGCGGACAAGATCTCCACCCGCTTCCAGCCGAACGTCATGCGCCCGGCGGCGGGGCGCGCGGCCAGCCGAATCGCCCACAGCGCCAAGGCGATCGAGGCGGCGTCGGTGAGCATATGCGCGGCATCGGACAACAGCGCCAGCGATCCGGCCGCCACGCCCACCACGACCTCGCCCAGCATGAACAGCACGATCGCCGCCAACGCCCCGGCCAGCCAGCGCTTATCGCTGTCGGGCGAGGCGTGCGCATGCGAATGCGCGCCCCCCGACCGTGCATGGTCGTGTGCGTGTCCTGCGCCCATCGCGTTCCCCTCTCGACTCGTTCGGGCCGTCCGCGATCATATGCACACATCGCTATGTAAACAAGCCGGTCGTTATCGGTGACACCGATTCGAGCAGGGAAACTTGCAAGTTTTCCTGTTCTATTGCGAGACTCGCGGCATGGTGCGTAGCCACTCCCCCGCCGAGCTGGCCACCGCGGCGACGGATCTCCGCGTGGTGATGAGCCGGCTGCTGCGGCAGTTGCGCGTCGCCCATACCGGACTCGACATCACGCCGTCGCAGGCGGTCGCGATCAGCCGGTTGCTGGCCGACGGCCCGGCCACCGTGGCGGCGCTGGCCCGAGCGGAGAATGTGCGGCCGCAATCGATGCGAGCGACCGTTGCCGCGTTGGAGGAGCGCGGATTGGTCGAGCGCACACCGCATCCCACCGATCAGCGACAGGTGCTGATGTCGCCGACCGCCGCGGCCGAGCGCCTGGTCGCCGCCGCGCGCACCGCCAAGGAGGACTGGCTGGCGCAGGCCATGGCGGCGAAACTGTCTCGTGCCGAACAGGATTCGCTCATCGCCGCGATCACCGTGCTGCGCCGACTACTGGAAGAATGACCGGAAAGAGAGGAATTCCGTTGCCCGCCACCACCCTCGATCCCCGGACCGCCCTGGTGCTCATCGATCTGCAGCGCGGCATCGTCGGAGCGCCGACCGGGCCGCACGCCGCCGCCGATGTGGTGTCCCGCGGCGCCGAACTCGCCCGCGGATTCCGCAAGGCCGGGCTGCCGGTGGCGCTGGTCCGCGTCTCGTTCGCCCCCGACGGTGCGGATGCGCCACCGGGCCGCACCGACGCCGCCACACCCACGGGCCCGCTGCCGCAGGGCTGGGACCAGTTGGTCGGCGAGCTGGATGTGCAGCCGACCGACATCGTGATCACCAAGCGGCACTGGGGCGCATTCCACGGCACCGAGCTGGATCTGCGGCTGCGCCGCCGCGGGGTCACGGGCATCGTGCTGGGCGGCATCGCCACCAGCATCGGCGTCGAATCCACCGCGCGCGCCGCCCACGAGCACGGCTACAACATCACCCTCGCCACCGACGCCATGAGCGACCGGGACACCGACTCCCACACCCACAGCCTCACGAAGATCTTCCCCCGCCTCGGCGAATCCGCCACCACCCAGGAGATTCTGGCCCTGCTGGCCGAGAAGTAGCCTCAGCGGCCGAGGTCTGCCGGAATCCGAACGCCCAGCTGCCCATAGAGATCGAGGCGGTCCTGATACTGCTTGTCCCGCACCACCTTCAGGTCCGCGTCGAATACCAGCACCTTGGCGTATTCGATCCGGAACCGCCGCCCGGTGGCGGGCAGCAGTGTCGCCTCACCCAGCACGAAATCGGCGGTCGACGTCGCCTCGCCGACCAGCTCCGCGACGGCCGAATCCGCGCCGATATGCAGCGCGCCGACCTCCTCGGCGTAGTCCGGAAACGCCGCGAACCACGCCCGGCTCCAGGCCAGCGTGCCCGCCACATCCAGCCGCAACCCGGCCCCGGTATCGAACCGATACCCCTCGGCACAGGTCCCCGCCCACGCCTCCCAGTCCTGCCCACTCCACGCCCGCTGCACCGCGTAATAGGCCCGCCGAACCGAATCCATATCCCCTCCAAAGCCTTCCGCCGAGTCATCTAACTACAGCATGCCATAGCCAGCAAGCCCACGTCACCCCTCACTTCCCGCACCCCTCGCGTGTTCTCGCACCCACTGCGGGCGTCGCAAACCAGTGCGGGAACACGCCAGGGGTGCGGGAACGTCGGTGTGCCCGCTACTCGAACGACGGTTCGCGGAAGGGGTCGTGCGGTGCCGTGCGGGCCGGGCGCGGAGGTGCGAGGTGTTCGCGGATCGGGTGGTGCGCGGAGGTGAATGCGCAGGTCATCGGCGTTCTGGTTGGATTGCGGGGTCGCGTAACTGGAGGTTTACCGGGGTGTGTTGTCGCGTAATCGAGCGCTGGGCACGCTACGACCATGTTCTCCGGTTCGATTCGCCCCAGGCCGCACGGCTCCGCGCAACCCGGCCGCGACCAACCTGGCGAGGGCGGCAGCACAGCCGAACCCACCGGCACGGGTGAGCACGACATCCGTGGCCGACGCAACGTGCCGCGGCGTGAAATGGTCCGGCGCGCCACGGCGGACCGGGACACCACCGTGGCCGATCGCGGAGCGGATGAACAGCGAACGGCTGTCGAGCGCAAGGCATTCGAGGAGCAGGTGCGGGGGTTGCTGCCCGCGGCGTCGCACCTTTCCGCACGCAGGGTGCGGGATCTGTTGCGGGCGGCGTTGCGGGGCGGGGAGTTCGGTACCGGGCGGCTGCCCGGGGAGGCCGAGTTGATGGCGCAGTATCGGGCGCCGCGGGACGTGGTGCGCGAGGCGCTGGACCTGTTGCGGCGGGACGGCCTCATCGAGCGGCGGCGCGGGCTCGGCACCCTGACCGTGCGCGCGGAGTACGTGGTGCCGGGCGCCCTGCCGCCGCAGGATCGCGCGCTCGACGAACATCTCGCGGTCGGGGCGATCACGCCCCGCCTGCTGCACTGGGCCTGGGCCCCGGCGCCGCGCGTCATCGCCGAACAACTCGACGACACCGCGGTGGGCGACGACTGCCTCTGCGTGGAATACGTGCTGCTGGCCGATCGGCGCCCGATGGCGGTGTTCACCAACTACATTCGCGCGCCGGAGGCCGCCCGCGTCGACCAGTCCGGCTTCCGCCGCGACTTCTACGCGCTGCTGCACTCGGGCGGCATCGACCTCACCAGCTGCGACGTCGGCGTGCAGGCCGCCGGCGCCGACGAGCACACCGCCGCCCTGCTGCACGTGCTGCCGGGCGAGCCGGTCCTGCTGGTACAGCAGCGCATCCGCGACCACACCGGCCGGGTGGTCGATTACGCGCTCGGCACCTGCCGCAACGAACTGCTGATCGAAATCGGCCGCATCCCCCGCATCGACGTCACCGGAGCCCACCGACCGAAGGATCCCGCATGACCGAAACAGCCGTCCGCCCAGCCTCGTTCGATACCGTGACCGACGCCGCGGCCGCCCTGCGCCGCGGCGAGACCACCGCCACCGACCTGACCGAGCGGGCCCTGTCCACCGGCGACGACCTCGGCGTCTACCTGACCCGCACCGACGAGCGCGCCCGCGCCCGCGCGGCGGAGATCGACCGGCAGCTGGCCGCCGGCGCCGCGCCGCCGCCGCTGGCCGGAATCCCGATCGGCGTCAAGGATATTCTCGCCCACGCGCACGCCCCGACCACCGCGCAGAGCCTGGTGCTGGACCCGGCGTGGGCGACCGCGACCGGCGACTGCGCCGTGGTGCGGCGGCTCGAGCAGGCGGGCGCCGTCATCACCGGCAAGACCAGCACCATGGAGTTCGCGATCGGAGTTCCCGACCCGGACAAACCGTTTCCGGTCCCCCGCTGCGCGTGGGACCGCGAGCGCTGGGCGGGCGGCTCCAGTTCCGGATCGGGCGCCGGGGTGGCCGCCGGACTGTTCCTCGGCGCCATCGGCACCGATACCGCGGGCAGCATCCGGATTCCGGCGGCGTTCAACGGCGTCACCGGACTCAAGCCCACCTTCGGCCGCGTCCCGAAATCCGGTGTGGTGCCACTCGGCTACACCCTCGATCACGTCGGCCCGCTGGCGCGTTCGGCCGCCGACTGCGCGCTGCTGCTGTCGGTGCTGGCGGGGCACGATCCCGCCGACCCCTACAGCGCCGAGGTCCCGGTCGCCGACTATCCGGCAGCGCTCACCGGCGACCTGCGCGGAATCACCGTCGGCGTCGACGATCTCGACCGCTTCGCCGACGCCGGTATCGATCCCGAACAGCCGCGGCTGTTCGCCGCGGCCCTCGACGCGCTGCGCGCCGCGGGCGCCACCGTCGTTCCCGTCGAGCTGCCGCTGTATTCGGAGCTGGTGGCCGTCGACCTGCTGGTGATGCTGGCCGAGGCGCACGCCTACCACCGCGCGGACCTGCGCGAGCGCTGGACCGATTACGGCCGCGGCACCCGCATCGTGCTGGCGTCCGGCGCGGCGGTCACCGGCCCGGATTATGTTCAGGCACAGCGTGTCCGGCGCCTGGCGCAGCACCGCATGACCGCCCTGCTGAGCGATGTCGACCTCGTCGTCACCCCGACCGGACATCTGGGCGCGCCACTACTGTCCGAGCTCGATCCGCTGCGGCCGTTGAGCGCCCTCGCCTCACTGCACACTCCCTATTGGAATCCGCTCGGAAATCCCACTCTCGCCGTACCGATCGGTCTGTCTTCAGCGGGCACCCCGCTGTCGATGTCGATCGGCGGCCGGTATTTCGACGAGGCAACGGTGTTGCGCGCCGGCGACGCATATCAACGCCGCACCATCCACCATCTCGCGAAAGGCATGTCATGAACTCCCCCGCCACCTGGTCCACCGAGCCCGAGGAAAACGCCGCCGTCGATGTCATGTACGAGATGATGAACGCGCTGGCGGAAGTGCTGCACAACTGCACCGACGCCCGATACGGCGAGCCCAGCGGCGGCCACAGCGTCGGCTGACCCGGCGGGTCTCGGGGTCCCGTACACCCGAGGATGGCCCGCCCACCCGAATCCCTCGAGGGCTGGGAATTCCGTCGCCCGCCGATTGTTTTAACCCTTTCGGACATTCACCACGGGAAACGCCGAATAGTGCCGGATTCGCTATGCGAGACGCCGCTGCGGTACGGTATACGCAATCCGAGTAGATCCGTGTCCGTGCGAAAGGGCTGGCTCATGGCCAAGAAGGTCACCGTCACGCTCATCGACGATTACGACGGGAAGTCCAAAGCGGACGAGACCGTGCAGTTCTCGATCGATGGCGTGGCCTACGAAATCGATCTCTCCACGTTGAATGCCGGCAAGCTCCGGGGTTCCCTGGAACCCTGGGCCGATAAGGCCCGGAAGGTGGGCCGGGTGAAGTCGGGCGCGGTGTCCAAGCCGAAGTCCGCGGCCGACCGCGAGCAAACCGTGGCCATCCGAGAATGGGCGAAGAAACACGGCTACAACGTGTCGGCTCGGGGGCGAATTTCCTCCGAGATCGTCGCCGCCTATCACAAAGCCAACAAGTAACTCCGATCCGGGCTTTGTCCTGGTAAAAGGGGCCCCGGCCGGGCCCGGCCCACCGCGTCACAGGCGTGGGGGCCGGGCCCGGTCGCGTTCCCGGCGAACGGGCGACACCGCCGGTGATCCGAGGACTACGGCGTGACGATCGCGAAGTTCGGATCCGGTTTATCGAACAGCGGTGGCAGCTGAGCCAGTACGGCCGCATCGCCCTCGATCCTGATATCACCCTTGCGCACCGCCGCGCCCACGTCGCCGCCGCCCAGCAGGGTGCCCAGCAAGGCGGCACGGGTCGTGACGACCGTGGCATCGGGCGCGGGCAGCCCGTCGCTCGGACGGCGGTCGTAGTGAATGAGCACGCCATTGCGGAGTTCGACACGATGCACTCGGTCATGATCGTCCGGAAACCGCCAGTCCGTGGTCATCCTGACGCCCCACGCCCGGGGTCCATTGATGCGCAGCGACGCCGCGTCGAAGATTTGATCGACCGATAGTGCCGCGAGCATCGAACTCGGATCCGACTGGGTCGGGGTTCCGAACGATCCGTTGCGTAGTTCATAGGCGCCGGACAGATAGAAGTTGCGCCACGTGGCGTTCTCGCTGCCATATCCGAGTTGTTCGAAGGTCGCTGCCTGCAGCAACTGCGCTTTCCGGTTCCCGGGATCGGCGAACACGGCGTAGTTCAGCAGCTGTGCGGCCCATCGGTAATCGCTTGCGTCGTAAGCCTTCTGGGCCTGCCGTAAGACGGAATCGACGCCGCCCATGGCGTCTACGTGACGCTTGGCCGACTCCACCGGCGGATGTTCCCACAGGTGCGCCGGATTGCCGTCGAACCACCCCATGTATCGCTGGTAGATGGCCTTCACGTTGTGACTCACCGAGCCGTAATAGCCGTGTGTGAACCACTTTTCGGCAAGCGCCGGCGGGATCTGGAACTGCTCCGCGATTTCGCTGCCGGTATAGCCCTGATTCAGCAGGCGCAGGGTCTGGTCGTGCAGGTACGCGTACAGATCCCGTTGCAGCGACAGATATTCCACGATCCGGTCGGTATCCCACACCGGCCAGTGATGCGAGGAAAACACCAGATCCGATTGCCGCGCATAAAGATTGATGGATTCGGTGAGATAAGCCGACCACACGTGCGGATCGCGCACCAGCGCACCGCGCAGCGTGAGCAGATTGTGCAGGGTGTGGGTGGCGTTTTCGGCCATGCACAGGATGCGGCGGTCGGGGAAGTAGAAGTTCATCTCCGACGGCGCCTCGGTGCCCGGCGTCAGCTGGAACACCATCCGCACACCGTCGACGGTCTCCTCCTGACCGCTGCGGGTGATATCGCGGGTCGGCGCGATCAGCGTGATCGTGCCGGTCGAGTTGGTCTGCCCGAGTCCCGTCCCGACCTGCCCCTTCGGCCCGCGGGGCAGCGCGGCGCCGTACATGTACGCCGAACGCCGCGCCATCGCCGTCCCCGCGTAGACGTTCTCGCTGACCGCGTGCTCCACGAAGCCCACCGGGGCCAGCACCGGAACGCCCGCCGCGGCCTGCTCCTTCGTGAGCACGCCGAGCGCGCCGCCGAAATGGTCGACGTGCGAATGGCTGTAGATCAGGCCCGTCACGGGCCGATTGCCGCGATGCCGCCGATACAGCTCCAGCCCCGCCTTCGCGGTCTCGGCGGAGATCAGCGGGTCGATGACGACGACGCCGGTTTCACCCTCGATCAGCGTCATATTCGACAGATCCAGCCCGCGCACCTGATAGAAGCCCGGCGCGATCTCGTACAGGCCCTGTTTGACCGTCAGCTGCGACTGGCGCCACAGGCTCGGATGCACCGACATCGGGCACGAGCCCTGGAGGAAGTTGTAGGAGTCGTTGTCCCACACCACCTTTCCGTCCTCGGAGCGGACGATGCCGGGGGTGAGTGCGGCGACGAATCCGCGGTCGGCGTCGGCGAAGTCGGCGGTGTCGGAGAACGGCAGCGCCGCGGTGGCCTGCCGGTTGGCGCGGGCGACGTGATCGGTCGGGTCGGTCTGCGTGTCCGGCGGATCCACCTCGTCGTCGTTGCCGCAGGAACTGAGCCCCACACCGATTCCCGCCGCCGCGATCGCGGCGGCGCCGAATCCGAAGACGCCGCGGCGCGAGACGCCGTGTTCGCGCGGTGGCTCACTGTCACGATCCTTCGTCATGCGAACCACCATAACTGCTATTGCAGTCTCACTGCAATAGCGGTGGTGCGACTCACCGCCCCCGCTGCGCGACCGGGCCGCGCCGGTGTGGTCGGATGCAGTCATGAACGAGGGCACCGATCCCGGACGGCGGCGCCGGCGCAACCCCGAGCAGACCCGCCGCGCGATCATCGACGCCTTGCTGGAGGCGGTCAAGGACGGCGACTTCGCCCCCACCACCAAGACCATCGCCACCGGGGCGGGCGTGTCCGAGCGCAGCATCTTCGTGCATTTCCCCACCCGCGAGGACCTGCTGCAGGCCGCGGTCGAACAGCAGTCGGACTACGTGGAAACCCTGCTCGCCCAGGTGGATCCGCGGCAATCGCGCGACGAGCGCATTGCCGCCGCGGCGCACCAGAGCGAGACGGTGTACGCGCTACAGCGCCGTCCCCGGATCATGGGTTTGCTGGAATCGCAGACCAATCCGGGGGTCGATGATCGGATGCGGCTGACCGACAAGCGCGTTCGCGATCACCTGGCCCGGATGTTCGCCCCCGAACTCACCCGCGCCGACGGCGTGGACGAGGAATTGCTGGATCTGATCGACGCCACCGCCGGCTGGCCCTACCGGCACCATCTCGTCGAGCGGCGCGGACTGTCCCGGGAGGATGCCACCGCCGCGATCCGGCGGGCCCTGCGCAGCCTGCTCGCCTAGCCGCGCCACCGGGAAGTTCGTGCCGGGGCGGCGGTATCGCCGCCCCGGCGCGATCACCTCAGGGAATGAGGAGCTTACCGAGGAATTCGGAGATCGTACCCATGAGCTGGCCGATGAAAATGGGGATCACAGCCTGGTCCTTCCGTTCAAGTTGCGGTTACCGATACTCCAGTCCTGGCAATTCGCAAAGGAGTTGCAGGTACTGCTCGATATTCGACGCGATGCACGGTGCGGATGGGCGCTGATCGGTTGCTGGGCGGTATGCGAAGGTCGTCCCGGCGGATTCAGTCGGCGGCGGAGCGCCCGGCATCGAGATAGGCCCGCAGTACCTCGCCGGGCACGCGGCCGCGCGCGGAAACCGTGACGCCGTTCTCCCGCGCCCACTGCCGCGCGGCCGTCGATTGGACCGCGGTCATCGTCGTCGGTTTCCGGACGCTGGTCGCGGTGCGGCGGACCTTGCGGGCGCGCTCGGCCCACTGTTCCACCTGCTCCCGCAGCCGAGCCGCATTGGCGGCCGACAGATCGATTTCGTAGGTCGCCCCGTCCAGCCCGAAGACCACCGTCTCATCGGCCGTCGATTCGCCATCGAGGTCGTCTACGCGCGTAACCAGTACTCGATGTGCCACTGCGTGCTCCTTCGCACCCCATCCCCTGCACTTCCCCCTCGTACTCGTAACTTACTGAGGCACGGAACAATTCGCGGCAGCACTGGGAAACTTCACGAGGTTGCGCCGGGGAAATCGTGACCGGGGACAAAGCCGGGCGCCCCGGTGGCGAAGCGTCCGGCCCGCACGGGCGCGAACCATGCGCGAGCCGAACCGGTCGGTTGCCCCGCAACACTCGGGCATGCGCATCATCACAAGCCTCCCACCCCACCCCCAGGGAATTGTCACAACAATTCGACGACGTAATTCATACCGCCCCCGAAACGCGTATAGTGCACCGAACAATAGGGTGGCAGCACCTCTGGACGTCCTCGGAATTCAGCGGAAGAACCCGTTCTTGACCGGCGTCGGCTTTACCGGTTACAAATGAGTTCCCGCCGGTCCAGCTCCTTCGGACCGGCCCGCGAGAAGTGTACGAAGTTGGCTACCGACGTCATCGATGCGACCGTAGAATTGCCGGTCGCCATCACATCCGTGTGGAAACTGCTCACGGATCCGCAGAGCTATTCACGAATTTTCACCGGGATCGGCGCGTGCGATCGTCTCGAGACGATCGCCGGGCATCCGCTGTGGCAGTTCCGGATCGGCACCGGCGAGTCCGGGATCAGCACATTTGCGGCAACCTTCATGGCCGGGCGGACCGGCGCGACCTTCGAACTGGAATGCGGGGCGACCGGCAGCTTCGCCGCGGTCCGCCTGCGCGAGACCGCGTCGGGCGAAGGCACCCGGGTCACCATCACCTTCTTCGCGCCCGGCCGCATTCACCCGGTGGTCGCGGCGCTGCCGAACTCCGAGATCATCGCCTGGGCGGAGGCCGGTCTGGGGCGCCTGGCCGAGTTGCTCACGGGGGCACCGACATCGGTGGCGGTCAACGGCGAGGACAGCCCGCTGCGACGGCGCGCCGACGTGGCTCGCCAGATGGTGTCGACCGGCGTGGTGCGTACCTACCGGCCCGATATCGGGGTGCGGCAGTTCGGGCGGCTCGCCAAGTGGGGCTTCACGCTCGCCGGTGGTTACGCGGCCGCGGCCGCGCACTCCCCGCACGGGGCCGCGGTCGTCGACGATCGCGGCGTCCGCACGTTCGCCGAGATCCACGACCGCAGCCACGCGCTGGCCGCCGCGATGAGCAGGCTCGGGCTCGGCGCCGGTGACGCCGTCGGCCTGCTGGCGCTCAATCACGCCGGGATGGTCGAAACCATGGTCGCCGCGGGGAAACTCGGCGTCGACGTGGTGCTGCTCAACGCCGGGCTGTCCGCGCGGCGGATCGAGGAGATCGTGCAGCGCCACCGGCTCGAGCACCTGTTCGTCGACACCGCGCTGGAATCGCTGGTGCACTACCTGCATTCCGATATCCACCGGGTGTTCACCGACCGCGGGCCCGCCGGCGGCACCACGATCGAGGACCTGATCGCCCTGGGGCACACCACCTTCCGCAAGCCCGCGCGGGGCGGCCGGTTGATCGTGCTCACCTCGGGCACCAGCGGCACCCCCAAGGGCGCCCGCCGACCGCATCCGAAGGGGTTCGGCACCGTGGCGGCGCTGTTGTCGCGCATCCCCTTCCGGATGGACGAGACGATGCTCATCCCCGCGCCGCTGTTTCACACCTGGGGCATGGCGGCGCTGCAGCTGAGCACGCCGCTGCGGGCCACGGTGGTGCTCCCGGAACATTTCGACGCCCGCGACACCCTGCGCCTGATCGCCGAAAACGAGGTCACCACACTGGTTCTCGTACCGACCATGGTGCAGCGGATCCTCGACCTGCCCACCCATGTGCGGGCCCGCTTCAACACCTCCAGCCTGCGCATCGTGGCCAGTTGCGGCGCCCCGCTGGCCGGGGCCACCGTGCTGCGTTTCATGGACACCTACGGCGACGTGCTCTACAACGTCTACGGATCCACCGAGGTCTCCTGGGCCACCGTCGCCACACCCGAGGATCTGCGCACCTCGCCCACCACGGCCGGGCGCCCGCCCCTGGGGACCCGGATCGCCGTGCTGGGCCCGGACCACCGGCCCGTCCCCGTGGGCGCCACCGGGCGCATCTACGTCGGCAACCACATGCTGTTCGACGGCTACGTCAACGCGTCGCCGCCCGCCGAGGCCGAGGGCATGCTCGACACCGGCGATCTCGGCTATCTCGATGCCGCCGGGCGATTGTTCATCGACGGCCGCGACGACGAGATGATCATCTCCGGCGGGGAGAACGTCTTCCCGCGCCCCGTGGAGGAGGCCCTGGCGCACCTGCCGCAGATCACCGACGTCGCCGTCGTGGGCGTGCCGGACCGCGAATTCGGGCAGCGGCTAGCGGCTTTCATCGTCAAGCGGGAGGGATCGGGTCTCGATCAGGACATGATTCGCACCTACGTCCGGCATCGGCTCAGCCGCTTCTCGGTGCCGCGCGATGTCACCTTCCTGTCCGCGCTGCCGCGCGGGGAGACCGGCAAGGTGCTCAAACGCCTGCTCACGGGAACGCCCGCCAACCAGTCGCCGTCGTGAACCCGTGCGCACTGTGATCACTCACCAAGCACAGCGGTAGGGGTGTCCCGAAGTATCACGATCGATTGTGAAAACTGCCCTGGCGGATCTCGAAACGGTTACGGTATTACCGCAGTGCAGTTCACGGGGGTGGAAGGAAGTTCCCCATGTCTGTTGCCACTCCGGATAGACCGAGCCTGACCGTTTCCGGGCGGCCGATGTCGTCACCGCTCAAGGATGTCTGGGCACTGTCGCGCCAGATGGTCGGCCACTTCGTCGAAAACGTCGCTCCCTGCGGCACTCTCCCCGGCGACGCCATCTACGGCGACGTCACCACCATCACCCGCACCTGCCTCGAACTGGCCGTATCGGTACTCGACGGCAAGAACATCCCCGACAAGATCGACAGGCTGAAAGAGGCTGCGGCGCAATGGGCGCGCGAGGGGGTGCCGATCGATACGATCCACCACTCCATCCACGAGGGCTTCAAGATCGGCTTCGATCTCGTCGTCACCAGCGCCGCGACGAAGCACCGCGCCACCGGTTCCGAGGGCGACGACACCGTGATGACGTTGAGCCTGGCCGACTACGAGGCGTTGATCGGTGGCGCGAAGCTCGTGGTCGAGATGCTCGACACCATGACCACCGCGGTCTCCATGGCCTACGTCCGCGAACTCAGAGCCGTTGTCTCCGAACACCATACGGCCGTACACACTCTCACCTCCGCACTGCTGGGCGGACACCCCACCTCCACCATGGCCCGCGAATGCGGCATCGAAATCGCCGACAGCTACCGCATCCTCGCCCTCGCCATCCCCCCGCACCCCGAAGAATCCAACCCCATGCTCGACGCGAAAGTCGTTGCCCGCCGCAAACTCCGCCGACTACAGGCCGAACTCGCCACCCGCTGCGGCAGCACCGCCCTCTCACTGCTCAGCGTGGACGGCGGCACCCTGCTCATTCCCGCGCACCAGCACACCGACGATCAACTCGACGAGCTCATCACCCACCTGTCGCACGCCGCGCGGGTCCCCATCACCGCCACCAT
>NZ_BDBV01000087.1 GCF_001613165.1 Nocardia mexicana NBRC 108244
TGCGGATCGAGCGCCGGGCGGCGGTGTACCAGCCGTTCCATCCGGGGCGCTGCGCGGAGTTGGTGGTCGACGGCACGGTCGTCGGGCGTGCGGGCGAACTGCATCCGGCGGTGCTGGAGCGCGCTGATCTGCCGCCGCGCACCTGCGCCCTCGAGCTCGACCTGGATGCGCTGCCGCTGCGCGAATCCCGGCCCGCCCCCGTGGTTTCCGCGTTCCCGGCGGTGCTGCAGGACGTGTCGGTGAGCGTCGCGGAGACCGTTCCGGCGGCCTCGGTGGAGTCGGCGCTGCGCACGGGTGCGGGCGAACTGCTCGAGGACATCGCGCTGTTCGACGTGTACGAGGGCGCCCAGGCGGGCGAGGGCCGCAAGTCCCTGACCTACGCTCTGCGTTTCCGCGCCGTCGACCGCACCCTCACCGAAGACGAGGCGAGCGCCGCCCGCGACGCCGCCGTCGCCGCAGCCTCGGCCTCGGTAGGCGCAGTCCTGCGCGGCTGAGCGCCAAGGCCCGGACGCTTCGCGCACCCCGTGCGTGTTCCCGCACCCCCTGCACGACTTCGCAGGGGGTGCGGGAATGAATAAAGGGTGCGCGAACGGCAGGGCGGGTCAGGCGGGGACGTCGGTTGGATTGAGGGTTGCGGCGATGGCGTTGGCCAACTCTGCGCCCTTGGTCTCGAAGTGGCGGGTGAAGTAGGTCAGGTGTTCGGCGTGTTCGTGGAAGTGGTGGGGGGTGAGGACTGCCGAGAAGACCGGGACGTCGGTGTCGAGTTGTACGCGCATCAGCGCGTCCACGACGGTTGCCGCCACGAAATCGTGCCGGTAGATGCCGCCGTCGACCACCAGGGCGCAGCCCGCTAGTGCGGCGTACTGGCCGGTGGACGCCAAACGCTTGATGCGCAAAGGGATTTCGAAGGCGCCGGGGACCTCGATGACGTCGATATCGGTGAATCCGTGTGCGGCGAGGCCGGTGCGGCAGGACGCCACCGCCCGGTCGACGATATCGGCGTGCCAGCGGGCGGCGACGAGGGCGATGCGGTGGGAGATGGGTGACATGGTTCCTCCTGTTCGCTATGTCACCCAGGGCATAGCGACGCGAACAGGGGTCACCCGCACGCGGGTGCTCCGATGCCGCGTTCTCTTTCATCCGGACTGTGACCGTCGGCTCCGGGATCGCACCGGGATCTGCTCGACCCACGGCATCCGAGGACACCGTGGCGCTCGCGGGCTCGTGCACCCGGATCGGCCCGGATGCCATTACCGCCGGTGGGGAGTTCCACCCCGCCCTGAGAACGTGTACCGGGCGGACTCTAGCAACGCGCGCAGCAGGACTGAGCCTCGGGGCCGGTTCGGCGTGTGTGCACGGAGTCGGTGCTGTGGTGCAGACCTCGAGGTCGGCTGCGCTCGGTAATCCAGCATCGGGGTCTGGCCGATGACGTTCGAGGTGCGGGACCGTCGGTATGTCAGTGGGCGAGGATCGGGTCTACTTCGTGAAGTTCCGGGGCGCGGCCCTTCGGCTCCTCCCACTCCTCCTGACGGCCGAGCGAGGTGAGGTCCAGCAGCCAGTAGGCGGGCATCATGACCTCGACGCCGCGGTGGTAGGTCGAATAGGTGTGGAAGACCTCGTCGCCGTCGCGCAGGAAGGTGCTGATGCCGGGCTGTTCGCCGGCGAAGTCGATCATCCAGTCCATGCCGGCCGCAACGAGTTCGTCGGCGTCGCGGTAGTTGTAGTACGCGGGCTGCACGGCCGGGTCGAGCGTGACGTGGAAGTCGTAGTTGAAATCGCTGTCGTGCGAAGAGAACCAGGGGAACGTCCAGCCCTTGTCCTTGCTCACCGCCGCGAGCTTCGAGTACGGCGCGCGGGAGATCGCGGCGAAGGCCGTGCCGCGCAGGCGGAGTTGGGCGCGGATGCGTTCGCCGAGCCCGTCGGCCATGGCGGTGCAGCTGCCGCACGGCCCGTCCCAGGCCGGGTCGAACATGAGGTGCTGGACGATGAGCTGCGGCCGGTCGCCGAACAGGTCGAGCAGGCCGACCTCGCCGTCGGGCCCGGCGAACCGGTAGTCCTTGTCGATCCGGACCATCGGCAGCCGCCGCCGGTCGGCATTCAACGTATCGCGGGCGCGGGCGAGTTCCTTCTCCCGCTGCAGCAATTCCTTTCTCGCCGTGAGCCATTCGTCCTGCGAGACGATCTGCGGAAGTGCCATGGTTACTCCTTCGATGACAACTTGCGTGATGCAAGTAGGGTAGGCCGGTGACTTGCATCACGCAAGTGGTTTGTGGCTACTATTGACGTGTGCTGGGCCGGATGTACGAACGCGAGAACTGTTCCGCCGCGCGCGCCCTGGAGATCGTGGGCGAGCGCTGGAGCCTGCTGATCATCCGCACCGCCGTCTTCACCGACCGGACCCGGTTCTCGGAATTCGAGCGGCGCCTCGGTATCGCGCCGAATATCCTCGCCAAGCGTCTCGAGGGATTCGTTGCCGACGGGCTGATGGAGCTGCGGTCGCCCGCGGACGGCTCGGCAGGCCGCGAGTACGTGCTGACGGCGAAGGGCCGCGAACTCGGGCTGATCATCATCGCGCTGACCGAGTGGGGCGACCGGTGGGCGGCGCCGGACGGTGCGCCGATCCTGTTCGAACACCGGGAGTGCGGTGGGCTGGTGCACGTGACCACCGCCTGCGATCGGTGCGGACAGTCGCCGGATATGTCGGAGGTGACGGCGGTCGCCGGGCCCGGGGCGAACGAGCAGCAGTCCCGGCTGCCGCAGCACCGGACCTGATGTTGCTTCGCCGAATCCCGGTGTGACCGCGCACACCTTCGGTTACCGTGATTGACGTTTCGTCTCAACGGGTTTCGAAGGGCACGGTTTCGGGAGGATCGAATGCTGAGCCGGCGGTCACTGCTGCGCGGTGCCGCGGCGGCGGGTGCCGCGGCGGCCGTGCCGGGGCTCGCGGGCTGCTCGGACGATTCGGACGCGCTGACCTTCTTCTTCCAGGCGTCGCCGAGCGAGGCGAAGGTGCGGCTGCGGCTCATCGAGGAGTTCGCGAAGGTGCGGCCGGATATCAAGATCCGGGTGCAGATGTCGGGGCCGGACCCGCAGCAGCAGATCATCACCTACTGCGCCGGCGGCAAGTGCCCGGACATTCTGATGCAATGGGAATCGTATTCGCGCTTCGCCGAATTGGGCGTGCTGCAGGATCTGAACGTCTTCCTGGATCAGGATCCGCAGTACGCGGCGCAGCTGCGCGCGGATGCCGTGCCCAGCCTGCTGGAGACGTTCCGATTCCGGGACGGGCAATACGTACTGCCCGAACAGTGGGCGGGGATCTTCCTCTATTACAACCGTGCGCTGTTCGACGAGGCCGGGGTGAAACCGCCGCCGGGGCGCTGGGAGGACGCCTGGACCTTCGCCGAATTCCTCGATGCCGCCAAGGCTTTGACCAAGCGGGACGGAAGCGGGCGGACCACGCAGTGGGGATTGGTCGACGCGTGGCCGGTGCCGCGATGGTCGGCGGCATTCTTCGGGATGAACAGCAGCGGCGTCGAGGCGTTCAGTCCGCCGGTCGATCCGACGCGGGCGAATATCGATGACGATCTCTTCATCGAGGGTTATCAGTTCTACGCCGATCTTTCGGTGCGGCACAAGGTCGCGCCCCTGTCCGCGGACTTGCAGTCCCAGTCCGCGTCGATGGCGGCGCTGGACCTGTTCACCCAGGGCAAGGCCGGGATGGTGCTGACCGGGCACTGGCAGTACAGCGGGTTGCTGTCCGCGTCCGACCTGGACTTCGATATCACCGTGCTGCCGGTCGGGCGGCACGGTGGGGGCGCGAAGTCCGATATCGGAACCACCGGTCTGGCCATCGCCTCGGCCAGCGCCAAGAAGGAATTGGCCTGGGAGTTCGTGAAATTCGCGACCGGGCCGGAGGGGCAGCGGGCCGTCGCCGCGTCCGGGTTGTTCGTCCCGGCCCTGAAATCGGCGCTGCATTCCCCGGAATTCCTCGAGGCGCACCGGGGCATCGGCAATCTGGAGGTGCTCACCGGTGGCCCGGACAACTCGCATCATTTCCCCGTGACTCCGTTGTGGCCGCAGCTCGATGACCTTTTCCGCCGGTCGTCCGACCGCGTGCTGCGTGGCGGTGCTCCCGCGGCGTGGTTCAAGGAGGGGCCCGCGGACGACCTCAATCGCGTACTGCGAGGCAAGGTATGACCGCCGTCGAGTCGCGCGACCGGACGGCGCGGCGGGGCCGGTCGGGGCTGGCCCGCCGCAGGGCCGCGGCCGGGCGGGTCTTCATCACGCCGAATCTGCTTGCCGTGCTGGTATTCCTGCTGTTTCCGCTGGCGTTCTCGCTGTATCTCAGCTTCCACCACTGGAATATGTTCGACCCGCCCGAATTCGTCGGGGCGGACAACTATCGGCGGATGTTCACCGAGGATCCGCTGTTCTATCCGGCCTTGCGCAACACCGTGGTCTTCACCGTCGTCACCGTGGGGTCGACGCTTGCCGTCAGTCTGGCCGTGGCGGCTGCGCTGAATACGAAGGTGCGGGGGATCGGGCTGTTCCGCAGCATCATGTTCATGCCGCTGATCGCGTCCACCGCGGCCATGACCATCATCTGGGGATTCATGTTCAACACCGAGGGCGGGGTGTTCAACACCGTTCTGGGGTGGGTCGGGCTCGGGCCGGTGCACTGGCTCATCGAGCCCGGGTGGGCGATGGCGTCGCTGTGCCTGGTGAGTATCTGGAAGAGCGTGCCCTTCGCCGCCGCCGTGCTGCTCGCCGCCATGCAGGGCGTCCCGGAGGATCTGCACGACGCGGCCCGCATCGACGGCGCGAACGGGCTGCAGCGGTTTCGATCGGTGACGGTGCCGCTGATCCGGCCCGCGCTCGGATTCGTGTTCGTGATCTCGGTCGTCAACGCGTTCCAGGCCTTCGACCAGGCCTATGTGCTCACCGGCGGTGGCGGCGGGCCGGAATCGGGGACCTACGTCTTCGGCATCATGATGTTCCAGAACGCCTTCGCCTTCAACGATCTCGGCTACGCGTCCGCGGTCGCCTGGGTGGTGTTCGCGATCCTCCTGGCGCTCACGTATCTGCAGTTGCGGCTGAGTCGCAACCAGAGCGAGGAGGTGTGAGCGTGGCCGTACGCGAACAGGACTCTGTCACAACGGATTCCAGGGCGAGGCGGAGCATCGTCCGACGCACCGGACGTGGCTTGCTGCTGTACGCGGTGCTGATGGCGATGGGCTGGTGCGCGCTGCTGCCGGTGCTGTGGGCGCTGTCGGGATCACTGAAAAGCCAAGGCGAGGTGTCGAGTACGGCCCTGGTGCCGTCGGATCCGCAGTGGTCGAACTATCGCCTGGTCTTCGAGTATGTGCCGTTCGGGCGGATGTTCCTCAATACCGTGCTCTACGCCGGATGCGTGACCGCGGGACAGGTGTTTTTCTGCTCGCTGGCGGGATATGCGTTCGCGCGCTTACCTTTCAAAGGGCGCGACGTCGTATTTCTCGCGTATCTGGGCACGCTGATGGTGCCGCTGGTCGTGACCGTCGTGCCGCAGTTCATCCTCATGCGCACCTTCGGCTGGGTGGACAGCCCGCTGTCGATGATCGTGCCCGGGCTGTTCGGCAGCGCCTTCGGCACCTATCTGATGCGGCAGTTCTTCCTCACCCTGCCAACCGAATTGGAGGAGGCCGCCATTCTCGACGGCTGCAGCATCTGGCAGACGTACTGGCGGGTGCTGCTGCCGCACACCAAACCCGCCGTCATGGTGCTCGCGGTGCTGACCTGGGTGACGGTGTGGAACGACTTCCTGTGGCCGCTGGTCATGTTGCAGCGCAACAGCATTGCCACGCTCAACCTCGGGCTGGTGTGGATGCAGGGGCAGTACACGGCGCACTGGCCGGTGTTCATGGCGGCGTCCTTGATGATGCTGGCGCCGATGCTGGTCGTGTACGCCTTCGCCAACAAGGCGTTCGTGCGGGGGATCGCCACCTCGGGACTCGCGGGGCGGTGAGGCGGTCGGCGGGAGGTGACGGTGTGGCCCGCTCCCGGCCGGATCGTCGGGAGCGGGCGTGACATCAGCCGCGGTTACGCGGACGGAGCACTTGACGGCCCCGATACTGGCCGCACTCCGGGCACACGACCTGCCGTGGTTTGACGGCGCCGCAGGCCGGATTGGGGCACCGCGTCAATTGCGGGGTGCCGGCCTTCGCGAACCACTGGGCGCGATGGGACCGGACATTGGCCCGCGACTTCTTCCGGAACATGGAGCTGGACATGGGTTTCCTTCCCGTCTTCCGCTGGTGAGCCCGGTCGGCCGACCGGGCCGGGGGAACGCGGATGGGGCGGGCGGATCCCGCCCCACGTCGGGACGGATGACCAGGGCGAGAAGGGCGGATCGCAGGGTGGCTGCGCGCACGGAGATACCTCGGAACGGTTGTCGGGCGGGGTATGCCGAATGCCCCGGCCGTGGCATGCGGCCGGGTGCGGAGCGGGACAGCTAGGACGCGGTGGGCGCCTCGGAAGCCTCGACAGCCATGCGGGCACCGTAACCGCGGTGCGGGTGGAAGGACAAACGGTTTTCCGGCGACATGAGTGGCGGCGCGGGCGTGCGCTGCGGCACGGAGGGCGCAAACGATCGATCCCGGGGGCGTGAGTCGCGGCCTCACTCGAGGTAGAAAGAGCCCATGCGACATCCCGCCACGCGCATTCTCAACGCGCTGACGTTCATGCCCGAGCGGCGGATCGCGATCACGCCCGCGGACGTCGGCATGGCGTACGACGACCTGTACTTCACGGCCGCGGACGGTGTCCGGGTGAACGGGTGGTTCGTGCGGGCTGAGAAGCCGATCGGGCACATCCTGTTCGCGCACGGCAATGCGGGCAATATCGGGGATCGGTCGCCGGTGCTGGCCATGCTGGCGTCGGCCGGGTTCGACGTGCTGGTGTTCGACTATCGCGGGTACGGGCGCAGCGAGGGGAGCACCGGCGAGCACGGCAGCTACCTGGATGCGCGGGCGGCACGGCAGGCGCTGCTGGAGCGGCCGGGAGTCGACCCGAATCGGGTGTTCTACCTGGGTAAGTCGCTCGGCGGCGCCGTTATGATCGAGCTGGCCACCGAATTCCCGCCCGCCGGACTGGTTCTCATGTCCACCTTCACCGGCCTGCGCGACGCGGCCACGGCGGTATACCCGTTCCTGCCCAAACCCTTTGTGCCGAACGCCTTCCCGAGCTTGCGCCGGATCCGTTCGGTGCGTACGCCGGTCCTGATCATGCACGGCGACAACGACGAACTACTGCCGGTCGACATGGGCCGCGCGTTGTACGCGGCCGCCGCGGAACCCAAGCAGCTGAAGATCTATCCCGGCGCTGGGCACAATGACCTGATCATGATCCCGGGCTGGACGGGAGTCATCGCGGACTGGGCGCGTGGAGTGCTGGCGGACACATCCACAGCAGCCGGAGAATAGTCGGCCCACGGCCCACCTTCCCCGGTCATGTCCGGCCCACCGTCCCCGGTCATGTCCGGCATGCTTTCCCCGTCATGTCCGGCAACCCTCCCTGTCATGTCCGGCCCACGCTCCACGTCATTTCCGGCATGCTTTTGGCCGGAATCCGGTGTGGGACCAGCGTTCCGTGGCGCCGTCGGGTTCCTCGGTCGAGCGTTCGAATCCTGCCTTCTCGAGGACGCGGATCGAGGCCGGGTTGGCTCGTTCCACGTTCGCGTAGACGGTGTGGACGAGCGGGTCGGTCAGCGCGAATGTGGCCAGGAGCCGGGTGCTTTCGGCGGCGTATCCGCGACCGCGGCGGGAAGGCACTGTGCCGTAACCGATTTCGACGCGGCCGTCGTGCGGCGGCCAGAACAGTCCGATGGAGCCGACCACCAGGTCGCTGGCTCGTTCGACGATGAGGCGGTGGCCGTATTCGCCGGTCCACGCCGGGTTCTCGGCGAGCAGGTCGGCGATGACGCGGTCGCCGTCAGCGGGGAAGTCCGCGGCCCAGTGCGGGCGGCGGTGTCCGTCGCGGACGGCGGCGATGTCGGCCACGGTCCAGCGGCGCAGTAGTACGCGGTCGCCGATCAGGTCGGCGATGACGGGTGCGGACTGGGAAGACATGGATGCTCCAGATCGTGGGTGAGGATCCGGTCCCGCGGCCGTCAGGCGCAGGCGGGCCGGATGAGGGTACGCGAAATACAGCCGGTGACGGCCATATTCATCGACCTCCCTCGATCCGAGCGGCGCGTGGTGCGCTGAGGAGCACGGTAGCAATGTCGGCGGCCGCGCAAAAACGTATTACCGCATCGGCCGGAGTGCGTCGGGCTCCGATCAGCCGCCGCGGTTCGCACCCGGTGCGTAGCCTGGATCCATGTCGGATACCAGTGATATGGCGGCGCTGCTCGCGGGCCTGACGGACGAGGACCTGCTGGCGGTCGTGGTGACCGCGACCACGGGGCGGCCGGGGCTGGAACAGCTGCATCTGGTGGCCGCCGAACTGCTGGCGCAGCGTGGTCATGCCGCTGCGCAGCCGGATGTGACGTCTACCACCGGTTCGGCTCCCGATCGGCCGGTGTCTGGGACATTCGGGCAGGTCGAGCCCGTATCCGGGGTACCCCTACCGCCGACGGGTATTTCCGAGACTGCCGGATACTCCGCCTCCGGAGTCCCTACTTTCGAGTCAGTTCGGGATAAGGTCGAGCATCGCTTCGGCACCGCGCAGGGGATGGGCGAACTCGATTCGCAGACGCCGGCGGGCCGCAGCGTCGAAGAACAATGGGAGGCGCGGGAGAAAACCGCGCGGGAACGCCTGGACCGGATCCGGAAGTCGGTGCGCCGCAACGATTCCGGGTGAGCCAGGAATGGATTGAGGGTGGATTCGATGACCGAGCCGCGGGAGATCGCCGAGCGCCTGCTCGATGCCCAGGTGGATTTCATTGTCGCGGAGGTGAGTGGGGAGCGCTTCGCCGAAGTGGTCGCGCGTGATGTGGAATCGGTGATCGGCGTCGCCGACACCATCATCTTCCGCGACGTGGTGACCGTCGAGCAGGCCAAGCGGACCGTCCGCAAGGTGGTCGATCGCAGCGACAGTCCGATCGTGCGCGATCTGGTCGGCGTGCTGTCGGACTCGCTGTACGACCACATCGCCGCCAACGACGGCCATACCCTCGGCGACGTGGTCGAGCGGGAGCCGGTCGAGGCGCTGCTGCGGAAGATTCTCGGCATGCACCACGCCCAGGAACGGCTGCTGGACCGGCTGAGCGAGGCGCCGACGGCCGGTCCGGTCGCGGCGAAGTTCACCGACATGCTGATCGACGACATCCTCGAGGCGAACAAGAAGATCGCGGGCAAGGTGCCCGGCGTCAATTCGCTGATGTCCATCGGGCAGAACGCGGTGAAGTCGGCGCGCAAGGCCGCCGAGGGCAGCCGCGTCGGCGCCCTGGCCGAGAAGGGCACGCTCTACGCGCTGAAGCGGGTGACGAACGCGGTCCGGGAGACCCTGCGGGATTCGCCGGTGCACGGTGCGGCCATGGAGTTCTGGGATGTGCACGCGGGCGAGCCCGTCAGCGGCCTGCGCGACTACCTGACCCAGGCCGATCTGCGGGAGCTGGCGCTGATCGTGCACCGCATCGTGGTCACCACCCGCAACAAGGAGTACGTCGGGCTGCTGCTCGACGAGTCGGTCGAGGTGTTCTTCGAGAAGTACGGCGACCACACCCTGGCCGGTCTGCTGCCCGAACTGGGCGTCACGCCCGACGATATCGCCGAGGAGATCCTGGCCTACGGCCCCGCGGTGATCGAGGCCGCCAAGCGAAACGGCGTGCTGGCCAAGCTGATTCGCGAGCGCCTGGAGCCGTTCTACACCTCCGAGCAGGTGCTGGGGATTCTGGCTGACGCCTGAGTCACTGAGAACCGCTCAGTCAGTGGTGACGGCGAACGCGTCGATCTCCACGAGCATCTCCTCGCGGGGGAGGCCCGTGAAAACCGTGGTGCGGCTGGGGAGTACGCCGCCCTCGGTGTGCGCCTCGACGAACTTGCCGTAGGCCTCGTTCATGGCGGCGAAGTCCTCGCGCCGGGTGAGGTAGACGCGCAGCATCATCACGTCGTCGAAGCGGGCGCCGCTCGCCTCGACGATGGCGCGCACATTCTCCAGGGTCCGGGTCGTTTGTGCCGCAACGTCTCCCGGGTACAGGTAGTCGCTGGTCGCGGGGTCGACCGGGCCCTGGCCGGACACCTGGACGAAGGGTCCCTTGCGCACGCCCTGGGAGAACGTGTGCGCGGGGGCGGGCGCGGCGGTGGTGCGGACGGCGATTTTCTCACTCATGGTGGGCCTTTCGAAGTTCGGGGCTCGGGCTCCAGCCGAGCTCGGCGGATACGGCGTCGGCCGCCACGCGCACGCGCGGAAGTAGGCCGAGTACCTGATCGTGATCGAGCAGCATGTCGGGCACCGACACCGACAGCGCGGATACCACGGTGCCGGTGCCGTTGCGAATGCCGACCGCGATGCAGTTGACGAAGCTCTCATGCTCCTCGTGGTCCTCGGCGAAGCCCTGGGCCGCAACGATTTCCAGTTCGGACAGATACTGTTCGGGAGTTCGGATGGAGCGGTCGGTGAACGGGTGGTAGTCGAGCCGCTCGGCGACCGATCGCCACTGCGCGCGCGGCTGCCCGGCGACGAGCACCTTGCCGACGGCCGTGCAGTGCAGCGGCGCCGGGCGCCCGACTCGGGAGTACATCCGGACGCTCTGGATGGCGTCGAGCTTGTCGATGTAGATCGCCTCGCCGGATTCGTAGGTGGCCAGGTGCACGGTCTGACCCGTGTCGGCGTTGAGCCGCTCCAGATGACGGCGGGCCACGGTGCGCACGTCGCGGCGCTCCAGCGACCGGTTCGCCAGCTCGAACAGCCGCGCGCCCAGGGAATAGCGGTGGTCGGCGTCGTGCGTGACGAACCGCTGCGCCTCCATGGTCTGCAGCAGGCGCAGCACCGTGGACTTGTGCACGCCGAGCCGAGTCGCCAACTGGTCCAACGTCTTCTGGTCCTCGCCGAGCTCGGTGAGGATTACGAGCGCGCGTTGCAGGCTTTGGCTCATGCGGCGACTCTGTCGATGTTGGGGCCCGGCGCGGTCGAGGGCTCTGTGTCGATGCTCCGCTCACTCATGCGATCTCCTCGCCGGTCGGTGATCCCGGCACACTCGATGGTGGAGGTGGGGGCGCTGCGCTCACTCGTAGCAGGTCACTCATAGCACAGCATTCTCCCGGTCGGTCGCCGGATAGTGGGTGGCTGCCCACTCGGAATCCGGTGCGGTGGCTCGATTTTCGAGGTGCGCAAGGGGCGGCAGCTCGGCGATATCGCCGGTGCCGGTGAGTGCGGCGGCGGCGCACAGGTGCCCGAAACGCAGCAGCTGTTCGTGGGGGCGGCCCTGCAGTAGCGCGGCCAGGTAGCCACCGGCGAAGGCGTCGCCGGCACCGATGGCCTCGGTCACCGCCAGTCGCAGCGCCGGAACTTCCCGCCGTTCGTCGCCGAGGAATCCGGTGACCGAATGCCCGCTGTTCTTCACCACCAGATGCCTTGGGCGCGGGAACATCTCGCGCAGGCGGGCCGGGTCGCCGGTGCCGAACACCTCCTCGGCCTCGTCGGCGCCGAGGAAGGCGATATCGCTTCCGGACACCTGCCGGGCGAGCACGTCGGTGGCCGATTCGGTGCGCCGGATCCACAGTGCCGGACGATAATTCAGGTCGAAGCTGACCATGCGGCCGTGCCGCGGGAGAGTGACCAGGCGGTCGGTGAGCTCCGTGGCCGAGGCCGACAGCGCGGTGGTGATGCCGGTGAAGTGGATCAGCTCGCAGCCGTCGAGGAGTTCGGCCGAGGCCGTCAGGTCCGCCGGTGACAGCGCGCTGGCGGCCGATCCGCCCCGGTAGTACAGCATCCGGCTGGCGCCGATGGCCAGATCGGTGGCCGCGCCGGACCCGCCGCCGCGCTCCTTCACGTAGATGCCGGTAGGCCGGGCCGGATCGGTGTAGACGGCGTCGGTGCGCACGCCGCGTTCGGACAGGTGCCGCAACAGGTATCGGCCGAATCCGTCGTCGCCGACCCGCGAGACCCAGGCGGTGTCGACGCCGAGCTGGGCGAGCACGGTGGCGACATTGACCTCGGCGCCGCCCGCGGCGCGCTCGAAGAGCGGCGAATCCTCGAGCGGACCCGGCTGCGCGACGAGGACGGCGAGTCCTTCGCCGACGGTGACCGCGCGCGGCGTGGTCGGCGTAGGCCAGCTCACACAATCTCCTTCGAATGCTTGCGGCTAGGTGGCGTCTCGTGCAGACTAACCACCGAAAACACAAGGCGCAACATGCATTGCAGAATATGCAATGCATGAAGGCTATGATTGGCAAGGCCATGGCTTGCATGAAGGGAGCGCGGTGGCTACCGATACGGGTGGAAGCGTCGCGCCTACGAGCCATGCCTCGCCGAAGGCTGTACCCGCGGGTGACGGTCGACGGCGCGCTGCGGACGGGCGTGGCATCGATGTTGCCGCGGTGGCAGAACTCGGCTACCGGGTGCTGGGGGTGGAGCACAAATCCGTGCCGCCGGCCGCGTGGGGGATGACCGCGCGCGAGTTCCTTTCCACGGCACCGTATCTCGATGAGTTCGCGACTCCGGTACTGACCGTGGATCGTGCGGCGCTGGAATCGAATCTCGCGGTGATGGCCGAGTGGGCCGCCGCCGCGGGGGTGCGGCTGGCGCCGCACGGCAAGACCACGATGGCCCCGCAGCTGTGGGCCGGGCAGTTGGCCGCCGGTGCGTGGGGGATCACCCTGGCCACCGGATGGCAGGCGCAGGTCGGGCGCGCGTTCGGGCTGACGCGGATACTGCTCGCCAACGCGCTGGTCGATCCGGTCGGATTGCGCTGGGCGGCGGAGCAATTGCGCCGCGATCCGGATTTCGAATTCCTCAGCTGGGCCGACAGCGTGGCGACCGTGCGGCAGATGGAGCGTCATCTGCCCGAGGGCACGCGGCTGCCGGTTCTGGTCGAGCTGGGCGGCCCGCACGGTCGCACCGGCGCGCGCAGCGTCGAGGAGGCGCTGGACGTGGCGGCGGCCATCGTCCGCTCGGAGCGCCTGGAGCTGGCGGGCGTCGGGGGATACGAGGGCGCTCTCGCGCACGATCGCACCGACGGCGCCGTCGCCGCCGTGCGCGGCTACCTCGACGAACTGGCTCGGCTGCACCGCGAGCTCTCCGGCCGGTACGAGCGACCCGCGATCGTCACCGCGGGCGGCAGCGCGTATCCGGACCTGATCGTCGAGCGGCTGGCGGGACTCGCGGACGAGCAAGGCGCACACGGTGTTCCGACCACGGTGGTGCTGCGCTCGGGTGCCTATCTCATTCACGACGACGGCTTCTACTCCGGCATCTCGCCGCTGGCCGATCCGTCCGCCGGACCCGCGCTGCGCTCGGCCATGCACGGCTGGGCCCGCGCGGTGTCGCGGCCGGAGCCGGGACTGGCGCTGCTCGACGCCGGGAAGCGGGACCTGCCGTTCGATGAGGGGCTGCCGGTACCGCAACGGCATTCGGGCGGGGAAGGAGTACCGCCGGGCGCCCACGTGTCGGCGCTCAACGACCAGCACACCTTCCTGCGGTGGCCCGGAGGCGGCGATGTGCCGGTCGGCAGTGTGGTGCGGCTCGGTCTGTCGCACCCCTGCACGGCCTTCGACAAGTGGCGGCTCATCCCGGTGATCGACGACGCCGATGCCGCGCGGCCCCGGGTCGTCGATCTCCTGCACACCTTCTTCTGATCCGGCGGAACATCATGGGCGACTTGCTGATTCGCAATATCGACGTCGTGGACGGAACCGGCGAACCACGGTATCGCGGCGACGTGGTGGTCCGTGACGGCCGCATCGCCGGGGTCGCCCCGCCGCGTTCGGTCGCCACCGCAGACCGGGTGGTCGACGGCGAAAATCTGGCATTGGCCCCGGGTTTCATCGATATGCACGCGCATTCGGATCTGCACCTGCTCACCGAGCCGGAGCATCTGCCGAAGCTCAGCCAGGGCGTCACCACCGAGGTGATCGGCCAGGACGGCCTGTCCTATGCCCCGATCGACGATGCCGCGCTGGCGGTGCTGCGCCGCCAGATCGCCGGGTGGAACGGCAATCCCGCCGATCTGGACATGTCCTGGCGCAGCGTCGGCGAGTATCTCGAGCGGCTCGACGAGGGCATCACGCCCAACGCCGCCTACCTGGTGCCGCAGGGCACGCTGCGGTTGCTGGTCGTCGGCGCGGAACAACGACCGGCCACGCCCTGGGAGATCGCGCGCATGCGTGAACTGCTCGCACAGGGCCTGGCCGAGGGCGCGGTCGGCATGTCCAGCGGGCTCACCTACACACCCGGAATGTATGCCGACACAGCGGAATTGGCCGCGCTGTGCGACGTGGTCGCCGAGGCGGGCGGCTTCTACGCGCCGCACACCCGGTCCTACGGCGCCGGGGCACTGCAGGCCTACGCCGAAATGATCGGCCTCGCCCGCACCACCGGCTGTGCGCTGCACCTGACGCACGCCACGATGAACTTCGGCGTGAACCGCGGCCGCGCACCGGAACTGCTCGCCATGATCGACGCCGCGCTGGCCGAGGGGTGCGATATCAGCCTCGACACCTACCCGTATCTGCCCGGTGCGACGACGCTGTCGGCGCTGCTGCCCAGCTGGGCGATGTCCGGCGGCCCGGACGCGGCGCTGGCGCGGCTGGCCGATCCGGAGCAGCGGTCGCTCATCGCCTCGGACGTCGACGTTCACGGTTCGGACGGGTGCCACGGTGTGACCGTCGAATGGGAGACCATCCAGATCAGCGGCGTCACCGATCCGGCGCTGGCGGGACATGTCGGCCGGACCGTTGCCGAGATCGGCGCCGCCGAAGACGTTGCGCCCGTGGAGATCTTCTTCGATCTGCTGCGGCGCGACCAGCTGGCGACGACGATCCTGCAGCACGTCGGGCACGAGGACAACGTGCGCGCCATCATGCGCCACCCGCGGCATATGGGCGGCAGCGACGCGCTGCTGGTCGGCGCCCGGCCGCATCCGCGTGCCTGGGGCACCTTCCCGCGCTATCTCGGGCATTACGTCCGCGAGCTGGGCGTGCTCGGCCTGGAGGAGTGCGTCAATCACCTCACCGGCCGCCCCGCGCAGCGACTACGCCTGCGCGACCGCGGGCTGATTCGGCCCGGCTATGCCGCCGACCTCGTAATCTTCGATCCCGCAACGATTTCCGACACCGCCACTTTCGACGACCCGAAGCAGCAGGCGCGCGGGATCGAGCATGTGCTGGTCAACGGAGAGTTCGCGCTCGACGGGGGAGTACCGACCGGTGCGCGTGCGGGGCGGGCGCTGCGCATGGCCGGAAGGGAGACCCGGTGACTGCGGCCCATGTACCCGCGACGGGAAGTATGCGCGCTGACGCCCAGGGCCACCGGACCACCGATCCGGTGAGAGCGGGAGCGGCGGCTTGCGCCGGGGGTACCGCGATGTCCATCGGTCCCCGGGGATCGGACGACCGAGCCCTGTGGACTGCACGTCCGATTTATCCAATGGCCCTGCACAGCAAGGAGATCCGGTGACCACCGCCCTGGACGTGATCCGCGCCGACCGCGTGCTGACGGTGGTGCGTGCGCCGCAGATTCCGGACCCGCTCGCCCTCGCTGACACCCTCTCCGATTCCGGAATCCGCGCGGTGGAGCTGACTTTCACGACGCCGGATGTCCTCGCGGCGCTGCGTGCGGCCGCCGCGTCGGAGCAGGCTGTGGTCGGCGCCGGGACGGTGCTGACTGGCGAGCAGGCCGAGCAGGCGATCGGCAGCGGCGCCCGCTTCCTGGTCACTCCCGGCCTGCGGGCCGAGGTCGCCGAGGTCGCCGCCCGCCACGACATCCCGGTCGTGATGGGCGCTTTCACGCCCACCGAGGTCATGCAGGCCCTGGATCTCGGCGCCGCGGCGGTGAAGATCTTCCCCGCCCGCGCCCTCGGCCCGGGATATCTGAGGGACCTGCGGGGACCGTTCCCCGACGCGGCGCTGATTCCCTCCGGCGGAGTGAATGCGGGCAACGCCGCGGAGTTCCTGGCGCAGGGCGCGGTGGCCGTCACGGCGGGGACCGACGTCGTCGACCCCTCCGACGTCGCGGCGGGCCGGTGGTCCGAAATCGCCGTGCGCGCCACGAATTTCGTTCGATCCATGAAGTGAGGTAAGAGATGAGCGCCGCCGTCGACTGGCTTCGGACCAGTACACCCGGACTGCTGGTGCTGTGCGGTCTCGCGATCGCCGTACTGCTGCTCGCGATCATCCGATACAAGCTGGAGCCGTTCGTCGCGCTGCTGCTGACCGGCCTGGCGCTGGCCCTGGCGGCCGGACTGCCGGTGAGCCAGATCGTCGGCACGGCGCTGAAATCCGGTGACTCCCTGCTGGAGACCGGCTTCGGCAGCATCCTCGGGCATATCGCGGTCATCATCGGCCTGGGCACGGTGCTGGGCGCGATCCTCGAACGATCCGGCGGCGCCGACGTTCTCACCGCGCGCCTGCTGAAGCTGTTCGGTCCCAAGGGCGCTCCGGTTGCCATGGGCGTCGTGGGCCTGATCTTCGGTATCCCGGTGTTCTTCGACATCGGCATCTTCGTGCTGGCGCCGCTGATCTACGTGGCCGCCAAGCGCGGCGGCAAATCGCTGGTGCTGTACGCCATGCCGATGGTGGCCGGTCTGTCGATGACGCACGCGTTCCTGCCGCCGCATCCGGGCCCGGTGGCCCTGGG
Source organism: Nocardia mexicana NBRC 108244 (assembly GCF_001613165.1). GTDB lineage: Bacteria > Actinomycetota > Actinomycetes > Mycobacteriales > Mycobacteriaceae > Nocardia > Nocardia mexicana. Next base: position 16,777 of record NZ_BDBV01000087.1, read on the forward strand.
CGGGCTGCTCGGCGTGAGCCTGGGCTGGCTGATCCTGATGGGATTGGTCTGCGGCCTACCGGGTTTCGTGGCCGCCGGTCTCGTCTGGGGCTCCTATATCGGCAAGCGGGTGCACGTGGAGGTACCGGACGAATTCCTGGTGCGGCCCGAACGTGTCAGCGACGGCCCCGGCGCGACCGCCGCGCCGGAATCGGCACGCACACTGGAGAAGCCGCCGTCGGTGAGCCTCATCGGACTCATCATCGCGATTCCCCTGGTGCTGATCCTCGGGGCGACCTTCGGCAGCCAGCTGCTCGACGCCGGGTCGAAACCGCTGCAGGTGCTGACCTTTCTCGGCACGCCCGCGGTGGCGCTGCTGATCGCGGTGCTGGTGGCGTTCTACCTGCTGGGCGTGCGACGCGGATCGACCGTGCAGGAACTCGGCGAGATCACGGCGGAGTCGCTGCGCCCGGTCGGCATGCTGCTGCTGGTCGTCGGCGCGGGTGCGTTCTTCGGCAAGGTGATCTCCGCGACCGGAATCGGTAATGCCCTGGCGCACACCATGTCCGAGGCCGGGCTGCCGGTCATCGTGCTGGCCTACCTGATCAGCTGCGGGCTGCGCATCGCCCAGGGTTCGGCGACGGTCGCGATCGTCACCACCGGCGGCATCGTCGCGCCGCTGGTGGCCGGGCAGGGGTATTCGCAGATGGCCATCGCGCTGATCGCGATGGCGATCGCCGCGGGCTCGATCATCCTCAGTCACGTGAACGACGGTGGCTTCTGGATCATCTCGAAGTTCTTCAACCTTACCGTCAAGCAGACGCTGCAGACCTGGACCGTGCTCGAGACGATCCTGTCCGTGGTGAGCTTCGCGGTGTCGGCGGTGCTGTTCGCGATCGTCGGCTGAGGGCCGTGATATCGGCGTGTGTGCACGTGCGGACGCGCACGCCGGGCGCCGGTCCGGGCGCGGCGCCGCGCGGGAGCCGAGTCGTGGGACGCGGAGAGGAGACGCGGCAGGTGGCGAGGATGCCGATCGAGATCGCGGCGGCGATCAGGGCGGCTAAACAGAGCAACAACGAACTCTCCTGGCAGAGCGGTGATCTGGATGCCGCGGGCAAATGCCGCGAACAACCCCGGTGTCGACCGGGACCGCGCTGACGTTCCCTGTCATGCAGTGAATCGGAACCGCCCGATCGTCGTTACCGCCGCCCGCGTTACGTTTCGGCATACCTCGGGCAATTCGTCTGCTCACGAGTTCCGGCGCAGTCGAACCCGGCCCCGGAACAATTCGGACTGCGGTCCGGTTGTGCTGGACGGCGGATCGGAGGCATCCGGTTCCGCCACCGACCCACATCGGAGCGAGCCGGAGATGAGCCCCATGACAAAGCCTTTGATCGTGCAGGAACGCGACGTGGAGGCGGTGTCGCTGCCCGGCGGCGGTGCCTTCTGGCTGCTGGAGGACAGCGAGCGCACCGATGGCGTGTTCGGCGCGAACCGGCTGCGGTTGCCCGCCGGGGCCGACGGCACGCGTCCGCATCATCACGACGGCTCCACCGAGTTCTTCTACGTTCTCGACGGCACGATGGAATTCCTGGTGGACGGCGAGCGGCACCGCGTCGACAAGGGCGGGCTGGTGGTGGTGCCACCCGGTGTCGTGCACGCCTTCGGTGCGTCCGCATCCGGGCCCGCGGAGTTCTTCGCGGTGCTCACGCCGGGCATCGCGCGCTTCGAGTACTTCCGTCAGCTCGGCCGCATCGCACGCGGCGAGGCCGGGTGGGAGAGCATGGACGGCCTGCACGATCGCTTCGACGTGCACTTCGACGGTGCGGCGGACTGGCGTTGAAAGCGCCTGTGAGACACCGGGTATCGGCCGGACGGGCGGCGTGAGCGATGGGCCGAGCGGTGCGGCGCGGTGTCAGACCCGCTCGCGGGCGGTTACCGCTGACGATCGGGTGCCGCTGCCCGGATCGCCGGACGGCAGCGCGATATCGGCGTCCAAGGATGCCGGAGCATCGAAGTGGGGCGTGCCGTCGGGGTTCCAGGTGAACTTCTGGGCGCGGGTGGTGCGGCGGTCGTAGGTGTATTCGGCGGTGTCCTTGCCGTGGTAGACGATCCAGTCCTCGGTGCGGTCGGGGCTGGTGAAGAATCCGTTCGAGCCCGGGCCGAAGACGCCCGCCTCGTCGTTGCGGGTGAGCAGCGCGGCGGGATGCTGAATCCAGCTCTCGGGCATCAGGGGATCGGCACCGGCCGGGAGCGTGTGCATCCACAGCTGGTAGTCCGGCGTGCCTGTGTCACAGGTCGAGTAGACGAGATAGGTGATGCCGTTGCGCTGGGTCACCGCCGGCGCCTCGCGGACGTCCTCGCAACCGCCCGCCGACGGCAGATGCACCGCGGGGCCGGAGACCGTGACCGGATCACTCATCGGCGCGATCTGCAGCTCGTTGCTCGGCCCGCTCCACAGCAGGTACAGCCGGTCGCCGAGCCGGAGCAGCTCCGGGTCGATCGCCCACGTATCCGGTGCGCCGAGCTGCGCGGCGAACTCGTAGGGGCCGAGGGGATCCGCGCCCGCCGACTTCAGGACGTAGAGCCGGTGGTTCTCGTCGTTCCCGTCGCTGGCCGTGTAGTAGAAGTACCAGTGCCCGTCGATCAGGTGGAACGACGGCGCCCACATCTCCTGATTGCGCGAGGCATCGGCGTCCTGCCACACCGTGACCGGCTCGGCGGTGGCCAGGCCGGCGAGCGACGGGGCCTTCCATATCTTCAGGGCGTCGCCTTGGCTGGTGGACAGGTAGTAGTTCCCCTCATGGAAGACGAGGAACGGGTCCGGGCCCGGATTCAGGGGATTGCGGAAGGTGCCGCCGGGCGCGGCGGTCGCCTGTCCCGCTCCGCCGACTGCTGCTGCCTGCTCGACCATGCAATTCCCCTCCCGCGTCGTCCGCGGCGCCACCGTTCGCGGCACCGGCCGCGACTCTAGGGCATAAGCCGGTCGCGTGCACGGACTGGACGAGATCCATTGATGCTGAGGAGGTTTCGAATCTGGCAGGCAGATTCGGTCAACGGTGCCGGTCTTGCATCTGTGTTCGCTCCTCGGTGAACACCACCTCGCACGGGACCGGGTCGATGCGATCGGCGAGTTCGCCCACCCGTGCGGAGAACGCCTCGAACTCCGGCCGAGATCGTGCGCGGGCGTACAGCTCGCGGTTCTCCCACTGGCCGTAGTTCACGATGCGGGTCGAATCCGCGGTGCGGTGCAGGTTGGCCGAGATGAACCCGGGCTGTCGGGAAATGAAATCCATTGTAGTGCGCTGGATTTCGTCGATCAGCTCGTCGCAGCGGGACGGCTGCACGTCGAGGGTGATGATCAGCGTGAGGATGCCGGGCTGCGTGGTGATGGTGGACATGTGCGCCTGCTTCCAGTGCGGGGTTCGCCTGATGCCTGATCGAGGGTAGTAGTAATAAGCGCGCATATCAAATAGGAGTATGCGGACCCGGTCCTGTGTGGCGTTGCACGTGAACCGAAGTCGAGCAATTCGGGGTGCTGGCGACCAGCGGTGTGATCACGTTCGAGACTCTGCGTTGTCTGATGGACCTGCATGACCGGGGGCCGCCAGTCGTGTAGCGCGAATGTTCCCCAGGGTCGGACAAACTCGGACTGCTTGTGAATCCTGCTGTACTGCAACGTGTTTCCCGTGGAACTTCTGATTACCCGTCGGTAACTAGAGGTTGGCGACCAAAGCCTGGATATCGCGGTAGCTCGGAATCCCCTCCGGGAGTGGCCGTCCGTCGTGCACCGCACGCGCAGCGTCGACCGTGGCGGCCACGGCGGCGCGGAACAGCAGGCCGCCGGTGCTGATGCGGCGGGCCCCGAGCGCGGCGAACTCGGCCACGGTGGGCCCACCCGGCATGTACAGCACATTGAGCGGGAGCGCGACGGCCGCCGCGATCCGGCGAACGTCCTCGGGCTCGCGCAGACCGGGCACGAAAATCCCGTCCGCACCGGCTGCGCTGTATTGATCCGCGCGCGCGAGCGTGGACTCGTGATCGAGGTCCAGCCAGTAGGTGTCCACCCGGGCATTGACGAACAGCCGCGGCGCGCGCTCCTTGACGGCCGTGATGATTCCCGCCTGCGCAGCCGGGTCGGCCAGGGCATTGCCGCGGCCGTCCTCCAGGTTGATACCGGCCACCCCCGAGGCCGCGAGCGCCTCCGCCAGTGCGGCGACCTGCTGTGGATCGGTGCTGAACCCGGCCTCCAGATCGACGGAGACCGGAATCCGCAGCCTCCCGAGGCGACGTGCGAGCGCCGCGGTCTCGTCGCGGGTCTCGCCCGCGGCGTCGGGCAGGCCCGCGGCCGCGGAAACGCCGAGGCTCGTGGTGCCGACGGCGGGGAATCCCGCGTCCGCGAGGGCCGCCGCCGAGGTGTAGTCCCACGCATTCGGCAGTAGCAGCGGGCGGTCGCGGTGGTGCAGGCTGTGGAACAGGTCGGTCCGGTCCGCCGCGCCGAAGGTCTCGGGCATGCCGCGACCGTAGCGGCGGAACACTTCGGCCGGTGCCGAAATGTGTCGTGCACAGCCGGGCCGATGGCGGCGGGTTTACCCCCGGGAATGTATGGCCTTGCACGATCGTGCATAATCATCACATGGCGGATACCTCGAGTGGGCCCGTGCTGCGGGTCGCGGTGGCTGGTGCGAGCGGATACGCGGGCGGAGAAGTGCTGCGTCTGCTGCTGGGGCATCCGGGCTACCGATCGGGGCGCCTCGAGATCGGGGCGCTGACCGCGGGATCGAACGCCGGGACGACGCTCGGGCAGCTGCAGCCGCACCTGCTCCCGCTGGCCGAGCGCGTGCTCGCCGACACGACGCCGGAGGTGCTGGCCGGGCACGACGTGGTGTTCCTCGGCCTGCCGCACGGGCAGTCGGCGGCGATCGCGCACGCGCTGCCGGAATCCACGGTGATCATCGACTGCGGCGCCGACTTCCGGCTCACCGATGCGCAGGCGTGGGAGAAGTACTACAAGTCGCCGCACGCGGGCAGCTGGCCGTACGGGCTGCCGGAGCTGCCGGGCGCCCGCGACCGGCTGCGCGGCGCCACCCGCATCGCGGTGCCGGGCTGCTATCCGACCGTGGCGAGCCTGGCGATGGCGCCGGCGGTGGCGGCGGGCATCGTCGAACCGTCGGTGAATGTCGTTGCGGTGACCGGGACCTCGGGCGCGGGCCGCAAACTCGATGTCGGTCTGCTGGGTTCGGAGGTGATGGGCTCGGCCCGCGCCTACAACATCGCCGGCGCGCACCGGCACACCCCGGAGATCGTGCAGAACCTGACGGCGGCGGGTGGCAGCGAGGTCACGGTGTCGTTCACCCCCGTGCTCGCGCCGATGCCCCGCGGCATCCTCGCCACCTGCACCGCGCCCGTTCGCGTCGATGCGGCGCAGGCCCGCGCGGTCTACGAGAAGGCCTACGCCGACGAACCTTTCGTGCACCTGCTGCCCGAAGGCATACTGCCGCAGACGGGTTCGGTGCTCGGTTCGAACGCGGTCACCCTGCAGGTGGCCGTGGACGCCGACGCCGGACTGCTGGTGGTGATCGGCGCGATCGACAATCTGGCCAAGGGCACCGCGGGCGCCGCGGTGCAATCGATGAACCTCGCACTCGGTCTCGACGAGACCGCCGGACTTTCCACCGTAGGAGTGGCACCGTGACAAAGCTCGTGCGCACCCAGGGCGTGACCGCGCCGCTCGGTTTCCGGGCCGCGGGGATCGCCGCAGGCATCAAGGCGAGCGGAAATCCCGACCTGGCACTGGTTTTCAGTGAGGGGCCGGAGTATTCGGCGGCGGGCGTCTTCACCCGCAACAAGGTCAAGGCGGCGCCGGTGCTGTGGTCGCAGCAGGTGCTGACCGGCGGCCACCTGCGCGCGGTGATCCTGAACTCCGGCGGCGCCAACGCCTGCACCGGGCCGGGCGGCTTCCAGGACACGCACGCCACCGCCGAGGAACTGGCGAAGGCGTTGAGCAACTGGGGGACCGATACCGGCGCCGGTGAGATCGCGGTCTGCTCAACCGGTTTGATCGGCGACCGGCTCCCGATGGACAAGCTGCTTCCGGCGGTCACCGAGATCGTGCACGAGATGGGCGGGGGACTGGGCGGCGGCACCGACGCGGCCTACGCCATCATGACCACCGACACCGTGCCGAAACAGGCGGCGTACCACCACCGCGACAAGTGGAACGTCGGCGGGATGGCCAAGGGCGCGGGCATGCTGGCGCCGTCGCTGGCGACCATGCTGGTGGTGCTCACCGCCGATGTGGTCGCCACCCCGGAACAGCTGGACCGCGCGCTGCGCAACGCCACCGCGCGCACCTTCGACCGGCTCGACGTCGACGGCTCCTGCTCCACCAACGACACCGTGCTGCTGCTGGCCAACGGCGCCAGCGCGGTCGCGCCCAGCCAGGAGGAGCTCGACGCCGCCGTGCTGGCGGTCTGCGACGATCTGGCCGCGCAGCTGATGGCCGACGCCGAGGGTGTCACCAAGCGGGTGCTGGTCACGGTGTCCGGGGCGGCGAACGAGGACGAGGCGCTGATCGGCGCCCGCACCGTCGCCCGCGACTCGCTGGTGAAGACGGCGCTGTTCGGTTCTGATCCGAACTGGGGCCGGGTGCTGGCGGCCGTCGGCATGGCCCCGATAACCCTGGAGCCGGACCGCATTTCGGTGTCGTTCAACGGAAGTCCGGTGTGCGTCGACGGAACGGGAGCGCCCGGCGCCCGCGAGGTCGACCTGTCCGGGGCCGATATTCACGTGCTGATCGAGCTCGGGGTGGGCGAGGGCACCGCCACCATCCGCACCACCGACCTGTCGCACGGGTACGTGGAAGAGAACTCGGCCTACAGCTCATGAGCATCGCGGAGACGCAAGGGTTTTCGGCTACCTCGATCAGCCTGTCGGCGCTGGACAAGGCGCACGTGCTGGCGGGCGCACTGCCCTGGCTGCAGAGGTTCCGCGACAAGATCGTGGTCGTGAAGTACGGCGGCAACGCCATGATCGACGACAATCTCAAGGAGGCCTTCGCCGCCGATATGGCATTCCTGCGCACCGTGGGCGTGCATCCGGTGGTGGTGCACGGCGGCGGCCCGCAGATCAGCGCCATGCTCCAGAAGCTGGGCCTGCAGGGCGAATTCCGCGGCGGTTTCCGCGTCACCACCCCCGAGGTGATGGAGGTCGTGCGCATGGTGCTGTTCGGCCAGGTCGGGCGCGAGCTGGTCGGGCTGATCAACGCGCACGGCCCGTACGCGGTGGGCATCTCCGGTGAGGACGCGCGGCTGTTCACCGCGACCCGCCGCACCGTCACGGTCGAGGGCGTGGCCACCGATATCGGGCTGGTCGGCGACGTCACGTCGGTCGACCCGGACGCTGTGCTGGATCTTATTCGGGCGGGCCGCATTCCGGTGGTGTCGACGATCGCGCCCGACGCCGACGGCGTGGTGCACAACATCAACGCCGATACCGCCGCCGCGGCGCTCGCCGAGGGCATCGGCGCGGAGAAGCTGGTGGTGCTCACCGATGTCGAAGGGCTGTATACGAATTGGCCCGACCGCTCGTCGCTGACCACCCGCATCGACACCGATGCCTTGGCGGCGCTGCTGCCCGCCCTGGACGCGGGCATGGTGCCGAAGATGGAGGCCTGCCTGCGCGCCGTGCGGGGCGGCGTGCCGACCGCACACGTGATCGACGGCCGGGTGCCGCACTCGGTCCTGCTCGAACTGTTCACCGGGGAAGGCATCGGCACGATGGTGACCCCGCCGGAGGAGAAGCCATGAGTACAGAGGACTTACAGCGGCGGTGGTCGGCCGCGCTGATGAACAACTACGGCACCCCGAAGGTGGCGCTGGAGCGCGGCGCGGGCGCGGTGGTCTACGACGCCGACGGCGAGCGCTATCTGGACTTCCTCGGCGGGATCGCGGTCAACAGCCTCGGCCACGCGCATCCGGCGATCCTGGAGGCGGTGTGCGGACAGCTCGGCACGCTGGGGCATGTGTCGAATCTGTATGCGAGCGAACCGGTTATCGAATTGGCCGAGCGTCTGCTGGCGCACTTCGGCAACGGTTCCGGCAAGGCGTTCTTCTGTAACTCCGGCACCGAGGCCAACGAGGCGGCGTTCAAGATCGCGCGGCTGACCGGGCGGCGCAAGATCATCGCCTGTGACGAGGCATTCCACGGCCGGACCATGGGCGCACTGGCGCTGACCGGGCAGGCGTCGAAGCGGGCGCCGTTCGAGCCCATGCCGCCGGGCGTGGTCCATATCCCGTATGGAGATTCGCAGGCGCTGGCTTCCGCGGTCGACCAGGACACCGCCGCGGTGTTCCTGGAGCCGATCATGGGGGAGAGCGGTGTCGTGGTGCCGCCGCCGGACTATCTGGCCGAGGCGCGGGCCATCACCGCCGATCGGGGTGCGCTGCTGGTGCTCGACGAGGTGCAGACCGGGATCGGCCGGACGGGCCACTTCTACGCCCATCAGGCCGCCGGGATCGTGCCCGACGTGATCACCCTGGCGAAGGGGCTGGGCGGCGGCCTGCCGATCGGTGCGGTGCTGGCGCAGGGCCCCGCGTCGGAGCTGCTGACTCCGGGGTTGCACGGCACCACCTTCGGCGGGAATCCGGTGTGTGCCGCGGCGGCCCTGGCGGTGCTGCGCACCATCGACGAGACCGGCCTGCTCGCGCAGGTGGAGACCGTCGGCAAGACGCTGACCGACGGCATCGCCGAACTCGGCCACCCACTGATCGACCACGTGCGCGGCGCGGGTCTGCTCATCGGAATTCAACTGACACAGAATGTTTCGGCCCAGGTGGAGGAGTCCGCCCGGGCGGCGGGCTACCTGGTGAACCCGGCGAAGCCGAACGTGATCCGGCTGGCGCCGCCGCTGATTCTCACCGAGGCACAGGCCGGGAACTTCGTCTCGGACCTGCCCGCGGTGCTGGATTCCGCGATGCGAGCGACGCCATCGGGCACCGCGGAGACAGCCCGCGCAACCGCGCAGCGGCCCGGGAGTGCCGCCATGGACACCGCGCAAGTCGACAGGGAGCAGTGATGATTCGCCATTTCCTACGGGACGACGATGTCTCACCGGCCGAGCAGGCCGAAATCCTGGCGCTGGCCGCGGAATTGAAGCAGGCGCCGTTCTCGCACCGGCCGCTGGAGGGGCCACGCGGGGTCGGGGTGATCTTCGAGAAGAACTCGACCCGTACGCGTTTCTCCTTCGAGGTGGGCATCGCGCAGCTGGGCGGCCACGCGGTGGTCGTGGACGGTCGCGACACCCAGCTGGGCCGGGAGGAGACGCTGGCCGATACCGGCCGGGTGCTGTCGCGCTATGTCGACGCGGTGGTGTGGCGCACCTTCGAGCAGCAGCGGCTCGACGAGATGGCCTCCGCCGCAACGGTTCCCGTGGTCAATGCGCTGTCCAACGAGTTCCACCCGTGCCAGGTGCTGGCCGATCTGATGACGCTGGCCGAGCGCAAGGGCAGCCTCGCCGGGCGCAGTCTCACCTATCTCGGCGACGGCGCCAACAACATGGCGCATTCGCTGCTGCTGGGCGGTGTGACGGCGGGCCTGAACGTGACCATCGCCGCGCCTGCGGGTTTCGAGCCGCTGGACTGGGTGGTCGAGGCCGCGCGCAAGCGCGCCACGGAGACCGGCGGCACGATCACCGTCACCGGGGATCCGATCGCGGCGGCCACCGGCGCGGACGCCCTGGTCACCGACGCCTGGACCTCGATGGGGCAGGAGAACGACGGCCTGGATCGGGTCGGTCCGTTCCGGCCGTTCCAGGTCAACGGCGACCTGCTGGCCCGTGCGGCGACGGACGCCGTTGTGCTGCACTGTCTTCCGGCGCACCGCGGCGAGGAGATCACCGACGAGGTGCTCGACGGCCCGCACAGTGCGGTCTGGGACGAGGCGGAGAACCGGCTGCACGCGCAGAAGGCCCTGCTCGTGTGGTTGCTGGCCAGGCGGGATGCGCGATGAGCGGTACGGGATTCGGCGACGTGCGGCCGTCGCGAGCGCTGTCCACCGTGGAGCGCCCGCCCGTGCCGGAGCCGGGCATCGGCGAGGTGAGGTTATGACCGAGGTCGGCGAGCGAACCAGGGGCCGGGCGATGCGGGGCCGGTCGCGGCAGGACAGTAACGGGGCGGCCCGATGAGCGGCCCCGGCGATACCGCAGCCACCTCCGGTCCGGCGACCGCCCGCACCCGGGCCGGGCGCCAGCAGCGCATCGTGGTGCTGTTGTCCGCCAACGCCGTTCGCAGTCAGACCGAGCTGGCGGCGCTGCTGGCCGCCGAGGGGATCGAGACGACCCAGGCCACGCTGTCGCGCGATCTCGACGAACTGGGCGCGGTGAAGCTGCGCGCGGCCGACGGCGGCGCCGGAATCTACGTGGTGCCCGAGGACGGCAGCCCGGTGCGGGGCGTCACCGGCGGCACCGGACGGCTGTCGAAGCTGCTCGGCGACCTGCTGGTCTCCACCGACCACAGCGGCAATCTCGCGGTGCTGCGCACCCCGCCGGGCGCCGCGCACTTCCTGGCCAGCGCGCTGGATCGCGCGGCGCTGCCGGAGATCGTCGGCACCATCGCGGGGGACGACACCGTCGCGGTCATCGCCCGCGAACCCCTGACGGGCGCTGAACTCGCCGCGAAGATCGAGCAGTGGGCCTGAGCGGGTCTGCAATATCTCGAGATCGATGTCGGTGGCTGACGCTGATCGGTCACGCAGACGGCTCCGAGTCCGTGAGGGCGCTCATAGCCGTGCCCGACTCATCCGGACGGGGGTTCGAATCCGTCGAGGACGCACTGTAGTCCCTGCTCGAAACGCTGTGCGCGATCCTCGGGGGGAGCCGGGCGGTCGAGTAGCAGTGGGATCGCGGCGCCGGTGCCCGCGTCGAGGGCGGTGATCGTCGCGCGGACGGAGTCGTCCGGACTGCCCGCCCGCGCCCACGCCGATTCGGCGACCGCCGCGCCGAGGACGTAGTAGTAGAAGGCGGTCAGGGCCGGTTGCACGCGGTCCTCGGCGAATCCGGCGTCGCCCAACGCGCCGACTATCGAACGGAATTGGGCTACCGCGGCCGGGCCCAGTGGCGGCATACCGCCGATCAGCTCCGCCGCCCAGGCGTGGCGGAGCAGCGCGTCGAACATCTGTCTGCCGATCGAGCGGAGATCGGTGCGCCAGTCGCCGGACGGTGCGGCGCCGTCGGTCATTTCCGCGAAGACCGCGTCGACCGCGTACTCGAGCAGATCGTCCTTCGTGGCCACATAGCCGTAGAGGGTCATCGGCGCTGTATTCAGATGCGTCGCCAGCTTGCGCATGGTCAGACCGCTCACCGTGCCCCGGTCGAGCAGTTCGACCGCCCCCGCCACGATGCGTGCGCGGTCCAGCGCGGGCTGCGCGCGGCCGGTTTTCGTCGGTCGCGCCCACACCGAAGTCCTGTCGGCCATTGCCCGATCATACGGGAGATCGTACAGTGAACGAGAATCCGTACAACGTACGGATAGCACGTACGAGGTACGAATCGGAGGTCTGTCATGGCGGTCCGGCATGCGGAGGTGGTGGTGGTCGTCGGTGCCGGAATCTCCGGACTGGCGGCGGCGCGGCGACTGCTCGACGGCGGCGTGCGCACGGTTGTGGTGCTGGAGGCGGCGACCCGGGTCGGCGGCAGAACGTCGACCGAACAGGCGGGTGGAGTGCCGGTGGATCGCGGTGCCACGCTCGTCTATCCCGTGCACCGCAATGTCTTCCGGATCGCCGAGCGCTTCGGGGTGGAGATGTTCCGAACGGGGACGGACGGACGGTTCACCTTCTACGCCGACGGCGTGGCGCACCGATTCGCCTACGGGGGAGTGGGTGGAGCGAAGCTACTGGGGCACAGAGTGTTTCGCCCGGTACTGCGTGCCGCGTTGAGCGTGGCGTCCCGCTGGGTGGACATGCCGCTGCGTCCGGCGGAGATGACCGAACTGCTGGGGATCATCGACCGGCTGGACAGGCTCGCCGGTGGCGTTCCGCCCGGCTCGCCGTGGACCGCCCCGGACGCCGCCGCGCTGGACCGGGTCACACTGCAGGCGTGGCTCGCGGCGGAGGTTCGATCGGATTCGGTTCGCCGCCTGCTGGATTCGTCGCTCGCCGGGTATCTGCCGCCGTCGGCTTCGATGCTGTACGCGCTGCATTTCCTGAATACGTGGGGCGGGATCGGGCCGCTGCTCGGACAGCCCGCGCAGGTGTACCGATTCACCGGCGGTGCCCAGGCGCCCGCACTCGCGCTGGCCGGGTCGCTGGGTGATCGGGTGGTGCTCGCGAGTCCGGTGCGGGAGATGGAAACCGGCGCGGATCGCGTCGTCCTACGGTGTGCGAGCGGGGAATTCGAGGCAGATCGAGTGGTCGTCGCGGTCGGCCCGGGTGGCTGTCGCGAGATTCGTTTCACGCCGGAGCTTCCGGACAACCGCATTCTGCTGCAGGAGGCGTGGCGGCCCGTGCACGGCCGCAAGATCAATGTCGTGTACGACGAACCGTTCTGGCGGGCGGCCGGGCTGTCGGGTGCCGCGCTGAGCGACCTGCCCGCCGCGCCCGCGGTGCTGGACGCTTCGCCGCCGGACGGTAGTGCCGGTGTGCTGTCGCTCTATGTGACCGTCGATCCTGATGTGCCCCGGGCGCGTTCGGGCGAGCGGGACCGCGACGAAGTGCTGGCGGGCCTTGCGGAGATGTTCGGCCCCCGGGCCCTGGCGCCCCGATACTACGGGGAGACGAACTGGGCCGAGGAGCCCTACAGCTGGGGCTGCGAGGGTGGTCTCGCGGCGGGGGCGCTGACCACGGCACAACGGCTGCCGAAAACCCCTGCGGGACGGATACATTGGGCCGGTGTCGAGACCGCCGACGCCTGGATGGGATTCCTCAGCGGTGCGATTCAGGCCGGGGAGCGCGCCGCCGCCGAGGTGTTGGCCGCGCGGGGCGAACCTGCCTGACGCTACGGGCATGCGCCGGGCACGCCGCTGGCGAGCCGATCATCCGCCGCAGGATCCTGCGGTACCGAGGGCCGCTGCTCGATCGCTGGCGGCCGCTACGCCCGGGCCTCGAAGCGCAACTGTTTACCCAGCGTCGAACGGACGGGCGAGCGGGCGATTCGTTCCTCGATGAGCGCGCGGTGTGGCTCGAGGGCCGGAGCGAGTACCAGCTCGTAACGGAAGGTCGTGGTTGTCTCGCCGCGGTCCAGCTCGACCCGCACGCTCACACCGGCGTCGTCGGCACCGGTGCCCGCCAAACCCATGCGCGCCGAGATGGTCATGCAGCTGGCGAGGGCGGCCTCCAGCAGTTCGTGCGGCCGCATGCCCGCGGTCCCGCCGACGCCCTCCTTGACGGTGTCCGCGATTCCCTCGTTCGCGCCGCTGCGGAACCTGACCTGCCAGGGCTCCGTCAGCGCCGATGCCTCGATCATGTGGCAACCTCCTGTCCGCTACCGAGGGTACGGCCGCAAGTTCAGAATGCGGGATCGCATTTCACATAATGAGACAGGAGTGCCGTACCGCTATGCGAGCGGATACTGACCCGGCGGATAGTTGCCGCCACCGTGGCCACCGCGGCCCGATCCGCCGATATCGATGATGTGTTCGATGAGGCCGATAATCGCCTCGCCGATACTCAGCACATCCCGGCCGATCGCGCCGAAGTACTCCGCAAACGTCGAATACATCCGCCCACCCTTCTGCTGGCTACGTTCGCTCAGCGTGGCACAACTGGGGCCGTGGACCCCGCAAGGCCCTTGCGGCTCTTGGGGTTTCGCCACATTTGTCCCAATTACCCGGAGTGTCGCCCATCGTGTCGCAGTCGACGGCGCCGAGCGTGGCGTGCCGAGGTGGGTCGCCGGCAACTTCGGTGGCCCGGACCGCACCCACCCCGGTTATGAATGGCCTTGCATCGTCGTGCATAATCATTTGCACGTGGTGGGAGCCGCCCGGGGAGGGGCCGTGCTCCGCCGCCTGTCCCGTGGATCGGGCACCGCAGACTTGGACACGCACGAAACCTGAGGAGCTACAGACATGGCCGATCGCGTCGTACTCGCCTACTCCGGCGGGCTGGACACCTCCGTCGCCATCAGCTGGATCGGCAAGGAGACCGGGGCCGAGGTGGTCGCGGTCGCGATCGACCTGGGCCAGGGCGGCGAGGACATGAACCTGGTGCGCCAGCGCGCGCTCGACTGCGGCGCCGTCGAGGCCATCGTCGTCGATGCCCGCGACGAGTTCGCCGACGAGTACTGCCTGCCGACCGTGCAGGCCAACGCCATGTACATGGGCCGCTACCCGCTGGTGTCGGCGATCAGCCGCCCGCTGATCGTCAAGCACCTGGTCGAGGCGGCCGAGTACCACGGCGCCTCCACCGTCGCGCACGGCTGCACGGGCAAGGGCAACGACCAGGTGCGGTTCGAGGTCGGCATCGGCGCGCTGGCCCCCGACCTGAACGTGATCGCGCCGGTGCGCGACTACGCCTGGACCCGGGAGAAGGCCATCGCCTTCGCCGAGGAGAACAGTCTGCCGATCACGGTGAGCAAGAAGTCGCCGTTCTCGATCGACCAGAACCTGTGGGGCCGCGCCGTGGAGACGGGCTTCCTCGAGGACCTGTGGAACGCGCCGACCAAGGACGTCTACGACTACACCGTCGATCCCACCGTGAACTTCGAGGCGCCCGACGAGCTGATCGTCACCTTCGACAAGGGCGTTCCGGTCGCCATCGACGGCCGCCCGGTCAGCGTGCTCGAGGCCATCACCGAGCTGAACCAGCGCGCGGGCCGCCAGGGCGTGGGCCGCCTGGACATGGTCGAGGACCGCCTGGTCGGCATCAAGAGCCGCGAGATCTACGAGGCGCCCGGCGCTATCGCGCTGATCGCGGCGCACCAGGAGCTGGAGGCCGTCACCATCGAGCGCGAGCTGGGCCGCTACAAGCGGCAGGTGGAGCAGCGCTGGGGCGAGCTGGTGTACGACGGCCTGTGGTTCTCGCCGCTCAAGCGGGCCCTGGACGCGTTCGTGCAGGACACCCAGCAGCACGTCTCCGGCCAGATCCGCATGGTGCTGCACGGCGGCAACGTGGTCGTCAACGGCCGCCGCAGCGAGGAGTCGCTCTACGACTTCAACCTCGCCACCTACGACGAGGGCGACAGCTTCGACCAGTCCCTCGCCAAGGGCTTCGTGCAGATCCACGGTTTGTCCTCGAAGGTCGCCGCCCGCCGGGACCTCAACAAGAAGTAGGCGCCCTCCGGCCCGGCCTGAACGGTCACAGACTGCTCGCCGGCGGCACTGATTGCCGACCGGAGGCGATATGTGTCCGCGTAGGCCGGGTATCGAGCCCGGCTACCGTGGTTGGCGGGCCGCAGCGACCATGCGGGACACAGGAGGCCTCGTGCGGAGCGATAACGACAGCTGGGACATCACACAGAGCGTGGGAGCCACCGCGGTCGGAGTCGCGACCATGCGTGCCGCCGAGACCCGTCGGCCGGACGCGCTGTTCCAGGATCCGTACGCGGCGAAGCTGGTGGAAGCGGTGGGCTCGGGCTGGAGCCGGGTCCTGCATGGCGAGATTTCGGACAGCGCTCGACTGTACGGGCCGATGGCGGGTGTGCTGACCGCGCGCACCGTGTACTTCGACGACTATTTCGCGGCGGCGGCCGGTGCCGGTGTGCGCCAGGCCGTGATCCTGGCGTCGGGCCTGGACGCGCGTGCATACCGGCTCGAATGGCCGTCCGGCACCGTGGTTTTCGAGATAGATCTGCCGGATGTGCTGGCCTTCAAGTCTGCGGTGCTCGGCGCGGACGAACCGTCGGCCGAGCGCCGCGAGGTGCCGGTGGACCTGCGGCAGGACTGGCCGAAGGCGCTGCGGGACTGTGGGTTCGAACCGGATCGTCCGACGGCCTGGCTGGCGGAGGGACTGCTGCGCTATCTGCCCGCCGAGGCACAGGACCGGCTGTTCGAAAGCATCGTGGCGCTGAGCGCGCCCGGCAGCCGGATCGCGCTGAACATCGGGCGGGCCCGGCAGGATTCGGCCGAGCTGCGCGCACTGCGTGACGAACGCGCGGCAGCGTTGCGGGAGGCCGGGATCGCCGTCGACGTGGAGAACCTGTGGTACTCGTGGGATGGTCGCGCCGATCCGCGGGAGTGGTTCGACCGCCCCGGGTGGACTGTATTCGGAGCCGAGCCGGCCGACATCCTGACCGGCCGCGGGCGCGAGGTGCCGGAAGTGGTGCGCGCCGAGATGAACAGGTACATCCTGATGACCGCGATTCGAAGAGAAGGACCGGGTAGCACCGGTCCTCGCGACGCGTGACCGATCCGGACCGCACATTCCGATGACCGCGACACGACCACTAGGAGACGACATCCGATGAACGAGGGCGGCAGCACCAATCAGGGGGCGCTGTGGGGCGGGCGGTTCGCGTCCGGACCGGCCGCGGCGATGGCGGCACTGAGCAAGTCGACCCACTTCGACTGGGTGTTGGCGCCGTACGACATTCGCGCGTCCAAGGCGCATGCGCGGGTGCTGCACAAGGCCGGGCTGCTGTCCGAGGGTGATCTCGCGGCGATGCTGGAGGGGCTGGACCGCCTTGCCGCGGACGTGGATTCGGGCGCGTTCGCCCCGGCCGAGTCCGATGAGGACGTGCACGGCGCGCTGGAGCGCGGGCTGATCGAGCGGGTCGGCACCGAGCTCGGCGGGCGGCTGCGGGCGGGGCGGTCCCGCAACGACCAGGTGGCGACCCTGTTCCGGATGTGGCTGCGGGATGCGGTGCGCCGCATCGCCTCCGGGCTGCTCGACGTGGTGGACGCCCTGGTGGCGCAGGCCGCCGCGCATCCGGAGGCCGTGATGCCCGGCAAGACCCACCTGCAGGCCGCGCAGCCGGTGCTGCTGGCCCATCAGCTGCTCGCCCACGCGCATCCGCTGTTGCGCGACGTCGACCGGCTGCGCGATTTCGACAAGCGGGCCGCCGTATCCCCGTACGGCTCCGGCGCTCTCGCGGGCTCGTCGCTGGGCCTGGATCCCGAGGCCATCGCCGCCGATCTGGATTTCGATGCGGCCGCGTCCAATTCGATCGACGCCACCTCCGCGCGTGACTTCGCCGCGGAGGCGGCCTTCGTGCTCGCCATGATCGGGGTGGACCTGTCGCGCATGGCCGAAGAGGTGATCATCTGGAGCACACCGGAATTCGGCTATATCACCCTCGCCGACGCCTGGTCCACCGGGTCGTCGATCATGCCGCAGAAGAAGAACCCGGACGTGTCCGAGCTGACCCGCGGCAAGGCGGGCCGGCTGATCGGCAACCTCACCGGCCTGCTCGCCACGCTGAAGGCGCAGCCGCTGGCCTACAACCGGGACCTGCAGGAGGACAAGGAACCGCTGTTCGACTCGGTGGCGCAGCTGGAGTTGCTGCTGCCCGCCATCGCCGGTCTGGTGTCCACGCTGACCTTCCATACCGACCGGATGGCCGAACTCGCGCCCGCCGGTTACACATTGGCCACCGACATCGCCGAATGGCTGGTCCGCCAGGGTGTTCCGTTCCGTGTCGCCCATGAGGCCGCGGGCGGTTGCGTCCGTACCGCCGAATCCCGTGGCGTGGGCCTCGACGAACTCACCGACGAGGAATTCGCCGCCGTCGACCCGGCCCTCACCGCGGGCGTCCGCGAGGTGCTCACGGTCCAGGGCTCCATCGCCTCCCGCAACGCCCGCGGCGGCACCGCGGGCGAACAGGTCGCCAAGCAACTCGACGAGGTCCGGTCGGCCGCGACCACCGCCCGCACCTGGCTGAGCTGAAACCCGGGACGCGAACCCCGGATTCACGCACCCCCCATTCGTTCCCGCACCCGCTACAGCGCTTGTAGGGGGTGCGGGAGTGCGCGCGGGGTGCGGCGATGTCGTCACCCGTGCGTGGCGTGGAACGAGGCCGGATAGGCGGGGTTCGGGATGTGCGTGATCTTCGCAATTCTCGTACAGGGGGCGAGGGTGAGCGTTAACATCGGCGGGCGGACCGGACGTCCGTTCAGTCGATGTTGCCGGGGTGATGATCATGCCTTCCGTCGTGTTGGAAGCCGAGGGGTTGGTCAAACGCTACGGCGGCGTCGCCGCGTTGCGCGGCACCGGATTCCAGGTGCACGCCGGTGCGGTCACCGCGCTCATCGGCGATAACGGCGCGGGTAAATCGACACTGGTGAAATGCCTTTCGGGCGCCGAGGAGCCGGACGAGGGCCGGATCCTGCTCGACGGCGAGCCGGTGCGGATGGCCTCACCCACGGCCGCTCGCCGGCTCGGCGTCGAGACCGTCTACCAGGATCTGGCGGTCGCACCGGATCTGGATCCCGCCGCCAACCTGTTCCTCGGCCGGGAGCTGTTCCGGCGCGGCCTGGCGGGGCGGCTGGGCATGCTCGACCGCAAAACGATGAAATCCGAAGCCGCCGAGCACTTCCGGCGGCTGGGCGTCACCCTGCCCCGCGCGGACGTGCCGATCGGCGCGCTGTCGGGCGGGCAGCGCCAGACCGTGGCGGTGGCCCGGTCGGTGATGTGGGCGAGCAGGGTCGTGTTCATGGACGAGCCGACCGCGGCGCTCGGCGTGGTACAGCGCGAGCGGGTCCTCGATGTCATCCGGCGCGTCCGCGACCAGGGCGTCGCCGTGGTGCTGATCAGCCACAACATGCCGGAGGTGCTGGCGGTGGCCGACCGCATCGAGGTGCTCCGCCTGGGAAAGCGGGTGGCGCGCTTCGGCTCCGACGCCACCCTCGAGCAGTTGGTGGGCGCGATGACCGGCGCCTTGACCCACGAGGACGCGGTATGAGCGGACGTGGCGAGGATCCAGGGGAGACCGCTCACGACACCCGCGGTGCGAGCGGCCGTGCCGCCGCTCGATCGGCGGACACCGCGGGCGGCGCTTCGCCCGGGAACGCAGGTGCTTCCGGTGACGCCATCACGCGGAGCAGCAAGGACTCCGGTGTGACCGGCAGCGATTCCGCCGGGGGCGGAGAGGATTCCGGCAAACAGCCGGGCGAGACTGCCGGTCCCATGACGGACGCGACCGGAGACTCGGCCGCCGCCGACAGCGTGGCCCTTCCCGAAAGATCAGCGTGGCAGCGGCTTGCCGGGGCCAGCACGCTGTGGATCGGGCTGGTGCTGGTCGTGCTCTACGCGGCGTTCAGTGTGCTGCGGCCGGACGCGTTTCCGACCCGGTTCACGCTGCAGACGCTGCTCATCGAGACCGCCGTGCTGCTGGTGCTGTCGATCGGGATGACCTTCGTGATCATCACTGCGGGCATCGACCTGTCGGTCGGCATGGTGCTGATCTTCGCGGGTGTGATCGGCGCGAAGACGATGGAATGGCTCAGCCCGGGGGAGGACGCCACCCACGCCGGGTGGGGGATCGTCGCGATCGGATTCGTGGGTTCGCTTGCGGGCGGGGCGCTCTGGGGCCTGGTGAACGGATTCCTGGTGGCCAAGGCCAGGATTCCACCGCTCATCGTCACCCTGGGCTCGTTCGGTGCGGCCCTGGGCGCGGCTCAGTTGATCACCGGCGGCGTCGACACCCGGACCGTCCCCGAAAAACTGCGCAACTCACTGGGTTTCGGCACCGTGCTGGGCGGAGTCCCGATCCTGGTGCTGGTCGCCGCGGCGGTGACCGTCGTGGGCGCGTGGCTGCTGCATACGACCCGGTTCGGGCGCTACACCTACGCCATCGGCTCCAACGCCGAGGCCGCCCGGCGGGCGGGTATCGGCGTCACCCGGCACCTGATCCTGGTGTACCTGATGGCCGGAACCCTCGCGGGGCTGGCCGGTTTCATGAATCTCGCCTACTTCGGCACCACCACCATCGCCGGGCACACCACCGACAATCTCGACGCCATCGCGGGCGTCGTGATCGGCGGCACCAGCCTGTTCGGCGGGGCGGGTTCGGTGCTGGGCACCGTGATCGGGGTCTTCATCCCGTCGGTGCTGCGCAAGGGCTTCGTCATCGCGGGGGTGCCGGTGTTCTGGCAGCCGGTCGCGGTGAGTGTGGTGCTCGTGGCCGCGGTGTGGTTCGACCAGATTCGGCGGCGTTCGCGTCAGGACCGGAGGCGGTAGCTTGCGTAACCACGGAGGTCCAGCGAGCGCCGCAATCAGATAGAGCCGGTCACGAGACCGGAAGTAGCACAACCTATCTCGGAGGTGAGGCGGAGATGAGGACCGGACGACGGACCGCCGCGGCAATCGGCGCCGCGGTGGCGGCCGCGGGCATGCTGGCCGGATGCGGTGGGCAGGTGGGGGATTCGGGCAGTGCCGACGCGCAGAAGCTGGTGCTGATTCCCGGTGTCGCCAACGAACCCTTCTACATCTCGATGCAGTGCGGCGCGGAGGAGGAGGCGAAGAAGCTCGGGTTCGAGCTGGACACCCAGGCGCCCACGGAGTTCGACGCGACGGAGCAGACCCCGATCGTGACCGGAGTGATCGCGAACAAGCCGGGCGCCGTGCTGATCGCGCCGACGCACGCCACGGCGATGGCCAGCCCGATCAAGCGGGCCAAGGACTCCGGCATCAAGGTGATCGAGGTCGATACTGCCCTCGACGACACCTCGGTGGCGCTGTCGTCGGTCTCCTCCGACAACCGCAAGGGTGGTCAGCTCGCCGCCCAGACGCTGTCGAAACTGGTGGGCGGCAAGGGATCCGTGCTCGTCATCAACACCAAGGCGGGCACCTCGACCACCGACCTGCGCGCCCAGGGTTTCGAGGAGGAGCTGAAGAACCAGGCCGGGCTGACGTCGCTGGGCGTGCAGTACAACAACAACGACGCAGCCCAGGCCGCATCGATCGTGACCGCCACGCTGGCCGCGCATCCGGACCTGGTGGGCATCTTCGCCACCAACCTGAGCTCGGCGGAGGGCGCCGCCACGGGGCTGCGCAATGCCGGGAAACTCGATCAGGTGAAGCTGGTCGGCTTCGACGCCAGCCCGAAACAGGTCGAGGACCTGAAGGCGGGAACCGTGCAGGCGCTGATCGCCCAGGACCCCGCCGCCATCGGCGCCAAGGGTGTCGCCCAGGCCGCCGCAGCGATCGAGAACAAGCCGGTCACCCGCAATATCCAGACCGACATGATCGCCATCACCCAGGCCGATATGGACGCCAACGCCAAGTACCTCTACAAGAGCAAGTGCTGACCGGCGCTCACGCCGCGCCCCAGAGGTTGCGGATCAGCGTCCAGACCTGGTCCTGATCGGGAACCCGCCCGTCCCTGAGTTGCTGTGCGCCCCAGGCATCTCCGGCCCGCAGGACGGCGGCGGTGGCGGCGACGAGGAGATCGCGGTCGCACACGGTGGTGACGATCCCGATCGCGGCGCCGTTGTCGACGAAGTCGGCGATCCAGGACATGAACGCGCCCTGTTCGCGCAGCAGGAACGCCGGGTCGATGAGCGCGAGATCGGCGGGATGCTCCGCGATGTGGGCGCTCAGGCGGGCCTCGACGGTCTTGATGGCGCGCCAGAATTCCGGGGCGCTCTCGGTGTGCTCCCACGTGCCCAGCACCGCGGCGAGGCGTTCGGCGACGTCGTCGAGGACGGCGTAGAGCAGATCCTCGCGTCCGTCGAAGTAGTTGTACGCCGAGGACTTCGAGATGCCCGCGGCCGCGATGATCTGGTTGTAGGAGGCGTGGTCGACGCCGTCCCGGGCGAACGCCTGCAGCGCCACGTCCAGGATGCGGCGCTGTTCCTCTGCAGGTAAACGAGTGAATCGGGGTAGCGGCACACCCCGATGCTAGCAGTACGCACCGGACTCTGGACCGAAAGCGTGTACCATCGGTACACACCAATAGTTCATGGAGGTGACCGGTGATCGGTGACGGATCTACCGCGGTGATCGAAACCGCGGCCCTGCGCAAGCGGTTCGGTGATTTCACCGCGCTCGACGGGCTGGACCTGCGGGTCGAGCGGGGTGAGGTGCACGGGTTCCTCGGCCCCAACGGAGCGGGCAAATCGACGACGATCCGGATCCTGCTGGGGCTGGTCCGCGCCACCGGCGGGCAGGCGTGGCTCCTGGGCGGCGACCCGTGGCGCGACGCCGTGGAGCTGCACCACCGGCTCGCCTACGTGCCCGGCGACGTCTCGCTGTGGCCGGGATTGACCGGCGGCGAATGCCTCGATGTGCTGGCGACCGCGCACGGACCCGTCGACACCCGGCGGCGGGCCGAGTTGATCGAACGCTTCGAGCTGGATCCGGGGAAGAAGAGCCAGGACTACTCCAAGGGCAACCGGCAGAAGGTCGCGCTGGTCGCGGCGTTCGCGAGCGAGAGCGAACTGCTGATCCTCGACGAGCCGACCTCGGGCCTGGATCCGTTGATGGAGCAGGTGTTTCAGCAGACGCTGCGGGAACGCCAGGAGCAGGGCTGCACGGTGTTGCTGTCGAGCCACATCCTCGCGGAGGTGGAGGCGCTCGCGGACAGGGTGAGCATCATCCGTCAGGGCCGCACGGTCTCGACCGGGACGCTGGCGGAGCTGCGCCGCCACACCACGACCCACATCCATGCCGTCACCGCCGCCGAACCGTGCGGGCTCGAGACCGCGACCGGTGTCACGGCGGTGGCGATGCACCCGGACGGCGACCGGTGGGCGGTGTCGTTCGGTGTCGACGCCGGTCACGTCGGCGACGCGATCGCCGCGCTGCATGCGGCCGGGGTCGAGTCGGTCACCGCGAATCCGCCGAGCCTCGACGAGCTGTTCCTGCGCAACTACGAGACCGCGGAGGTGCGGTGATGGGCGGCTACTCCGCGATGCTGTCGATCCTGTGGCGGGGCAACCGGCGCCAGATCCTGGGCTGGGTGCTGGGTTTGGCGGGCGTCTTCGCCGCGACGGCATGGTCGATGAACGACCTCTACCCGACCCAGGCCGATATCGCGGCGTACGCGCAGGCCACGGAATCCGGCAGCGCATTGTTCGCGATCAATGGAAAACCGTTCGGCCTCGACACCATCGGCGGCCTGATCAGTTACGAGTTCGGTTTCGTGAGCGCGCTGGCGTTCCCGCTGCTGGGGGTCCATCTGGTGCTGCGGATGACTCGCGGCGAGGAACAGTCGGGGCGGATGGAACTGCTGCGCGCGGGGTCGATCGGACGGACCGCGACGGTCGGCGCCGCGCTGACACTGACCGCCGCCGGGGTCGCGGTGATCGGATCGGCAATGAGCGCAACCCTTTTCGCGCTGGACGTCGGATGGCCGGGCGCGGTGGCGTACCCCGCCGCGATGGCACTGCTCGGGTTCGGGTTCGCCGCGCTCGCCGCCGCCGTCGCGCAGGTGGTCGCGACCGCGCGCGCCGGGACCGCCGCCTGCCTGGCGGTCCTGGTGGTGGCGTTCCTCGCGCGCGGGGTCGGCGATGTGCGCGACAACGCGCTGGTGTGGCTGTCGCCGATCGGCTGGGCCGAACAGACCCGCGCGTTCGCCGGGGCCCGCTGGTGGCCGCTGCTGCTCGCGGTCGGGTTCGCTGCCGCGATGGCCGTGCTGGCGGGATGGTTCGCCGAGCGCCGCGACCTCGGACAGGGACTGTTCGCTTCACGCCGGGGCCCGTCGTCCGCCGCGGCGAACCTGTTGCGCCCGATGGGTTTCGCGATCCGCGGGCACCGCGGCCCCGTGCTGGCCTGGAGCATCATCGGCGCGCTGGTCGGGATCGCCTTCGGGTCGCTCGCCGACGCCATCCGCACCCTGATGGAGGACAACGAGGCGATGCAGGACATCTTCGGCGGCGGCAGCGCCGACGAGGACGCCTACCTGGCCTTCGTGGTCATCCTGCTCGCGCTGATCAGCGCCGGGTACGCGCTGCAGGGCATCGGCCGCGTCGCGGAGGAGGAGGCGGGCGACCGGTTGGAGCCGATCCTCGCCGGAACCTGCTCCCGGACGCGGTGGCTCGCGGCGCAGGCGATCACCGTCGCCGCCGGGGCCGCGATCGTGACCGCGGTGAGCGGGCTCGCGCTCGGCATCAGCGACGCCGTCGCCATCTCCGATCCGTCCGCGGTTGGCCGAATCACTGTGGCGGCCTTGGCTTATCTACCCGCGGTGCTGGTGCTGCTCACCTTCGCGGTGGCGCTGTACGGCCTCCACCCGCCCTACCTCGCGGCGGGCTGGGCCGTGTACATCGCCGTCGCCGTGATCGCCGTCCTCGCCGACACCCTGCAGCTTCCCGACTGGGTCCGCCACCTCTCACCTCTCGACTGGGTCGGCCGTACCCCCATCGATCCCGTCCGAGGGTGGGGCCTCGTCGCCGCGCTGCTGCTCGCCGGGGTGTTCGCGATCGCCGGGGGCTACGGGCTCCAGCACCGCGATGTCCCCACTCGGCGGGGGATCGGGGTACGAGAAGCGCTGGCGCTGAGGAGAAGTCGCGGGGCAGCGCGGGCATGAATCCACACCCGAGTGCTGTGGTCCCGGCGGACCGTGGCAGGTAGAACTTTGTCACCCGCGCCGGGGTGCTGTGGTCTCGGCGAGATTCTGTGACGTATGCCGGAGCGCCCTGCTGAATCCGCACCCGAGCGCTGCGATGTCTGTAGCGGCGCGGAGGCGGGCGTCGCCGTCCTGAATTCCATTCCGGCTGTTGCGGTATCGACGGGCGTTGCTGTCCGTCGATACCGCAACGGCGGCCCTGTACAGACACCGGCTGCCTAGTCCGCCAACTGATCTCGTTCCGGGCCCGCAGCCAGTCCCGCCGCTGGCCGGATCAGAACCGCCAGCGGCAGATTCGGGCGAGGCGGCGTAGCGGGGGGATGTAGCGGATGGCGGCGAGCTGGAGGCGTAGGCCGCGGGAGTAGTCCGGGGGTTGGTTGGCGTCCGTGCGCGTCCGGACCCAGTCGGTGGCGTCGGTGCACGACACCGGGTGCAGGCCGAACCGCTCGAGCTCCGCGGGGTCGTCGATTCCCCAGTGCAGGGTGGAACCGGACTTGCGCACCACCGGGTTGGCCTTCTGCATCTTGATGCCCAACCGGCTGAAGACATCGCAGATCAGGTGGCCGGAGGGGAATTTCGCGACCAGCTGCCGCAGTAGTTCGCCGCCTTCCGCGGGGTCGAGGTACATGGTCAGTCCCTCGGCGACGATCAGGGCGGGGCGATCGGACGGGATGCGATCGAGCCAGTCCAGCTCGGTCACCGGGGTGCCGATGGTGTGGTAGTGCGCGCGGTCGGGATAGATGCGGGTGCGCAGCTCCACGACCTCGGGGTAGTCGATATCGAACCATTCGACCGTCGGCGGCGGGTCGAATCGGAAGACACGGCTGTCCATGCCGCAGCCGAGGTGCAGCACGATCGCGTCCGGATGCTCGAGCAGGTACTCCGCGGCCCAGTCGTCGATGATCTTCGCCCGCATCGCCACGCCCGCGGCCCCGTCCGCCGTGATGCCGAGGCTGCCGAAATCGTAATCTATTCGCCGGACCGCCTTGTCGGCCTCCTCGTCGCCGAGGATCGGGTCGTCGCGGCGGTAGTCCAGGGCCCGCCCGTACAGCGTCGCCAGCATGGTGGCCTTCTCTTCGGTGAAACGAACCTTCTCCATCACGGGTCTCCTCGGACTACATCAGGTCGGTGGTATCGACGGCCTCGGCACGCTTGGGCAGGAACAGCAGGGACGCAACGGCTCCGACGACCGCGATGGCCGCGCACACCCACAGCATCGTCGACATGCTGTCGACGAACGCCTGCGTCACCGAGTCCAGGAGCGTCGTCGAATGCAGCCGATCGGCGATCGAAAGTCCGGCGGCCGCACTACCTTTCACGGCATCTGCCGTCTCCGCGGGCAGGCCGGTGATGTCGACCCCGCCCCGGTAGGCGGCATTGAGAACTGTACCGAGCAGCGCGATGCCGATCGTGCCGCCGACCTGCCGCATCGCCTGGATCAGCGACGATCCGGCGCCGGCCCGATCCGGATCCAGTTCGCCCAGAGCGGCATTCATCGCCGCGGGCATGCCGAACCCGGCGCCCGCACCGGCGATGGCGAACCAGAGCGCCACGTAGCCGTATCCGGAGTCCACGTCGGTCATCGTGCCCATCGCCAGCCCGGCCGCGAGAATCACGAAGCCGACGGCGACGGTGATCCGGGTGCCCGCGGCGGCGTCCACCGGGTTGGCGAACTTCGCGCCGATCACCATGCCGCCGATGAACGGCAGCAGCTTCAGGCCGGTGCCCAGCGCATCGGCGCCCTGCACGGCCTGGAAGAACTGAGGCATGGTGAACAGCAGCCCGAACATGGCGAACACCGTCATCGTGATGAGCAGCGTGCCCCAGACGAACGACGCGGACCGCAGCAGCCGAGCGTCCACCAGGGGAGTCGGGGTGCCCAGCCGGTTCAGCCGACGCTCGAAGAGCGCGAACAGGGCCAGCAGCACGGCGGCCGCGGCCAGGTAGACGATGGCCCAGACGTCGTCCCAGCCCTTCTCTCCGGCCAGCGTGACGCCGTAGACGAGCGCCGCGAGAGCCGCCGAGGAGATCACGATGCCCACATAGTCGATCGTCGGCCGAATCGCGCTGCGCGACTCCGGGATCAGCGCGACCACCGCGACGACGGCCACCACGGCGACCGGGACGTTGATCCAGAAGATCGACGCCCAGGAGAAGCTGTCGAGCAGCAGGCCGCCGACGATCGGGCCCAGCGGCAGGCCGATGCTGTTGGCCACGACGAAGAAGTTGATCGCCCGCTTCCGCTCGGCCTCGCCGGGGAACAGCACGGTGATGAGCGACATCACGACCGGAACCAGCAGTGCCGCACCGATTCCCAGGAAGGCCCGGGCGGCGATCAGCTGATTCGCCGAATCGGCCAGCGCGCACACCACCGACCCCGCGCCGAACAGGATGAGCGCCGTGGCCAGCATCTTCTTGCGGCCGAACCGGTCGCCCAGCAGCCCCGCCGGCAACAGCAGCGCGGCGAGCACGAGGTTGTAGGAGTTGGCCACCCACTGCAGTTGCCCGGTGGAGGCGCCGAGATCCACCGCCAGTGTCGGGAGCGCCACGTTGAGGACGGTGGTGTCGAGCCCGACGACGAGCACCGCCAGGCACAGCGCGGTCAGCACGCCGATGCGGCGGGCGCCGGGCAGCACGGCGGGCGCGGGGGTGTCGGACTTCGTCTCTGCTGCGACCGCAGACCCGGATCGCGGGTCGGAGGATCGCTCGTTCATGGTCATGACCGCACATTATTATGAATATCTGATAGATGCAATACTTCAGAAATCTGCTTAGGTAAGGTCGACGCATGGCATCCTCGGTACCCGTGAACGGCGATTCGGCGGAGCAGAGTGCATTCGTCGAACGGCTCGGCGGCGCGATGGCGGCGAGCGGCGCACCCCCGATGGCCGCCCGGGTCATGGCCCGCATGCTGATCAGCGAATCGGGCGCGATGACCTCGGCCGAGCTGGCGGATGCGCTGGAGGTGAGTCAGCCGTCGATCTCGGGCGCGATCCGCTTCCTCGCCCAGATCGGATTCGTCTCCCGGGAGCGGGTGCCGCGCACGCGCAAGGAGCGCTATCGCATCAGCGACAACGTGTGGGAAACGGTCCTCACGCTCCGCAACGACTCACTCGACACCTGGAAGGCGGCGCTGCAGAGCGGTATCGGACTCTACGGCGAGGACTCCGAAACCGGCCGCCGGCTGACCGAGGCCGTCGAGTTCTTCGAGTTCGTCCAGGAGGATATGCGCGGCCTCATCCGCCGCTGGCACGAGCGCCGGGGCTGAACCTTCGGCGTGAGTACCGGCGAGTCCGAGCGGTAGGCCGGATCGCTCAATCCTGAACGCGTACCGCGTATCCCGCGCCCTCCAGCGCGTCGAGAACATCGTCGCGGTGGGCGGGGCCGCGGGTCTCGAGGGTGAGCAGGACCTCCACCTCGTCGATCGCCAGCCAGGCGCCGGTGCGGGAATGGACGACGTCCAGGACGCTGGCGCCCGTGCCGCCCACCGCGGCCAGAAGCGTGCCGAGGCTGCCCGGGCGGTCCGAAATCGTCACGCGCACGGCGAGATAGCGTCCGGCCGCGCTCAGTCCGTGGCCGATCAGCCGGGTCAGCAGCAGCGGGTCGACGTTGCCGCCGGACAGGATCGCGCAGACCGGACCGTGCAGGTCCAGCTCGTCGGCGTGGTGCATGAGCGCCGCGACCGCGGCGGCCCCGGCGGGTTCGACGATCAGCTTGGCCCGTTCCATGCACAGCAGCATCGCGCTCGACAGCGCGTCCTCGTCGACCGTGGTGACGGCGGGGGCGTGCTCGGCCACGTGCGCGAACGGGACCTCGCCGGGCAGCCCGACGGCGATGCCGTCGGCCATCGTCGACATCCGTTCCAGCGCAACCGGTTTACCGGCCGCCAGCGAGTCCGGCCAGGCGGCCGCCTGCGCGGCCTGGACGCCGACGACGCGCACCTGCGGGGCGAGATGGTGCAGCGCCTCGGCCACGCCCGCGAGCAGTCCGCCGCCGCCGGTGGGCACGATGACCGTGCCGACCTCCGGAAGCTGCTCCAGGACCTCCAGCGCCACCGTCGCCTGCCCCGCGACGATATCGGGGTGGTCGAACGGGTGGATCAGGGTCGCGCCGGTCTGCTCCGCGAAATCCAATGCGGCGGTGAGGGATCGGTCGATGGTATCGCCGACCTGGTGCACGGTGGCGCCGTATGCCCTGGTGGCCACCAGCTTCGGCAGCGAGGCGCCCACGGGCATGAACACCGTCGATTCGATGCCCAAAGTCGTTGCGGACCAAGCCACTCCCTGCGCGTGGTTGCCCGCGCTGGCGGCCACCACGCCGCGCCGCCGGTCGGCCTCGGGCAGGTTCGCGATCCGGTTGTAGGCGCCGCGCGGCTTGAATGATCCGGTGCGCTGCAGGTTCTCGCACTTGAGCCGCACCTCGACCCCGGTGCGTTCCGACAGCACCCGCGACGCCACCAGCGGCGTGCGCCGGATGACCGGCCCCAGCAGTTTCGCCGCCGACTCGATGCGATCCAGCCCGATCAACTCCATGGCCGACATGCTGCCAGACAATTGCTGCCCGGTCCGCGAGCGCGACGCCGGCTGGGCGGACTGCTGAGCTGACGCGTCTGCGGGAGGCGCCAGCTGCGCAGATCGCCCAACGGGGCTGTATTTCGGGATCGCGACGACCGGCGGGGCGCAGTCGCGCGGCGGGTCTGTGCGGGTTTGGGCAGCGCATCGCGTCGGGCGTGCGCCGGATGGCAGCGTTCACCTGCCGGAGATTGTATTAGCTGCAATTTTGCTATGTATTTCCGGCAACTGTGACGCCCGCCGCAAAAACCGCAGCCGAATGAGTATTAAAGGGCACACCCGTGGAATGCGCTTTTTCCACACGGAAATACGTAGCGTAGAGGTATGCAACTTTCCCGGTTCACCGATCTCGGCCTGCGCGCGATGATGCGGCTGGCGGTCAGCCGCGGTGCCGAGGAGAGGGTCACCGCGAAACGAATTGCCCGACAGGTCGATGCCTCGGAGCACTACGTCGCCAAGGCCGTCACCAAGCTGTCCGACCTGGGCCTGGTCGCCTCGCAGCGCGGCCGCGCGGGCGGCATCTTCCTCACCGAGGCGGGGCGGACCGCGACGGTCGGGCAGATCGTGCGCGGCCTCGAGGGGGACAGCGAAGTCGTCGAATGTCTCGGCGAACGCCCCTGCCCGCTGGTCGGCGCCTGCCGATTGCGGCGGGTGCTGGCCGACGCCCAGCAGGCGTTCTACGAGGAGCTGGACAAATACACGCTGAGCGATCTGGTCGACCAACGCACCGTCGAGTTGCTGCATCTCACCGCGGCGCCCGCATTCCTGTCGCACAACGAATAAAGAGAAGCCATACCCGCCGCCCCAGGGTGATTCGCACCCGCCGGATGCGGGCTCGGCCACCTACCGAGAAAGGTCAGGAGCTATGACCACCGTGCCGGAATCGGCTCTGCACACGATGCCCGAGCTGGAACCAGAGCATGCCGACGTGATCCGCGCGACCCTGCCGCTGATCGCCACCCGGATCGACGAGATCACCCCGCTGTTCTACCGCAAGATGTTCGCCGCGCACCCGGAGTTGTTGCGCGACCGGTTCAATCGCGGCAATCAGGCCCAGGGAGCCCAGCAGAAGGCGCTGGCGGCGTCCATCGCCACCTTCGCGGTGCACCTGGTGGACCCGGGCCTGCCGCATCCCCGCGAACTGCTGGCCCGGATCGGCCACAAGCACGCCTCGCTCGGGGTGACCGAGCCGGAGTACCGGATCGTGCACGAGCACCTGTTCGCCGCGATCGTGGAGGTGCTGGGCGCCGAGGTGGTCATGCCCGAGATCGCCGCCGCGTGGGATCGGGTCTACTGGCTGATGGCGACCACGCTCATCGACGTCGAGCGCGGGCTCTACCGGGCCGCCGGTGTCGAGCCGGGAGATGTGTTCCGCGAGACCCGGGTGGTCGAGCGGCGCGACGACCCGTCCGGGGCGGCGGTCTTCGTGGTGGAGTCGCCGGACCCCGACCGCCCACTGCCGAATTTCCTACCGGGACAGTATGTTTCGGTCGGCGCCGACCTACCCGACGGGGCGCGCCAGCTGCGCCAGTACAGCCTGGTCGAGCGGCCGGGCGCGGGCCTGCTCGCCTTCGCCGTGCGCAAGGTCGAGGCGGGCGAGGCGAATCCGGCCGGTGAGGTGTCGACCTGGTTGCACGACACCGTATTTCCCGGCGACCGGCTGCAGATCACGCTGCCGTTCGGCGATCTCACCATCGATCCCGCCGCGACCACCCCGGTCGTGCTGATCTCGGCGGGTATCGGCGCCACGCCGATGGCGGGCATCCTCGAGTACCTGGCGGCCGACACCCCGGAGCGGCGGACCGTTGTGCTGCACGCCGATCGGTCCGAGCGGGCGCATCCCCTGCGGGAGCGGATCCGTGACCGTGTCGGCGCGCTGCGCAATGCCGCGTTCCGCGCCTGGTACGAGGCCGAGGGACACGGCCTGATGGACCTGTCCGAGGTCGACCTGCCGCCCGACGCGGACTTCTACCTCTGCGGCGGCAGCGAGTTCCTGCAGTCGGTGCGCGCCCAGCTGATGGCGGCCGGAGTCCCGGACCGGCGCGTGCATTTCGAGCTGTTCGCGCCCAACGACTGGCTGCTCGATCACTGAGGCTGGCTGACCTCGGACCGGCTGATCACCGCCAGCACCCCCGAGAGCCACGGCGTATAGGCGTCCGGGTCGGCGGCCATAGCGGCCTGCAAATCAGTCGGCCACATCCAGGTGTGGGCGGCGATCTCGGCCGGATCCGGGCGTGGCGGCTCACCGTCGAAACGCCCGACGAGAACGTGATCCCACTCGTACTCCACGCGGCTGGTCTCCGGATCGGCGGCGCGGTAGGTGAACGTGCCGACCTCGGTCAGTGCCGCGCGGATCCCGAGTTCCTCGACGAGCCGCTCCGCCGCCGCGTCGGTGACATCGGTATCCGGCGCGGGATGCCCGCAGCAGGTGTTGGTCCATAGGAGGGGGAACCGAGTCTTGACCCCCGCACGCTGCTGCAGCAGCACTCGCCCGTCGGCGTCGAACAGCAGCACCGAGAACGCTCGGTGCAGCCGGCCGGGGGCGGTGTGCGCCTGCGCCACCGGGCACGCCCCGGTCGGCCGGCCCTGCTCGTCCACCAGCTCGACGGGCAGGGTCTCGCGGTCGATCGCGGTCGTGGCTTCGGGGATCACCGACCTACCTTATCGGCGGCGATCAGCAGGTACTGGAAGCTGCCCTCCCGATAGGCGGTCAGGAACGGCTTCTCCACCCCGGTGGCCAGTTCGGAGTGGGTGCGCAGCTCCCAGTACGGGATGGTGGCGGGGGTCAGGTCGGTGACGGTGATCGGGACCAGCCCGTGCGCGGCGAGCGCGCGGAAGTACTCGCCGCGCGGATGGATCATGCAGCCGTAGTGCGCGTCGATCCAGCTCACCGAGGACGAGCGGCCGCCGGTGACGTCGTTGGAGCAGCCGGTGATGCAGACGTAGCGCCCGCCCGGTGCCAGCACCCGGGCGAACTCGGCGAACAGGTCGTGCAGGTCGACGTACATGGTGGTCTCGTTGGTCCACAGGCCGCGCATGCTGCCCGCGTCGAATCCGGTGTCGAGCATGTTCTTGAAGTGGAACTTCACGCTGTCCTCGACCCCACGCTCGCGGGCCTGGCCGTTGGCGAAACCGGCCTGGTACTCCGAGATCGTCACGCCGTCCACCCGGCAGCCGAAGCGCTGGTTGGCCATGATGCTGGTGCCTCCACGCCCGCAGCCCGCGTCGAGCAGGCGGTCGCCGGGGCGGACGTCGCCGAACTGGTCGAGCAGCAGGTCGGCCTGGGCGGTCTCGAGCCGGTGCAGCTCCCGCACGATGCGCTCCTGGCGGGTCTCGGCCGCACCCTCCAGCACCGACAGGTCGGGCTCGCCGACGCCGTAGTGGTGATGGTAGAGGCCGTCGACCTCGCCGAGGCGGGTGTTGACCCGGTCGTCGTTGGGGTTGTCGTTCCAGTAGGCGGCAACCGATCGCTGGTAGCTGGTGCGCAGGACATTGTCGGTCTCGTGCTCGAGCATGGTCATCGCGGATCATCCTCTCGAATCGGGGTGGGTCCCGGGTCGTGCTCGAAATGCGGTGTGTATCAGTCTTTTTCGTGGTATCGACGGCTGTCGGCGTGCCAGGCGCGATTGCCGCCCATCCACGCCCACAGCCCGCCCAGGAAACGCCGCAGCGCGGGAGAACCGGTGGCCGCGACGGCCGAGGCCTCGCGTTCGAAGCGGTGCACCAGTTCGTCGTGGATCTCCGCCGTGCGGCGCACCGCGGCCCGGCGCGGGCACTGCTCCTCGGCCGCGAACACCGTGGGCAGGTTGAATTCCCTTCCGCCGGAAAGATCCTCGCGCGCCATCGAATACAGGTCGTTGACCATCTGCGCGGCCAGGGCCGCCGTGGTGACCAACCGCCGCACCCGGGGATCGGTGTACTCGGGCGCGGACAGCTCGTAGCCGCCGACCACGTCGATCGGGGCCATGCACGGCAGGAAGCTGTGCGGCTGCCGGTTGGTCAGGTACTCCCAGACCGGCGGCATCCGGTCGGCGGCCCGCCAGCCCGCCTCCGCGCCCAGCGCGATGAACCAGCCGCCGATCTCGGTGCGCAGCCGGGCCAGCTGCGCGGGTGTCGCGTAGTGCGACAGGTGCTCGAACGACGTGCGGAAGGCCCGCAGGATCGGATCCGCCTGCAGGGCGCGTTCCAGCTGCGCCTGATACCGGGCCGGTAGGTGCACGGGATCGATGGCGGCCGCGGCCAATTCGAGCCGGGGACCCAGCTCGGCCTCGGCGCTGGACGGGGTGCCGTCGGGGGCGCGGTCGTCGGCGTCCTCCTCGCAGTAGTAGTCGTCCACCGACCATTCCGACACCGCGCACTTGGCGACGGCGAGCAGCCGGTCCGGATCGTCGCAATCCGGGTGTGCCAGCATGATCAGCCGCCCGAAGTCGGCCTTGCGCAGCTCGTCGAGCTTGCCCTCGTAGAGCCCGATCGTCTCGGCCCAGAGGAGGATTCCCTCGTTG
Source organism: Nocardia mexicana NBRC 108244 (assembly GCF_001613165.1). Lineage (GTDB taxonomy): Bacteria > Actinomycetota > Actinomycetes > Mycobacteriales > Mycobacteriaceae > Nocardia > Nocardia mexicana. The sequence goes on from NZ_BDBV01000087.1 coordinate 50,265, forward strand.
ACCGCCGCGGCGAGCGCGGGGTCGTCGCGCACGGGTGGCGGGCAGTACAGCGGCGGGATCGCGGATTGCTGGGCCGGAACCGGGCCGCCGGAGCGCTGCGGACCGCCCGTGGCCCCGGGGGATGTGGGGTCTTCGGTGGTGGTGTCGGTTCGGGTCACCCGGGTTCTTAACCGGGTGAGATCTGTTCTACCCGAAAGTAGTTGGTCGAGGGCTGAGTTGATCCCACGGCCGGACGACGATCCCGGGTCGTCGAGGTCCGCCGAATCAGACTGTGCGGCAGCGTGATCCGGCTCCGTACCGGAGTCGGCAGCAGGTGGCGCACCGTTGGTGGAACCGGCGGCCGGCGTAGCCTCCAGCCCCGGTGGTTTCGGTAGGTAAGGGGCGCCCAGTCCGGTCGGCCCGAGGAGCCTGTGCGGCACGGCGGCACCGACCATGCCGCCGAGATCGGCTGGGACCGGCTGGGCCGCTTCGGATTCGACCTTCTCCGGCGGGGGTTCTCGGGACTCGGCGTCTTCCGGCACGGCCAGCCGTGCCGGGGGCGCGTGGTCGAGATTGCTCAGGAGCGCGGCGACGACCGCGGCCACCTCTCCGGTGGCCGGCGGGGCCGCGGCGCGCGACAGCACCGACATGGTTGCCCGCTCCCGTCAGTCGGTCTGCCGGGCGACCAGGACATTGTCGAGAATGCCCAGCGCGTCGGGGACCAGGACCGCGGCCGAGTAGTAGCAGCTGACGAGGTAGGAGATGATCGACTGGTCGTCGATGCCCTTGAACCGCACGTTCAGCCCGGGCTCGAACTCGTCGGGGATGCCGGTCTGGTGCAGGCCCACCACGCCCTGATCCTTCTCGCCGGTGCGCATGGCGAGGATGGAGGTGGTCCCGGTGTCGCTGACGGGGATCTTGCCGCACGGGAAGATCGGCACGCCGCGCCACGCCGGAATGCGGTGGCCGTCGACGTCCACGGGGTCCGGGTAGATGCCGTGCCGCGTGCACTCGCGCCCGAACGCGGCGATCGCTTTCGGGTGTGCCAGAAACAGTTTCGTGCTGCGCCGCATGCTCAGCAGCTCGTCCATATCGTCCGGGGTGGGCGGCCCGGACTCGGTGTAGATGCGCTGCTTGAGATCGCAGTTGTGCAGCAGGCCGAACTCGGGGTTGTTCACCAGGTCGTGTTCGCGGCGCTCGTAGAGGGCCTCGATGGTCAGTCGTAGCTGCTGCTCGATCTGATTGTGCGGCTCGTTGAACAGGTCCGCGACGCGGGTGTGCACCCGCAGCACGCTCTGGCCGATGCCCAGTTCGTATTCGCGGGGGGCGCTGTCGTAGTCGACGAAGGTGCCCTGCAGCAGCGGCTCGCCCACATGTCCGGAGGAGATCTCGATATTCGCCTCGCCGTGCTTGTTCTGCGGGCGGGTGCGCGCGGCGGCGTACTCGGACAGGTGCCGCCGCAGCGCGGGCGCCTCCTCGATCAGCTGGTCCAGGGCGGCGCGCGGCAGGCTCAACAGCGTTGTGCGCGTGACGGTCTTGACGGTCACCGGCCAGATGGCGCCGCGGTCGATGAGCATCTCTTCGCCGAAATAGGCTCCGCCGGAGAGCATTCCGAGCCTCGTGCTCTCGCCGTAGTCGCCGGTGCCGATCTTGCTCAGCTTGCCGTGCACGACCAGCAGCAGCTGATCCACCGGGTTGCCGAATTCGGCGACGATCGTTCCCGGCTCCAGGTCGCGCTGTTCGCAGCGCTCCGCGAGTGCGCGCAGCACATCGTCGTCGTCGAAGCCGCGCAGCTGCGGCAGTTCCCGCAGCTCCTGGGGGATGACTTGGGCCTTCCCGCCGTCGACGGCGAATTCCACCTTGCCGTCGCCGAGGGTGTGGGTCAGGCGCCGGTTCACCCGATACACACCGCCCTTGACCTGGACCCACGGCAGTGCCCGGGTCAGCCACCGGGAGCTGATGCCCTGCATCTGGGGTTCGGATTTGGTGGTGTGCGCGAGCTGATGGGCAGCGCCCGTGGACAGGCTCTTGGGGGCGTGATTCTCGGTCTCCGCGGGCATTTCGATGGTCATGCGGGATCCTCACGTCGAGATGGGGTGCGACGGCGGCGGTGGCGACGCTCACGGCAGTGCGGCAGGCGGCAGGGGCCTTCGGAATACTGATCACTCGAGCGAAATGCTGTGCGCAACAGTGCGTTCCAGCATCACCGATGGTAGTTGCGAAACGGTTGCGGTGCAGCGGAATTGGAATACTCGGGCGAAACCCCTGGCGGATGGTTACGACACGCGTTCGATCGGAGGAACTGCCGGTGACATCATGGGACGAACCGGTCGGTGCGGGGCTTCCGGGCCGATTCCGTCGCTCGCCGCCGGAGGTGTCCGGCGGGCCCCGGTGATAGCTGCGCACGGCATGCGACTGATCACAGCCGCAGCGCAGTAGGGTAGGTGTGTGGCAAGCTCGGAGAAACGCGGCGGTATGTGTGACGCGCGCCACATGCAGGGTGAGGGCTGGGAGTAACCGTGAAGTTCGATACGAGGTTCGTCGCGCAGTCGGTGCAGCGGTTGATGGCGACCGCGCAGAACGGGCTCGAGGTCGTCCGGTTCGGGGGACTGACGCACGACGTGGAGTCGTCGCCCTACGAGGTGACCGAGCGCAAGCGCATGTACCGGCTGCGGCACTACTTCCCGGACGACACCACCCCCGGCCGCCCCGTGGCCCTGCTGGTCCCGCCGTTGATGGTGAGCGCCGACATCTACGACGTCAACGCCGAGGGCGGCGCGGTCGGCATCCTGCAGCGCGCCGGAATCGATTGCTGGGTCATCGATTTCGGCTCCCCGGCCAGCGAGGAGGGCGGCTGGCAGCGCGACCTGGCCGACCATGTGCTGGCCCTCAACAGCGCGATCGATACGGTCAACGAGCTGACCGGGCACGGCGTCCACCTGATGGGGTATTCGCAGGGCGGCATGTTCACCTATCAGAGCACCGCCTATCGCTACGGCAAGGGCGTCGAGAGCATCGTCACCTTCGGCAGCCCCGTCGATATCGTGGCGGGCCTGCCGTTCGGGCTCCCGCACGGCCTGGTGTCCGACGTGGCCGATTTCGTCGCGGACCACGTGCTCAACCGACTGCCGATCACCGACGCCATGGTGCGGGTCGGCTTCCAGATGCTGGATCCGGTCAAGACGGCCAAGGCGCGCATCGATTTTCTGCGCCAGCTGCACGACCGGGAGGCGCTGCTGCCCAAGGAGCGTCAGCGCCGCTTCCTCGAACAGGACGGCTGGGTCGGCTATTCCGGGCCCGCCGCCGCGGATCTGCTCAAGCAGTTCGTGGCGCACAACCGGATGATGCTGGGCGGGTTCGTGATTCGCGACCAGCCGATCTCGCTGGCGGAGCTGAAGTGCCCGATCCTGGCATTCGTCGGCGAGGTCGACGATATCGGGCAACCGGCGGCGGTGCGCGGCATCGTGCGCGCCGCACCGAACGCCGACGTCTACGAGGCGTCGCTGGTGGCCGGGCATTTCGGCCTGGTGGCCGGGAGTACGGCCACACAGCAGACCTGGCCGCTCGTGCGCGATTGGGTGCGGTGGCTCGGCGGCCGAGGTGAACTGCCCGAGCAGATCGCGCCGATGCGCGAACACGTGGCGAGCAACCGCCCGCGCTCGGCCGCGACGCGTGTCGTGCACACGGCGGCGACCCTGGCCGAGGCGGGCGCCGGGCTGGGGGCGGCGCTGGGCAGCATCGCCAACAGCACCCTGCGCGGCTCGGTGGAGCTGACCGGCGAGGCGGCGCGCGCACTGCCGCGGCTGACGCGTCTCGGGATGATCCAGCCGCACACCCGAATCTCGCTGGGCCGCCTGCTCGCCGAGCAGGCGCGCCGGGCGCCGCTGCGGGACCTGTTCCTGTTCGACGACCGCGTGCACACCAACGCCGCGGTGAACGTGCGCATCGACAACGTGGTGCGCGGGCTGATCTCGGTCGGGGTCCGGCCCGGGACCCGGATCGGCGTGTTGATGGAGACCAGGCCGAGCGCGCTGGCGACGGTGGCCGCGCTATCGCGGCTCGGTGCGGTGGCGGTCCTGCTCGCCCCCGGCAGCGAACTGCGGCGCGCCGTCGAGCTGACCGGTATCAAGACGATCGTGTCCGACCCGGAGAACCTGCGCGACGCCGCCGACACCGGCGCGCGGGTACTGGTGCTCGGCGGTGGCGACGCGCGCGAACTGGACGTGCCGCCGGGGCGGGAGGTGGTCGATCTCGAGCAGATCGATCCGTCGCGGGTGGTGCTGCCCGGCTGGTTCCGGCCCGATCCGGGCCTGGCGCGGGAGCTGGCCTTCGTGCTGGTGACCGGCACCGGCGACAAGCTCGACATCAAATACATCACCAATCACCGGTGGGCGGTGTCGGCATTCGGCACCGCGGGCTCCGCCGATCTCGATCGCCGCGACACCGTGTATTGCCTTGCGCCCCTCCATCATTCGTCCGGGCTGCTGGTGAGTCTGGGCGGCGCGGTGGCGGGCGGCAGCCGGATCGCGCTGGCGCATTCGCTGGATCCCGCGCGGTTCGCCGAGGAGGTGCACCGATACGGGGTCACCGTCGTCACCTACACCTGGACGATGATGCGCGACATCCTCGACGCCGACACCTTCCCGAACGGCCACCCCCACCCGATCCGGCTGTTCATCGGCTCCGGCATGCCCGCCGGACTGTGGCGGCGCACCACCGAAAGGTTCGCGCCCGCACGGGTTCTGGAGTTCTACGCCTCCATCGAAGGGGACGTGGTGCTGGCCAATGTGGCGGGCGCGAAGATCGGCAGCAAGGGCCGCCCGGTGCCCGGCGCGGCGCGGGTCGAGCTGGTGTCCTACGATCCGGCGACCGACGAGATCGCCACCGACGCACAGGGTTTCGCCCGCCGGGCGGCGGACAACGAGGTGGGTCTGCTGATCGGCAAGGCGTCCGACACGGTCGACATCTCGCGCGGTGGCCTGCGCGGGGTGTTCACTCCCGGCGATGCCTGGATGCCGACGGAGAACCTGTTCCGCCGCGACAGCGACGGCGACTACTGGTTGATGGATCGCCGCGACACGGTCATCCAGACCGCCCGCGGCCCGGTGTACACCCAGCCGATCGTGGACGCGCTCAACGACATCACCGCGGTCGACATGGAGGTGGCGTTCGGCCTGCGCGCCGACTCCGGCCGCACGTTCGCCGTCGCCGCGGTCAGCATCCGCGGCGGCTATCGGCTGGAGCCGAAGGACGTCACCGAGTGCCTGCGCGCCCTCGACCCCGCCCGGCGACCCGATCTGATCTATGTCGTCGACGAGATCCCCCGCAGCTCGACCTATCGGCCCTCCACTCGTGCCGTGCAGTCCGCGGTGCGCCTGGAACCGGGCGAGAACACCTGGTGGTACAACGGCGTCACCGACTCCTACGAGGTCCTCACGGCCGAGGCCCTCGACCGCCTGCTCGCTTAGCTCGCTCCGGGCCGCGTCTCCCGTACCCGCCGCTGCGCGGTGCTCGCGAGCATGCGCAAACCCCGGGTGAGGGCCGCGTCGCCGGGCCGGTCCTCGCTCCACCAGGTGGCCGACCGCAGCGGCAGGCCGCGGTCGCGATACTTGTCCATCGTCTCGACATGGTCGGGCAGGGCAATGAATTTCGTCAGCCCGCGCTTGTCCGTCCACACCGACACCGATCCCAGCCGGCGGCGGAACGGTTGGACGTAGGTCATGACCGCCACGGCGCCGTCGATCGTCGTCAACTGATCGCACAGGGTTTCCGACAGGCGCCAGATATCGAGGCTGTCGGCCATCCGGAGCGGCGTGTACTGGGTCAGGCTCACCATGAACGAGCCCTCGGACGCTGCGGCGGGTCCGCGCTTCCAATCGCTCAGAATGACGAAATCGGCTGCGCCCGAGCCGGAGTCGCGGTGGTGGCGCCAGTTTCGCCGCAGCCATCGAGCGATGCCGGGCATGGTCTTCAGGGGCTGTCTCACGGTTCGCATATTGATAAGCTACAGCATACGATCTACTGGTGCTTATAAACTGCCGCCGGGCCGGTGCCCGGGCCTTCCGTCGCGTACGCGACCATGGACGGGCGCGGTTGCGCCGCATTCGAGTTCGACTCGGCACGCCGCTCCGGACGAAGGAGGAACGCCGACGTGATCCGGCCCGCCACCGAGGACGAATTGCCGATCCTGCGTGATATCGAGAGAGCGGCGGGTAAGCCGTTCGCGGAGATCGGCATGACGTCGGTGGCGGAGGACGAACCGCCGCCCACCGAGCATCTGCGCGCGTTCGCGCGGGCAGATCGCGCGTGGGTCTACGCCGATGCCTCCGATACCCCGATCGCGTACCTGATCGCCGAGCCGGTCGACGGCTGCGCCCACATCGAGCAGATCTCCGTGCACCCGGACCACGCGGGCCGGGGGATCGGACGGCAACTGATCGAGCACCTCGCGGCCTGGGCGGTCACTCGCGATCTGCCCGCCCTCACCCTGACCACCTTCACCGAAGTCCCCTGGAACGGCCCGTATTACGAGCGCCTCGGTTTCCACTACCTCGAACCCTCCGAAGAAACCCCCGGCCTGCGCGCCCTCCGCACCGCCGAGGCCGCCCACGGCCTCGACCAGTGGCCCCGAGCCTGCATGCGCCGCAACCTCCCCGGCTGACGGGGTTCGCGGGGCTAGACCGTGAACGCGGTGACGGCTTCGATGACGCGGGATACCTGGGCGTCGGAGAGGTCCGGCCAGAGGGGGAGGCGGATGAGGGTTCGGGAGAACTCGGCGGTGCGGGTGCACGGGTTCGGGGTGCGGCCGAGTTTCAGGCCCGCGGGGCTGGAATCCAGCGGGACATAGTGGAACGGCGCCGAGATGCCCTGGGCGCGCAGGTGATCGATGAGATCGTCGCGGCTGCGCTCGGTGGGTGTGCGCAGATAATAGAGATGCGCGGTGTGCTCGCGGTCCGACGGCACGTGCATGAGGCGAATATCGTTGCGGCGCGCCCAGTCCGGCAGCGCTGCGGCGTAGGCGTTCCACACCCGGAACCGGCCCGCCTGGATCGTGTCGAACTCCGCGAGCTGCGCGTCCAGCACCGCCGCGTTCAGCTCGCTGGGCAGATAGCTGGAGCCGATGTCCTGCCAGGAGTACTTGTCGACGGCGCCGCGCAGGAATCGGGCCCGGTCGGTGCCCTTCTCCCGGATGATCTCCGCCCGGCCCATCAGGATCTCGTCGGTGAGCAGCACCGCGCCGCCCTCACCGCAGTGCACGTTCTTGGTGTCGTGGAAGCTGAGCGCGCCCGCGGTGCCGATGCTGCCCAGCGGCCTGCCGCGCCAGGTGCCGCCGAGCCCGTGCGCGTTGTCCTCGATCAGCGCCAGCCCGTGCGCGTCGGCCAGCGCCAGCAGCCGGTCCATCTCGGCGGCGACACCGCCGTAGTGGATCACCACGATCGCCTTGGTGCGCTCGGTCACCGCCGCCGCCACCGACTCCGCGTCGAGGTTGCCGCGCTCGTCGATATCGGCGAAAACGCAGGTGGCCCCGCGCAATGCCATCGCGGTCGCGGTCGAGGTGAACGCGAAGCTCGGCACGATCACCTCGTCGTCGGGCCCGAGCTCCAGCAGCAGCCCGGCCATCTCCAGCGCGTGCGTGCACGAGGTGGTCAGCAGCGCGTGCGGCGCGCCGGTGATCCGCTTCAGCTTGCCGGTGGCCGCCTCGGTGAACGGCCCGTCGCCGTGACTCTGGTCGGAGGCCAGCACGGTCTCGAGGTTCGCCAGCTCGCGCGCGGCGCGGTAGGGCCTGCTGAAGATAATGCGGTCAGTGCTCACCCGGGTTGTTCCCCCCGATCGCTGCGGTCGTGGACAGGGCCGGCGCCCGATGCTCGTCCGGACGCGGTGTCGGCGAATCTACCGTCAGGTAAAGGGGTTTGCCCACCAGCACATGCAGCGCCACGCCCAGGTATTCGGCGATCAGCCCGAGCGAGAACAGGATCGCCCCCGACACCAGCAGCAGCACCACGATGGTCGAGGCCCAGCCCTCCGGGTTGTTCCCGGTGCCGAACAGCACCTGCCCCACCACGATCGCCGCGTAGACCACGCCCGCCAGGGCCAGCGTCACCCCGAGCAGGCTCACCATCCGCAGGCCGCGAGTTCCGCTGCACAGCACCATCTTCCAGAACAGCGAGAACAACCGCCGGTAGTTGTAGCCGGACTCCTCCCGGCCCTCCGCGCGCAGTTCCACCGGCGCCTGCGCGGCGTTGTCGACCACCCAGGTGAGCGCCACGTCGAGATAGACGCCGTTGGAGGCGACCTCGGCCAGCTGCCGCCCGATATCGCCGCGGATCAGCCGGTAGCTCTCGAACCGGGTCGAATCCGGGAAGGCGAACAGCGTGGCGAGCACCAGCTTGGCGCCGCGTGAGGTGAGGTTGCGCAGGAAGCCGTGCGGGCGCGTGTTGACGGGCTTGGAGTAGACCAGATCGGCCCGCTGCGCCAGCGCCGTGTCGATGAACGCGCCGATATATCCCGGGTCGTGCTGCCCGTCCTCGTCCATGGTGACGATCCACTCGCCGCGGGCGGCCGCCATACCGGCGATGGTGGCGGCGTCCTGCCCGAAATTGCGGCTCAGCCAGACCACCCGCACCCGGTCGTATTCGTCGTCGAGCCGTTGCAGCACGACGTCGGAGCGGTCCGGCCCGTGATCGTGCACCAGCACGATCTCCGCGACGGCGAAGGTGCTGCCGCCCGGGGTGGCGGTGGGCTCGGTCAGCTGCTGCAATTCGGCGACCAGTCCGGCGATGGTCTCCTCGCCGCGATACACCGGGACGACGACCGAAACCTCGTGGACCCGGCCGGGATGACCGTTGGCCCGCGCCTGATCGATGGCGGCGGAACGCGGTCGTGCGGAGGGAATCGGCATCAGCTGGTTCGACTTTCGGGGACGACGGTGCGCGCCGGAACTCCTCGTTGCAGTGCAGAGCCCGAATCGCGGTGAACTCTAACACGCAGCAGGTGACGGGTTCCGGCACGGCGAGGCATCCCGACATCATCACCGGATCACGGGTAAATGCCAAGCGTCACCCGGGCCTGTAGGGTCTGTGACTCGTGGTGGAAAGTGCAGTGTCGACGGCGCTGGCCGAACCTCCCGCACCCGCTGAGTCTCGGGTGCCGCCGGAGCGTGCCGCGGACGGACCGTCGCGCAGGAGCGTGTACCGGTGGGGAGCGATCACCGCGGTCGGGGTGGTGCTCGGCTATGCCGCGGTGCTGCTGGCCAACGCGCGCCATTTCTTCACCGACGACACCGAATCCCAGTACACCCCGCTGTGGGTGATGCTCGGCCGCCACCTGCGCGAGGGCAATCTGCCGGTGCTCATCCCCGAGCAGTGGATGACCGGCAACTACACGATGGAGGAGGCGGGCCTGTTCAACCCGCCGCAGCTGCTGATCGATCTGATCGCGCCCTCGGTCGACAATCTCGCGGTGTACGCCACGGTGGTGAAGCTGATCTTCGCGATCATCGCCGCGCTCGGCGTGTACCGGGTGTGTCTCGCGTACGGCGGCCGCGTGCAGTGGGCGGCGGTGGCCGGTGTCGCCTTCCCGTTCACCGGCTGGTTCCTGTTCTTCGACCAGGCCAGCTGGATGACCTCGCTGACCGGCACCGCGTGGATGGTGCACGCGTGGGCGTCCGCGGTGCGCTACTCACGCGGCAAGAGCGGGCCGATTCCGGTCTTCGTGTTCCTGTACCTGGCGATCTCGGTCGAATACGTCTTCCCCGCCGTGGAATCCGCGCTCATGCTGGCGGCGGTCGCGGTGGGGGAGATCGTCTACCAGCGCCGGTGGCGGCCGGTCGCGCGACTGACCGCGGTGGCGCTGTGCGCGGGCCTGGCGGGCCTGCTGACCTACCTGCCGAGCATGCTGTCGGCGAAGGTGAGCTGGCGCGGCACCGCCCAGATCAATAACGACCAGTTCCTGACCGTGCCCTGGTCGGAGTCGCTGAACGCGAGCCTGCCGTCCACGCTGCCCGCGCTGAACTCGTGGTGGGGCTATATCCAGCCGCTGCCGATGACCTATATCGCCTGGTTCCTGATTCCGGCGCTGGCATTCGTCGACTGGGGCCGCGCGCGGGCCGCGTGGCGCGAGCTGACCGCCGTGGCGCTGTTCGCGATCATGTTCCTGATGTGGGCGGCGGGCCCCGGCACCGTGGGTCCGCTGCGCTGGCCCGCCCGGGTGCTGCCGATGCTGGCGCTCGGCCTGCTGATCCTGGTGTGTGTCCTGCTGGGCCGCTTCGGCACCACCGCGGGATGGCGCAATCGCTGCATCGCGGCCGCGGTGCTGATCGGGCTGCTGTGGGTGCGCACGTTCTCCGCCGACCCGCACAACGTGCTCTGGCATGTGGCGTCGGCGGTCGTCGTGGCCACGTTCGGGGCCGCCGCGGTGTGGCTGGCGCGCACGCGCGGGGCGGCCGCGGCGGCGCTGCTGGTCATCGCGGCCATGCTCCCGATCGCCTACGCGCAGGTGGATCGCGCGCAGCCGACCCCTATGAGCTGGAATCTGCCCACCAACCGTTCCGACGCCAAGGCGGCGTTCCCGAAGTTCGACGGCATCACGCTGCAGCTCGGCGATCGCGGCCTGCTGCGGCCGGAGGACCGGACGCTGCAGGGCGCCTACGGCTCGCTGGCCTTCGGCAACTACGCCAAGGACGTCGAGCAGCACTACGTCAACGGCTACACCCCGAACGGGCACTACTGGTTCGGTGAAATGCTGTGCATGCGCTGGGATTCCAGCGTCTGCCCGGACGCCTACCGGCGCCTGTTCACGCCGGAGCCGACCACCGGGCGCACGGTCGCCGACCTGATGAAGCTCGACCGGATCGTGCTGCAGAAGGCGATGTTCCCCGACGCCGGAACCCAGCCCGCGCCCGAGGGCTGGAGGTGGGTCGACTATCCCGGCCACGAGCGCTACATCTGGGTGCTCGAACGCGTCGGCGGGCCGATCTCGACGGTGAACGGGCGGGTGGCCGATGCCGCCGGTGTCATGGCGACCTCGACCTCGGAGTCCGACACCTCCAGCAAGCTGCGGGTGACCTCGGCCGACGGCGGGCGCGTGGTGTTCGCTCGACTGGGCTGGCCGGGGTACCGGGTGCACCTGAACGGGCACGAGATCCCGTTCGACACCGTCGCGAAGTCCTTTGTCGCCGTGGATATCCCGGCCGGGACCCAGAACGCCGAGCTCGAGGTGACCTGGCGTCCGCCGGGCTGGAAGATCGGTATCGGTACGGCCGTGCTGGGGCTTGCCGGGCTGGGTATTCTGCAGTGGATGTACGTGCGATCGCGCCGCCGCGACGAGCCGGATTCCGCCGGGCTCGAGCCGGAACCTCCACGGGTGGAATCGATCCCGTGAGTACCACCGAAACCACCACCCTCGCACCCGGTTTGCTGCTGCGGCTGATCCGGCGGCAGGAGATCGCCTTCGCGGCCGTCGGCGGCTGTAACACGCTGCTGGGCATGGTGTTGACGGTGATGTGGCTGAAGATCCTGCCCGACGGCTGGCCGCCCGCCGCGGCCGTCGCGCTCGCCTACTGCATCAGCATCGTGTTCGCGTTCGTCGCCCACCGGACCCTGGTGTTCCGGGTGCGCGGCCACGTCCTGCGCGACTTCGTGCGCTTCGTGCTGGTGAATTCCGGTGGGATGCTGCTGAATATGGCCGGGGTGCAGCTGGCCGTCGGGGCGATGCATCTGCCGGAGACTCCCGCGACGGTGGGCGTGATGGGTCTGGTCGCGGTGGCCAGCTTCTTCGGCCACCGGCACTTCTCGTTCCGGCGGGCACCGCGCGGCACCGTCGCGGCGGAGCGGTAGGTTATCGGTCATGGCGGAGGAAACCTTGGACCCGACCCTGCTGAGCCTGCTGGCCTGCCCGCAGGACAAGGGCCCGCTGTCGCTCGTCCGCGACGGCAACGGCGACAGCGTGCTCTACAACCCGCGCCTGCGCCGCGCCTACCCGATCGACAACGGGATTCCGGTGCTTCTCATCGATGAGGCGCGCGATGTGACCGAGGCCGAGCACGAGGCGTTCGCAGCCCAGGGCTGAGCCGGAATCCTCCGCACCACTTGTATCAGCGCAGCTCAGATTCCGGCAGCTCGAGTTCCCCCGTGAGATACCGCTGCATATTCGGCCCGATCAGCGCCGCGAGCTGATCCCCGCTCATCGACGCGATCGGCTCCACCCCGACGATCTTGCGGGCGATCAGCAGCCCCATCATCTGCGAGGCAGCCAGCAGCACCCGGGTGATACCCGAGCCGGGCGGCGAATCCACCCGCGGCAGCACATCTTTCAGCACCACCTCCAGCAGGAAGTTGCGCGCCAGCGCACCGTCTCCGCTGTCGATGATGGTGCGGAACGCGACGATCGCGGGCGTGCCGCTGGGGGAGTCCCACACGCCGATCACGGTGCGCACGATGGTCTCGCCGAGCCGGTCGACCGGCGTGGTCGCGAGTTCGGCACGGATCTCGTCCGGATCCATCGGCAGGTTCAACGCCGCGATCAGCAATTCCTGCTTGGTGCCGAAATAGTGGTGCACGAGGGCGGGGTCCACGCCCGCCGCCCCCGCGATCGATCGAATGGACGCCTTGTCGAATCCGACCTCGGCGAACCGGGTCCGGGCGGCATCGAGAATCGCCTCCCGGGTCCCGGAACGGCCCGGCCGGCGCCCACTGCGCCCGCCGCCGTTCAGCGCCGTCATTGAGTCCTGCGGCGCAGGGTCGCCGCTCCCAGGCACAGCGCGACGGCCGCGAAGGCCGCCACCACGGCGAGGTCCCGCCACATCTCCGCGGTCGCACCCGGATGCTGCGACACCTCCTGCAGCGCGGACACCGCATAGCTCAACGGCAGCACGTTGCTGATCACCTCCAGCCAATCCGGCAGCTGCCCGCGCGGCACCAACAGCCCGCACAGGAAGAACTGCGGTCCCACCAGCACCGGCATGAACTGTACGGCCTGGAATTCGGTGCGGGCGAAAGCGCTGGCCAGCAGGCCGAGCGCGACGCCGAGCACCGCGTCCACGACGGCGATGAGCACCACCAGCCACGGGCTTCCGGCGGCGTTCAGATCGAGCAGCCAGAACGCCACCAGGCAGGCGAGCCCGGCCTGCCCGGCGGCCGCCACCGAGAAGGCGGTGCCGTAGCCGGCGAGCAGGTCCAGCTTCGACAGCGGCGTCGTCATCAGCCGCTCCAGCGTGCCCGAGGTGCGTTCGCGCTGCATGGCGATCGCGGTGATCAGGAACATGACGATGAACGGCAGGATGCCCAGCATGCTGATCCCGACCCGGTCGAACAGGCGCGGCACGCCCGGCACGGTCGGGGAATCCTGATACACGAAATACAACAGCGACAGCAGCAGCGCGGGAACCAGCAGCAGCATCGCGACGGTCCGATGATCGGCGCGCAACTGCCGCAGGATTCGTACGGTGGTGGCGGTGTAGCAGCGCAGCGGCCGCGGTGTGACCGGCTGGACCAGCGTCGTGGTCATCGCGCCCCTCCTGTGTTGATCGATGCGGGGGACTCGGTCTCCCGCTGTGCGTCGGGCACGGCCTGGGTCGTGGCCATTGCGGCCTCTCCCATGTTGATCGGTGCGAGGGAGACGGTCTCTCGCTGTCTGTCGGTCCGGACCAGGGTCGTGGTCATCGCGCGCTTCCCTGTGTTGATCGGTGCGAGGGAGGCGGTCTCCCGCTGTCTGTCGGTCCGGACCAGAATCATGGTCATCGCGCCCCTCCCATCTTGATCAGCGCGAGGAACGCGTTTTCGAGGCTCGCTTCGCCTGTGTCGGTTCGCAATTCGTCGGGGCTGAGCTGGGCGAGCAGATGGCCGTCGCGCATCAGCAGCAATCGGTCGCAGTGTTCGGCCTCGTCCATCACGTGGCTGGACACCAGCAGGGTGCGGCCCTGCTCGGCGAGGGCGTGGAACTGGTCCCACAGCTCCACCCGCAGCACCGGGTCCAGGCCGACGGTGGGCTCGTCGAGCACGAGCAGTTCGGGATCGGCGACCAGCGCGCAGGCGAGCGAGGCGCGGGTGCGCTGCCCGCCGGAGAGTTGGTTGCCGCGCTGGCGGGCATGGTCGGTGAGGCCGACCGCCTCGATCGCGGCGGCCACATCCGCGGACGAACGACCGTACAGCGCAGCGAAATACGAGACGTTCTCGGTGACGGCAAGATCGTCGTAGATGCTCGGCGCCTGCGTCACGTAGCCGACCCGGGCCCGCAGCCCGGCCGCCCCGGCCGGTTCGCCGAGGACCCGCACGGACCCCGATTCGATGATCTGGGTGCCGACGATGCTGCGCATCAGGGTGGTCTTGCCGCATCCGGACGGGCCCAGCAGCCCGGTGATGGAGCCGGTCGGCACGGTGAGCGAAACATCGTGTAGCACTTCCCGTCCGCCGCGGCTCACCCGCAGATCATCGACCTCGATCGCGGGCGGGGAACTCGGTGCCGTCATGGTCACCCCAATTCATCGAGTGTTGAATTCATTCTCTGATGAATTCTGCACCCCTGGCAGTCCGCTGCGCAACCCCGAACCGCCCCCGTCGGGGTCATGGAGGTGAAGTCCGGATCTAATGCCCTCCGTGATGCGGCGGTCTGCCCGCTTCCCCGCCCGGCTCCACGACCACGAACTGGCCCATCATTCCCTGGTCCTCGTGCCACAGCAGGTGGCAGTGATACATGTACGGGGTGTCCGGATCGGCGGGGCCGTCGAAGCGCAGCGCGAGCCGGACCGTGCTGCCGGGCCGCACGAGCACGGTGTCCTTGGGCCCGCGCAGTGCGGGAGGCGGTGGTGCCCCGTCCACCGTCAGCACCGCGAACTGCACGTCGTGGACGTGGAAGTTGTGCAGCATGCCGTCGGTATTGCGCACCACCCAGGTCTCGGTGGTGCCGCGGGTGACTGTGGCGTCGATGCGGTCCATCGCCATCGGTCGCCCGTTGATCCCGGCGAGCTGCAGATCGAAGCCGCGTTCGCGGACCGACTCGGCCGCGTCCGGCAGCCGGGCGGCGGCCAGCTTCTCCGGCACTTCGGTTGTGGCACGGAGGTTTTCGGTGGCCCGAAGTTCGAGGATGTCGAAGGTGTCGTCGCCGCCGGTGAATCTGCTGGCATAGAAGTCCAGCCCCAGATCGGTGGGATAGCCGCGCAGCACCACCCGCTCGGCGGGCCGCATCCGGACCACGATCTCGGCGCGCTCGCCGGGTGACAGCTGCACCCGGTCCAGCTCCGCGGCGCGCTCCAGCAGCCCGCCGTCGGTGCCGATCAGCGCGAATCGGCGGTCGTCGGAGAAGCCGAAGTTGTAGATGCGCGCGGTGGAGGCGTTGAGCAGTCGCAGCCGCACCAGCTCGTCGCCGACCACCCGATACGGCGCCAGCGTGCCGTTGACCATCGTGCGATCGCCGAGAAAGCCGGTGTCGGAGAGGGATCCGCGGCTGTGGTCGAATCGCGCGCCGCGGAACTTCACGTCCTGCACGATCACGGGAAGGTCATCGACGCCGTAAGTCTTTGGCAGCGGCAATGTTTCGGCGGCGTCATCGACGAGGAACATCCCCGCCAGCCCGCGCTGCACATGAGATTCGGTGGCGCCGTGCGGGTGTGGGTGATACCAGAGCGTGGCCGCGGGCTGATCGACCTTCCACCGCGGCGCCCAGGTGCTACCGGGCTCGATCATCTGATGTGGCCCACCGTCCATCGCCGCGGGCAGATGCATCCCGTGCCAGTGCACGGTGGACGCCTCGCCCAGGGAGTTGCGCACGTCGACCCGCACCGTCTCACCCCGCCGCGCCCGCAGCGTCGGCCCCAGGTAATCGCCGTTGAACCCCCAGGTCGGCGTCGCCTGACCGGAAAGGAATTCCTTTGTCCCCGAGCGCATCTCGAGATCGAAGACGCGGGTTCCGTCGGCGTCGACCCGCCCGTCGGCCAGCGGCGGCACGGTCAACTCCTCGGCGAAGTCCACCGTCCCGACCGTCGACACCTTCGCGCCCGAGTACAACCACACCGCCCCGGCCCCGACCGAACTCGCGACCACGAGAACAAAGGCACCGAGCCAGAACAGAATTCGCCGCCGCCGCGACCCGCCAACCGAGGACATGCATCGACGCTAGAAAGACCGAGCCGCGGGCAACATCGGGCAGCGCCCGGATTCGTCCCCGGATTTTGTCCCCGAGACGGCGCGGCCGGTTTCCGGGTTGCACCCCGATCGCCGCGCGGCGCGAAGTCCGGCGACGCGGATGTGTGAATCGGCGCGGCGGCTCCTGACGCCCGCGGCGGCGGGTGCCGGGTTTAGGGCCGGCGGTCGACGCGGACCGCGCGATCATGTGTCGCAGGTCACAATCTGAGTTGTCACGTTCCGCGCACCTGTCTTGTCCAATGGCCGACTTCGCATAACGAGCGCATTGGAGGAACACCATGAACACCGACAAGGTCCACGAGATCGTCGTATTGGGCGCCGGCTACACCGGCATGATGGCCACCGTCCGGGTGGCGCACCGCACCCGCCGGGAGAATGTGCGCATCACGCTGGTGAATCCGTCGGAGCGGTTCACCGAGCGGCTGCGTTCGCATCAGATCGCCGCCGGGCAGGAGCTGGCCGACCACCGCATCCCGCGGCTGCTCGACGGTTCCGGGGTGGAGTTCCGCAGGGCCGCTGCCGCGGCCATCGACCCGGTCGCGCACCGCGTGACCCTGGACGACGGCACCGAGCTGGGCTACGACACCCTGGTCTACGCGCTGGGCAGCACCACCGACACCACGCTGGTGCCGGGCGTGGCCGAGAATGCGTGGACGCTCAACGATCCGCGCCGGGCGCACCGCTTCTCGCAGCGCCTGACCGAGCTCGCGGCGACGGGCGGCGCGGTGACGGTGGTCGGCGGCGGCCTCACCGGGATCGAGGCGGCCACCGAGATCGCCGAGAGCCATCCCGGGCTGGTCGTCACCCTGATCGCCAGCGCGGAGCCCGGCGCGATGATGGGGGAGCGGGCCCGCGCGCACCTGAATCGGGCGCTGGACCGCCTCGGGATCGTCCGGAAGGTCGGAATGCAGGTGATCAAGGTGCTGCCGGATGCGGTGGAACTGGGCACCGGCGAATCGGTGCGGTCGGATCTGACCCTGTGGACCGCGGGCGTGCGCGTATCCAAGCTGGCGGAAGACGCCGGAATCGACACCGACGCAAAGGGTTTGGTGATCACCGATCCGACCCTGCGGTCGGTCTCGCATCCGGACGTGTATGCCGTCGGCGACGCCGCCGCGGTGCGGATGGCGTGGGGACAGATCCACGGCACCTGCCAGAGCGGCATCCCCACCGCCGCCTATGTCGCGGACGCCATTGCCCGGCGGCTGCGGGGCAGGGTGGTGAAGCCGTTCCGGTTCGGCTACTTCCATCAGCCGGTGAGCCTGGGCCGCAAGGACGCGGTCATCCAGTTCACCAATGCCGACGACACCCCCAAGCGGTGGTACCTGAAGGGCCGGTCGGCGATCTTCTACAAGGAGAGCGTCAGCGGCAGCCCCGTGCCGATCTTCAAGGCGAGCAAGAAGATGAACGTCGCGGTCGCCTTGTCGAAGGGCGGACGCGCCACCCGGCAGGCCGCTTGAGCCCGCCCGACCGCCGATGGCACACCTGAGCCATCGGCGGTCCTTGCCGATCTCGTCCACCTCCCGGAAGCATTGACCCCCATGCAGGACGACACCCGCGGAACCGATCCGGCCGCCGACCCCTTCATCGAACACCGGCGCCTGCTGTTCGGCACCGCGTACCAGATGCTGGGCAGTGTGTCCGACGCCGAGGACGTCCTGCAGGACGCCTGGCTGAAATGGCACGCCGCCGCCCGCGATGCGGTCGACCACCCGAAGGCCTACCTGGTGCGCACGGTGACGAACCTGTCCCTGAACCGCCTCACCTCGGCCCGGGCCACCCGCGAAACCTATGTCGGCCCTTGGCTTCCCGAACCACTTTTGACCACGACCGACGCCGCGGAGGAGACCGAGATGGCCGACAGCGTCTCGACCGCGATGCTGGTCGTGCTGGAAACGCTCACGCCCGTGGAACGCGCGGTATTCGTGCTGCGCGAGGTGTTCGGCTTCTCGCACGGCGAGATCGCGGGCTACCTCGAACGCCCCGAGGCGACGGTGCGCCAGATCTCCCACCGCGCCCGCAGTCACGTGCAGTCCCGCCGTCCCCGCTGCGATACCGATTCGGCTGTGCGCCAGGAGGTTACGGACAAGTTCCTGGCCGCTGCGCACGGGGGCGACGTCAACGCCCTGATGGAGTTGCTCGCCCCCGATGTGACGCTGTGGAACGACGGCGGCGGCAAGGTGACCGCGGCGCGGCGCCCGCTGCACGGTCCCGACCACGTCGCGCGCTGGATGCTCGGCGCCATGGCCAAACCCACCTCCGCCGGTGCGTACATGACCCCCGCGACCATCAACGGCGAACTCGGCCTGCTGGTTCTCGTCGGCGACCACCCGATCGGCGCGCTCACCTACGACATCGTCGACGGCCGCGTCCAGAACATCCGCTTCCAGGTCAATCCCGACAAGCTCGACGGCCTGCGCGACGCCGGCGCCACCAGCTGACCTTGGCCCTGAGCCGCAGGGACTTTCGTCATTTCGAGGAGAGGATCGCTCGGAATGTGCCGGGGGTCCGGCGTAGTGTGATCAGCACTGGGGGATGAACTTCTCATTCGATGAGAAGAGTTCTGCTGTAAGGGATTTCGAAATGATCACGAATATCGGGCGGGTCGTCGATCGGGCTCGCCGCACGGTCGCCGGTCGGAGCACCGGCGGTCTCGCGCCGCTGTTGTTCGCGGCCGCCGTCGCCACCTCCGCCCTGGTTGCACCCGTTGCGACTGCCGGACCCGTGCAGTTCGTGTGCGGTGCGGGCGAGTACGAGAACGTCGACAACAACTGTGTGCAGCGTCCTCAGCAGAGCGCGACGCCGCCGGACGGCGCCACCGCGCAATGCAACGACGGGACGTACAGCTTCAGTCAGCACCGCCGGGGTACCTGCTCCGGGCACGATGGCGTAGATCGCTGGCTGGTCGACCTGCCCAAGTAGGCAAGACCGAGGCGAACGGCCACCACGATTGTTCCGATGACGTGCGGTTTGGGACAATGGACCGCTGTGTCTGCCGAGGAGCTTGCCGTCGAACCGTTGGAGGCTGCGCGCCGGCTACTCGGTGCCACGCTGTGGTCCGGGCCCGTCGGCGTGCGGATCGTCGAGGTCGAGGCGTACGGCGGTGATCCGGCCGGGCCGTGGCACGACCCGGCCGCGCACTCCGGCCGCGGCCGCACCCCGCGCAATGCCGTCATGTTCGGCCCGCCCGGCGTGCTCTACGTCTATTTCAGCTACGGCATGCATACCTGCGTGAACGTAACCAGCGGACCGGACGGCATCGCCAGCGCGGTCCTCATCCGGGCCGGTGAGGTGATCGCCGGACACGAGACCGCTCGCGCGCGCCGCCCGGCCGCCCGCACCGACGCCGCTCTGGCGCGGGGGCCGGGCAATCTCGGCAGCGCCCTGGGAATCACCTTGGCGGACTACGGAACCCACCTGTTCGATCCGAAGTCGCCGATCCGGCTCGAGCTGGGCCCGGAGATCGCCGCCGCCGGGGCGATCGGTGCCGGACCCCGCGTCGGTGTCAGCCTCGCCGCCGACCGGCCCTGGCGGCTGTGGCTGCAGGATTCAGCCGCCGTCTCGGCCTACCGCCGCAGCCCGCGGGCCCCGCGGGCCGAACGATCTGCCTGAGCGCGGAGAGTAGCTGAGCCCTGTCTTTGCCGCTCCGCCTCCGGCCGTTCACGTCCGCCGCGTCACCTCGAGACGGCAACTGCCTTTGCCGCTTCCGGAGCGAACTCCGTGAACAGCTCCCAGAGCGTTTCGGCCGACACCTCCGCGCCGGTCTCGTCGGTGTGGCGCTGCACGTGCCGCGCGAACTCGACCTGCTCGGACCGCGACAGCGTCACCCCGTACTCGGTCTCCAGCAGATAGGCGATGCCGCCCTTGCCGGACTGCGAATTGACGCGGATCACGGCCTCGTAGGAGCGGCCGACATCGGCCGGGTCGATGGGCAGATACGGTACCTCCCAAGGAATTTCACGCTCCGACAGACCCCGCCGCGCGGCCCGCGCACGATGGTCGGCGAACCCCTTCTTGATCGCGTCCTGATGCGTCCCCGAGAACGCCGTGTACACCAGATCGCCCACGTAGGGATGCCGCGGGTGGGTAGGCAGGCCCGTGCAGTACTCGACCGTCTCGCGGATCGCGTCGATATCGGAGAAGTCGATCCGCGGATCCACGCCCTGCGCATGCAGATTCAGCGCGAGCGTGGCGATGTCGACGTTGCCGGTGCGCTCGCCGTTGCCGAACAGGCAGCCCTCTACCCGCTGCGCCCCGGCCAACACCGCCAGTTCGGCACAGGCGATTCCGGTGCCGCGATCGTTGTGGGGATGTACCGACAGCACCACGCCGTCGCGCCGGGACAGATTGCGATGCATGTACTCGATCTGGTCGGCATAGACGTTCGGCGTCGCGACCTCCACTGTCGCGGGCAGATTCAGGGTGACCGGCCGCTGCGGCGTCGCATCCCACAGCGCGGTCATCGAATCGCACACCTCCAGTACGAAATCCGGCTCGGTCAGCATGAAAACCTCGGGGGAGAACTGGAATCGGACGTTCGGCAAATGCCCGGCCAGCTCCAGTACGTCCCGCCCGCCTGACCGGATCAGCTCGGCCACCTCGTCGCGGGAGCGGCCCAGCACCACGTCCCGCCACTGCGGCGCCGTCGCCGTATACATGTGGATCACCACATCATTGGTGATGCCGTCGATGGCCTGCACGGTGCGCTCGATCAGATCCCGCCGCGCCGGGGTGAACACCACCAGCGTGACGTCCTCCGGCGCCAGGGCGGCATCGCGGATCAGCCGCACGAAATCGAAATCGGCCTGCGAGGCGCTCGGATAGCCGATCTCGATCTCCTTGTAGCCCATGGCGACCATCAGCTCGAAGAACCGGCGCTTGCGAGCAGGGTCCATCGGTTCGGCCAGCGCCTGATTGCCGTCGCGTAGGTCGACCGGCACCCACAGCGGCGCCTCGGTGATGCGGTTCGTGGGCCACTGCCGGTCGGCGACCGGCACCGAAACCCGTTCGTGCACACTGCGATAGCGGTGCGAGGGCATGACGGACGGGCGCTGGCGATTCCACGAGGGGGAGGAAGTGAACATGTCTGCGGTTGCTTTCGCGTCGGAGGAGATGACCGGCGCAGCCCAGCAACCCGCGGGCAGGGTGCCGGTCGATCAGACCCCGCCGCGGCGGCCGAGAAGAAGCAGACCCTGTCCCATGTGGCATAGACTAACCACAAACAACTCCTCAGACAAGTAGAGAGGTAGAAGGGTCTTGGCGCACGTACAGAGGCATCCGCTGGCCGCCCAGGCCGCGGAGGTGCTTCTCGACAGGATCCGCGCCGGTGAATGGCGGCTCGGTCACAAGCTGCCGGGGGAGACGACCCTGGCCGCCCAGCTGGGTGTCGGCCGCTCCACGCTGCGCGAGGCCATCCGCGAGCTGTCCGGTAAGGGAGTGCTCGAAAGCCGCCAGGGCGCAGGGGTTTTCGTCACCGCACTGGAGGTGACCGAGGACTGGGACACGATGCTGCGCCGGGCCGACATCGTCACCGTCATCGAGGCCCGCATCGCGATCGAGGCGGAGGCCGCGGCACTGGCGGCGGCCCGCCGCACGCCCGCCGACCTGCGGGGCATGTGGCGCGCACTGGCCGCCCGCGCCGAGGCCACGGGATCGGTCGAGGATCTCGTGGACGCTGATACGGCCTTCCATCGCACGGTCGTGACGGCCGCCCACAACGACGTGCTGACGGGGATGTTCGACGCCTTCGTCCCCCGCCTGCGCCACGCTATGATCGACATGCTCCGCCTGCGCCCGCTGCCGGACGAACACGCCGACCACCAGGCCCACGAGGTACTGCTGGACGCCATCCGAGCCCGATCGCCCGAGGCCGCGGCATCCGCCAGCAGGGTGCACTTGAGCAGTCTGAAGGCGGCCCTCGGGTAGCAGGGCTGCGGGTTCGGCGGCGTGGCCGGGTGCGGGTGTCGATTGCCGCTGTGTTCGGCGGTTTCCGGTGGGATGCGCGGCCACACCGGGTCGGCCGTGGCCGATCGCGCCGAAGCAGAGCAGCCCGCGGTGGCGTCATGACCGCCGTCGGCCCAAGCACCCCTGCGCGTCGCCCTGGCAAGTCGATTTCCGCTGAATATCCGATTGCCGGTGGGCGCTGCTGCCGATCACACTGGGCGGTACCTGAGCGTCGATGCAGAAAAACAGTGCGGAAAGATGGGGCAGCGTGAGCGTCGACATCATCGATGAACTGACCTGGCGTGGCTTGATCGCGCAGTCCACCGACCTGGACGAGCTGCGGTCGGATCTGGCGAAGGGGCCGATCACCCTCTATGCCGGCTTCGACCCGACCGCGGCCAGCCTGCATGCCGGGCATCTGGTGCCGCTGCTGACGCTCAAGCGTTTCCAGCAGGCGGGCAATCGCCCGATCGTGCTGGCGGGCGGTGCCACGGGTCTGATCGGCGATCCGCGCGACGTGGGCGAGCGCGTCATGAACTCGAGCGACACCGTGGCCGAATGGGCGGAGCGGATCCGCGGCCAGCTCGAACGCTTCGTCGACCTCGGCGACGGGCCGACCGGCGCCGTCATCGCGAACAATATGGACTGGACCGGCTCGCTGACCGCGGTGGACTTCCTGCGCGATATCGGCAAGCACTTCTCGGTGAACGTCATGCTGGCCCGCGACACCGTCAAGCGCCGCCTGGACGGTGAGGGCATGTCCTACACCGAGTTCAGCTACATGCTGCTGCAGGCCAACGACTTCGTACAGCTGCGCCGCCGCCACGGTTGCCGACTGCAGGTCGGCGGGTCGGATCAGTGGGGCAACATCATCGCCGGCGTCGAGCTGAACCGCCGGATCGACGGCGAGCATGTCCACGCGCTGACCACGCCGCTGGTGACCTCCGCCGACGGGAAGAAGTTCGGCAAGTCCACCGGTGGCGGCAGCCTGTGGCTCGATCCGGAGATGACCAGCCCGTACGCCTGGTACCAGTACTTCGTCAACACCGGTGACGCGGATGTGGTCCGGTACCTGCGCTGGTTCACCTTCCTCGATCGCGAGGAACTGGCCGAGCTGGAGCAGGCGACCGAGGAGCGCCCGCACGCCCGGGAGGCGCAGCGCAGGCTGGCCGCGGAGATGACGACGCTGGTGCACGGCGAGGCCCACACCCGCTCGGTGCAGCTGGCCAGCCAGGCTCTCTTCGGCCGGGGTGACCTGCACGAACTCGATGAACCGACGCTGGCGTCGGCGCTGTCCGAGGCCGCGGTGGACGGCGCGGTGGCCGAGGCCGCCGAGGGCTCCACCATCGTGGATCTGCTGGTCGCTTCCGGTCTGTCGGAGAGCCGGGGCGCGGCCCGGCGCGCCGTCACCGAGGGAGGTGCGTCGGTGAACAACACGCGTATTCCCGATCCGGAATGGACCCCCGCCGACTCCGACTACCTGCACGGGCGCTGGCTCGTGCTGCGCCGCGGCAAGAAGAACTTCGCGGGTGCGCGGCGCGCGGGTCGCTGACGTCGTCATGACCTGAGTCACATCGGTGTGACTCAGGTCCGTCGGCGCCCGAATCGCGGCGCCGCGACCTGCGGAAACTCCGGCTGTCTTGGGGATTTGACGTTACGTTTCCCGCCACGTAACTTATTCCAGGTCAGAGCGACACGGACGCCGACCCGGGCCGAGAGGCGGGGACACGAGGTAGGACGAGGAGCGCCTGACGCCAGCACGACCGTCCGAGGAACCTGGACTTGACTCCAAGGGTCCGAGTGGTTAGGCTGGAAAAGTTGCCTCTTGAGAGGGTCGGGTTTCCGGCCGGATCAGGTG
>NZ_BDBV01000088.1 GCF_001613165.1 Nocardia mexicana NBRC 108244
GGGCTCGTGCGCGGCGGGTGCGGGGTCCTCGGGCGCCAGCTGGGCCGGCTCGGGGGCGCTGGACGCGGCCACGACCGTATCGACCGGCGCCGGCTCGTCGGCGGACTCGGGCAGTATGGTGGCCAGCCCGCGCAGCGCCCGGCCGAAATCGGGATCGATCAGATCGGTGGCGGGATCGTCCAGCGGGGTCACGGAGCCCCCGTGGGCGTCGGGCTGGAAGCGCCAGTGCGCGGCGATCACCGATCGGCCCGCCTGCCACTGCAATTGGGCCACCCAGTGGCCCTTCTCGTCCTTCCAGGCGTCCCATTCGGCGATGTCGCTGTTGTGCCCGCGCTCGGCGAACGCGGCGGTGACGACGTCGAGGAGCGTTTCCACGGCCGGACCGTCGCCGCGGACCGGATGTGCGCGCTGGGCCAGCTCGGCCGCGCGCGCCCGCTCCAGCAGCACCGGGTAGGCGAAGCGCTCCACCCGGGAGGTCGGCATGCCCGACTCCTCGGTGACCTGTTCGACGGAGGCACCCGCACGGATACGGGCCTGGATATCGCGAGGACGCATCGTAGCTTCCATTTCGATCTCTATCTGGCCGAATCGGGCAAGGTCGCCGCGGGCGGCGGCACGCAGTTTCTCGTCGGCGGCAAGCCGATACTTCACGCCGGTCTCGGTGTCGACACACACGATGTGCGCGGAATCGGGCGTCAATCCGATCACTCGAAGTTCACGCACCGTTACCTCCTTATCGCTGCGTCGATCACAGCCAGGCTCGCCACACCGCCCACGTTCTGGAACAGTAGTGCACTTCTGAGATTCATGTGGCAAGACACGCGCGCGGAAATCTGTGTGAAGAGTCCCGCGCGCGCTAGTCTGCTCTATTCACTGTATTCGTGGCGCCGCCTCCGGCGTCGCGGTTCGCGGCCCTGTAACCCCGAGTGTCTTCCCTCCTCCGCTCCTCCGCTTCGCTCCCCCGCTCCGTCAGTCCAGACTCGGGGGCGGGCCACGAACTCCTTGGTGTAGTTACTGCGAAATCTGCTCGACAACCCAGTCGATGCAGCGGGTCAGCTGGGACACGTCCTCGGGGTCGATGGCCGGGAACATGCCGACGCGCAGCTGGTTGCGGCCCAGCTTGCGGTACGGCTCGGTGTCCACGATCCCGTTGGCGCGCAACACCTTCGCTACCTGCGCGGCATCCACCGACTCGGCGAAGTCGACGGTGCCGACGACCTGCGAGCGATGCGCCGGATCGGCGACGAACGGCGTGGCGAATTCGCTCGACTCGGCCCACGAGTACAGCCGCGACGAGGAATCCAGCGTGCGCTTGACCGTCCAGTCCAGGCCGCCGCTGTTGTTCATCCACTCGATCTGATCCGCGAACAGCAGCAGGGTGGCCAGCGCCGGGGTGTTGTAGGTCTGGTCCTTGGAGCTGTTGTCGACGGCGATCGGCAGCGACAGGAACTCGGGGGTGAACCGGCCCGAATCCTTGATCTCGGCAACGCGTTCGAGGGCCTTGGGGCTCATCAGGGCGACCCACAGCCCGCCGTCGGAGGCGAAGCACTTCTGCGGCGCGAAGTAGTAGACGTCGGCGTCGGTGATGGTGACCGGCAGGCCGCCCGCGCCCGAGGTGGCGTCGATGGCGACCAGCGCGTTCTCCGAACCGGCCGGGCGCTGCACGGGCAGCGCGACGCCGGTGGACGTCTCGTTGTGCGCCCAGGCGATCACGTCGGCGGTGGGGTCCGACACCGGCTCCGGCGCGGTGCCCGGGTCGGTGGAGACCACGATCGGATCCTCGATGAAGGGGTTCTTCTTCGCCACCGCAGCGAATTTCGAGCTGAACTCGCCGTAGGTCAGGTGCAGCGAACGCTCCCGGATCAGACCGAAGGCGGCCGCATCCCAGAACGCGGTGGTGCCGCCGTTGCCGAGCACCACCTCGTAGCCCTCCGGCAGCGAGAACAGGTCGCGCAGGCCGGAGCGCACGCGCGCCACCACGTCCTTGACCGGCTTCTGGCGGTGGCTGGTGCCCATCACCGAGGCGCCTACCTCGACTAGGGAGCGCAGCTGCTCGGGCCGGACTTTGGACGGCCCGCAGCCGAACCGTCCGTCGGCGGGCTTCAGATCGTCGGGGATGGTCGGGAACGCAGCGGTCATGGCCACCAGCCTAAAGGGGCGTCCGCGGACCCAGATGGCTGGCCCGCTGCTGCGGGCCAGCCGACAGGTGGGCGTTCGGATCAAGGAGGATGTAGTCACCGTTGCTGTCGGTGGCCTGTGCGACACTCGCCGGTAATGAGCCGCCATACCACCTTCCGGTACTGCCTCGACCCGACAATCGAGCAGCAGCGTGCGCTCGCCCGTCATGCCGGTGCAGCTCGGTTCGCGTTCAACAGGTCGTTGGAGTTCGTGAAAACTGCGCTCACTCATCGCAAGACTGATCCCGCACATCCGGTGCCGTGGACCGGATTCAGCCTTATCAATGCCTTCAACCTGTGGAAGAAGACCGAAGCCGCGGGCCGGGTAATCGTGGTCGATGCAGCCGGGGTCGCCGAGATCGAGGTGACCGGGTTGGCGTGGCGCACCGAGGTGTGCCAGCAGGTATTCGAGGAAGCCGCTGTCGACTGCGGCCGCGCCCTGGCCGCCTTCTCGGACTCCCGCACCGGCAAACGCAAAGGGACGAGGGTCGGGTTCCCTCGCTTCAAGAAGAAGAACGCCACCGCCGCGTCATTCCGGCTGCGCAACAAGACCTCGAGGTCCGGTCGAGTGGCGATCCGCATCGGTGACAATGAAATTCCGCGATCGGTGACCCTGCCCGGTATAGGAATCCTCCGGCTACGGGAAGACACTCGTCGACTGCGGCGGCTACTCGGGAAGGGCCGCGCGAAGATTCTCTACATCACCGTGGGGTTCCGGGCGGGCCGCTGGCACATCACTGTCACCATCGAGGCCGCCGACCTGCATCCCGCCTGCCACCACCGGCCACGCGCGGCCGGGGACGACGGTGGCTGGGTAGGAGTAGACCGTGGGCTGTCGGCGTATCTGGTCACCGCGACCAGCGGTGGCGTCGAACGAGTCCGCATCAATAACCAGCCCAAACCCCTGGCTGGCGGGCTGAGGCGGCAGCGGTGGCTGGCGAAATCGTTGTCCCGCAAAGGGAAAGGATCCCGCAACCGTACAGACGCGGCCGCCCGGCTCGCACGCCACCATCACCACATCGCCAATATTCGCCGCCACTTCCTACATCAGGTCACCAACCGGCTGGTCAAAACCCACGACCGGCTCGTAATCGAGGACCTGAATGTGGCAGGCATGCTCCACAACCGCCGTCTGGCGCGCGCGATCGGTGACGCCGGATGGGCCGACTTCGCCCGATTGCTGCGCTACAAGCAGTCCTGGAGAAGCGGGACCGTCGTCACCGCCGACCGCTGGTACCCATCGAGCAAACGCTGCTCGGCCTGCGGGAGGGTGACCACGGACCTGACCTTGTCGGATCGAACGTTTGCCTGCGAGTGCGGGTTTCGCGCCGACCGCGATCGCAACGCGGCGGTCAACCTCGCGGTATGGCCGACGATCGCGCATCGAGACTGTTCTCGATCCCCGGACCCCCAAGCAGGAGGCCGGGTAACCAATGCTCGCCGACGGGAAGGCGCTGACCGGCACCCTGCGGGTGCCGGTGAAACCGGCCCGGATGACGCGAGAACCGACGTGCACGCCACGACGGTGGCGTGAACCGACGACGTCCGAGAAGGGCGGTGCCTGGAATCCGCCAGGGGTGTCAGGCACGCTGCAAAGGCTGGCTCCGGGCCCGAATGCGGGTGGGTCACCGGCGTCGCCGCGCCGACATGACAGTGATTCACACGACCGAATCACCGTGGCGTACGACACAGTACGACTACGGTATGGCCATGAACGAGGGCAGCCAGCGAACCCCGGGCACGACAGCTCCCGCAGGGCCGTTGCCGAGCGTGGGCGGGGCGTCGGCATGAACGGCCGGGGCAGCGGGCCGCGGCGCGTCACCGCACAACTCTCGACGGGCTCGGCATGAGCACCGCCGCACAGGACGGCGCCGGGCCACGCTCGGTGGTCCACGCGATGGCAGCCGGAATCGGCGACCGCAGGCCGAGCCCCGCAACGCCTGCGGGAAGCGCAACTCCGGCGACGGGGAACCGCGTCGCGCCTACGGGTGACCTAACTCCGGTGGCCGAGACCCCCGTCGCGGATACGGGGCGGGGCACGGACGGCGGTCCGGAGCGTGGGCAAGCCTCACCGGGCGGATCGGCAATTCGGCGGCGCACCCTGCTCGACCGGCTGTCCAAGCGGCTCGAATCGCACGGGTTCGCGTTCCGGCACGGCGCCCTGTCCGCGGCCGCGCGGCGGGAACTGCTGATTCGCGGGCTGCCCGGCTCTGCCACCGTCCTCGGCGTGCGGCCCCGCCGCACCGAACCCGGGCACCGGTTCTGGGTGCGGGTGCAGGCCGAGGGGCAGCATCCCTACGAGACCCGGGTGCGGCAGCGGGTCAGCAACACCGACCTGGAGCTGATGCAGCCCGGCGACGTGGTCAGCTGCCGGGTGGATCCGGGCGATCGCGACCGAGTCGTGCTGTACGTGCCCAATTCCGAGGAGGCGACCCGGGTCAGCATCGCCAAGATCCTCGCCGACGGCCGCCGCGCGGATGCGACGGTGCTGGCCGCGACGCCGGTGGCCGCCGACTACAGCGGCCGCGACGATCCGGTCCTGCGGCTGGACCTGGAGCTGCGCGCCTGGGACGAGCCGCGGCCGTGGTGGGTGCGCATCGTGCAGCCGGTCCCGCTGTCGGCCATCCAATTGGTCGACCTGGGACGGCATTTGGAGGTCGCCTTCTTCACCGTCGACCGCGGCGATTCGGTCGCGGTGGACTGGGAAGCCTCCGTGGAATCCTGATCCATGGCGGGAAGTGGCTAAGGCAGCTTCACGAATTCGTAGCCCTGGGCGCGTAGTCGCGGGAGGACCGCCGACATGCCCTCCGCCGTACCGGATTTCGGGCGGTGCATGTGGCCGATGGTGATGGCGCCCGGGTGCGCCGCCGACATCGCCTGCCGGACCTGCGCGGCCGAATAGGTGGCACCGGCGTCGGCATTGATGCTGAATCCCACCGGCTGCTCGCCCAATTCGCGCACGATCGCGACGGCGATCTCGTCGTAGTGCGCGGTACCGGTCCGGAAGAATCGCGGCGGGTGACCGAGCAGCCCGGTCAGCGTCTCGTGATTGCCCCACACCTCGTCGACGGCCTGCTGCGGCGAATCGGTGCCCGCGATCCCATATGCGGCATGGCCGTTCACCGACAGCGGGCAGTGCCGGGTGCCGTGATTGGCGAGTTCGAACAGCGGGTCGGCCGCCAGCCGGGCCGCACGGGCCGGATCGGCGTCGATCCACCGCTTGTTGAGGAACAGGGTCGCCGGGATCTGCTGCGCGCGCAGAAAACTCAGCAGTTCCTCGTTGATCTCGTTGTTGTCCGGGCCGCCGCACGCGTCGAAGGTCAGCGCCATCTTCTTGCCGTCGGCAGGAATCGAGGTGATGATCCCGGGCAGATCCATTCCCCACTGCGTGGGCTGCTGTCCCGCGTAACGGGCCGCCACCGCCGCGGATGGATTCGCGACCTGTTGCGGTTGCACCCCGCCCAGCGGCAGCCCCTGCTTCGGCGCGCTGCCAATCGGCTGCGTGGAAGAATTACCTTGGGCCGCACCACATCCGGTAGTCACCAGACCGGCGGCCAGAGTCACCCCCGCCGCCAACAGTTTCCGCCGCGAGAACCCTGCATCGAACACGCGACGCATGCTACGCGATCCCGGCGAAAAGCATGTCGGGAAAGTGATGGTGGAGCATGCCGGGAAAGTAATGGGTGGAGCACGCCGGGAGATGATGGGTGAAGCACGCCCGGAAATAGTGGGCAGAGCACACCCGGAAGTAGTGGGCAAAGCACGTCGGCAAGTGATGGGTGGAGCACGCCCGGAGGTGATGGGCAGAGCATGCCGGGAAGTGATAGGTGGCGCACCCCCGGAAAGTGACGGACAGAGCATGCCGGGAAGTGATAGGTGGCGCACGCCCGGAAAGTGACGGGCGGAGCGTGCCGGGAAAGCTGCCGGAGCATCATCCACGATGGTGGTGGGCGAGAGCCCGGGCGGTGGGCTATCAGTTGACTGCTCGCCGGGGGCGAGACACCAGTTCACCGGAGCAGTTGGGGCATATGTATTTCATAGCGGCACTGCATGGTTCGCAGAATGTGCATTCGTAGGAGCAGATTCGGGCCGGGCCGTCCGGCGACAGCTCCGCAAGCTCGCACCGTTCGCACCGGGTGCGCATTTCCAGCGCCATCGTTCACCTCCGCGGAGATTCGAATGCCCGCGACGCGTGGTCGCGGGCATTCGAAAAGTGGTGCGGCGCCGCCTGCGGGCCGCGGTCGCCTACTTGCGGGCGACGGAGTCCCAGCCGACGACCGACTCCGGCTTGCGGGGTTCGGGGCCGGTGTAGATGGCGGCCGGGCGGACCAGCTTGCCCAGCTTCTTCTGCTCCAGGATGTGCGCGCACCAGCCGGCGGTGCGGCCGCAGGTGAACATCGCGGGCATCATGTGCGCCGGCACCTCGGCGAAGTCCAGGATCACCGCGGCCCAGAACTCGACATTGGTCTCGATGGCGCGGTCGGGCCGGCGCTCGCGCAGTTCGGCCAGCGCGGCCTGCTCCAGCGCCGCGGCCACCTCGAAGCGCGGGGCATCGAGCCGTTCGGCGGTGGCGCGCAGCACCCGGGCGCGCGGGTCCTCGGCCCGGTACACCCGGTGGCCGAAGCCCATCAGCTTCTCCTTGCGATCCAGGATGCCCTTGACCAGAGCCCGTGCGTCCCCGGACTTCTCGACCTCCTCGATCATCGGCAGCACCCGGGCCGGGGCGCCGCCGTGCAGCGGGCCGGACATCGCGCCGATCGCACCGGACAGCGAGGCCGCCACGTCCGCCCCGGTGGAGGCGATGACGCGCGCGGTGAAGGTGGAGGCGTTCATGCCGTGCTCCGCGGCCGAGACCCAGTAGGCGTCGATCGCCTCGATGTGCCGCGGGTCCGGGTCACCCTTCCAGCGGACCATGAACCGCTCGGTGATGGTGTCGCACTCGTCGATCTTCTTCTGCGGCACGGCGGGCTGGTAGATGCCGCGGGCCGACTGCGCCACGTACGACAGCGCCATCACCGACGCGCGAGCCAGATTCTCGCGGGCGGTGTCGTCATCGATGTCGAGCAGCGGCTGGTAGCCCCAGATCGGCGCGAGCATGGCCAGCCCCGCCTGCACGTCGACGCGGACGTCGCCGGTGTGCACCGGCAGCGGGAACGGCTCGGCGGGGGGCAGCCCGCGGCCGAACTCACCGTCGACCAGCAGCGCCCAGACGTCGCCGAAGGTCACCCGGTTCTCGACCAGGTCCTGGATGTCGACACCGCGGTAGCGCAGCGCGCCACCGTCCTTGTCGGGCTCGGCGATGTCGGTGGTGAAGGCCACCACACCTTCCAGGCCGCTGACGAAATCGGGTGGTACGGCAGGGGCCGCAGCGCTGGCAGTCATGTTGTGACTCTCCTTGCAATTCGGGCCGCACGATCTGTGGGCGACCACGCTGTGTTCGATTCGGCGCTCGAGACCCCCGTAATTCCCGACGTTGCCGCGTCGGGCCGTGGACCACTCCCGCCGAGTCCGATGCGACGCCGGGGCGGACGTACAGGCTGTCGCCTGCCGGGCCGGACGCGCGCGTCGATCAGTACGAACCTTAGTCCCTCTACTACTGCGGAGTAACGTCTGGTCCATGCGCGACGAGCAGAATTCACCTGGGTCGGCGGCGCGGCCCGAGGCCGCCGAGATCGATCCGGCGCTGCGGGCGCACCTGGACATCGCCGCGATGCGCGCCGAGTACGGCGGCAGCTCGACCGGTGCGGCCGGATCGGATACCGACCTGGACGAATCCTGGCTGGCCGACGGCTGGGAACCGCTGCTGCGGGTGTGGATCGAACAGGCCACGCGCGCCGGTATCGCCGAGCCGAATGCCATGGTGCTGGCGACCGTGGAGCTCACCGACGCCGGACCGCGGCCCGCCTCGCGGACCGTGCTGTGCAAGGGCCTCTCGGGCGAGGGTGTGACTTTTTACACCAATTACGATTCCGGCAAGGGCAATCAATTGTCGGAGGTTCCCTACGGCTCGATCACCTTCGCCTGGCCCGCCCTCGGGCGCCAGGTGAATCTGCGCGGCCCGGTGGGCACGGTGGCACCCGATGCGACGTCGGTGTATTGGCGGTCGCGGCCCCGCAATTCACAGCTCGGCGCCTGGGCCTCGCAGCAGTCGCGGCCGGTGGCCTCGCGTACGGAGCTGGATCGGGCGCTGGCCGATGTCACCGCCCGCTTCGAGGGCGTGGAGCAGATCCCGGTCCCCGCGAACTGGGGGGGCTACCTGCTGCGGCCCGAACAGGTCGAGTTCTGGCAGGGGCGGCGCAGCCGATTGCACAACCGGATCCGGGTGACGCTGGAGGCGGGCAGCACCGACCCGGCCGCGATGAAGGTGCAGCGCCTGCAGCCCTGAGCCACCGCTTGTAATCATGGGATGACTCACCGAAAATCGGTGACCATGCGTCAGACCATCCCGCTACTGTTCCGCCGGTGAAGCTCCTCGCGGACACCGCGCCGCTGCGCAACACCGACTATCGCCGCCTGTGGACCACCGGCATCGTCACCATGATCGGCGCGCAGCTGTCGGTGGTGGCCGTGCCGCAGCAGATCTTCGAAATCACCGGCAGCTCCGGCTATGTCGGCCTGGCCGGGCTGTTCGGCCTAGTGCCGCTGGTCGCCTTCGGACTGTGGGGCGGCGCGCTGGCCGACGTGATGGATCGGCGAAAGCTGTTGCTGATCACCAGCACCGGTACCGGGCTGACGGCCCTCGCATTCTGGGTCCAGGCGGCGGCCGGGCTCGGCAACGTGTGGATCGTGCTGGGCCTGTTCGCGGTGCAGCAGGCATTCTTCGCGGTGAATCAGCCCACCCGCGCCGCGATCATCCCCCGGCTGCTGCCTCCCGACCTGCTGCCCGCCGCCAATTCGCTCAATATGACGGTGATGCAGTTCGGCGCGATCGCCGGGCCCGTGCTGGCCGGTGCGCTGATCCCGCTGACCGGCCTGTCGATGCTCTACCTGCTGGACGCGATCGCCCTGCTGGCCACCCTGTGGGCGGTCTGGCGGCTGCCGGCGGTTCCGCCCACCGGCACCCAGCGCCGAGCGGGCCTGCGGACGGTGGTCGAGGGCTTCACCTATCTGGCGACGCAGCGAATCCTGCTCGCCTC
Source organism: Nocardia mexicana NBRC 108244 (assembly GCF_001613165.1). Classification (GTDB taxonomy): domain Bacteria; phylum Actinomycetota; class Actinomycetes; order Mycobacteriales; family Mycobacteriaceae; genus Nocardia; species Nocardia mexicana. Next base: position 9,314 of record NZ_BDBV01000088.1, read on the forward strand.
CTTCGTGGTCGACATCATCGCGATGGTGTTCGGCATGCCGCGGGCGCTGTTCCCGCAGATCGCCCGGGACAGTTTCGGGGATCCGGCGAGCGGCGGCGTCGCGCTGGGTCTGCTGTTCGCGGCGATCTCGGCGGGCGCTGTGGCGGGCGGGGTGTTCTCCGGCTGGCTCACCCATGTGCGGCGGCAGGGCCTGGCCGTCATCGTGTGCATCGCGCTGTGGGGTGTCGCGATGATCGGTTTCGGCGTGGCGATCGGCGCCACGGGGCACGGACTGTCCGTCGGCGCCGGATTGTGGATAGCCTTGGCCTGCTTGGCCTTCGGCGGTGCCGTCGACATGTTCTCGGCCGCGCTGCGGACCACCATGCTGCAGCAGGTCGCCACCGACGAGATGCGCGGCCGGCTGCAGGGCGTATTCATCGTGGTGGTGGCGGGCGGCCCGCGCATCGGTGATGTTGCCCACGGTTTTGCGGCCGCGGCGCTGGGTACCGCCGTGGCGGCGGCCGGGGGCGGGGCGCTCGTCGTGATAGGGGTGCTGATCGCCGCGGTGGCGTTCCCGGCATTCGTGCGATACCGGGTCGCACGCGCCCACGCCGAGGTCCCGACCGCGTGAGATGGCACGTCGACCATGGCCGATAGCCGCTCGGCCCGCACGGGGATTCCGCGACTCCTGCCGAGATAGCCCGGTCCGCCCGGGGCTCGTCGCCGCACTACCACGCGACCCGGCTCCACCTCACCTCGCGCGCAGGTGACCGTGAGGTAGTTAACGCCCACCCTCGCTAATCATGCCGACCAGCCAGCGGCTAGCGTTGGTGTAAGCGCATCGGACGCCGACCGCACCCGGTGCCTACGGTTCTAGCCTGAGAGGGATCCTTCCGTGCCCGCTGAGAACAGCATGAACGTCGACATCGACGGCAAGCCGGTACTGTCCTACCCCGGTGGCGAATACCCCATGACGGTCACCAAGGCCGCCGAGGGCAACGACGGGATCGAACTGGGCAAGCTACTGGCCAGCACCGGATACGTCACCTACGACCCCGGTTTCACCAA
>NZ_BDBV01000089.1 GCF_001613165.1 Nocardia mexicana NBRC 108244
TTCATCGAGGTCAGCTACCTGCTCATCTACGGCGAGCTGCCGACGCAGGCCCAGCTCGACGACTTCACCGACCGGATCCGGCGGCACACCCTGCTGCACGAGGATCTCAAGCGCTTCTTCGACGGCTTCCCGCGCAACGCGCACCCGATGCCGGTGCTGTCGTCGGCGGTGAACGCGCTGTCGGCCTACTACCAGGATTCGCTGGATCCCCGCGATCCCGAACAGGTCGAGCTGTCCACCATCCGCCTGCTGGCCAAGCTGCCGACCATCGCGGCGTACTCGTACAAGAAGTCGGTGGGCCAGCCGTTCCTCTACCCCGACAACTCGCTGTCGCTGGTGGAGAACTTCCTGCGGATGACCTTCGGCTTCCCGGCCGAGCCCTACGAGGTCGACTCCGAGGTCGCCGCGGCCCTGGACATGCTGCTGATCCTGCACGCCGACCACGAGCAGAACTGCTCCACCTCGACCGTGCGCCTGGTCGGCTCCTCGGACGCCAACCTGTTCACCTCGGTGTCCGGCGGCATCAACGCGCTGTGGGGTCCGCTGCACGGCGGCGCCAACCAGGCTGTGCTGGAGATGCTCGACGGCATCAAGGAGCAGGGCGGCGACGTCAAGGAGTTCATCCGCAAGGTCAAGAACAAGGAAGACGGGGTGAAGCTGATGGGCTTCGGACACCGCGTCTACCGCAACTACGACCCGCGCGCCACCATCGTCAAGAAGACCGCCGACCAGATCCTCGGCAAGCTCGGCGTGCAGGACCCGCTGCTCGACATCGCCAAGGCCCTCGAGGAGGCCGCGCTCACCGACGACTACTTCGTCGAGCGCCGCCTCTACCCGAACGTCGACTTCTACACCGGCGTCATCTACCGCGCCATGGGCTTCCCCACCCGCATGTTCACCGTCCTGTTCGCGATGGGCCGCCTCCCCGGCTGGATCGCGCACTGGCGCGAACTGCACCGCGAGCCCCTGAAGATCGGCCGCCCGCGCCAGATCTACACGGGCTACGGCGAGCGCAACTACAGCGACATCGACGGCCGCTGAGGCCCTGAACGACACGAAACCCGCTTCCGGATTTCCGGGGGCGGGTTTTTCGTGCGTTATTCGGATTCTGTCTTCTCCAGGGCGCGACCGAGCAGGTGCCTTACACGGGCGGGAAGGTCTCCGCGCCGCCCGACATCGTGCAGCTGTACCCGACACTGCAGATGGTAGTCAGGTTGGTCGGCAAGTCATCGAACACCTCGAATGCGGTATTCCTGCTGAGCCCACCGACTTCCAGATAACTGCTGTATCCGACGAACAGGTCCACGAAGGCGGCACTACGCCTTTCCGATACCGGTGTCTGCATCGTCCGTTCTCCTGACAGGTGATAGATAGCGACAGCGGTAATCATGGACACCGACGTCGAACCGGACAACCCGCACGCCAGTGCGTCAGGTATCGAGTACTGGTCAGCGAATCGCGAACAGCGTCCGACCCGGACATTCGACAGGGTTATGTTGGCCGCATGGCAGCGAGTGCGGGCCGACTTGTCCGGTCAGGACGATCCCGCTCTGTCGCCTACCTGCCGAATCGACACAATTCGGAGGCAGAGTCGTTGATTCATTTCAGCGAGCCTGCATATCGTGCGCGAGAAAGCCCACCGAAAGGAAATACCTTGACCACGGATACCATTACCGCCGAGCTCATCGCGAACTATTCCGCCTACGCCGGTGTCGCGGATATGCGAATCGACACAGCGGCACACGAAGGCCGTATCACATATTCGGACCAGCCGGACTGCATGCATACCCAGACCACGATCGCCTCGATCACCTCCTACACGATCTAGGCGCACGACGCGCTGTGCGCAGCGGCCGTGGTGGCCGCTGCGCACAGCTCCGATCGCGTATTAATTTGCCGCCGAGATATACGAGAGAATCTCGCCAAGATCATCCAGTGCGGCTTCCGGGCCTTCGGTAAAGTACGTACCCGCGACATTGATCACGATCTCGTCCACCCCCGCGTGTTGCCAGCGGTCGAGGCTTTCGGCGATATCCGCGGGCGATCCGTAGCAGTACACCCCTTCGGCAACAAGTTCCGCGGCCAGCCCCGGCACGTCCGACCCCTGCGCATGAAGACCGGCGGCCTGCAGCATCTCGAGATAGTGCGTCTGCCTCAGATGCGCCCCGGCCGCCGTGACCGCCTGGTGCACCGGATCCCTCCCGCGCCGGGCTACCCCGGCGTGCACGACCGAGACCACCCTGGGTGCCACCCGTCCGGCACGATAAGCACCGGCCTCCAAGGCCGGAAGAATCCGCTCCCGGAGGTAGGTCGGCGGCGAGAGCCAGGTGATGGCGGTGTCCGCCACCTGCCCCGCGACCGACGCCATCCCCTCCCGCAGCACCCCGGCCCCCACCTCCACCTCGGGTTGCGGATCCGCCGACGCCGTCAGCGCGCCATGCATCGTGACATAGCGCCCCTGGAATGCGAGCCGATCGCCGTCGAGAAGCGCTCGGACCACGGTCAGATATTCGCGCATCGCCGTCAGTGGGCTTGCAAACGACCCGCCCCGCACCGACCTCACGAATCGCCTGGAGCCGCTGCCGAAACCCGCCACGTAGGCCGCGCCGATCAGGGTTGCGGCGGAGCGTGCCTCCATCGCCGCTTCGTAAGGATGGCGCAGAGAGGCGAGCGTGACCGCCGTTCCCGCCCGGAAAGCGAGACCCGAGCCTGCCAGATAACCGAAGACCTGATGCGGCTCTATATGGGTCATTTGCCCGAGCCACAGCCGGTGGGCCACGCCCGCGGCGACCAGGTCGCCGAATCTGCCGAGAATTCCCAGGTCCGAGACCGAGCCGGGGACGATGAGGGAAACCTTCACCGTGCGGAGGTCTGGTCCAGTGCGAATACGCTGACCAGCCGGCCGGGCTCCGGCGGTACCGGTCCGCCGCCCCAATCCGACCAGCGATGAATCAGCTTCAGCCCGCTGTTCAGGGCCATCAGATCAAGTTCCGAAGGCCAGGCGAAGCGAAAGAATTCGTTCACTACCCGAATGCCCTGCGGTCCGATGATCGAATGAGCATACACACATTCCTGCGACAGGTGTCTTCGATAACTTGTCGTCACCATGAAATGACTGTCATCCGAATTGCGCGCCCCGATCGGCTCACCGTTCTCCCGATGCGGGATGACCCCCGGCCACGTCGTCTCGATATACAGCCGTCCATCGGGATTCAAGTGCGCCGCGCTGCATCGCATTGCGGCGGTCTGCTGCGCCTGACTCGGCAGGGCGAACAAGCCGTCGCTGAAACAGGTGATCGCATCGAATTCGATTCCGAGATCGAATGAACTCATATCCCCCTGGTGCACGACGATGTCGGCCGACTCCTGATTCTTCAGTAGTTGGCGAATCATGTCCTCGGATATCTCCAGGCCGTGAACCTTCAGGCCTTGTCTCGCCAACGCGAGGCCCATTCGACCGGTCCCGATCCCCAATTCCAGCACCGTACCGCCCGGGTGAGTTGCGGCCAGGGCCGATGCCACCCTGTCGCAATCCGGCGTCGGGGGATAGAGCATGTCATAGAGATCCGCAATGCCACGTCCATAACTTGCCGCGTCGAACCCAGATTCGGAATCGTTCATCACGCCGAGCCTTCCTGGTAGTCCTCGATATTCTCGGCCGGAACGCCGGGATTGATATTTGCCTCGGCCATGGCGGCTTGCACCCGATGGTCGATCGGGGACGAACTGCGCCCGTCGAGCACACCTGTTGCCACAGCGAAAGCGCGGTGCTCGCCGAAACTCATTCGGGATATGTACGGTCGCCGATCCCTCGCCTGCGAAGCCGTGGCCACTCCGGCGGCAAGGCGTTTGCCGAACACAGAGGTACGTTCCCACAACGGCAGGTTGGCGCTCTGCTCGATCAGCCGCTGCCGCAACGCAACCGCAGGGTCGCCGGAACCGAATACAGGAGCTGAGCCCAGGTAGACGACCAAGGCGTCCGTACGGGGATACAGACGGTCCGCCGACGCTACCTTGGCCCGGTACGGGAGCGCCGAACTCTCCAGCACGGCTACTACGGCCCGCCACACCGCCACGGCATCATCAAAGCTCGCGATCGAAAAGTAGATTCGTGAGCCGGGGGTAGCGCCCTGCAGGCCCCCGTCGGACCCATAGATCAGTAAATACCCCGGGGACAGCACCGGACGAACAGCCGGAACTTTCACTCGAGCCAAACCCTGATCTTCGTCCGACCAGACGACCGAACGGGATCCTATGCGCACCCTGACGCCGTCGATCGCCACCAGTATCCCGTCCGACCCGAACCCGCCGAAATCTGTTTCGACGACGGGGGAAACAAGAGAAGTCGTCGCATGCGGGATCGACGCGATCAGCCTCTTCTCGTATTCCGGATTCCTGCCCGGCGTGCCACCCCGCCGACGGTCGCCGATTCCGGTATGCCAATGCCGGTAGATATGGTTGGCCAGTATCTGTCGCAACTCACGCTCGGTGCGGGCCGACAGCTCGATTCCATCGACGCCGACCGAGGCGGCACCGGGCCGATAGTCGACCGAGGCCAACCGCTCCGACAGCACCCACGGCAGCGGAGCGCTGTTGTTCGTCATAATTGCACCAGCCCCAGCGTGTCACGGTAGTCTCGAGGCGACAGCAACAAACCACGGGATATCCCTGCGATGCAGCGGTATATACTCAACAATCGATTGCGATACGTATTTTCGGCCAACATGCGCTCGAACATGTGCCAACCCGCCCAGGAAACTGTCCGCACAGCGACACCGTTCGTCCAGCCGTGCAAGTCCAGCCGTGCCGCCGGCAACGTCAGATTATCGATGTAGGAGGACCAGAACTCGACCATGACCTCCGACCGGTCCTGAAGCTGCAGGAATCCTCGTTCGATAATATCTCTATCGTCGAAATCGACGTCCATGGAAAAGGTGCCGTCGACATCTTTGATTATCGATAGCAGCGCCCAATAGACGATATCCCCTAGAAAACGTCCCAGATCGCGGGCGGGATCCCCCGATCCGGAACTGTGAAGTTCTGTGACGACGTCTCCCTCGCCGGTCAGGTGGATATTCTCCAGCCGCAGGTCTCCATGCAGCGGCACCGGCTCGAGCTGCCGTTCTCCGGCCGCAAATTCCAGCAGACTGCGGCATAACGGCCGGTCTCCGTGTAGCAGGGACCACACCTCCAACTCGGCCCGACTGGCCGATGCCCAGCGCTCGGCGTCGAGCCCGAGCACGAGGTCGACCGGGACACATCGCGGCACGCCCTGATCATTAGGCTCTCCGGCGGCCGATTCCGAGTGCAGTCTCGCGACAGCCCGCCCCACCGCCTGCGCGTGCCGAGAGGTCAGCCCGCGCTTGTTCGCCATATCGGCGAGATTCGTGAACATTGTCGATAACCGTTGACAGCCGCACCCGATGCCGCCGCTGCGGCAGAAATTCGTCGAAATTCACGAAAATCGCCGCAGCGGCCGCTCGGTTTCCGGCTATTACTCAGCCGTAGGTTCCGATCAGCAGCTGTGATCGAAGGTGTTGTCCACCGACACGGCGGAGATGGCCGACCCCGCGGAAATGCATGCAGGCGACGTCCGGGTGGCGCCGTCCGACATAGCCGACTGGCTGAGCTCCGAGGCGTTGGTGTAGGACCGGTAGTTTGCGATCAGGTCGCGAGTGGTCATCAGACTTCCTTACTCTGGATCGAACCCGACCCGATGGGTCAGGGCCACTATGTCGTGGCAGAAACGATCTTCTGCAATGGAAGTACGGTGAGCAACCGCCGTCGACATCGAGACCGGCGAAATTGCAGGAATTCGCGCATTCACGGACGTCCGGTCCGGATATCTACCGTGCTATTCGGAGCCGTCCTCTTCGTCATCTCCGGTTATGATCGACGATACATAGACAGTAGGTGCCAAGGCAGCCAGTACCATCAGACTCAGCAACAGACCGCCGGACCGCGACAGCAGCTCCTCGGCATTCGTCCGGTCGAGGTTGCCTCCGATTACCAGCACGACCGCAAATCCCGACCCGAGCGTCAGAGCTACGAATTGCCCCCACCATGCAGATCGGTTGCGCAACATGAGGTCGCGCTCATCGAGCACCTTCTCGGTGGAGTCGGCTATCGCTCGCGTACGTTTTCTGGCAATCACCCACAGCCCGGAGACGGCCAGTAGGAATACCCACCAGACGACCGACGACAGGGGGTTCTCCTCGAACGCCGCCGTCACGCAGAGAAGCACTCCGCTCGCGGCCAGAAGAATACTCAGCCAGTGCGGCCTGCCCCGATACAGGCCGCCGTCATTGTCTTCTATCATCCGCCCCTCCGCGCTGGTTCAGAACTCATCAATCCGCCAGACCGAAAACCTGATCCAGCTGAGTATCCAGCGCTTCACATATCATCAGCGCGAGATACAGACTGGGTGAATACTGTCCGCGTTCGAGGGCACCGATCGTCTGAACATTGACTTCGACCGCTTCGGCCAGCTCGGCGCGGGAAACACCCTGTGCGGTACGGATCTCACGCAGGAGGTTGTACATCGGACGGCGTCTCGGCCTCGCAACAGGCACTGGGTAGCAGCCTCCTCACATCCCGACCGACCGGCGTCGCCACCCGAACTACGATCTTGGCTCCCACCGAAGATAGCTGGTGGCCAGGAACCAGCACAACGCGGTCCAGGCGAGGATCACGAGGGCGGGTTGCCAGGCATGGCCGAATGTTCCCGCGAACGAGACGATCTCGCCGGAACGGGTGCGGCCTTCCCATCCCAACCGTGTCAACTCGACGGCCGGTGCGAGCGGGGTGTAGGGCAGCAGCACCCGAATACCCTCCGGGAATCCGGAAGTCTGGAACCCGGCACCGAACATGCAGACGAGGACTACCGGAAGACTGGTTATCTGCGCGGCCTCCGCGGTGCGAGTGAACAAGGAAGTCACCAGCGCCAGCGCAACGAACAGAACCACCGAACTCGGCACGACCGCGAGCAGCAGCAGAATGTTGGCGGGACTCCGACCCAGCAACAGAAATCCGAGCCCGGCCGATACCACCGCGATCGCGGTGGCTATGACGAATCCCGGTGCCGCTATCGACAGCAGGATCTCCGAATCCGAACATTCACCGGTCCGCAGCCGTTTCAGCACCAGATCTTCCCGCCGCGACACATAGGCGGCCAGCATATTGTAATAGATCACGAAAATCATTGTCAGCGCCATCGAGATGGCCATGAACAGCGACAGCGTCTCACCGTCCAATTTGCCATTGATTTTCATAGGCGCCAGTAGCAGGATCGGTAGCATCGGGAAGACGACAGCGTTGAATATCAGCAGCTTGTTGCGACGCAACAGGACGAACTCCGCGCCACCCAGCGCCGCTATCCGGCGGAGGCCGCGGCGCGGCGTCCTCTCGATCGGCTTCGGACTGACGGTCACGACATCACCTCGGCGGGTCTATCGGTCGATGATTCGGCGAGGGACAGGAAGATCGACTCCAACGATGCCGGTGTCGCCTCCAGGGATGACAGCGAGATGGAGTTCTCCCGCGCCCAGATCAGCAGGTCGGTCAGGGTCTCCTGCAATGCGTCCGTCTCGACGACGACGTCCCCGTTCTCGCTCGAACACTGCCCGGTGAGCCGGGCGGGAATCACGACTCCGGGCTCGCGGAACCTGATTCGAGCAGGGTACGACGCAATCACATCTTCGACCGCCCCCTCGCGCACGATCACGCCGCCGTGCATGATGGCCAGCCGTTTCGCCAGCTGCTCGGCCTCGTCGAGATAGTGCGTAGTCAGCAGCACCGTGGCGCCTTCATCACGAAGACGTCGAATCAGCTCCCAGGTGTTGCGACGGCTTTCCGGATCGAGCCCCGTGGTCGGCTCGTCCAGGAATATCACGTCTGGCCTGTTGAGCACGGTGAGAGCAAGATCGAGCCGGCGGCGCTCGCCGCCCGACAGCTGCCTGACCGGCGTATCCTTCCGGTGCTCGATTCCCACCATCTCGATGACGGTGGCGGCGGGTAACGGCCCGGACAGCGTCTTCGCCCACATGGAGATCGTTTCCGCCACGGTCAGATCAGGTGAGAACCCGCCCTCCTGCAGCATGATTCCGATGTAGGGCCGCAGCTCACGCCGCTCGGCCCAAGGATCCATTCCGAGTATTCGGACAGACCCGAAGGACGGCTTCGCCAAACCCTCGAGTACCTCGAGGGTCGACGTCTTACCTGCACCATTGGTTCCCAATAGTGCGAATATTTCTCCCGGCCCGACGGAGATACTGACGCCGCGCACGGCCTCGTATCCACCCGCATATCGACGACCGACATCCCGGGCCTCGACAGCCGTATCGTCAGCTCTTCTTGGCATTCTGCACACCGAGGTATATCGCGAAGGCCAACAGCAATCCGACTACCGCAATCAAGACAGCACTCATCGAACTCTCCTACTATGTATAGAATGGATTCAAGTCACTCGAGAGATGACTATCGGATACCGCGATCGTTCTGGTCACGATTGAAATTCTTACCGACGACAGCGCCTATCAGCCCGCCGGCAACAGCCACTGCGGCCGCAACCGTAACCTCCCCTCCTAGAAATACGATCACCAGGGCAATCACCGCTGCGACAATCGCAACAACAGTCCCCGTGCTGACCTTCATGAAATCTCCCCTCCTGTCTTCCGGCAATCAATAGAATAATCCCGATGTTGTCAAAACACAACCCCCAACGCCCCCGTGTTCGCCGGATGCCGCCGGAGCCGGGTCAGCTGCCCGGACAGGAGTCGATCAGGAAAGCGAGCAGGTGCAGGTACCTGGTGAACTCCTCGGGGCGCCAGGCCACGTACGCGGTGTAGTCGTGCAGGTGGAGCATGATGCGCATGGACGCCAGCAGACTCCACTCGCTTCCGAGGTCGCGGCCGTACCCGTCGAGGAATGCCTGGATCAGGGCTTCCCAACCGGAGGCGTCGACCCCCCTGACGCATTGGAGCTCGACGAGCTCTCCGACAACCCATCCGACGTCGAAGTACCAGGGGGCAGCGCAGAGATCCTCCCCGACGAGGAGATCGGCCGCCCGGGGATCATCGCCCACAGCGAGCGAACCCAAGCTCGGGGCGCCGTGCGACAGCACCGGATGATCATCGGAACTGATTCGTACACACAGGTCGGCCAGTACTGCCGTGCGCGCGGATCCCAAGCCGTCGAGTGCGAACCGATACGCATCGGACGCCCGTTGGGTTCCGGCACAGCCGCTCAGCCAGTCACGCAGGCGCACAATACCTCTGGGCTCCGCCAGTGCGGGCGCACGCTGTTCGTGGAGCGCGCGGAGAAGCGCCCCCATGCCGCGCAGCGGGACCGTCAGATCAGCCCGCGGGCCCTCCCGCAGCAGCACTCTGGCCACCGATCGCTGGCCTCGGACCTCGTATACGCGTGCGGGGCCGTCGTCGCGGCCCGGCACCAGCCGGACGTCATCGACATGGGCGACATGGGTGAACGGGTAATCGCCCGTCACGAACGGCGACGGAGCGAGCGGCCCCGGCCGACGGCGCCACAGGAAGCCGGAACCATGGGCGCCGATCGAGGTACGCAGCAGATCGGTCCCGTACTCGGCGATGGGCGATTCGGTCACAGCACCGGACCGGCCGACAGTTCGGCCCGACGTCGTTCGATCTCGTTCAGGGCCTCGGGCAATAGCGGCGGCACCCACGCGCCCGGCTTGCCGGTTTCCGCGCTGCGGCCCTCGTGCGGTGGCAGCAGCACCACGTTCCGCCGGTCGCCCAGCGCCCGCCAGTGTGAACGAAACGCTGGGGACTGGAAGCCTCCGGGCGGCAGCGCCGGCGCGATGGCGATCGGCCCCGAAAAACACTGTGCGGCCAGCAGCGCAGGACTGTCACCGAACCCGGTTGCCAGGCGAGCGATGAAGTGAAACGTGGCCGGGTACACGGCAATCGCCTCGGCCCACTGCGACAGCTCCACATGCCGAGCCGAGGCCGAGTCCTCCGGCCACTCGTCGACCGAAACCTCACCGCGGGTTCGCAGTTGCAACGCCTGCCGGGTAACGAATCGCTGTGCACTGCGAGTAATTACAACTCGCAGCTGCAGATCCGGGTGGTTGTCCTGCAGCCAGCTCAGCCAGAACGGCATATTGTCGGCATACACCGACCCGGTGATGACCAGGACCAGCCTCCTGTCGCCCAGGGCAACGGTATCGGGCCCTGACTCCCCGTTCACGACGAAACCTCGGACAGTATGGTGTCCAGATCCTCCAGGGCCGTCTGCGTACCGAAACGTGCCGCGACCCCGGTGACGTTCAGAACAAGTTCGTCGACCCCGGCATCCCCGAAATCGGCCAGCATGGCAGCGAGTTCCTTGGCTGTCCCGTACAGGAATGCGCCGCCGTCGACGATCGCCCGGCCACCGGATCGCAGGTCCTTGCGGTCGACGGTGATTCCGGAGCGGCCCAGCATATCCCGGTAATGCGGCAGGCTCAGATGCGCTGTGTTACTGGCCAGTGCCATCTCGACACCATCGCGATGGGGACCGGACAGTGCCAGCGGCACCATCGCCACCAATCTCGGTCGCGGCCGACCGGATTCGTCGGCCCCGGCCTGCATCTCGGGAACGACGACCTCGCGAAGGTACGCCGCGGGCGTCAGCCATGTAATCGCCACATCCGCAACCGCCCCGGCCAGTCTCGCCATCGCGGGCCGCAACACGCCGGCCCCGACTTCTACCGGGGGCGCTGGGAATTCGGGTAGCGCTGCGAAGCAGGAGAAGTATTCACCGCCGAAACGCACGGTCTCACCGTCCAGCAGGGAGCGGACGATGGTGAGGTACTCGCGGACCGCGGTCAGCTGACTGCGGTACGGGGTGCCGAGCATCGACCGCTGGAGGTTGACGCCGCCCGGGCCGAATCCCGCCACGATCGGATGCCCCATGGTCACCGCGGCCGACCGCGCCTGCAATGCCGCTTCCAGCGGGTGGCGGAACGGCATCAGCGTCACGCCCACCCCGACGGGCATGCGGAATCCACCGGCTGCCATGAACGAAAAGGCCTGGTAAGGGTCCGCGGTCAACGCCTGCCCCTGCCACAACCGGTGTGCTCGGCTCCACTGGGTCAGGGCCGCGTAGGGAAGGATCTGTTCGGCGCGCGGTGTGGCGAACGGCATCAGAATCGAGTACTTCATCGTCATGACCGCGGCTGCCCCGCTGTGTCGACATCGGAGCGATTGCGGGCAGGGCGGCCGAAATCTATTCCCGCCTTATGGAACTCGGATGCGATGAGTTCGTCGAGGGCACCCTTGCCGCGGGCCGCGTCGAGCAGCGCACCGGCCAGCGCCCCGGACCGATGCTGGCCGAAGCTGAGCCCCTTCATCTCCGGCCGAGGGTCGCGCGGCTCCCAGGCGATGGCGACCCCCGGGGCGATACGTTCCGCGAATACCGAGGTTTCCGAACCCGTTCCCGGACTCCCCGCGACGACGTCCGCCAATTCCTCCACCAACCACTCGAATTCGGGGTCCAGGTACACCACCAGCGCATCTCGACGCGGATAGAGCTGAGGCGTCGACAACACCTTGGCGCGATAGCCTGCCCCGTGGTGCTCGAGTAGCCTCAGCACCCGCTCCCAAATCCCGGCGGCGGCAACCGGATCCGTAATGTGGAGATAGACGCGAAGCAGGTCCGGCCCGGCGCTCTGTCCGGCGCCCTGCACCAGAAAGAAACCGGGGGACACGGCCGCCCGCACGGCCGACACTCGCATAGCAACGATCTGACCCGGTCGACAGGATTCTGCGTCGAGCCGGTCGGCGGGCACCCATACGCGAACACCGTCGAGTTCGACGAGGATCCGGCTCGGGGCCTCGGACTGTTCCTTCGCTTCGGACAGCACCTTCACTTGCCCCGGAACAAATCGATGAGGACAACCTTGTGCCAGCGCCTGCTCGAACTCCCCGTCCCGGATCCGGCGCGGCAGTTGCTGGTCCGGATCGTGCGGGCGGCCTGCGTGGAACTCGCTGTAGATCGCCTCGGACAGGCGAGCGCGCATGAGGCGCGGATCCGTCTCCTCGATCTCATGTTCGGCGACCCGTGCCCGGGCCCCATCCGCGTCGATCTCGATGACCGTCAGCGCCTCCTCGAGCAACTCGCCGAAGTGGCGGTCCCGCATCACTACATCCGTCATTGCACTTCCTCGAACGAGAATCCGATCGCCGCGGCGAATTTGTCGGGGGCGAGCAGGGCTCCCCGGCCGACCCCGGCGGCCGCTCGCGAGATGCCGGACAGTCGCGCAGCATCCTCGGCACCGGCCAGCAAGCGGTCCAGCAGGTGCCATCCGGCGAAAGCCGTTGCGCGAACGGTGAACTGATCGTCGAGTACCGGGCGAACGCGCCGATAGGCCGTCCAGAACGCCTCGATGAGCGGCAGCAGCCGAGTCATCTTCTCGGCACCGCGCTGCAGCACCAGTTCGTGCGTCAGCTCGAACTCGGCGAACCCTGCATCGCCACGGGTGGTGACGATGTCGAGCACCGAACGGTACAGCCACTCCCCCGCGAACGCGCCGACGTCACGGGCGGCGTCGGTGATCCGGAACTCCTCCCAATCGGTGAGATACAGGGCGCCGTCGTCGGTAATCAGCAGCTGGTCCAACCGGAAGTCGCAGTGCGCCGCGACGGCGGGGGCATCGGCCTCCCAACCGCGCAGTCTGCGCACGCCATCGATCAGCTCGGCATCGTGCTGCAGGATGCGCCACGTTTCCAGGACGCCCGCGCTTGCCTTGTCGAACATTTCGAGCGGGATGCCCTGCAGGAGGTCCACAGGAGGCAGCTTCGGCGCCGATCGGTCGATCGCGAGGTCGGCGGGCACCTCAGCGGCATGCAGGAGCCCGATCAGGCGACCGACCTCGGTCGCGAGCGCCACGGTGAACTCCTCGTCCCGCATCAGGTCCGATCCGCTTCGCGAATCGTCGATCAGTTCGAACGCGATGAGTCCGGCGTCGGCGTCCGTGCCGAGCAATCGCGGGCTCGGCGTCACCGCCTCTCCCTTCCGCATCGAGAACTCCTCGAAGGAGAGGATCCGCGTCATTCGCTGCTGCACATCACGTTCCGGCCCCACGAGTTGCTTGACGAAGACTTTCGTCCCGCTGATCGTCTTGCCCGCCCAGGCATCGTTCCTGCCGACCGGCGCCGTGACCGAGTCGGGTTCGAACGGACCCGTCCCGATCCGCTCGAGCAACTGCCCGAGCCGCGGAACGCGGTTCATGTCGACCGGTGCGTAACCCGGCTGCCGGTCCAATTGCCGCAAGGCCATCAAGCCCTCCCCCTCGATCTTCCGGAGAATATGAGCAGAGCCTATTCACGCGGGGCGCCACCGGGGGTCATCCGTCCGCATTCGCGAGAGGCCGGTGCAGGTCATCACCGATGGGCGGTTGTCCGGGCCGGACATCGAGGTCTTCGGCGCTATCTGCGCAACCTGCCGTAAATTCCCCGCCGGCCGTTGCCGAGAATATCCGGCCTGGACCACATTGGAATCGTGCTGTACGACGTGGTTGTCATCGGTGCGGGCCCGGTAGGCCTGATGCTCGCCGGTGAATTACGGCTGGCAGGCGCGGATGTCCTCGTTGTGGAACGCCGACGCGATGTCGACCCGGCGACGAAGACGACATCGATAAACGCCGCAACGATCAGGGCACTGAAACAACGTGGGCTGGCTCGCGGACTGGCGGACCACGAGCGAAGAAATATGGCGCTGGCCCATATGTTCTTCGCGGAACAAGGCATGCCGATCCCCGATACGGATCGTCCACTGATCGCGGGGCATTTCGCCGGAATCGGAGTTCCGGGTTCCCTCGTCGATTTCGGCGATCCGGATTTCTGCAATACGGCGCCGGGCGCGAACTACATGATGATCACGCAGCAGCAACTCGAAGAATTGCTGGCCGCCTGGACGGCCGAGCTGGATGTGCCGATACGTCGCGGCACCGAATTGGTGGACTTCGAACAGCAGGGCGACAGCGTCGACGTTCGCCTCGACACCGGATCGGTACGAACACGGTGGCTGGTCGGCTGTGACGGTGGGCGCAGCACGGTACGAAAACTTGCCCGTTTCGATTTTCTCGGAATGGATCCCGAAATTCTCGGCCGCCAGGCACTCGTATCGATGAGTCGGGCGAATGGTCTCCGTCCCGGCTGGAACTACACCGACAGCGGCGTCTATGGTTACGGACCGGTCCCCGGCCGCCTGGTGACGGTCGAATTCGGCCACGTTCGAAACGATCGGAACAAACCCCTCACCACGGCGGAACTCGAGGCCAGCATTCGCAGGGTCTCCGGAACAGCCGTGGTGATCGACGGCATCGAATCGGCGACGCGCTTCACCGATCGGACCCGCCAGGCAACCACCTACCGCAAGGGCCGAGTGCTTCTGGCCGGCGATGCCGCGCACGTGCACTCACCGTTCGGCGGGCAAGGACTGAATCTCGGCATCGGCGATGCGGTCAATCTGGGGTGGAAGCTGGCCCTGGTAGCCGACGGCTCCGCGCCCGTCGAACTGCTCGACACCTATACGACGGAACGCCACCCGGCGGGCGCCTGGGTACTGCATTGGAGTCGCGCCCAAGTCGCGCTGATGCGCCCGGACCCACGCACGGCGGAACTCCGCCGAGTGATGGCGGAATTCTTGAGCGGCCGCGAAGGTGCAACGCTCCTGGCAAAGAAACTTTCCGGTTTGCTGCACACCTACGACATGCCGGGCGACGCGCAATCGGCCGGAGGACCGGCCCCCGAAATCACCCTGAACGACGGAACACAATTATCCGATCACTGCCATGACGGCGGCGGTCTACTGGTAGGTCGACGCATCGGTCCCGAAATCCTCGGCATCTGCGAACCATGGGCCGGAAGAGCACACGCGGTGGAGACCTTGACGACCGACAACGGCAGCCTCCCGGAACTCTTTCTCATGCGGCCCGACGGATATGTTGCATGGTCATCGGTCGACGGAAGTACCGAGGGCCTGGAAGAAAATCTCCGCCGATGGCTGGGCCGACCGGTAGAACGGTCCAGAATCGGCGCATAGGACCGCGACCAACCCACGGCGAGAGGAGAGTTTACAAACCGATTATCGCAACATTTTCGCTACTAATAAAGCTCGAACACGAGGAGACAATAGATGAGCAACGACATCGCGGTTATCGAACTGGTTTCGCATTACGAGAGTTATGCAAGCCCTGAGGAAATAAATATGTCCATGAACGAGCAGGGCGAGAAATCGACTCCCGCATGCTTGTCCACGACGGCGACATCGGCCTGTGCAACGCCCACCATCGTGGTAACGTTCGCCGAAAGATATGCCGTAAATTGACCAAAGAATCGACGCGGGGCCGCGGCATACCGACGCCGCGACCCCGCGTCGGCTAGATATTCACCGGATCCCCGTATACCACGACTGTTTCGTCCGCCAGTGCCGACTTCGTCGTCAGCTTGGCATACGAGCGGATCGCCGCCGGCCCGAGACAACCATCGATTTTGACATCGGCCTCTCGGATCCCGAGTAGGCCACGCGAATTCCGAACCGGACCCGTCGCCAGCGGAACCTCGGCGACCGACCCCATCTGCAGCGTCATCTCGACCTTCGGCGTGATGACGATGCCCGGATACAGCTTCGTAGAAGTGACCTGTGGAGGCCCGTCCGACTTGGGGACGATCGTGATACTGGATTTCGGTAGATTCGTGCCGGATTTCATCCCGAGCGCTGAGAACACTCCGCTCAAATCAGCCACGATCTTTCCGAACGCCACCGCGCATCCGACGTGATAACCGATGGTCAGTGTGGCCTCCCGAAGGCTGGACTTGCCTTTTCCGGAGACCATGGCATAGGCCTCGTTGCCGACACGCGCCTCGCGCATCAGCGACGGACCGACCACGAGGCGGTCGACCGTTTCCGTTCGCTGCCCGACGACGAGTGTGCGGCCGTCCTTGGCCTTGACCGTTTGCTCGCGCGGCGCGGGTGCCACGGTGTCGGCGACGGCGAACGGAGACTGCACTGCCAGCAGAATCGACGCGACCAGGATGGTCGCCGACGCCAGCCTGGTACGCATCCTGCCCTCCCGGCGCGTCAGAGCGCGATCGGATCGCCGTAGACGGCCACCGAGTCGTCGGCGGCCGACGACTGCGCCGCGACGATCGTGTACGAGCGGATAGCGGCCGGACCTATGCAGCCGTCCATCTTCACGTGCGCGTCGCGGTTGGTGATGTACGCCTTCGGACCCTCGAGCGGCTTCTCGCCCATCGGAAGGTCGACCACCTGACCGGGTGTGAGGGTTACCGAGAACGTCGGCGTCACTGCCGCCGAGGGGCCGATGGCCACCGTGGCGCTCGGGGACGGCAGGGCCGTCACACCCATGGGTGTCGTCGGTGAAATCGTGATTCCGGGCTGGAACCCGGCACTGAACTGGACGCCCAGCGTCACGCTCGTGATGTCCACCGCACAGCCCAGGTGATATCCGGCCTTGAGCACAACGCCCTTCAAGGCGGATCCGGAACCCCCGACACCCCCGTAGGACTGGTTGGTGACGAAAACCTCTCGCGTACTTCCGATCACGTTGAGCGGCGCCACACGATTGCCCGACTCCTGTTGATGGCCGACGGTGAGCTCCCAGCCGTCGGGCATGGTGACGCTTTGTTCATGCGGTGCCAGTTGCAGCACGTCGGCGCACGCCTGTGGCGCGGCGACCGCCATCGCAGCCGACACAGCGGCTGCGGACACCAGAAAACCTACTCGCATTTGGGCTCCCCCACGTTCATCGATTCGGTCCGAACGGTGTCGGTGCACCCGTTCGAAGCTTCGGACGGCACGGTAGGTGAGCCGAAATATTCGCAGCAACAGCGGTTTTCGCTACATGACGGCAATCGACCTGATAGCCCGTCATGGATCGGGCGTACGGTCCGGACAAAGTCCGCGGTCCGAGCAGATCGTCGAACGCCACCTGAAGGCCCGCCCGCCCGAGTCGGGCGGGCGTACGGTCCGGACACCACCTGCTACGTGCGGCTGGAGATCCGCGCATTCCACTCGAAAAATAGTGCTCGACAAGGGAACTGATACCACCTCAGCTTCGTCTAATCGTGTCGAAGAGGTCAACCGACCGGTCGACGAAGACGACCGGTCCCGCGAAGCCGTTCGGGGGAGCACATGAAGCCGCCAACTATCAGCGTCCAGCACGCGAACTATGGCAGATCCGCGCGTCAGGAGTTCGCACGAAGACTGTCCGCCCTGCATCGGGCGGCCGGGGCACCGTCGCTACGAAATGTCGCCATGCTGGTGCAGCAGCGGGCCGACGACGGCGGTGCACAGGGGCGGTCGGCATTGGCTTCGGCGCAGCGCATCAGCGACTGGATGAGCGGGCGCAACGTTCCGGCGAAATTCGAATCTCTGCTTCCGGTGCTGCAGGTGCTGACCGCGCGGGCGCGGCGGCGGACCGGAACCGCGGGCGAGCCGACCGATCTGCGCGCCTGGCGGTCGCTGTGGCTGACGGCTCGCAACGCTCCGCTCACCCGTTCCGCCGCCGTCTTGCCGTTGTATCCGCAGGACGGCGTCTACTCCGAAGAACACGGTGAAATCTTCTGCGGGCGGCACCGGGCCGTCACCGCGCTGTTGGAACTGGTCCGGGCGTCGGCCAGTCCGCACCGGTCGGCTGACGTCATCGTGCTGACGGGGGCCTCGAGAATCGGCAAGTCGTCACTGCTGCGCGCGGGCGTGCTGCCGGTACTCGCGGCGGAAAGCGAGCGATGGATGATCGCAACACTCACTCCCGGCGTCGATCCGGCGCGAAAGCTTGCCCAACTTCTGTCCGGCACAGGGACTTTCGCTTCGCCCGAGGGCCTCGGCGCCACCGCGGCGCGCGCGGACAAACGGCCGCTACTGGTCATCGACCAGTTCGAGGAGTTGTTCGGCGAAGGGACGGAACCTGCAGCGCGCGAGGCGTTTCTGCTATCACTCAAACAATTGAGTACCAGCGGTTCCGTCGTCATCTCGGTGCGCTCGGACCACCTACCCGACTGCGCGCAATACCCCTGGCTCGCCCACGCTATACAGCACAACAGCTTCACTCTGAATCCGATGACCCGTCAGGAACTGACGTCGGCGATCGTGGGACCGCCGCGCACACACGGCGTGACCGTGGATGCGGCGGTGGTCGAGCTGCTGCTCACCGCGCTCGAAACACCGCGCTACGGAATCGAGAGACAGAACGCCGATGCCGGAGTCCTGTCGGTGTTGCATGCCACGATGTTGTCGATGTGGTCGTGTCATACCGAGGACCGGATGGACATCACGCACTATCGCCGCATCGGCGGTCCCGAGCGCACGGTCCGAACAATCGCCGAGCGCGCCTGGACCGATCTGACACAGGATCAGCGGTCCGATGCGCGCCAGATCCTGCTCGCTCTGGTCACCGTGCACCGCGACGGCAGCGTCATGCGGCGGCGGCTGCCCGGAACGGAGCTGCGGCGTATAGCGGGGCAAACGAGCTCCGGTCAAGCCCTGGTCGACCGGCTGGTGCAGGCGCGGCTGATCACCGTCGACTACAAACACGCCGCGTTGATCCACGACACACTACTGGGCTGGGATCGGCTCGCGGGATGGATCTCCGAGCATCGCACCGCGCTGCTGTGGCGGCACCGCATCGAAGACGATGCGGCGGAATGGGATACGGCCGATCGTGACCCCGGACTGCTGTATCGCAGCGTCCGCTTGGCAACTGCGGTTCGCCATGCCACACCCGCATTGAGCGCCGTCGCCACGGAGTTTCTGCGAGCATCCGCGCGGGCCGAGCTGGCGGCGCCGGAGGCTCGGCACGAAATGAGCCCGCAGACCTCGGCCGCCGAGCAGATCGGCCAGCCGACGGCCGTCCACGTCCGCGGCGCGGAGTTCGCCAGGGGCTGACGTCGCGTCGTAACCAGGAAATTGCCTGGGCGTCCACCAGACTGTGGAAATGGCCGCGCAACCGCCTGCGTCCGCCGAGCCCGGGGATACCGGCGGCTCGGGCATCCGCCGCCGCATGCCCTCCTGGCTCCCCCGCGCCATGGTGCTGGCGTTCGTTTTCCTCGGCCTGTTTCAGCTGGCGAACTGGGCGTTCCATCGCCTGCTCGGGATCTTGATCATCATGCTGGTGGCGTTCTTCGTATCGCTGGCGATGGAACCGGCGGTGGGGAGTCTGGTCGGGCGAGGGATGAATCGCGGGCTGGCCACCGGGCTGGTGTTCGTCCTGGTATTCGCCTGTGTCGTGGGATTTATCGCCGCGCTGGTCACGCTGCTGGTGGAGACCGTGGGCAATCTCGCGAACGAGGCGCCGCGGCTGATCAACGAGCTCGTGGACTGGGTCAACAGCACGTTCCACCAGAAGTTCACGCTGCACGACCTGACCGACCGGCTGCTGCGCGACTCCGACATCATCAACGGCTACGCCGAGCGGGCGGCGAACAATGTGTGGGGCGTGTCCAGCACCATTCTGGGCGGTCTCGCCCAGTTCCTCACCATCGCGCTGTTCAGCATCTACCTGACAGCGGACGGGCCGAAGCTGCGGCGCACGATGTGCTCGCTGCTGCCGCCCGCCCGGCAGGACACCGTGCTGCACGCGTGGGATCTGGCGATCGAGAAGACCGGCGGCTACCTGTACTCCCGCGCGCTGCTCGCGGTGATCTCCGCGGTCGCGCACGGCGCCTTCCTGGCGATTCTCGGGCTGCCGAACGCGGTGGCGCTGGGCATCTGGTTCGGCGTGATCGCCTCGTTTGTGCCGACCGTGGGCACCTACCTCGCGGGCATCCTGCCGATCCTGGTGGCCCTCACCATTCGCCCGATCGACGCGCTGTGGATCGTCGTGTTCACGATCGTCTACCAGTGGTTCCAGGACTATCTGCTGCAACCGCGGATCACCCAGCGCACGGTCGACGTGCACGCCGCCATCGCGCTGCTGGCGGTGCTGGCGGGCGGGGCGCTGCTCGGCGCGGTGGGTGCGCTGCTGGCCATTCCGGCCACGGCGACCGTGCAGGCCTTCTTCAGCGAATACGTGAAACGCTATGCGGTGTCGGAGGATCCGCGCATCGAGCGCACCACCTCGGCCCGCAAGCGCCGTCGCCAGGCCGCGGCAACCACTCGGGATGACGACGAATAGCACCGGCGGCAATCCACGCCACCGGTCGGCAAGATGTTCTTAAGCCGATGTGAAGGCATAAGCCGCACAGTTACTTCTGCGAGGGCGAAGTCCTCGCGACACCCGGTCCGCACCGTGCCCACCGGTGCGGACCGGGCCCCAGGTTTCGCGGGGGGCGAGGTTCGGAGGCACGGATCGGCCGGTGCGGGCAACGGCGCCCGTACGACAACGGAGTCGGGCCGTTTCGTGCTCCGCACCGTCGGGGAAATTCGAGTGCGCCCGGCGGTAACCCGTGCGATCGTCGAACCATGGCGACCGCATCCGACATCACGCTGAGGACCGCGACCGAGGCCGATCTCCCGGCTACCGGGACCCTGCTGGGCAACGCGTTCGGCGGGCCGCTGCCGCCGGAGGTGGCGGATGTGTACGTCGAGCAGGGTCTGCGGCTGTTTCCGATGGAACGCCGGATCGTGGCCGTCGATGGAGGACGGATCGTCGGGAACACCCAGGACACGACGATGACGCTGACGGTGCCGGGCGAGCGCACCGTCGAGGTGAGCGGGGTCGCCGCCGTAGCCGTCGCGCCGACGCACAGGCGGCGGGGCATATTGCGCGCGATGTACACGGAATTGCACCGGCGGACCGAGGCCGCCGGGCTGCCGCTGACCATCTTCACCGCCAGCCAGGGGACCATCTACGGCCGGTTCGGATACGGGCCCGCGGTGGTCGAGCACCGGGTGACGATCGATCGCCGCTTCGCCGAATTCCTGCCCACCGCACCGGATCCCGGCGGCGTGGAGTTGATGGCGGCGGACGACGTCGTCTCCCTGCTGCCGCAGATCTACGACCGCTGGCGGCGGCTCACGCCGGGTGCTCAGATCCAGCCCGAGGCCGCCTGGACCCGCAAACTCGCCCACTGGCGCAGCGGGAACGGGCTGTACGCGCTCGTCCATCCGGACGGCTACGCGCTGTACCGGCACGAGCACTCGGAAGCCGGTTCGACGGCCGACGTGGTCGAGTTCCGGGCGGTCACCACCGAGGCCCATGCCGCCCTCTGGCGGGCCCTGATGGGCTTGGACCTCGTCAAGACCGTCGAGGCCACGCTGAGCCCCGAGGATCCGCTCCCCTACCTGCTCAACGACCCGCGCCTGGTTCGCACGACCGGCCGTTACGACGGGTTGTGGGCCCGGGTCATGGACGTCCCCGCCGCCCTGTCGGCCCGCGGATACTCCGACGACCTGGACGTCGCCCTCGGCGTGCACGATCCGTTCCGCGACGCGGGCGGCACCTTCGCCCTGCGGGTACGCGACGGCATCGCCGAATGCGCCCCCACGACGCGCACCCCGGATATCGAGCTCGGCATCGACGTCCTCGGCAGCCTCTATCTCGGGGCTCACCGAGCCCGCACCTTCGCCGCGGCAAATCGTCTGCAGGCCAAGGACTCCGGGCATCTGCGTGCCTTCGACCGCGCCTTCGCCGCCGACCGCGACGCCACGCTCGGCTGGTTCTTCTGACCCGGCGAGGTGGTGGCCACGCGTCGCGAGGGCTGGCATGCTGGGGGTGTGACGCTGATCCGGTTCGTCCTGAACGTGTTGTGGCTGGTGTTCGCCGGCTTCTGGATGGCGCTGGGCTATCTGCTGGCGGGGATCATCTGCTGCATTCTGATCGTCACCATCCCGTTCGGCATCGCCTCGTTCCGGATCGCCGGATACGTGCTGTGGCCGTTCGGGCGGACCACCGTGGAGAAGCCGGGCGCAGGTACGCCCTCGCTCATCGGCAACGTGATCTGGGTGATCGTGGCGGGGTGGTGGCTGGCACTGGGCCACCTGCTCACCAGCATCCCGCTGTTCGTGTCGATCATCGGTATTCCGTTCGGCTGGGCGAACCTGAAGCTCATCCCCGTCTCACTGATGCCCCTCGGCCGCGATATCGTCCCCAGCGATCAGGCCTTCGCCGCGCGGTACTAGGCGATCGGCCTATTCCGATTCCGCCACAATCTGTTTCATGATCCCGACCGCGTCGTGCAGCACCTTCAGCTGCTCGGGGCTCAGGCCCGACAACTGCTCGGTCATCCAGGCCTCGCGGGCATTGTTCTCGTCCTGAATCAGCGCCAGACCGGCGTCCGACAGCGACACGATGATCTGGCGGCCGTCGGTGGGGTGCGGCTTTCGTTCCACCAGTTGCAGTTCCGACAGCGAGGCGATCACCCGCGTCATCGACGGCGGCTGCACCCGCTCCTTGGCCGCCAGCGCGCCCGGCGTCATCGCGCCTTCGCGATTGAGGGTCGCCAGCGCCGACAACTGGGTCAGCGAAATCTGAGCATCGACGCGGCGGCCCCGCAGGTGTCGCGTCAAGCGCACCACCGCCAGCGAGAGCTCGGCCGCCAGCGCACGTATGTCGGAAGGCGTTGTCACAGAGGCAAACGATACGGGACGCTCCACACGGGAGACGTCCGTTCACGCCGTATGGTGGACATCGTGACACAGAACGTGCCGGAAATTCCGCCGCGCCTGACCGATCCGCGGCCGGTGCTCGCGGTGGGAACCGCGCTGTGGGCGATCGCGACGGTAGTGGTGTGGGTCGTCGACCGGTGGGCCGACGCGCGCCCGATCTGCCTGATGGGACTGGCCGTCGGGTTGCTCGGCTACACCATCTTCGTAATCCAGCGTCGGGGTGCCCGGCGCGGCGACAAAGGCGCTCAGACGGGTCTCTAGAGGCTTTGGTCCCCAGCTCCGAGTGACGACTCCGGGAGACTTTTACGGCGCGCGAATTGACTGTTCGGCTCCTTGCCGCTTAACTGCGTTGAGTGTCCTCCCGATTGAGCGTCGAAGAACGACGAGCCCACCTTATCGAGGCGGCTATCGGCCTAGCCGAAAAAAAGGGCGTGGCGGGTGTAACCACGCGCGATGTGGCTCAGGCAGCCGGTGTTTCGCTCGGTGTGGTGCATTACTGTTTCGAAAACAAGGACGCGCTGATGACCGAGTTGGTCAAGGCGTTGTCGATGGAATTACGCGATTCCGTCGAGACCAACGAAACGGTATGGCAAGACGTCGGAAGTGGAAAAGAATCGCTTCAAAATTTGGTGCGAGCGAGCCTCGAACTTCTGTGGTTGAACATAGAAGCTACCCCCGAACGACAGTTGCTGACCTACGAGACCACCACCTACGCACTGCGCGAAAGTGAACAGACCCCGGCAAAACTCGCGATCGCGCGCGAGCAGTACACGTTCAACGACTCCACCGTCGCCGACGTTCTCGAACACGCCCGCGACGCCACGGGCACCGAATGGCGCGTGCCGGTCCAGACCCTGAGCCGCTTCACGCTCTCGGTCATCGACGGCATCGTGCTGCGCTGGCTGGTGGACAACGACAGCGCCGCGGTCCGCGGGCAGCTCGACCTGCTGGCGGAGATGGTCACCAGCTACGCGCGGTAGATCGGGCGCTCGCGACAGGGCTCACACGAACGATCCAGGTTCCTTGAAACCGTTGCGGGGCACTCATTTTCGATGAGCACCGTCGGATATCAGGACGCCGGGGCGGGCTGAATCTGGACGTGTGTGGTAGATCCGTCCCGCCACCACGGGACCTCGACCACGGCCTCGTAGGCGCCCGACAGCCGCACCCGCAGGCGGTCGTGCACCACGAGTTCACCGTCTAGGGGCGGCAGGCCGAACTGCAGGCGCAGCACCACGCCCAGCGGTTCGGCCGCCCACGTGGTGGCCCGGCCCGCGCCGAGCACCTCGGCGGTGACCGCCTCGGATACCAGCGGCAGGTCGAGCAGGGTCGCCAACGCCGGCGCGGCGTCGATATCACCGACCACCAGCCGGTTCGGCGAAACGGCCAGGCCGTACCAGGGACGATCCAGCACCAGCGCGTCGGCGGGATCGATCACCGCACCCGACAGCGCGCGCACCCGCGCGGGCAGCTCCAGCGCGTCCAGGTCGAGGCGGTCCAGGGCGGCCGCCAACCGGCGGTGTGTCTGGGAGATCGCCTCCGAGGACGGGGTTTTCGCGGAATCGGCGAGCGCATCCAGCACCGTGGCGGCCAGTTCCGCGGTGATCGTGTCCGGGTCCGCGAGCACGGAGCGCAGCGCGTGCAGTTCGGCGGGCGCGAATCCGCCCAATTCCGGTAGCAGATCGGCGAATACCGGATCGGCAGGATCGCGGAACAGGCCGAGCGGCGTCCCGTCGATGCGGGCGTGACGACGCAGCCACCAGGTGGTGTAGCCGTCCCGGTCGGCGAGCAGGCGCCGCGTCCCGGGCTCGGACAGCAACAGCCGCAGCGCATTCGGCCAGGCGGCCTCGTCCACCAGATCCAGGTCGCGCACCGCCGCCAGCTCCGGCGGATCCTCCGGCAGGCCCTCCCACCACCGCTCCTCGTCGTCGAGGTGATGATCCGGGCCGACCGGATCGTCCTCGGAGACAACGGTGAAACCCCAGCCGACGCCGAGCGCGCGCAGGACCGCGGCGCCGTGCCGCTCCACGAGGCCGGAATCGACGGTGCCGAACGGAGAATCGGCCACCAGCACATCGGCGAGCGGCGCGTCCGGCAGCAGCAGCTCGTCGGCGGGCAGCAATTCGCCCGTGTCGTCCGGCAATTCGAGCAGGCCGAGCCAGGACGGCAGGGAGACGGCGCCGGGGTCGGCGGGCGAGACGACCTGCGCGGCCAGGCGCAGCACCGCGTCGACGGTGTCCGGGCCGCCCGGCTCGTGCTCCAATTCCGCCTTCAGCGCGGGATCGTCGAGCAGATCCTCGGCGGTGACGGAGCGGGCGCCGAGGCGGCCCAGCAGCGGATGCGCGGCCTCCGGATGCACCAGCCGAGCCCAGTGCACCGGGATCGGCGTCTCCAGTTGATCGTCCAGGACCACGGTGCGGGGACCGGTGACGAGACGGCCGTCGGCCAGCGGCACCGCCAGCGCACCCAGCTCCTCGACCGACAGCGGATCGGTGACGAACGGCTCCAGCGCGTCGTACAGCGAATACCACCACTGCGGCGCGCGTTCCAGTCCGATGGACAGTTCGGCGATGCGGGTCAGGCCGATGCGGTGCACGTCGAGGACGGCCAGCGTATCCGCTCCGGCACGCCCCGAGAGCTCCGGAACGACCAGCGGCCCGAGAAAATCGGTCAGCCGCTCGGCCAGT
Source organism: Nocardia mexicana NBRC 108244 (assembly GCF_001613165.1). GTDB lineage: Bacteria > Actinomycetota > Actinomycetes > Mycobacteriales > Mycobacteriaceae > Nocardia > Nocardia mexicana. Next base: position 25,272 of record NZ_BDBV01000089.1, read on the forward strand.
TCCGTTGTGGCTCCGGTGAATACGCTGGCGCGTTGCGGCGCGGCCGTGGGGCCTTGCGAGTCTCCCTCGACGACGGGAAGCCACTGCGCGGTGCGCAGTTCGCCGATCAGGGCCTCGCGCAGCGCCGCATCGGCCGCGCTGCGCGCGAATCCGGGCGCCGGGACCAGCACCAGCCGATCGCGGGGCGGTAGGGCGCGGGCGAATTCGGCGTAGCCGTCGGCCAATTCGGTGAGGCGGGCGCCCGGCAGCAGGCGGCGGCGATCCGGTTGCATCGGGACGTCGGCGACCAGCAGCGCCGGGAGCGACAGCTCCTCGTCGGAGCGGGTGGGCGCGCGCAGCACGTCGGGGTCCGCCGGACGCGGCCGCCCTTCGCGCACGGGCAGCAGCCACCGGGTGCGGTCGGCCGAGAACTGCCACCAGACCCGCTCGTCGCGCTCCGGGCCGATGATCCGCAGCTCCTGCAGGCCGTCGCCGAGTTCGGCCACGGCACTGGTGATCTCGTCGCCGCCGACCCGGATCGTCCGCAGCGCAGGCAGTTCCAGCAGCAGGTCGGCCGCCTCCGCACGCATCGCCGCCAGCAGGGCCTCGGCGTCCACGACGGTGCTCACGCGCACCACGATCTCGCTGTCGAATCCCGCGGCGGGCGCGGGCGCGATCGGCCACGCCAGGCGCAGCACCGGTGGCACGAAGTCGCCTTCCGGAATACGGATACCGTTGCCGCGCAGCTCTTCCCAGGTATCGGCCCGGGAGAAGCGCAGCGAGCCGGTGGTGGACCGGAACTCGACCTCGTCGCCCACCGTCAGCACGGCCGTGAAACCCACGCCGAACCTGCCGACGGTCGAGGCCGCCCCCGGCTTCGCCGAGACCCGCAGCGCCGTCAGCGCGTGTACGCCGGAGACATCCAGTGGCACACCGGTATTGGCGATATGGAGGGAATCGCCGTCCAGCCACACCGCCAGTTGCCCGGGCACCCCGGCCTTGGCCGCGGCATCGGCCGCGTTCTGCGCCAGCTCGGTCAGCAGCCGGTCTCGATACCCGGCCCGCACCAGATCGGCCTCGGTGGCCGCGTCCTCGCGCAGCCGGGTCGGCGAATCCCGCCAAGCGGCCAGCACCCCCGCGCGCAGCGCCGTCGTCTCGAACGGATCGGCGCCCACCCCGGCGCCGCTCAGTGCTCCCCCGCAGCCCCGGGCTCGGCGCGCTGCACCCGCACCGAAGACACGCCCCAGGCATCGCTGTACTGGGCGCGCCCCGCACCGTCGGCGGATTCGCCGTCACGGTCGGCCTCGCTGCTCTCATGAACCGTGCCCGGCACGACAACCGGCCCGGCGGTATCCGCACTGGCAGAGCCGGTTTCGGCCGCGTCATCCGCCACGGAACCATCCGCGACCGCCTCAGCCGCCTCGTTCCCCGCGCCGCCGACCTGCTGCTCGGAGATCTCCAGGGCCTCCGAAGCCGCATCGGCGGAAGGTGTTTCGGCAACCTCCGCCACGGCCGGTTCGGTCCGCGCATCGCCCACCGGCGCATCGGGGGCACCCGCCGCATCCGAATCCGCACCGGCGGAAAGTATTTCAGCGCCCTCGACTGCGGCGGACTCGGCGGTCTCGAGACCTGCCGCGGGAGCACCAGCGGCGGTATCCGAATCCGGCTCACTCGCGGCGCCGGTCGATACGGCCGACCCGGCATCGTTCGATGCGGACTCGGCGCCGACAACGCTCCCGGCCGTCGAATCCTGATCGGCTCGCGCATCCTGCCGGACGCCGGTATCGGCGGTCTCCGTGGGCGCCGCAGCCTGTTCCCCCGCCCCCTCGGCACCCGCTCGCTGGCGGAGATCCGCGCTCGGGATCACCTCGACCGCGGCGTCGTCGTACGCCTCGTACAACGGCGATCCGCTGTAGGAGGACGGCGCGACGGTGTCCGAATGGGCACCGCAGCCGTACTCGTTGTGCACGACACGCCCGTCGGCGCCCATCGCATTGGCGCAGACGCCGAAGGCCGCGCGCAGCGCCCCGTCCAGCGGCACGTAGAAGCCGCACAGGCCACACGTCGACGGCGCGGCGCGGGCCATATCGGTCTCGGGTCCGTACTCGGAGTACCAGCGCTCACCGGCCTCCTCGCGGCCCTCCCGGCTGAGCACCTGACTGCGACCCAGGCCGAGATCCTCGGCCACATCGTCGACGACCGGGTCGCCGGTCACCAGGTAGCCGGGTACCAGCCGCGGATCGTGCGGCGGGGGCGCCAGCAGATCGCCGGGCGCCAGGTCGCCGGGGCGGACTCGCTGGTCCCACGGCACGAATTCGGGCGCGACCAGCGCGTCGGGCCCCGGCAGCAGGGCCGACTCGCTCACCGTCGCGCGCTCGGCCTCCGGGGGCGCCGCCACCACCACTGCCCACTGCCAGCCGTGGTAGCCGGGCAACGTGGCCTCGAAGTGGTGGGTGGCCGCACATTCGTCCTCCGCCGACACGCCGAGATGCGGGCCGACACCGGTCGGCTGCAGCTCCGCAAGCGCACGACGGGCCAGGTCGACCGCCTCCGCAAGGATCGGTCGCACTCCGGACTCCGAAACAGACACTGCGCTCACGCCCTACATTTTGCCGTATGAACCGCAAACATCGTGCGTGGGCCGCGACCGGGCCGATCTTGCTGGCCGTGCTGGCACCCGGAACCGCCGCCTGCGACAGCGGCGACACCACTCCGCGAATGCGCGTCGAGGTGGTCTCGACCAGGCCACACGACCCCGCCGCCTTCACCGAGGGGCTGGAAATCGACGGCGACACCCTCTACGAGAGCACCGGCTTGGAAGGCCGTTCCGATGTGCGCGCCACAGATGTCGCCACCGGCTCGCCGCTGGCGCGCGCCGCGCTGCCCGACGAGTACTTCGGCGAGGGCGTCACCCGGACGGGCGACACCGTGTGGCAGCTCACGTGGAAGGACGGGGTGGCCTTCGCGCGCGACCCGGCGACCCTGGCCGAGCGCGGCCGCGCCCGCTACGACGGCGAGGGCTGGGGACTGTGCACCCGCGGTGACCGCGTGGTCATGAGCAACGGCAGCGACACCCTCACCTTCCGCGACCCGGTCTCCTTCGCACCGACCGGATCGATCCGGCTCGGCGGCCACCGCGGCGCGCGGCTCAACGAACTGGACTGTGCCGCCGACGGTTCGGTGTACGCCAACGACTGGCCCACCGAGCACATCCTGCACATCGATCCGGGCACCGGCGCCGTACTGGCCGATATCGACGCCTCCGGGCTGCTGCCCGAGGGCGACCGCGACGGCACCGACGTCCTCAACGGCATCGCCCAGCTGCCGGGTACGGACCGGTTCCTGATCACCGGCAAGAACTGGCCGACGATGTTCGAGGTGCGATTCGTCCCGCAGTGAACGGGCACAAACGCCGCCCCATAGACTCGATGTGTGGCTGCCTCCCGCGATTCCTCCGGAACCGATCCAGGTCCGTGGGACGGCGAGGAGTATCCGCTCACCCGGCGACACCCCGGCTACGACCGGTACCCGCCCCCGAGTACCCCGTCCCGCCGTCCGCTGCCGCCGCTGCCCGATCGCGGCGGCGAGTCCGACGTACCCGAATTCGTGACGCGCCGGATGTCTTCCGGCCAGCCACCGCGCGACCTGCCGCCGCGTCAGGACCCGCAACCCGCTCCCGACCCGCCGCCACGGCAGGCCCCACCGCCCCCGCCCGAACCCGAGCCCGCGGCCGACACCACGGAATTCGCGGGCCGTCAACGGGTCCCGCGCAAGCTGACGGTCACCCGGGTGGTGGCGATGCGCAGCCGGGAGCTCACCGAGAAGGGGTTTCACACCTTCCAGCGCGCGGCCAAGGCCGACGGCGCCGACGAATCCGGGCTCACCGCACTGGTTTACGCGACGATGGCCAACTTCGCCCTCGACGCCGCCATCGCGGTGGCCCTGGCCAACACGCTGTTCTTCTCCGCCGCCTCCGCCGAGTCCAAGTCGAAGGTGGCGCTGTACCTGCTGATCACGATCGCCCCGTTCGCGGTGATCGCGCCGCTGATCGGCCCGCTGCTGGACCGCCTGCAGCACGGCCGCAGAGTGGCGCTGGCCAGTTCGTTCGCCGCGCGCATCGTGATCGCGATCCTGCTGATCTTCAATATCGACACCTGGGCGCTGTATCCGCTCGCGCTGTGCATGATGATCCTGAGCAAATCGTTCGCGGTGCTCAAGAGCGCGGTCACACCACGGGTACTGCCACCGGACATAGATCTGGTGCGCACCAATTCCAGACTCACGGTGTTCGGCCTGGTGGGCGGCACGCTCGGCGCGGGCGGCGTGGCCGGGCTGATCGCGGCGGTCGCGGGCTCGCCGGGCGCGCTGGTGTTCGCCGCGCTGATCGCCGCCGCGGGCGCGTACCTGAGCCTGCGCATCCCGTCCTGGGTGGAGGTCACCGAGGGAGAAGTGCCCGCGACGCTCGGTTACCACGGCGACGACACCCGCACCGCGATCCTCGATTCGGAACAGTCGTCCGCGGTCAAGGCGAACCGCCGCCGCCAGCCGCTGGGCCGCGCGGTCGTGACCGGGCTGTGGGGCAACGGCTCGATCCGGGTGCTGACCGGATTCCTCACCTTCTATGTCGCTTTCGTCGCCAAGTCGACCGAGCACCGGCCGGTGCAGCAGGCGGCGATGCTGGGCGTGGTCGGCGCGGCGGCGGCGATCGGCAACTTCGCCGGCAACGCCTCGGGCGCCCGGATGAAGCTGGGCCGCCCGTCGCTGATCGTGGTGGTGTGCGCGGCCGCGTGCACGGGCGTCGCCCTGTTCGCGACCATCACGAACAACCTGCTGGGCGCGGCGGTCGCCACCCTGGTCGCGTCCGGGGCCAGCGCGCTGGCGAAGGTGTCGCTGGACGCCTCCATCCAGGACGATCTGCCGCCCGAGTCGATAGCGTCCGGATTCGGCCGCTCGGAGACCGTGCTGCAGCTGGCGTGGGTGATCGGCGGCGCGGGCGGCGTGCTGCTGCCGACGGATTTCTGGAAGGGATTCGCCGTCGTCACCGCGGTGCTGGCGGTGGGGCTGATCCAGACGTTCGTGAGCTACCGTGGGCATTCGCTGCTGCCCGGCTGGGGCGGTAACCGCCCGCAGCACGCGAAGCAGGAAGTCCCCGGGGGCACCGGCGATTCGCCGTACCCGGCCGCACCGAGCTGATCCGACCTACCCGACGAGCGACAGGACATACGCGCCATGACCAAGCCCAGTACCCGCACGATCCTCGCGTTGGCGGCGGTGGCGGTGCTCGTGGTGGTGGCCGTCATCGCCGGAGTGGTGGCCGTGGCGGTCCGCAATGCCCCCGAGCCCGAGCCGGAGATCACCGCCTACGCGCACGGCACCTCGGCCACCGTGCCGCCGTACCGCTTCTGCACGGTGTCGCAGTCCGACAGCAACGGGCAGCTCGGCCTGAACTGCCGCGAGAGCGCCACGACGGTCACCCTCGAGACGCGTCCCGGCGATCCGCTGCAGCTGTCGCTGCCCCGGCACATCGCCGACGCGCCCTGGGTGATGGTGCTCGAGTACACCCTGCCCGACGGCACCGACGTGCAGCGCCTGACCTCGTACCGCGACTACGCCGAGGGCACGCGCGCGATCACGGTGCCGACGCGCCCGGAGCCCGACCTACGCCTGGCCGGAGTCGAGGTGCAGTTGGTCGTCCCGACCCGCGACGAAACGGGGGCCGAGTCGTTCGCGCCCTACCAGGCCTGGTCGGTCCGAACGTCTCAGTGATCCAGCTCGCGGGCCACGCCCCGCACCACCTCGGCGATGCGCTGCGCGGTCTTGCGGTCGGGGTACTTGCCCTTGCGCAGGTCCGGCTGCACCTTCGCGTCCAGCAGGGTGATCATGTCCTCGATCATTCCGTGCAGGTCGTCGGGGGCCTTGCGGGGATGGGCCGCGGGCTCCTTGCGAGCCTGGGCGCCGCGCACCGAGGGCAGCGGCTCCAGCAGCTTCAGGCTCAGCGCCTGCGGGCCGCGGCGGCCGGCCGCCATTCCGAATTCCACCCGTTGCCCGGGTTTCAGCGCTTCGACACCTTTGGGCAACGCGGACGACCGAACATAGACGTCCTCACCCTCATCCTGGGAAAGGAAGCCGAAGCCCTTTTCGACGTCGTACCACTTCACCTTGCCGGTCGGCACTGCGCTCACCCGTTCGTCATCGATGCCCGGACCTCCCGGGCACAACCGTTGTCCCGGAATCGATTCCGGAACATTCTCTGTGCGAAAAGAACGCGCCCTACACAGTTATGCAGGACGCGATTGCTATCGAGTCTACCCCGGTGCCCATACCCCTAGCACACCAGTTTTACGGTGCAGTAATGCCCAATCCTCCCTCGCGCCGGCCCCGCGATCCGCTCATGATCGTGGCCCTGGTCCTGTTCGCGGTCGGCGTGCTTGCGGTCGTCGCCATCTTCCTCACGCCGATTCTGACCGACGCCGAGCCCGGACTGTGGCTGTACCTGGTCGCGATGACCGGCACCCCGCTCGGTCTGCTCCTCGCGGTGGTCTTCGCGCTGTGGTCCGGTCGCCGAGCTCGCTAGTCAACTCCGTATTTGCCCAGTTCCTTCCCGTCGTACACGTGTGATCTTCATCACATAACGGAACGGTCACGGCATGGTCACGGCTGGCACTCGGCCGGGACACGCCGCATCCACCTGCACAGACGCGGAACGGAAGGTGTTGCGCCAGACCGTGACCCGTCCATACACGCCGGTTACCAAATAGTGATTTTTCGCGGCGATCGTCGTACGGTCTAACGCAGCCGGGAGCAGTCCCGGAACCACCGGCCCGCCGCACCGAGCCTCGCCCCGCGGGTACGGACCCCGACGGAACCAGGGGCGAGGGCGGGGAACCCACGTTCCCTAAGCAGGGAAGCGGGAACGATCGGCAACGATCGCTCCCTTGGGGTGAAGCCCCGGCGCACCGCGAGGTGCACCAGGGCCGGACGGCCTCTCAGTCCGAACCCGACAGCTCACCTCGCAGGCGCGTACGAGAGGAAGACGACCCGATATGAGTGGACGCCATCGCAAGCCGACCAACACCGGCCGCACCGTCGCCAAGGTCGCCGTCACTGGCGCGATCGTCAGCGGCGCGGGTATCGCTCTCGCCGGGAACGCCTCCGCGGCACCCGACGCCGAGTGGGATCAGCTCGCACAGTGCGAGGCCGGCGGTAACTGGGGAATCAACACCGGCAACGGTTTCCAGGGCGGTCTGCAGTTCTCGCCGAGCACCTGGAAGTCGCACGGCGGCACCGAGTACGCCGCGACGGCCAACCAGGCCACCCGCGAGCAGCAGATTGCCGTAGCGGAGAAGGTCCTCGCCTCGCAGGGCTGGGGCGCATGGCCCTCCTGCTCCTCCCGCCTCGGGCTGAGCGGCAGCCCCGAGACCCGTACCGCGCCCGCCTCTCCGGCCGAGACCCCGCGCTGGAACCCCACCGGCGAGACCCAGGCCCTGCCGCAGGAACCGGCCCAGTCGGCCGACGCCTCGCAGCAGGTCTTCCAGGCCGTCGACAAGGCGCTCAGCATCGCCCAGGCGCAGGGCATCCAGGTGCCGCAGCCGGCGATCGACGTGTTCAACGCCGCGAAGGCCAACAACGTGAAGCTCGACCCGACCGTGGTCGACTTCTTCGAGGCGAACAAGGGCATGCTGCCCCAGTAAGTCTCCTCATACGGCCGACAAGAGGGCCCGCATCCGCGAACGACAGGGCCCTCGCGCCCGGCCATAAACACAGCCCCCGCATCCGGCCGAACATGGCCCCGCATCACCAACGACAAGGCCCCCGCATCTCAGCGATGCGGGGGCCTTGTCGTACTGCGGTCAGCGGTTGATGACCGTGTGCGGATGCACGTACGGCACCTCGTCGGCAGGCACCGGGAACTCGGTGTCCTCGCCATAGGGCGACAGACCACCGGAGCGGGTCGACGACAGCTCGGTGACCGCGTGGTCACCGTTGGCCACCTTCGGCCAACCGTTGTCGACATAGGGTTTCTTCGATTTGTTCACCACGACCTCATTCTGGCATGGAACCGATCATCCGACGCCGCCCGGCAACGGGTGTTGTACGCGACCCAGCGGCCCACGACGCCCGGCCGTACGCTGGACGGGATGACCACGACCGACGAAGCGCCCCGGGCCGGGGACGATCACCCCGCGGCACCCGCCGGCCAGGGTTCGGCCGATGGCGCGACACTCGCCGACTGGCTCGCCGCCCGCACCGACGACGATCTGGTGACGCTGCTCGAGCTCCGGCCCGATCTGGCCGTGCCGCTGCCCTCCTCGATGTCGGTACTCGCCGCGCGCGCGGAACAGCGCGCCTCGGTGCTGCGCGCGACGGACGAGCTCGACACGCTGGAATTCGCGGTCATCGAAACCCTGGCGGTGCACGGCGCCGCCTATCCCGGCCGCCGGGCCACGCCCCTCCCCCGCGCCCGCCTGCACGAGCTGCTGGGCGACCGCGTCCCGGACGCATCCATCGACGCCGCCGTGGCCCGCCTGACCGCCCGCGCCCTCACCTGGGGCACCGACGAGCTGTACCTGGCGGCCGCGGCCAAGGACGCGCTGCCGTGGCCGCTGGGCAGCACCACCGAGATCCCGGACGCCCTCACCGAATCGGAAATCGTTGCCGCGCTGGGTGAAATCGGCCCCGCCGAACGTGCCCTGCTGGACAAGCTGGCCAGCACGGGACCACGCGGGCGCACCCGCGACGCCGCGCCCGACGCGCCGCCGGACCGTCCCGTCCCCCGGCTGCTCGCGCTGCGACTACTGGACCGAGTCGACGACGAGACCGTCGAACTCCCGCCCGCCGTCGGTCAGGTGCTGCGCCGCGAACCGGTGACCGACCCGCACGCGCTGCAGCCGCCGCGGCCCGAGCCGGACAAGCACACCGCCGCCGACAGCAATGCGGCCGCCGCCACCGAGGCGGGCGAGCTGCTGCGGCACTGCGCCGACATCGTCGAGGTGCTGGAGCAGGTGCCCGCACCGGCCCTGCGATCCGGCGGGCTGGGCGTGCGCGAGTTGCGCCGCGTCGCCAAGCAGACCGGTATCGACGAGAACCGGGTGGGTCTGCTGGTCGAGGTGCTGGCCGCGGCGCGCCTGCTGGACAAGGGAATTCCGGAACCGGCACCACCGTCCGACGCCGTCGACGACTTCTGGGCGCCGACGACGGCCGCGGACGGCTGGCTGGACGGGCCCTCGGCCCGCCGCTGGGTGGTGCTCGCCGCCGCGTGGCTGGAACTGGACCGCTTCCCGTGGATGATCGGCCAGCGCGACGCCAACGACAAACCCCTGGCCGCCCTGTCGCTGGAACTGCGCAATATGCACGCCGTCCGAGATCGCCGCGCCATCCTCGACCTGCTGGCCGAGCAGCCCACCGGCGCGGCGCTGACCCCGTCCGATATCGCCCGGGTGCTGGCCTGGCGGCAACCGCGCTGGCGCAGGCACTTCCGCACCGACGCCGTCGAGCGCACGCTGGCGGAGGCGAATGCGCTCGGGCTGATCGGCCGCGGCGCGCTCACCTCGGCCGGGCGGGCGCTGCTGCACGGCAGCCCGGACGGCGCCGAGGCGGAGATGGAGTCGGCGCTGCCCGCCCCCGTGGATCACGTGCTGGTGCAGGCGGACCTCACGGTCGTCGCGCCGGGGCCGCTGGTGCCGGATCTGCAGAGCCGCATCGCGCTGGTCGCCGACGTCGAATCCGCGGGCGCCGCAACGGTGTACCGGATCGGCGATGCGTCGGTGCGGCGCGCGTTGGACGCGGGGATGACCGCGGCCGAGCTGCACCAGCTGTTCTCCGCGCATTCGCGCACCCCGGTGCCGCAGTCGCTGACCTACCTGATCGACGACGTCGCCCGACGGCACGGCCGGTTGCGCGCGGGCATGGCGCAGTCGTTCGTGCGCAGCGAGGATCCGGCGCTGCTGGCCGAGGTGCTGGCGACCCCGGTCGCCGGTCAGCTGGCGCTGCGCGCGGTCGCGCCGACCGTGGCCGTGTCGCAGGCGCCGCTCGGCGAGGTGCTCGAACAGCTGCGCGGCGCGGGATTCGCTCCGGCGGGCGAGGATTCGTCCGGTGCGATCGTCGACCTGCGCCCGCACGGCACCCGCATCCCGGCGCGGACCAATGCCCGGCAGTCGTGGCGTCCGACGCCGCCCAGCACCGAGCAGCTGCGGCTGCTCGTCTCCGAACTGCGGGCGGGAGAGAAGGCGGCGCGGGCGCGGTCCGGTCAGGCGGTGCGATCCGACGGCACCCGCACCAGCACCGCGGCCACCATGGCGCTGCTGCAGCTGGCGGTGCGGGTGCGGCGCCCGGTGCATATCGGCTATGTCGATGCCCAGGGCGTCGCCACGCAGCGTGTCGTGGAGCCGATGAAGGTCGCGGGCGGGCAGCTCGACGCGCTGGACCCGGTGACCGGCGCCGTCCGGCACTTCATGCTGCATCGCATCGCATCGGTGGCGCTGGTCGATCAGTGAGCCCGGCTACCCCTTGGGGTTTGCCAGGCAGAACGTGGTCTTGGGCTCGGACAGCAGCAGGAATGTCGAATTCGCCTCGCACAGCGATTCGTCGGAGCGGCCGTCGATCCGGGCCACCACCCGGACCGTGGCCTCGGGCGCCGCGCAGTCGGCGTAGGCGAATCCCGTATCCCGGTCCTGGTGGTAGCAGCTGCCCTGCTTGAGATTGGGGGCGAGGCACAGGAATGCGGTGGTGCCGCCGTGGAAGGTCTCCTCGTAGGAGGAGTATTCGGTGCCGCAGTCCCGCTGGGCCTCCGAGGCCGACATCACCGTGTAGACGGCCCGGTCGGATGTGCAGTCGACCGGCTCGGTCCGGGAGTCGACGGTCGAGCCCTCGAGCACGTCGATGCAGTCGCCGATCTGTGCCCGGGCGGTATCGGATCTACTTGCACCCTGCAGGGCCGAGCACCCTGCCGCCAGGGCGACCGGCACCAGCAGCGCCGAGACGAGGCGAGCACCTGCGGTTCCCATATGCCGAAAACCTTTCTCACCCAACCGTTCAGTTCGGTCCGCGATCGCGGTGAGAATACCCGTCGGCGCCCCGGCGCAGTGGCGAACGGGTCAGTGGAACATGCCCATGCCGTACATTCCGAACAGCTGGAGGTTGAGCATGCGGGGCAGGAAGCCGGTCAGCAGTTGAAATCCGAGAAGGTTCACGAGGGATGCCTTTCACACTTCATCCGCACGAAATGCGCGGTTCGTGATCTTACGTCGACATCATCGGTTGGATCGTTACGCTCGGCAACATGACGCTCGAGGAGGTCACCGACCGGCTCTACGCGCTCGACCCCGCCGAGTTCGTCGCGGCACGCGACGAGCAGGCAAAAGCGGCGCGCACGGCCGGCGACAAAAAACTGGCGGCGGCGATCGGCAAGCTGCGGCGGCCGACCGTCGCGGCATGGGCGGTCAACCTGCTGGCCCGCGAGGCACCCGATGAGGTCGGGTCGCTGCTGGAGCTCGGCGCCGCCCTGCAGGACGCGCAGCGCCGGCTGTCCGGGGATCAGCTGCGCAGCCTGACCACCCAGCGGCAGCAGGTGGTGAATGCCTTGGCGCGCAAGGCCGGTCAGCTGGCGGCCGAGCACGAGCGCCCACTGGCGGAGGGGGTGCTGCGCGAGGTCGGGCAGACGCTGCACGCGGCGCTCGCCGACCCGGCGGTGGCCGAGGAGGTGCGCACCGGAACGCTGACCACGGCGGCCAACTACGAGGGCTTCGGGCCCGAGGGCCCGGCGCTCGCCGCGGTACCGGACGCGGCGACCGCGGCGAAACGGCCCGCGCCGCAACGCAAGTCCGCCGAGGATCGTGCCGACGCCGCCCGCCAGGAGTTGGACGACGCCCTCGAGGCCCTCGAATCCGCCCGGGAGGCACAGACTTCCGCCCAGTCCGACCTCGACAGCGCCACGACCCGAGTCCAGGAGGCGGAGACTCGCATCGCATCCCTGCGCGCCGAACTGGACCGCGCCGAGGAACAGCGCCGCTTCGCCTCCGCAAGCGAACGCTCCGCCCAGGAAGCACTGCAGAAGGCCGAACGCCAACTGGAGCGTGTGGAACGTTGGGTGGAGAAGTCACGGTCACGAGTACCAGAGGAGTAAGGCGCGCCCACCGCCATCCCGGGCATCTACGTACCTCTACGTCGACACTCCCGGCACGCCCCACTTCCTCATCTCCGGCATGCCCCACTTCGTCATTTCCGGCGCTTTTGGCCGGAAACCTCAGCCGCGCAACGCCCCCGGGTACAGGTACTCGTCCGCCGGAATCTCCGTACCGTCCAGCCAGGCCGCGAAGAACCCGGACAGGTCGATTCCCGTCTCGGATTGCATGAACTCCCGGAATTCCGGCATCGAGGCGTTGCCGTAGGCGTGTGTGCGCACGAACTCGGCGATCGCGGGGAAGAAGACGTCGTCACCGACCAGGTTGCGCAGGGCATGCAGGAACAGCGGGCCCCGGTAGTAGACCGCGGTGAATTCCTTTTCGGCACCGGGGTTTTGCAGGCGCGTCTCCCACCGCTCGGGTGCGTCGCGGAAATTCGCCACGGTCTCGCGGTACAGAGTGTCGACGTCCTCGCCCTCCTTGCGCTCCGGCCACAGGTAGTCGGCGGTATAGCTGGCGAAGCACTCGTTCAGGCAGACGTCCGACCACTGCCGCACCGACAGCGAATCGCCCCACCACTGGTGGGCGTTCTCGTGGACGAGGGTGTTGAGATCGGTCCACGGCGCGTAGGTCGGCCGGGTCTGGGTCTCCAGCGAGATCTTCAGATCGGTGTCGATGTAGATGCCACCGGCGCTGTCGAACGGGTATGGGCCGTAGAGCGATTCGAGGAAGTCGAGCACCTCGGGCAGGCGCTCCTCCAGCTCCCGGTGTTTCACCGCCTGCGGGGCGAACGCGCTGACCAGCGGGGTGCCGTCGGCGCGGCGCTGCTCCAGGAACTCGAACCGGTCGATGGCGACCGTGGTGAGGTATCCCAGCGTCGGATGCCGCACCGCCCACTGCACGGTCCGCTTCGCCCCCGCGGCCTCGTCGCGCACCTTCAGCCCGTTCGAAACCACCTCCCACTCTTGCGGAACCGTCACGGTCAGGTCGAAAGTGGCCTTGTCCAAAGGGGTGTCGTTGAGCGGGTACCACGTCGTGGCCGAATGCGGCTCGCCCGCAACGAATGCGCCGCCGCTGGGCGAGATCGTCCAGCCGGATCCCGGGCTGTCGCCCTGGGTTCCGGCGTATTCCACGGTCACGGTGAACGGCAGTCCGGGCAGCACCGGCACGGCCGGGGTGACGGTCAGCTTGTGCTCGCCCTCGCGCGCGAATCCGGCCGGGAGGTTGTTCACCGAAACCTTCGACACCTCCGGGCCCGCGAAGTCCAGCGAGAACATCCGCAATGCCTGCGTCGCAACGGCATTCACCCGTGCGGTGCCTGCCAGTCGGCGACTGGGCGGGTCGTAGTCGATCGCGAGGGCATAGTGGTCGACCTGATACCCACCGTTGCCGTCATCGGGGTAATAGGGGTCGCCGAGCCCGGAGGCGCCCACGAACGGATCGGCCGCGGCCCGCGCCGGTGCGGCCTGCCCGTACATCGGCGTCGCCAGGGCGGCCGCGACCAGCAGTCCGGCTGCGAGGCAGCGCAACCAGTTGTGTGAAGCCATGCAGCGAGCCACCCTTTCCGGCACGGGCGTGCCGACCGTCGCTCGATGCTAGTGGGCTCAGTGGCTGGTGCCCGAGACCGCCACGCTCGCACCCATGCCGATGATCATGACGCCGCCCGCGCCGCCGACGGCCTCCAGCCGCTTCGGCGAACGGGCGAACCAGTCGCGGGCGGTACCGGCCAGCAGCGCCCACAGGCTGTCGGACACCAGCGCGATGACAAGGAAGACCACGCCCAGAATCAGCATCTGCACGGGTATCGGCCCCGCCGCCGGATCGACGAACTGCGGCAGTACGGCGGAGAAGAAGATGATCGCCTTCGGGTTCGTCACACCCACGAGGAAGCCCTGCCGGAACACCCGGCGATTCCGCGCGGGCTGCCGGGCCACGTTCGACATCGCCTCACGCAGCGACCGTCGGTCCCGGATGGACTGCACGCCGAGGTAGATCAGGTACAGCGCGCCGGTGAACTTGACGATGTTCAGCGCGATCGACGACGCCGCCACGAGCGTGCCGAGACCGGCCGCCACCAATGTCAGCACCACCTGCACGCCGCAGGAATGACCGGCCACCGAGATCAGTGCCGCTCGCTTGCCGTCGGTGAGGGCGCGGCCGATCGTGAACAGCACACCCGGACCGGGAATGACGATGAGGATGGTCGCCGCGACCAGGAACGCGAGCAGATTGGTGGCCGGAATCACCAGATCAGTCTATTGAGGCCCGCAAGCCCTTTAGACATCTCCGATCATCCCCGCAGTTCCCCCGGCAGCTGCTGCGGATCCAGCAGCAGCCGTTTGGAATCCACCGTCCGCACCTTCTCGGCCAGGGCGAGATTGTCGGTCAGCAGCTTCCATTCGACATCGCTGATCGCCGCCCGGGCCCGGTCGATCACCGCCGTGTCCCGGGTGCCCCAGGCGATCGGCATGGCGCTGACCGTCTGGCGCAGATCGCCGACCGACCGCGGTGCGCGATCGGCGCGCACGGTGACCGCCGGGACCTGCTCCCCCGGCCACTGCCGATGCCCCGGGAGCGCCCGCACCACCCGGGTGATCAGCGCGTAGCGCGGGTCGCAGCCGGGCTTGGCGATATTGACGAGCGCCAGCAGGGTGACTCCCCGGGAGTGCTTGTCGGACACCACCGCCGGCACCAGGTCGCCCTCGGCGTACAGCTTCTCGATACGGGAGCGGTACGGCGTCCACACCGCCACGAACAGCGCGATGATCGTGCCCAGCGCGAAGGCGACCGCGAGCAGGAACGAGTACGGGTGGCTCAGCCAGATCAGCCCCGCGGTCCCCAGCCCGAGCACGATCGCCGCGGCGAACGCCAGGATGCGCAGCCGGCGGATGGACGCGAGCACTTCGTTCACCGCTCGCGCGTGGTCGCGGTCCACTGCGAATTCGAAGCGTCGCACGTCTCAGTCCTTACCGTATGCGGAGGCCGTCTCTCCGGTAAACAGTCTACGGTGACGCGGCCTGCTGTTATCCGATCGCCGGGCCCAGCAGGTCGTCCGCGTCGGTGATTCGATAGGCATATCCCTGTTCCGCGAGGAAACGTTGCCGGTGCGCGGCGTATTCGGCGTCCAGGGTGTCACGAGCGACGACGGAATAGAAGTGTGCTTGGCCCCCATCGTGTTTGGGTCGCAGCAGCCGCCCGAGGCGCTGTGCCTCCTCCTGGCGGGAGCCGAAGGTTCCCGAAACCTGCACCGCCACAGATGCTTCCGGCAGGTCGATGGAGAAGTTCGCGACCTTGCTCACCACCAGCACCGGAATCTCGCCGTTGCGGAACGCGTCGAACAGCGCCTCGCGCTCCTTGTTGCGAGTGGAACCCTGGATGACCGGGGCGTTCAGGTGTTCGCCCAGCTCGTCCAGCTGGTCGAGATAGGCGCCGATCACCAGACTGGGGGCATCCTTGTGCTTGGCCAGAATCGACTCGACCACCGGGAGTTTCGTGCGGGCGGTGGAGCACAGCTTGTAGCGCTCGTCCGGTTCGGCGGTGGCGTAACTCATGCGCTCGGCGTCGGTGAGCGTCACCCGCACCTCGACGCAGTCGGCGGGGGCGATCCAGCCCTGCGCCTCGATGTCCTTCCACGGCGCGTCGTAGCGCTTGGGGCCGATCAGCGAGAACACGTCGCCCTCGCGGCCGTCCTCGCGCACCAGGGTGGCCGTGAGGCCGAGGCGGCGCCGCGACTGCAGGTCGGCCGTCATCCGGAAGACCGGCGCGGGCAGCAGATGCACCTCGTCGTAGATGACCAGGCCCCAGTCGCGGCTGTCGAACAGCTCCAGATGCCTGTACTCGCCCTTGGTCTTGCGCGTGATCACCTGGTACGTGGCGATGGTGACCGGGCGGATCTCCTTGCGCTCGCCGGAGTATTCGCCGATCTCCTCCTCGGTGAGCGAGGTGCGCGCCAGCAGTTCGCGCTTCCACTGCCGACCGGCCACGGTGTTGGTGACCAGGATCAGCGTCGTGGCCCCGGCCTTGGCCATGGCGGCCGCCCCGACCATCGTCTTGCCGGCGCCGCACGGCAGCACCACCACGCCCGAGCCTCCGGCCCAGAACGACTCCGCCGCCATCTCCTGATAGTCGCGCAGGTGCCACTCGTGGGTGCCGAAGTCCAGCTCGATCGCGTGGGCCTCGCCGTCGACGTATCCGGCCAGGTCCTCGGCGGGCCAGCCGATCTTGAGCAGCATCTGCTTGATGCGCCCGCGCTCGGAGGGATGCACGATCACCGTGTCGTCGTCGATGCGCTCGCCGAACATCGGCTGGATCTTCTTGTGCCGCAGCACCTCCTCCAGCACCGCCCGGTCCAGGCTCACCAGCACCAGCCCGTGCGCCGGATGCTTCACCAGCTGCAACCGTCCGTACCGGGCCATGGTGTCGACGATGTCGACCAGCAGCGGCTGCGGCACCGCGTACCGCGAATAGTTGACCAGCGCATCGACCACCTGCTCGGCATCGTGCCCCGCCGCCCGCGCATTCCACAGCGCCAGCGGCGTCACCCGATAGGTGTGCACATGCTCGGGCGCACGCTCCAACTCCGCGAACGGCGCAATGGCCTGCCGCGCGGCATCGGCCTGCTCGTGGTCGACCTCGAGCAGCAGTGTCTTATCGCTCTGGACGATGAGTGGTCCGTCGGTCACGGCACCTCCTGAGGTTTGGGCCGTGGTCCATTGTTCCCGACGGGACCGACACGACCGCGCGAGCTGCCCCATTGTTCACTGTGGGCGCAGCTCGCGCGGTCGGGGGGCGCGGGGGTCAGAGGATGAAGAAGCCTGCGATGCCGCCCAGGACGGCGCCGATCACCGCGCCGACGAAGAAGCCGGGGATGGCGCCGACGACCAGGAAGACCGCGCCGATCACCGTGAACACGACCGCGCCGATGGCCGCGCCCGCGATGCCGCCGACCAGCGCGCCCAGCACGCCGACCTCCTTGGCCTGCGGCTGCTGCTGTTCCAGCTGCGGGAAGGCGTCGTGCTGCAGCGCCCGGTTGAAGTCCGTCACGTTGTCGACGAGGGTGTCCGGCGCCGCGGAGCGCAGCGTGAGGGAGGAGCCGTCCGCGCTGAGTTCGGGGTCGAGCTGCACGTGGTATCCGGCCATGTCGAAGACCATGGGCCAGCGCTCGATCATGGTCCCGTCGGGGGCGTTCACGGTGACCGCGGAGCCGTCCGGGGCCAGGTCGAACCGGCCCGAGCTGAGGTTCGTCGTGACACCCTTGCGATCGTCGGACAGGCCGGTCGAGTAGCTGATGCCGCGATCGGTGCCCTTCAGAACGTAGGGATCCTCGGCGAGGGTCGACTCACCGTGCGCCGTGGCCACCGCCAGTCCGGTGGTCGCGATCGCGAGCAGGGATGTCACTACGAGCTTGCGGATTCTCATGCACTCACCTCTCGATCGGTGCTGGAGCCAGCACGTTTGGGGAGACATCGAACCCGGACATCATGGTTGCCAGTCATTAGCTGGACTCGCACCAAGCGCGGCGTGTCGCAAATCACAGCGATTGAACCAATCCGAACAGCCACCGGCTACGTCTACGCCCGATCAGATAGCCGGTGAGTTCCCGGCGACCGTTCAGACCCCGTCCGGCCACCCGTCGACGGGCCCCGCCGGATCGGTGGCCAGGCGCCCCGCGATCCACACATCACGCCGTCGGCCGCGCTGTTCACCGCCGAGCCGCAGCAGCCCCTCGTAACGGAAGCCGGTCCGCCGCGCGACGGCCGCCGAGGCATGGTTGCCGACCATGGCGCGCCATTCGATGCGCTGCACCGCCAGCCCCTCGGACCGGAACCCGAAATCGCAGGCCAAGCGCACCGCCCGCGTCATCAGTCCGCGCCCCCGCACCCGCGGGCTCAGCCAATACCCGATCTCGGCGGCCGAGCTCTCGTGACCACCGTGCAGCACCATGCCCGTCACGCCGACCATGCCGACGACCGGTCCGTCCGCCGACTCCCGCACGGCCCAGGTCGGCCGCCCGGCGTCCCAGCCCGGCGCGACGATTTCGGCGAGGAACATTTCCGCGTGCTCGCGGCGGTACGGCACCGGTATGGTCGTCCACTCCCCGATCGACGGTTCCTGACAGCACTCCACGATGGCGTCCACGTCGGCCGCGCCCGGCCGCGAGAGCCACACCGTGCCGTCGCCGAGCCTGGTGTCCACCATGCCGCCATGCTGTCATGCGGCCCGTTTCCGGACCCAATCCTTTTCGCCGCCGGGACCGCTGGTCGGGGCGATATCGACCCGACCGTAGAATCCCGACAATGGTTGCCGCTCTGCTCGCCGATCTCTTCGAATCCCATCGGGCGCACCTGCTCTCGGTGGCCTATCGGCTGACCGGCAGCGTGGCCGACGCCGAGGACGCGGTGCAGGAGAGCTGGCTGCGGCTGGCCACCGCGCGGCAGTCCGAGATCGAGGATCTGCGCGCCTGGCTGACCACGGTGGTGAGCCGGATCTGCCTGGACCGCCTGCGCAGTGCGGCCGTGCGGCGGGAAACCTATGTCGGCGAATGGCTACCGGAGCCGGTGGTGACCTCCACCAAGCCGTCGCAGCTGCCCGATCCGCTGGAAGCCGTTGTCCGCAAACAGGACTGCCGCCTCGCCGCGCTGGTCGTCCTCGACACGCTCACCCCGCCGCAGCGCATGGCCTTCGTCCTGCACGACGGCTTCTCGGTGCCGTTCGACGAGATCGCCGCCATCCTCGATATCTCCCCGGAGGCGGCCCGCCAGCTGGCCACCCGGGCCCGCAAATCCGTTGCCCGCCAGCCGGAACCGGCACCCGACGCCGAGCACACGGCCGCGGTGCAGAAGCTGCTGGAGGCGCTGTATTCCGGCGATCTCGAGACGGTGGTGGCGGCGCTGCATCCGGACGCGGTGTTCACCGCCGACGCGGGCGGCACGACTCGCACGGCGATCAGGACCATCGTGGGCGCGCAGAAGATCGCCCGCCTGATCCTCGGACTGCAGCGCATGTACGGCAACGACCTGTTCGGCCCGGACGAGGTGACCTTCGAATTCGTCAACGTGAACGGGCAATTGGGCGCGCTGCTGCCCGAACGTGCACCGCGCGACGGCATTCCGGGCACCCCGGCCCGCATCATCGGATTCACCGTGCGGGACGGATTGGTCTGGGGCACCTACGATCTGGTCAATCCGGCGAAGCTGCGCGGCATCCGGTTGCCGCAATGACCGGCGCTAGCCGCCGACCTTGCCCGACATGTCGTACTGCTGATACAGCTGGGCCGCGTTCTCCTTGGTGACCTGGGTGGTGCCGAGCACCTGCTTCTTCTCCACCGGCTCCTTGCGCTGCAGCTTCACCAGCGTATCCACGGCCTGTTCCGCGCCGGTCGGATAGACGTAGGTGGTCAGCAGCTGCCCGTTCTGCACGGCGCGGATACCGCCGGTCGGGATGGCCAGCCCGTCGATCCCGATGATCGGCATGCCCTCGCGCCCCGCGCCCTGAACGGCCAGCTGGGCGCCCAGCGCCATATCGTCGTTGTGCGAGTAGACCAGGTCGATCCTGCTGCCCTTGGACAGCCACTGCTGCATCACCGCGGTGGCATTGGCCTTGAGCCACTTGGCTTCCTGCTGTTCGGTGATGGTGATGTTGTGCCCGGCGATGGCATCGCGGAAGCCCTGGTCGCGATCGATCTGCGGCTGCGAGGACAGGATGCCGCGCAGTTCGGCGACATTGCCCCCGTTCGGCAGCGCCTGCACCGCGGCCTCCCCGGCCAGCTTGCCGATCACGTAGTTGTCGCCGCCGATGAAGGCGCTGTAGCAATCGGTGTTCACGGTGCGGTCCAGGATGATCACCGGAATGCCCGCCGCACAGGCCTGCTGCACGGCGGCGGTCAGCGGCGCCGGCTCGTTCGGCGAGACGACCAGCGCGTCGACCTTCTGCTGCACGAAGTTCTGCACATGGCTCACCTGGGTCGCGCTGTCCTGGTGGGCGTCGGTGATGGGCAGCAGTTTCAGGTCCGGATGCTGTTTGACGAAGTACTGCAGCTGCAGGTTCAGCTGCGCCCGGTAGGGCTCGGCATTGTTGGACTGGGAGTAGCCGACGACGAACTGGTCGTCGGAGGACTCGGGCGCGTTGGCGGCGCAGGCCGCGCCGAGGACGGCGACGGCGCTCAGGGCCAGCGTCGACAGGGCCAGGCGGCGGGGAGAAGGCATGGTGACTCCTGGTGATTCCTAGGGTTCCGGCCGGGCGAAAGGGGCCGGACGACGGGCGGCATCAGGCGCCGCCGGACGAACGCGGGCGGGGCAGCCGGGACGGCAGGTCACGCAGGCTGCGGAAGAAGCCGGGCCGCTGCAGCACCACGGCGATCACGACGATCAGGCCCTTGATGATCAGCTGCGCGTTGGACCCCACGGCATTGAGCCCGAGCACGTTGTCGAGCAGCGTCAGGATCAGCGCCCCGATGAAGGTGCCGGTGATGGTGCCCTTGCCGCCCGCCAGGCTGGCGCCGCCGATCACCGCGGCCGCGATGGCATCCAGCTCGTACCCGGTTCCGGCCAGCGGGTCGGCCGAGGCGCTGTAGGCGGCGTCGATCGATCCGGCGAATCCGGCCAGCATCCCCGACAGTGTGAACACCGCGACGATGACCAGCGTGACATTGATCCCGGAAAGCCTTGCCGCCGTGGGATTTCCACCGACCGCGTAGATGTGACGGCCGAACCGGGTCTTGGCCAGCACGAGCTGGAAGACGATGCAGACCACGACGAAAGCCACCACGGGATAGGCGATTCCGGCCGTCCCGAATCCGGGCAGCCAGGTGCCCTGGAACAGGGTGTGCCCGGGCGTGCCGAGCAGCGCGAACTGCGACGCCTCCGGAGTCAGGCGCCCGGCATCGTCCAGCACCGCGGTCCCGACCGCGACGTTGTCGGATATCTGCCGGTCTATCCCGCGCACGATCGAGAGCATCGCCAGCGTCATCACGAACGACTGGATGTGCAGCACCGTGGTGCCGAGGCCGTTGCACAGCCCGAAGAACGCGCCGACCAGGGCGCACGCGGGCACGATCAGCCACGGCGTGAGCTCCTGGTTCACCAGCAGCATGGCGGCGGTCATCGACCCGATGCCGAGCACCGACCCGACGGACAGATCGATTCCGGCGGTGAGGATTACGAGCGTGACCCCAACCGCGAGAATCCCGCGCGAGGAGAACGCCGCGATCGCATTGGTGAGGTTCTCCTGATTCCAGAAGTACTGACCCTTGGTGACGATGCCGAACCCGATCACCAGCAGCAGGCCGATATACCCCTGCGCCGCACCGAGATACGGCAGCAGTCGGGTCAGCCGCAGCCGGATCCGGGCCGCGGCGGACTGCGGTTCGTCGGACGGGTTCGCGGTCGGGAGTGTCATCGAAGATCCTGTGTCGCAGTGCCGTTCGGTGGCCGGGTGGCGGGCGCGCGGGCCATCGCCGCGGCCAGGATCGCCTCCTGGTCGAAGGGGGCGCCGCGGGCGGGGTCGCGGTGGAATTCGCCGGTGACGCGGCCCTCGCAGAGCACCAGGATGCGGTCGCACATGCCGATCAGCTCGGGTAGTTCGGACGACACCGCGAGGATGGCCGCGCCGCGCCGGGCCAGCTGGTCCATCAGCGCGTGGACCTCCGCCTTCGCACCCACGTCTATGCCGCGGGTCGGCTCGTCCATCAGCAGCACCGACGGCTTGGTCAGCAGGCACTTGGCCAGCACGACCTTCTGCTGATTGCCGCCGGACAGGGTCGAGACGGCGACGGTCGCCGAGGCGGCCCGCACCCGCAGCTCGGCCAGCTGCGCCCCGACCTCGGCCCGCTCGCGGCGGGCGTCGACCGTGCGCCACGGCCGCAGATAGCGCCGTAGCGCGGCCAGGGAGGCGTTGAACCGCACGGTATTTCCCAGCACCAGGCTCTGCGCCTTGCGGTCCTCGGCGACGAGCGCGAACCCGCGGGAGATCGCATGGCGCGGGGTGCGCGGCCGGTACCGCACACCGTTCACCCGGATCGTGCCGCCGACGCCGACGGCCGCGCCGTACAGCGCCTCGAGCACCTCGCTGCGCCCGGCGCCCATCAATCCGGCCAACCCCACGATCTCGCCCTCGGCCACATCGAACGAAATATCCTGCAGGGCAACGGTGTCCGAATCGCGCGCGGGGGTGGTCGACAACCCCTCGACCTGCAGCCGGGGGCGCCCACCCGCGTGTTGCTCGGCCCGGCGCGGGAACAGCTCGTCCAGCGGGCGGCCGACCATCAGACCGATGAGTTCGGCGCGGCCGGTGGACCGCATCGGACGCGCGCCGACATGCGCGCCGTCACGCAGCACCACCACCGTGTCGGCGATCTGCTCGAGCTCCTCGATCCGGTGCGAGATGTACACGACCCCGACACCCTGGCCGGTCAGCGTGCGAATCACCGCGAACAGACGCTGCGTCTCGGCCTCGGCCAGCGCCGAGGTGGGCTCGTCCATCACGAGCACCCGGAGCCGGTGGTTGAGCGCCTTGGCGACCTCGATGAGCTGCTGTTCGGCCAGGCGGCACTGCCGCACCAAGCGGCGCGGCGGCAGCCGCAGGCCGATCCGTGCGAGCAGTTCGCGCGTGCGGGCATCCATCGTCCGGCGATCCAATGTGCCTCGCGCGGTGCGTAATTCCTGGCCGAGGAAGATGTTGTCGGCGATCGACAACTCGGGCACCAGGTTCAATTCCTGGTGGATCATCGCCACGCCGTGCCGGGCCGCGTCCTTCGGGGAGCGCAGATGCACCGGGCTGCCGTCGATTTCGATGCGACCGGCATCGGGGAGGTGCACCCCGGCCAGCACGTTCATCAGGGTCGACTTGCCGGCGCCGTTCTCACCGAGCAGCGCCAGTACCTCGCCGCTGTTCAGCGACAGCTCCACGCCGCGCAGGGCGCGCACACCGGGGAATTCCTTGACGATGCCGCCCATGGTGAGCAGCACCGGGCGTTCCTCGGTTTCGGTGCCGGTCATCGGATCCTCGCAAATCCACTACTGCCTCGCGCACTGCCGCCCCGCTCAGGCCGCGTCGCCGAACCCGTCGTAGTCGACACCCAGCAGCTCGCACACCGCGCGCAGTTCGGCGACATGCTCCCCCGGAATGGCGTGAATATGGTTGGCGCCGAAGCGGTTCAGGAACTCTGCGGCGTCCACGTGCAGCCGTGCGAAGGCATGCGGCCACTCGAACGTCGACATCCGCATCATCGCCTCGTTCGTCGCGGCGTCGTAGTTTTCGAATTCACCGCGCATGACCTGCATGCGGTAGCGGCCGTCGAGGCGGGTGAGCCGGGCCAGTGTGAACGCCCCCGGCGCGGCCAGGTGATGCACCGAGGCGCCGCCCGCCGGGAAGAAGAACACCTCGGGATAGAAGTGCGTCTTGGCCAGATTCTCCAGCGGGTCGTCGGAGCGGGCGGCGAACCAGGTGGCGTGCTGGCCGGAATTGCACAGGTCCCAGACGTCCTTGTCGGCGTGGTAGTGCCGGACGTCGGCGAACAGCACCGGCGTGCCGGACAGGCCCTTGAGCAGTTGCATCGTCAGCGCCGCATCCATATCGGATTCGGTCGAGGTGACGTGGGTGGGCTTGGGGCCGTCCCAGTCGTACGGGTCGTTGAGGAAGGCCTCGGTGATATCCATCGTGGCGAAGTGGTTGGTCAGCTCGGGCTGGCCCTTGATGCCGGAGAAGTCCAGGCGCCACTCGTCGATGAGCTCTCGCATCGCGTAGTAGGAGCGGATCTGGCGCTCCAGCGTCTCGGGTGTGAGGCTCTTGCCGTCGTAATGCACTCCGGCGGCGTTCTTTTCGAGCCACTCCCGGGCCCCGCCGACCCGGCTCGCTTCCACCAGGTCGCTGCGGCGCACCAGTTCCCACTGGTCGATCTCCTCGACGTCGACGCCGAAGGTGCGCATCCACTGATCGGTATTGGCGACCGCGGTGTACATGCCCATCGGGCGACCGCCGATGCGGCCGAAGGTCGACCCGCGCAGCGTCTGCGTGGCGGCGGCCGCGCGGACCTGCGTCAGGATCCGCTGCAGGGTAGCCGGATCGCCGATATCACCCCACGCACGGGTGTGGCGGCGGCCGATCTGGTCCAGAGCGCCACCGGCCGCGAGCATTCCGACCATGCCCGGCTGCACCGGGTCCAGCCCGCCGAGCAGCAGCAGCGGCCCGCTGGTGGCCTCGGCGGCGAGCATCGTGAAATGCGGGAAAGCCCATACGGCGTAATGGAAGACGGTCAGGTCGACGCGCTGATCGGCCAGCCACCGGGCCTGGCTGGTGGCCAGCGCGTTGGTGCTCACCGTCTCGGCGACGACGACCTCGTGTCCGGCCTCGCGCAGCGCACCGGCCACGGTCGCCGACGACTGTGCGATGAATTCGGTGATGCCCTGGTGTACGAAGTCGCGTCCGTCGGACATCGACAGCAATCCGATGCGAGCCATTTCGGCCTCCTCGCCCCCTCGGTGAGGTGACCCACCCGAGTGTGACATGGATCTCAGAAAACGATTTCCCGCTACCATAGGTTCGTCGGGTCGGGCCGGTCAAGGCCGGGTTTCCGACCGGAAGGCGGTGGTGCATGGCGGTGACGATCCGCGACGTCGCGGCGCTCGCCGGCGTCTCCGCGGCCACCGTGTCCCGGGTTCTCAACGGCGATCCGCGCGTCGCCGAGGATTTACGCGGACGCGTCGATACCGCCGTGGCGAAGCTGGGCTACCGGCCCAACAGCCAGGCCCGGTCGCTGCGCACCCGGGCGACGAAGGTGCTGGGCCTGATCATCGCCGATATCCAGAACCCGTTCTTCACCGCGCTGGCTCGCGGGGTGGAGGATGCGGCGAGCGAGCGCGATTACTCGGTGGTGCTGGCCAATTCGGACGAGAGCCTGGACAAGGAGCAGCGCTATCTGGAGGTCGCCGCGGCCGAGCGCATGGCGGGGGTGATCCTGGCCCCGTCGTCCACCACGGCCAGTCGCATCGACACGCTCACGGAGCGCGGCATCCCCGTGGTGGCCATCGATCGGCGGCTGCGCCGGGCCGATATCGACAGCGTCACCGTGAACAACCAGAAGGCCGCGCAGCAGGCCGTGGACCACCTCGTCGCCGCCGGGGCCCGGCGCATCGCGATGATCACGGGGCCCGCGGATGCCTCGACGGCGACCAGCCGCCTGGCGGGCTACCGCGCCGCGCTCCGCGCCGCCGGACTGCGCCCCGACCCGGCCCTCGAGGCGCGCGGCGACTACCGCATCGAGGGCGGACGCACCGCGGCCCGTACCCTGCTGGCCCGCCCCGACCGCCCCGACGGCCTGTTCGTCGGCAACAACCTGATGATGGTCGGCGCCCTGGAGGCCCTGACCCAGGCGGGCGTGGCCTTCCCCGACGACCTGCTGCTGGCCGGATTCGACGAGATGAGCTGGCCCGGCTTCGCCCCACCGATCACCCTCGTGGAACAGCCCAGCTACGAAATCGGCCGCCGCGCAACCGAACTCCTCCTCCGCCGCGTCTCCGGCGACCGCTTCCCACCCCAGCGCCTCGTCCTCCCCGCCCACCTCCGCCCCCGCGCCAGCACCCACCGCCCCGCCGTAGCCTGACCCCTGCCCGCACCCCGCGCAGGTTACGTTGGTGCGCATGGAGGAGACACCGACCGTTGCTCGCCTGCGCCCGTTCGGGGCGACGATCTTTGCCGAGATGACCGAGCTCGCCGTGAAGCACGGGGCGGTCAATCTCGGACAGGGATTTCCGGATACCGACGGGCCCGCGGCCGTGCTGGAGGCGGCCCGCCGGGCCATCGCCGACGGCGTCAATCAGTACCCGCCCGGGCGCGGCATGCCGGTGCTGCGGCGGGCGATCGCGGCGGATCGGGCGCGGCGCTACGGCACCGACTACGACCCGGACAGCCAGGTGCTGGTGACCGTGGGCGCCACCGAGGCGATCGCGGCCTCGATCCTGGGGCTGGTGGAGCCGGGCGAGGAAGTGGTGCTGATCGAGCCGTACTACGACTCCTACGCCGCGGCGGTCGCCCTGGCCGGGGCAACGCGGCGGACCGCCCGGCTGGTCCCCGACGGCACCGGATTCGCCCTCGACATCGACAGTCTGCGCGCCGCCATCACACCGAAAACCCGTATGCTGCTGCTGAATTCGCCGCACAACCCGACCGGCACCGTACTCGGCCGCGGCGACCTGCAGGCCATCGCCGAACTGGTCCGCGAACACGACCTGCTGGTGGTGACCGACGAGGTCTACGAGCACCTGACCTTCGACGGACACGAGCACATCAGCATCGCGACGCTGCCCGGCATGTTCGAGCGGACCGTCGTAATATCCAGTGCAGCAAAGACTTTCAGCGTCACCGGCTGGAAGATCGGTTGGGCGTGCGGCCCCGCCCCGCTGATCGACGGCGTACTCGCGGCCAAGCAGTTCCTCACCTTCGTCGGCGGTGGACCCTTCCAGCCCGCCGTCGCCCACGCCCTCGAACACGAGATGCCCTGGGTGGCGACATTGCGCGATTCGCTGTCGGAGAAGCGAATCCTGCTGTCACAGGCGCTGTCCGACGCCGGATTCGATGTGAAGCGAAGTGACGGAACCTATTTCGTTTGCGCCGACATCTCCGGTCTGACCGACCACGACGCCCACACCTTCTGCCTCGAGCTCCCCGAGCGCCTGGGCGTCGCGGCCGTCCCCCTGAGCGTCTTCGCCGACGACAAGGATTCCTGGAACCGCATGGTGCGCTTCGCCTTCTGCAAACAGGACGACACCCTCACCGAGGCGGTCCGCCGCCTCCACACCGCCCATCCCGCACAGTCGACGACCCTCTGACTCGAAGGTGGTCAGGCAGGGGTCGGGCGGGCGCGGTCGGTGGCGAGGAGGACGGCGATCGCGCCGAGCATGGTTCCGGTGACCCAGCGCTGGGCCCGCATCCAAAGCGGGCGGCCGCCGAGGAAGGCCGCGATGGCGCCGGAGCCGAGCACGATCAATCCGTTCACCAGCAGCGCGACCGTGATCTGCACCGCGCCCAGCGACAGGCTCTGCAGCCAGACCTGCCCGCGCGCGGGCACCACGAACTGTGGAATCAGCGCCATGTACATGATCGCGATCTTCGGATTGAGCAGATTGGTGACCAGCCCCATGGTGAACAGCCGCCTGGCGGGATCGGCGGGGAGTTCGGACGGCGTGAAGGCCGAGATCCCGCCGGGCCGCAGCGTTTTCCACGCCAGCCAGCCGAGATAGGCCGCACCGGCGAGCTTCACCGTCAGATACAGGCCCGGCACCACCGCGAAGATCGCCGTGATCCCCACCGCGATCGCCACCAGGTAGACCAGGAACCCGACCGCGACCCCGGCCAGCGAGACGAATCCGGCGCGGCGCCCCTGGGAAACCGTCCGCGACACCAGGTACACCATGTTCGGGCCGGGCGTGAGCACCAGCCCGAGCGCGGCCGCCGCCACGCCTGCCACCGCGGTCATCTCGATCATGACGCCCATGCTGCTACGCCCCGTCCGCGACTGTCACGAGCCAGTTCGCAACCGGTGGACCGCTGACCCCGGTCACCGAACCCACGCACCCCGTGCGTGTTCCCGCACCCGCTACAGGGTCGTGCAAGCGGTGCGGGAACACGCACGGGGTGCGAGAAGGGTGGGGCGCTAGCGATTTGCGTCAGCCGCGGCGGGTGGTGATGGCGTCGGCGAGGCGGTCGAGTTGGGTGGCGGTGGTGTCCCAGTCGAGGCAGGCGTCGGTGATGGACCGGCCGTAGGCCAGGTCGGCGGCGCGGCCGAGGGTGAGGTCCTGCCGACCGGCGGCGAGGAAGCTCTCCATCATGAGCCCGACGACGCTGCGGTCCCCGGCGGCGAGCCGCTCGGAGATATCGGTGACGACGTCGACCTGCTTGGTGTGGTCCTTGTTGCTGTTGCCGTGGCTCGCGTCCACCACGACCCGCTGCGGCAGCGACGCCTTCTCGAGGCGGATGCACGCCTCGGCCACCGAGGCCGCGTCGTAGTTGGGGCCGGTGCTGCCGCCGCGCAGGATCACGTGGCAGTCCGGGTTGCCGACGGTGCGGATCAGCGCGGAACGCCCGTCCAGGCCGGTGCCCGGGAAGACGTGGCTGGCCGCGGCGGCGCGCACGCCGTCGACGGCCACCTGCACATCGCCGTCGGTGCCGTTCTTGATGCCGACCGGCATCGACAGCGCGCTGGCCAGCTGCCGATGCACCTGGCTGGCGGCGGTGCGGGCACCGATCGCACCGTAGGAGACCAGGTCGGCGATGTACTGCGGGGTGATCGGATCGAGGAATTCGCACGCCACCGGCAGGCCCAGCGCGGTGATGTCCACCAGCAGCCGACGCCCGAGGCCGAGACCCGTGTTGATGTCGAAGGTTCCGTCCAGATGCGGATCGTTGATCAAGCCCTTCCACCCGAGCGTGGTGCGCGGCTTCTCGAAGTACACCCGCATCACCACGTGCAGCCGATCCGACACCTCGGCGGCCTTGGCGGCCAGTCGCCGTGCGTAGTCCATCGCGGCCTCGGGATCGTGCACCGAGCACGGCCCGACGATCACCATCAGGCGGTCGTCGGTGCCGTTCAGCACGTCGACGGTGGCCTTGCGGCCGGCGCGCACGGTCTCGGCGAGCGCCTCGTCGATCGGGTGGTCACGCCGCACGTCGGCGGGCGACAGCAGCGGGCTGATGCTCAGGGTGCGCTGATCGTCGAGATCCGCGACGGTCCCGGGTTTCGAGGGCGCATCGGCATCGGCTGCGTGTGTCATCGTGGGTTCCTTTTCTCAGGTCGACCCACCGAGAGAAGTTCCCGTCGAGCCGACTTGGTCGTCCGGCTCGGGGTGGGAGAAGGTCAGCGCGGTTCACCGACCGGCCCACCCGGGGCCGGCTTCGTAAACCAGAAATACGCGCGCTGCACGATCGCGACTGTACCAGCCGATGTCGCGGGCCTGAACAGATGCCCGACCGCCCGTGAGGACCGCCACATCCGGTACCGACAGCATGCGAGCCCGGCTCGGATCGAGAGATCCTGCGCCGGGCTCGAATTCGCCTGGGCTCCTATCCGAACATCCCCGGCTCGTAGCTGCCCGCCGGCATACGCGAGATCACGTTCAGCCGGTTGTAGGCGTTGATCAGCGCGATCAGGGAGATCAGCGCGGCGATCTGATCGTCGTCGTAGTGCTTGCGCACCAGCTCCCAGGTCTCGTCGCCGACGCCGTGGTGAGCGTCGGCGAGGCGGGTGCCCTCCTCGGTGAGCGCGAGCGCGGCCCGCTCCGCGTCGGTGAACACGGTGGCCTCGCGCCAAGCGGCGACCAGGTTGAGCCGCACCTGGGTCTCGCCCGCGGCCAGCGCGTCCTTGGAGTGCATATCGGTGCAGAATCCGCAGCCGTTGATCTGGCTGGCGCGCAGCTTCACCAGTTCCTGGGTGGCGGGCGGCAGGGTCGACTGGTCGACCACCAGTCCGACATTGCCGACTCGCTTGACGACCTTCGCGCCGATCTCGTTGGCGTACAGGTTGAATCGGGGTTCCATCGCAGTCTCCTGACCTCGGGCCGCGGGGCGCGGCGTCCGTATGTAAAGGCGACGGCATGGCGCCCCGAGCTGTGACAGAGACGGAATGTGACGTGCGTCACATGCGACAGGTAAGCTCAGCGACGGGAGAAAGGATAGGTGACCTTGGTCAGCTGTTCGGACAGCTCCCACAGTCGCCGCGCGGTGACTTCGTCGCGGGAGGCCGACGACGATCCGCTGCGACCCGGGTATCCACGCAGTCCGCGCATGCCGGTGGGGCCGTAGAACGCGCCCGGCTCGATCTCGGCGGTGGCGGCGAACAGCGTTGGCAGCGCGCCCATCTCGGCGCTCTGAGCGAGCACCCGATTGCCCACCGCCATGATCCGGTCCAGGAACGATTCGGTGTGCGACTGCAATTCCGTTGCGGCGTAACCGGGATGGGCCGCCACCGACACCTTGGTCGAACCGGCCGCGGTGAGCCGCCGCTGCAGTTCGTAGGCGAACATCAGATTCGCCAGCTTCGACTGGCCGTACGCCTGCCAGCGTTCGTACCGGCGACGCTCCCAGTTCAGGTCGTTCAGATCGATCTTTCCGATCACGTGCGCGCCGCTGGAGACCGTGACGATCCGGTCGGCGACCTTGTCCAGCAGCAGGCCGGTCAGCGCGAAATGCCCGAGATGGTTTGTGCCGATCTGCATTTCGAAGCCCTCGGCGGTGCGGCGCAGGGGCACCGCCATCACACCGGCGTTGTTGATCAGCACGTCGGCGCGCTCGACCGACTCGGCGAATTGCCGGACCGACGCCAGATCGGCCAGGTCCAGGCGGCGCACCTGCGCCCGCTCGCCGATCGAGTTCGCCACCGCGCGGGCCTTCACCTCGTCGCGGCAGGCCATGATCACCTGCGCACCGGCCGCGGTCAGCGCCCGCGTGGTCACCGCACCGAGCCCACTGTTGGCGCCGGTGACGATGAACGTGCGACCGCTCTGATCGGGGATGTCCGAAGTGTCCCAACCTGTCACGAGGACGAGTCTAGAGCGGTGACGGCCCGCCGTCTCCCGCCCCGGCACACGCAACCGTTCGGCAGGAATTAGCCGCCGATTCGCCTCGGTCACGAGACGTCCCGAAAACGGCGTGTCCGGGCTCGAATGAACGCTTCGTACCACCGGCGACGGTACGGTCCGCGGTATGGACACGATCATCTTCGCGGGTTTGCTCGCGGTGGTGGTGATGCTCTACCGGCAGCGGTCGCGCCGCTTGGTGCTGGCCGGGTGGTGGATCGCGCTCGTCCTCACCCTCATCCTGCTGCGGCACCACATCACCAGCTCCCTCGGACTGGGGCTCACCTGGTGACCGCCACGACCGACGACACGACACCGGCCGCCGCCGGGCGCAGGGCCTGGCTCGGACAGCTGCAGTACTGGCTCGCGGTCATCTTCGTCGTGGGCTGGACCGGCGTTGTCTGCGGCGGCCTCGGCACCCAGTTCATCGGCTGGGAGTACCCGTGCCCGCTGTGCATGATCCAGCGGATGTTCATGCTGCTGGCCGCGCTCGGCGGCGCCTACATCGTGCGCCGGGGCATGACCGGCGCCATTCACGCCCGCGACTACATGACGGGCTGGGGCCTGTCGATAGTCGCCTGCGTGGGCGGCGGATTCACGTCCTGGCGGCAGACGATGCTGCACATCCTGCCCGGCGATCCCGGATACGGCGGCCCGGTGCTGGGCCTGCACCTGTACGTGTGGGCGTGGATTCTGTTCGTCGCCGCCATCGCGACCGCCGGTGTGCTGCTGTGCTTTTCCGACGAGACCGCCGCCCACACCATCCCGGACCGCCCGCACCGGCTGATCGGCGCGATCGCGATCTGGTTCCTGGCCGTCGTCATCGCGATCAACCTGGTCGCCGTCTTCCTGGAAGAGGGCTTCCACTGGTTCCTGCCCGACGATCCGGAGCGGTACCAGTTCTTCTACGACCTGCACATTCTGAGCTGACCGGCAACAGCCTCACACCGTAATATAGGGTTGCCTAACCTATATAACAGCGACCCGAGTACCACCGTGAGCGTGAGGCAGCACCGATGACAGCGACACCCACCAGGAATCACCGCGACGGCTTCGTGCCCATGCCGGACGAGTTCGCCGAGACCTATCGCGCCGCCGGGTACTGGACGGGACAGCCGCTGGGAGAACTGCTGCGCGCGGCGGCGCGGCAGTGGCCCGAACGCCCGGCGCTGCACATCGGCGGCGGCACCCGCACCTACGCGGAACTGGACGCCGAGGCGGATCGCATGGCGTACGGCTTTGCGGCGCTGGGCATCACGCCCGGCGACCGGGTGGTGGTACAACTGCCGAACGTGCCCGAATTCGTCCCCGTGTTGTTCGGGCTGCTGCGCGCCGGTGCCATCGCGGTGCTGACGCTGCCCGCGCACCGCCGCGCCGAGATCGAGCATCTCACCGAATTGTCCGGTGCCGTGGCGTATATCGTCGCCGACCAGGCGGGCGACTTCGACTATCGCGCGCTGGCGGCCACGGTCGCCGAACAGGTGCCGACCCTGCGGCACGTGCTGGTACTGGGCGAGGCCGGACCCTTCACCGACCTGAATTCGATTCCCCGCGACCACGGTTCGCTGCCCGAACCGGATCCGAGCGATATCGCCCTGATGCTGGTGTCCGGCGGCACCACCGGCCTGCCCAAGCTGATCGCCCGCACCCACGACGACTACGCCTACAACGCCCGCGCCTCCGCCGAGGTCTGCGCGCTGGGTCCCGACGACGTGTACCTGGCGAGCCTGCCTGCGGCGCACAACTTTCCGCTGGCGTGCCCCGGCATCCTGGGCGTCATCGCGACCGGCGGATCGATCGCCTTCACCGCCGATCCGAGCCCGGAGACCGCCTTCGCCGCCATCGAACACCACCGGGTGACAGTGACCGCCGTGGTGCCGCCGCTGGCGCAACTGTGGTGCGCCGCAACCGAATGGGAGTCCGCCGACCTGTCCTCGCTGCGGCTGCTGCAGGTCGGCGGGGCGCGGCTGGCGGAGGTCAACGCCCGCGACGTGGAACCCGCCCTGGGCGTGCGGTTGCAGCAGGTGTTCGGCATGGCCGAGGGCCTGCTCAACTACACCCGCCTCGACGACGGCATCGACCTGGTCTGCACCAGCCAGGGCCGTCCACTCTCCCCCGCCGACGAGGTCCGCGTGGTCGACGGCGACGGCAACGACGTGCCCGAGGGCGAGGAGGGCGAACTGCTCACCCGCGGCCCCTACACCATCCGCGGCTATTACCGTGCGCCGGAACATAATTCCCGCGCCTTCACCCCCGACGGCTACTACCGCAGCGGTGATCTGGTGCGACGGCTGCCCAGCGGGCACCTGGTCGTCTCCGGCCGGATCAAGGACGTGATCAATCGCGGCGGCGAGAACGTCTCCTGCGACGAACTCGAGGAGCACCTGCTCGCCCACCCGGCCGTCCGCCACGCCGCCGCGGTCGGCCTGCCCGATCCCGTGCTCGGCGAAAAGGTCTGCGCCATCCTCGTCGTGGACGGCGATCTGCCCACCCTCGCCGAGATCAAGCAGTTCCTCACCGACCGCGGCCTGGCCACCTACAAGCTCCCCGACGTACTGCGCCAGGCCGACACCCTCCCCGTCACGGCCGTCGGCAAGATCGACAAGAAGGCCCTCCGCGCCCAGGGCTGAACGACCCGGCTGAGCGACCC
The DNA here is from genome assembly GCF_001613165.1 of Nocardia mexicana NBRC 108244. Taxonomy (GTDB): domain Bacteria; phylum Actinomycetota; class Actinomycetes; order Mycobacteriales; family Mycobacteriaceae; genus Nocardia; species Nocardia mexicana. Next base: position 58,583 of record NZ_BDBV01000089.1, read on the forward strand.
CTTGGCCCTCGCCCCCGGTTGAGCGACCCGATGGCCCTCGTCCCCGGCTCCAGGGACGAGGGCCACCCGACGAGGTCAGGCCTCCACGACGTACGGCGCTACGCTGCCGAGCTTTTCGCAGGTCTCCTCGAATTCCCGGTCGGGCGTGGACTGGCCGACGATGCCCGCTCCCGCGCGCAGCCAGGCGCCGTCGGCGGTCTGGTAGACCGCGCGCAGCACCAGGGTGGCCTCGAGCGCACCGGTGGGCGAAACCGTCACCACCGCACCGGAGTACAGGCCGCGCGGATCGTGATCGAGCCGGAAGACCGCGTCGACGCCGTCCCGCTTCGGAATGCCGGACGCGGTGACGGAGGGGAACAGCATTTCCAGTGCGTCCCAGGAGGTTCGGCCGGGCCCGAGGCGGCCGCGCACGGTGGAGGCCAGATGCTGCACGCTGCCGCGTTCGCGCACGGCCATGAAGTCCGAGACCGCGGTGGTGCCGGGCACCGCGACCGCGGCGATCTCGGCGAACGAGGTCTGCACCGAAATCGCGTGCTCCACGATCTCTTTGGGATCGGAGACGAGATCCGCCCGGGCCGCCCGGTCGGCCTCGGGACCACGCCCGAAGGCCCGGGTCCCCGCCAGCGGTTCGGTGGTCACCACGCGGTCGCCGTCGACGGCGGCCACCAGTTCGGGGCTGAACCCGGCCGCCTCCAGCACGCCCAGGCGCAACAGGAACGACCGCGCGGGCGTGTTGTTCGCCCGGCCGAGCCGATAGGTCGCGGGCACGTCCACCACGAACGGCAGATCCACCTTGCGCGACAGAATCACCTTCTGGTACTTGCCGTCCCGGATCTCGCCGACCGCCTCGGCCACCCGGTTCCGGTAGGCCGTCGGATCGATGGTGATGTCGGCCTGCCGCGGCCGCGGCAACGCGGACCCCTGGGCGGCGGCGACGAGTTCGTGAATGTCGGCGGCCTCGCCCGGCGTGGCACCGGTAACCCGCACGCCGGTCGCGTCGATGCGCACCTCGATGCGCGGAATCATCAGATGCGCCAGCGGGGTGCGCTCCGGCAGGTGCGCGGTCGCCGCCAGCGACCAGGCACAGAACTCGAACCCGATCCAGCCGTAGGTGTTCCGCCCGGACAGCGGCAGCGCCGCCAGTGCCCGATCGATCACCTCGGCCGGGCGACCCGACCACGAGGTGGCCGTGGCGCGCCCGTCCCACGCGACACGCAGTTCGTGCGCATCGAGTTCGACACTGCCGATCGGGTCGGCCGCGAAAACCCACTCACCCGGCCGCTCGTACATGACGTACTCGCCGAAGCGGTCGGCCGCCGCCAGCGCCGCTACCGCCGCGGCCGGATCCTCGACCCCTCGATTCGATGGTGTGGATGTCGCCCCCGGATCGTTTTCATACCCGATCAGCACTCGCTCGTCCGTGGTCGGCACCGTTCCTCCAAGGTTATGCTTACCTTACTTTAACTGGTGAGGTTAGCATTACCTGTCTTGGAAGTCGTTGTGCCGACGGGCACACTCTCCGCCGCAACCTCCTGCGCAAAGGGCTCGAACCGGGCTTCAATGGGGAACGTCACTTGATGAAGGGTTCCCGCATGATCGATGACCGCGCCGATGTTCCGACGGCGACGCCCGAGACCGAACCGAACTCGGTGGTCGCGCTGGTGGATGCCTCCTCGCCGACCGAACGCGAACTGATCGGCGGCTGGCTGGCCGAGGGCGGTATCGCGGCGGAGCTCGGCGTCGACGCGCCGGTGACCCAGATCGACCTCGATGCGGCGCCGGTGGCGGTCCGGCTGGTCGGGCGGCACGACGACCCGCTGGTGGTCCCCGTCCGGGTGCTGTGGCTGCCGCCGGAGCGAGACGGCGTGCGCCGCATCACCTTCGCCGACCTGGCCACCCTGTCCAATCCCCGGAAACCGCACCGGCTCATGCAGCGCCGCCTGATCGCACGGTCGCCGGACCGCCACCTCGTGCTCACCGGGCAGCCCGCCCGGCTCAGCGAGTTGCGCGCGAACAACGCGGCCGTCGCCGGGACCGCGGAACCGTTCGCCCGCGCCATCGTGCGCGCCGGGATCGTGGCGCTGGAGCGGGCCGAGCGCGCCGTCATCGGCGACCGGTACAAGGTGCCCCGGCTGGTCGCCGAGGAGATCCTCGACTCACCGGATTTCCTGCGCCGCCTCGACGCCATCGCCGAACACATCGGAACCGGCCCCCGCGAGGTCTACCGGCGGGCGGAAAAGGCCCTGCAGGAATTGGTGGCGGCGCAGAGCCGCCTGGTGTCGGACCTGTTCACCCAGGCCATGCGCCCGGTGCACGCCTCCACCTGGAAGGTGGACTGCGACCCGACCGGGCTGGCCGCGCTGCGCCGCCTCAACCGCCGCTATCCGCTGGTGTTCCTGCCCTCGCACCGCTCCTACGTGGATGCCTTCGTGCTCGGGGATACGCTGGCCCGCAATGACTTTCCGCCCAATCACGTGATCGGCGGCGCGAACCTGCGGTTCTGGCCGATCGGCCCGATCGCGCGCCGCACCGGAACCGTGTTCATCCGCCGCAGCTTCGGCGACGACGAGGTGTACAAGGCGGTGGTCGAGGAGTATTTCGCCTACCTCTTGGCCAAGCGGTTCAACCTGGAGTGGTACTTCGAGGGCGGCCGCACCCGCACCGGCAAGCTGCGCCCGCCCCGCTACGGCCTGCTGAATTACCTTGCGGCGGCGATCCGCTCGCGCCGCGTCGACGATGTGATGCTGGTCCCCGTGTCGATCACCTACGAGCGGCTCAACGAGCTCGGCGCGATCGCCACCGAGCAGTCCGGTGGCGCCAAAAAGGCCGAGGGCCTGACCTGGCTGGCGCGCTACGTTCGCAGCCAACAGCATTCGGCGGGCCACGTGTACCTGCGGTTCGGCGCCCCGCTGTCGGCGCGGGACCGCCTTGCCGCACACGGTGATCCGCTGGTCCCCGATCCGGGCCCGGGGGCTCCGGCCGATGCGCCCGAGCGTGATCAGGAACGTAAGGCGGTGCAGCGGCTGGCCTTCGAGGTCGCCGTCGGGATCAACGAGGTCACACCGATCACCGTCAACGCCCTGGTCACCCTCGCACTGCTGGGCGTGCACGAGCGCGCACTCACCCTCGGTGAGGTGCGCCGAGTACTGGAACCGGTGCGCGACTACATCCGGCGCAGCGACCTGCCCGGCGGCGAACTCGACACACTGCGTGACGATCACGGGCTGGCGGTCGTGCTGGAGCAGCTGTCGCTGGCGAAGGTGGTGACGGTCTATCGCGGCGGGCTGGAGCCGGTGTACTCGATCGAGGCCGGGGCACATCTCGAGGCGGCGTTCTATCGCAACAGCGCGGTGCACTGGTTCGTCAATCGCGCCATCCTCGAACTCGCCATCCTGGCCGCGGTGGAGGCGCCCGAGGGCGAGCAGCTGCAGGCGGGCTGGGATACCGCCTTCCGGCTGCGCGATCTGCTGAAGTTCGAGTTCTTCTTCCCCGAGCGCGCCGAGTTCGCCGACCGGATGACCGCGGAAATCCAACTGGTGGACAAGGATTGGAAGCAGCGCACCGCCGGCGGCACGGTCGGCGCCGACGTCCTGGCCACGCTGACCGAGACCGGATTCATCATGGCCCATCGGGTCCTGCGCTCGTTCTTCGACGCGCAGCTGGTGGTGGCCGACCGGCTGGCCGCCCGCGACGGCGCGGTGGCGCCGCAGGACCGCAAGCAGTTCATCGACGAATGCCTGGCCGTCGGCCGCCAGATGCTGTTGCAGCAGCGCCTGCACAGTCCCGAATCGGTCTCCTCCGAATTGTTCGCCACCGCACTGAAACTCGCCGACAACCACGGCCTGCTCGACTCGATGTCCGACGGCACGGAACTGGCGGCCCGCCGCCGCGCCTTCGCCGACGAGTTGCGCACGATCGGCGCCCGCATCTCGCGCGCGGCGGCCCTGGACCCGTCGAATCGATTGGAGGTGTCATGACCCAGTGGACGGTCGACGAGGCCGTCGCCGCCATCGGCTCCGGCCCGCAGGGTCCACAGGTCGCCGCGGTCTTCGATTTCGGCGGCACCGTCGTGCACGGCTTCACCCCGCGGTCGGCCCTCCGGCGCCTGCTGCGCCGCCGCGATATCCCGCGGATCCTGGCGGATTCCCTGCTGACCAGCATTCGCGGCGCCCGCGGCGAGGGCGAGTACGAGCGATTCCTGCAGCGCGTCATGCACCTGTGGGCCGGGCGACCGGAGGCCGACCTCACCGAACTCGGGGAGCGGCTGTTCCGCGGCACGATCTACGGCCACCTGTATCCGGAGGCGTGGCGGCTGATCCGCGCGCACGAGGCCGCCGGGCACACCCTCCTCCTGGCGACCTGCCTGACCCGTTTTCAGGTGCTGCCCGCGGCCGCCGAGCTGGGGATCGAGCACGTGCTCTACACCCCCATGGCCGCACAGGACGGCGTGCTCACCGGATATGTGGACGACAAGCCGCTGTGGCGCAGCGGGAAGGCCGACGCGGTGCGCCGCTTCGCGACCGAGCGGCGCCTCGACCTGAGCGACAGCTACGCCTACGCCGACGCCGCCCCGGACCTGCCGCTGCTCGAGCTGGTGGGACGGCCGCGGGCGGTGAATCCGGATCCCCGCATGGCGATCGAGGCGGGCGAACGCGACTGGCCCGAGCTCGGCTTCCGGCCCCGCGCGGCGGCCGGGGCCGGCGATATCGCCCGCACCGCAGCGGGTTTC
>NZ_BDBV01000090.1 GCF_001613165.1 Nocardia mexicana NBRC 108244
GGGCCCCGGCGACATTCGGATCGGCCTCGGTGAGGACGGCCTCGGCGAGCAGTTCGGCGGGCATGTCCTCGGCCGGGTTCAGCGCGGTCTGCTGCCGCCGCGCGGCGTGCTGCGAGCCGAGTCCGCGCAGAAGTTCGACGACGCGCAGGACGTCGGGCCAGCCGGAGGGCTCGGCCGCGCCGACGGTGCGGAGCCGTTCGAGCAGTTCCCGGTCCCGGAGCAGCCGCTGTTCGGTCTCCCGGATCAGGTCCCCGACCAGCGCGGACGGGGCGAATCCGGGATCGTCGAGGGCGCGCCCGATCTGGTTCAGGGACAGTCCCAGGGAACGCAGGCCCTCGACGTGGAAGATCCGCCGAATGTCGTCGGGGGAGTACTCCCGGTAGCCGCCCACGGTGCGGCCCGTCGGTCGCACCAGCCCGAGCGAGTCGTAGTGCCGGAGCATGCGAGCGCTCACCCCCGAGCGGCGCGCGACCTCACCGATCAGCACGCAGGTGTCTCCTTCCGGTCCGGTCCCAGCGCGGCGGTGCGTCTTGCCGCATCGACGGCGAGACCGAACGCGGCGTCCGGGTCGTGCAGGAGCCGCTCCGTGGCGTGGGCGTGCGCCCGCACCGCCGGATCGTGGCTGGCCGTCGCCGTTCGCAGGATCGGCTCGACCACCTCGCCGAGTGCGACGAGGGCGCTGCTCAGGCTCAGTTGTACCTCGCGGTCGCCGCGGCCGAATTGGGTGGCCAGCTCCACCGCCAGTGCCGCCTTCTCGGCATCGGGCGCGAGGACCACGGCGGCGCGCCACGCACTGCGCGCGACCTCGTCATCGGAATCGCGCAGCAGCGACCGCGTGATCGCCGGGTACACGCTGCCGTCCCCGATCTTGGATAGCGTGTGCAACGCCTGGCTGCGGGCCTGCGCGTGTTCGGACCGGAGTTCGGCGCACAGTTTCGGCACCGTGACCCCCGAGGGGTGCCGGGTCAGCGCCCAGGTGAGCATGTCGCGCACGAAGAAGTCCGGCTCGATCGCGCACCGCTCGATGAGCGCGTCGACGAATCCGAGCTCGGGACGTGTGCCGGCCGCCAGCGCCGCCTTCAGTCGTATCGACGAGTCACCGGCCGCCAGCGCGCGGAGCACCCGCGCATCGTATGAACTGCTGTGTGTCGTGTTGATCGGAACCACCTCCGACAGCCAGTGAACGCCTTGTCACAGTGACAAGGTCAAGACCACGCGGCGATTCCGACTGTAGCCCGCGGGTGGTCAGGCGTTGCGCCTGCCGAAGGTGTCGGTGTTCGACCACTCCTGGTTGCGCAGGAGGGTTGCCGCGTCCCGCTGGCCGTCGGCGAAGTCGAACAGGGCCTTGGTCGCGCCGTCGCCGCCGTCGAGCAGGTTCGTGCGGGCCTTCTTGTAACCCTTGTCGCCGTCGGCGAACTTCTTGCCCTGTTTGTCGTTGCCCCACGGTTGATTCGCGCTGTCGGACTCCAGACTCGCCAGCGTGGCACGCAATGTCCCGACCACCGCCTTCATGCGGTTCGCGGCCTCCTCCGTGAGCCGTGCCGAATCCCGCAGCTTCTCCGGGTCGACTTCCAGGTTGTCCGCCATGACTTTTCGACCTTTCTGCGTCCGGACCGGCCGGATGCGGTTTACGAGTGGGAGTCGGATGGCTTGTGCGCGCTGCCGTCGCCTGTCTCCAGCCAGGCCTGTGCATCCGGCGCGGTCGGCGCCCGGTAGGGCCCGGGCATCACGATGGGATGGGAGTACTGCTTGGGGCGTGCCTTGGCCTTGAGTTCCGTCGGGTCGGCGAGGACCGATTCGGGGGAGCGGCCGTACTCGTCCACCCGCTCCCGGGCTCGGCGTCCGAGATCGTCGTGGTGGTCGGCCACCAGGCGGAGGTTGTCGGCGTCGCGGGTCAGGCGCTGCGCCGTATCGGTATCACCGGCCTCGCGTGCCGCCGCGGCCTCACGGTCCATCCGATCGGCCTGCGCTCGCAACTCCTGCGCGCGCTTCGGCTCCTCGACCGCATCGACGCGCGCCTGCTGCTCGGCGCGCTGCTCCGCGGCGAGCCGATCGGCGGTGGCTCGTTCACGGTCGGCCGTCCCGCGCAGCTCCTCGGCGTGGGCGCGGGCCCGCTGCTGTTCGGGGGTGCCGGGCGGGGCGTCGCGATACGCCCGTTCCGCGACCCGGGCCCGCTGCTCCGCGACATCGGCACGACGTTCGTATTCCGCTGCGGCGGCTCGTCTTTCGATCGCCGCCTGCGCCCGCTGCTCTTCGGTCTGCCGCTGCTCGAACTGCTGACGCAGCTGCTGCACCTGTTCGTGCCTGCGGTCGGCGGTGGCCTGGGCCTCGCGCGCGTTGCGTTCCAGGGAGTCGGCGTGCTCATTCGATTGCGCCGCCCGTCGTTCCAGGGTGCCGGCGTTCCGGTCGGCGGTATCGGCCGTCTCCCTGGCGGTTTGCGCGTGCTGGCGGGCGGTTCCCGCGTTCGCCTCCAGCTCCCGGGCGTGCTGACGCGCTCCGGCGGCCTGCTGCTCGGCCTCGTGCCGCTGGTATCCCATCCAGGTGCGCCGGGGATCGTCGGCCTCCAGGTCCCGGGTGCGACGGTCGAGATCTGTGACCTCCCTGTCCATTCCGTCCGCACGCACCCGGGCCTCGGCGGCGTCGCGTTCCCGTGCGGCGGCGCGGTCGTCGAGCTCGCGCCAGTCCTGCTGCCGGTCGTTCGCCGCTGTTCGCGCCTGGGCGGCTGTCTCGGTGTCCCGAGCGGCCTGTGTCCGTGCGTCGTTCGCCTCGTGCTGCCGGTGGTTCGCGGTGTTCTGGGCGTCGGCGGCCGATTGTTGCGGGCGGTCCTGGATGTGCTGCGCCTGCTCGTCGGCTACCCGCTGGGCCCGGTCGGCGCGTTCCTGCTGCGCCTGTGCGCGCGTATCCGCCTGCGCCGCTTGCTGTTCCTTCCGCTCCGCGACCACGTTCGCCTCGTGCGCCCGCCGTTCGGCGCCGTCCTGGTGACGCTGCGAATCCGTGATCCGCTGCGGGTCAGCGGCATCCCGCGCGCGCTGACCGTCCTGCCGCGCCCGGTCGGCCTGATGCCGCAGATCGTCGGCGTGGTTCCGGGCTCGATCCGCCTGGTCCCGCCGGTAGTCGGCCTGGTCTCGCGCCTGCCGGGCCTGCCGCGACTGCACCTCGGCGGTCTCGCGGGTGTACCGCGCCGCGCCGTCGCTGCCCGGTGACATATCCTTGTCGCCCAGCGCATTTCGCACCGGCCCCGGCAGGCTGCTCTGTCCCTTGAAGGTGCGGCCGTAGGACGACGGGTTCAGCGGATTCCGCGACGACGGCGACAGCTGCCGCGCGGTGAAACCGCCGCGAATGCCGCCGACGGTCGCGCTGCGCACCACGCCGCCCACGTAGCCGTGCGGTCCGCCGAAGGCGCCCGCCCAGTCTCCGGTCCACGCGCCGGAGACGAAGTTGCCCGCTAGGGTGCTCGACAGGCCCGCGGCCGCCCCGACCGTCACGCCGCGGACGAACGGCATCCCGCGCACATCGCCGATTTCCTTGCCCGCGAACTTGTTCCACGCCGCCCCGCCGAACTTGTCGAACGCCCTGCCCGTGTAATTGGCGGTGAACCGCGACGCCACACCGCCGAGCCCGCCCGCGACCGCCGAGATGCCGACCTCGGTGCCGTCGATGTGCTTGCGGTGGCCCTTCGCGATCTGGATGCCCTGCACCAGCAGATCCAGACCGGTCGCGACCGCCGCGCCCTCGATCGCCCGCATCGTGTAGGTCCCGAACACCCTGGCCGCGGCCTTCGACATGACCGTTTCCGCGATCCGGGCGATCATCCCGGCCAGGCGGTCGGTGATCAGCTTGATCCAGGACCGGGTGGCGGTGACGGCGGCGGCCTCGACCGCGGGCGCGGTCGGCGGCCACAGCCAGGCCCAGGCGATCTCGATCGCCAGCGTGACCAGCGAGACGATGGTCATGAGCTTGGCCGCCTCGATATGCGTGCCGGTGTCGAAGGTGCCGTCCGACACCTGCCGCATGGATTCGGCGAGGGTGGCGATGGACTGGTCGCCGGTGATCAGTTCGTCGAACAGCGCGGCCATGGCGTCGGCGCCCTGCCCGGCGGGATACGCCGAGCGGGTCGCCTCCTGTGCGGCCCGCAACTCGTCGGGCAGCTTCTTCAGCTCCGCCGCGGCCTCCTCCCACGCCTTGGCGGCCGCGAACAGCTTGTCCTCGTCACCGTCGGGCCATTCCGTCCCCGCGACCCAACCCAGCCAGCGCAGCTCCGGAGGCAGATACAGCGACACCCCTTCGAAGTAAGTGCACGCAGGTGAATTGCCGATGCCCCGCAAGGAAATTCGACGAGACGGCGCGTCGATCATTGTTCGTCGCTCTGGCAGCAGTGCCGCCGGCGCGGCTGGCTGCCCCACCTCCGAGACCCCGGAGGGCTCAAACCCCTACGCCACGCCGGGCCAGCAGTTCGAACAGCCGCAGCGCGATACCCGCGTCGCCCTCGACGGTGACCCGTTCGAATACCGCTGCGGGATCCGGACTTCGGTGGGCGGCCAGGTCCGCCAGACCGCGCAGATCGGTGGTGATCACCACGTCGGGGTTGTCGATATCGCCCGGCCGCACCGAGACGACGCCGTGGTCGATGGACAGCGCGGCGTGCGAATCGTCCAGCCGGAACTGGATACTCGCCCGCAGGTCCGCGACGGCGGATCGATCGATCAGGGCCGCCAGGAACGCGAGAGTCCATTCGGCTCGGTAGCGTTCGTCCGGCTGCCGCGGTTCGTCGAGGCGATGCCGCAGGCCCCACAGCGCGAGCGGTACCAGGGCGACCGACAGTTCGTGCCCGGCCGGTGTCAGGTCGTAGACCTGCGAGGCAGCGGGAGCGGGAAGCGTTCTGCGCGTGATCAATCCGTCCGTGGTGAGTTGCTTGAGCCGAGCGGCGAGCAGGCTGGCGCCGATGCCGTCGAGTGCCTCCGCGAGGTCGGAGAACCGCTTCGGCCCCGACATCAGCTCCCGCACGATCAACATCGTCCACCGCTCACCGATGAGGTCGAGGCTGCGCGACAACCCGCAGTACTGGCGATACGAACGCGGCATCGTAACTCCTGCTAGTTCTGAAAAATAGAGTGGATACTTCTAAATTATAGAGTAGCCTCGGGATGGGCGGGTCGATGACAGGAGAGACATCGTGACCACATCGCTGACACCCCCGGAAATTTCTACGCTGCAAGCACTTTCGGCCGATATCCCCGCGGATGTGCGGCATCGTTTCGCCGATATCGATGGTCTGCGCATCCACTACGCCGAGGCGGGATCGGGCGAACCGCTGATCCTGCTGCACGGGTGGCCGCAACACTGGTGGGAGTGGCGCCATGTGATCGGCCCGCTCGCTGAGCACTACCGCGTCATCTGCCCCGATATCCGCGGCCTGGGCTGGTCGCAGGGGCACGGGGCGGGCTACACCTTCGAGCGGCTGGCGCGAGACCTCCTCGAGCTGATGGATCGGCTGGACATCGGCCGGGCCCGTCTCGTCGGTCGGGACTGGGGTCTGGTGATCGGTTATCGTGCCTGCCTCAACTGGCCCGAGCGGTTCGACCGATTCGTCGCGGTCTCCGGCGTGCATCCCTGGACGGCTCAGGGGCTGCGGCTACCGGTCCTGCTGCGGCCGTGGCACGTCTATCTTCTTGCGTTGCACGGCAGCTCGGGCCGATTGCAACGCTGGTTGCGTACGCGCAGTCTGCGCGCTTGGCGGTACGAGGGGCGATTCACTCCCGAGGAGGCGGAGGTCTACCTGCGGCGCATGGGCACCCCGGGGGCGCTGGCGGCGACCGGGGCGTTCAACCGGAACGTGATGGTGCACGAGGTACCGCACTTCCTCCGCCACTACCGCCTGCTGCGGCTGCGCGTGCCGACCCTGCATCTCAACGGCGCACAGGACCCGCTCTCCGAGGGCGTCTCGCACAGCTACGCCGACTACGCCGAGGCCATGCGCCTCGAAATCATCCCGGGCTGTGGACATTTCCCGCCCGAGGAACAACCCGACCTGTTCACCGACCGGCTGTTGACCTTCCTTCGGTGAGCGGCGTCCGAGCGACGGGGTCGAGGTCGGCGACGTCGGCTTGAGTATGCCGCGGCGGCATGGCTTTTCCTGGAGGCAGCACAGTTTGCAACCGTCGGAAGGCCGTTCCCATGATCGATCAGGATCACCGCAGCGATACGAATCGACCCACCGAGGCGGCGGAGCGGCCGTCGCTGCTCGAACAGGTGGGTGGGCCGCTGGGGTTCGTGTATTCGACGCTCCCGGTCGTGGTGTTCGTGGCGGCGGACGCGGTGGTATCGCTTCCGGTGACGATCGGGGTCTCGATCGCGTTCGGGCTGGTGCTGACGGTGTTTCGGGTGTGGCGAGGGGAACGGTGGTCCTCGGCGGTCGGTGGGCTGCTGGGGCTCGCGGCGGCCGTCGGCATCGTCCTGTGGACCGGGTCGGCGAAGGACTTCTTCGTGCTCGGGATCTGGGCGGCGCTGGCCGGCTTCGCCGTCACCCTCGTCTCGGTGCTGGTCCGCCGCCCGCTGACCGGCGTGCTGTGGAACCTGACGCACGGCGGCAAGCACGCCTGGCGCGACGACCGGGCCGCCCTGCGTGCGCACGATGTCGCCACCCTCGCCGCGGCCGTGATGTTCGGCGCCCGCTTCGCGGTGAAACAGTGGCTGTACCTGGCCGATTCGACGACCTGGCTGGCCGTGGCCAAGGTCGCGATGGGGACACCGCTGACCGTACTGGCCGCGCTGGTCGTCGCCTGGGCGTTCCGGCGCACCACCAAGCGCCTGGGCGTGCGGCGGGAGCGAGCGGCCTCAGCTTCCGTCCAGATGGGGTAGTTCGCCGGTCGGCCACCTGGCGTAGGTGCGTTCCGGGGCGATCGTGATCACGTCCGTCACCCGGACCAGATCGGCGGGGATCCGGTTGCCGTCGAAATGGTCGGTGCTGGGCACGATGACCGCGTCGGCGGCCAATGCGGCCACGGTGGCCGCCAACTGGTGTATCGGATCGGCGGTGTGTTCGCCGAAGGTGATGGTTTTGCGCAGGTTGTATCCCAAACGTCGTGCCAGAGCGCGTATTTGGGCCTCGTCCCACTGTTGACGCTGCCGGGATACATCTTTGCGTAGATATCCGAGTGCGTCGAAGGTCATCGGCGTCCGTCCTCGAGAGTGGCTCGCAGGTGGGCGAATCCGGCGCGTTGCCGGTCGCGCGGCGTGCAACGTGACGGGTCCGGTGGCGACCGGGTACGAATGCCGCTGTCGCTGACCGGATATCGGTGTTCGACAGCGACGGCGGCCGGTGTGCGGAATGCCGGTATCGCTCGAGGCCGGGGCGTGGTGATGGTGAAACGCCTCCTTCTCGTCGTCGCACACTGCCGTGTGCGGCCGATGATTGCGTGCTGAGTTGCCAAGGCGATCAGCATCTTTCGGGCAAACCCGAGTTTAGGACGGTGCCCGCCCGGTGGCGACCCTGTCCCGGCGCTTCGGCGCGGTGCCTGTCCCGAAGTGTTTGCTGGCAGACCGAGTGGTGTGAGCCCGGTGGCCGGGGTGATTGCCGGGACGCCGGTGGCGGCCGGGGGAGCGGGGGAGGACACCTACCGGTCAACTGCATCGCCGCCGTGACACCCGCCCGCGGGCGCTGTCGTGCCCGGGGTTCATCCGCCCAGGCGGAGCAGCGCCTGCATGGCCTCGCGCTCTATGCGCGACAGATCGCCGAGCACCGTGCCCGCCTGCGTGAGCCACCGCGCGCTGCCGGATTCGCCCGCCTTCGCGATCAGCGCGGCGACTTCGGTCCACAGCGTGGCCGCCTCGGCGTACAGGCCGTGGCCCGTGCGCAGGTGGACGCTGTCGAGCAGCGGCAGGCATTCGGCGAGGAAGTCGCGGTAGAAGTTGCGGAACAGGGCGCCGCCGGTACCGGCCCGCTCCATCAGGAGGGCGGCCTGCGGCAGGTCGCGCCGTGGGTCGTCGGTGCGCCCGAACCAGGTGGGAACCAGCTTGGCGGCCTTGCCGATACCGCGGTGGCCGAGGTTGGCGATGGGCGGGTCGAGGAAGGCCCCCGCGCAGGCGGTGATGGCCGGAACGATCACCTCGCGCGGTGCGGGCCGGTCCTCGGGGACGGTGAGGGTGAACGATCGGTGGTGGGCGGTCATCGGGCCGCGGGCCGCCCTGGCCTCGGCGAGGCTCGTCAGGCTGGTGGATACCGTTCCGCCCTGCTGGTCGGTGTCCACCAGGTAGGCGTCGTGGTCGTCGTAGCCGTACATGGCGACGACATGGCCGCCGAAGTGCACCTTCGATCCGAAGTAGTCCAGGTGGTAGCTATCGAGTTGCAACCCGACGGGGCGGCCCGCATCGATGGGCGCCACCGCGTTCCTCCAGGCCCTGCGCGGGGAGGTGGTCTCCTGGACAGCGAGTTCCAGCCCGAGCCTCGTGGCCGCGGTCCGGGTGAGTTCGAACGGCTTGACCCGTCCCCCGAGGAACGGGAAGCCCATATTCTTGCTGTCCCAATAGATGAAGGACAGACCGGAACCGAGTCCGAAGAGCATCGGCTCGGACAGGGCGAGCCGCTCGTGCCGCAGCAGCACCCCCAGCGCCGTCGTCTCGCAGTGCTGCATATCGCGGGCGGCAATGCCGATCTCGGCCACCTCGAGCTTCACATCGTCCCCTTCGGTCGCATCGATTCGAGCATGGACCCTCCCGCAATGGGAGGGTCAACGCGCGGGCCCCGATGCTATGGCGCGGAGAAGGTTCCGAATCCCGGGGTGATGGTGGCCGGTGGGAATTTACCGCCACCGGTGACGACCGCGGCGATCTGACCGGATCCGGTCGGGACCGTCACCGCGGCGGGTGCGCAGTCGCACGGTTGCTGTGCGGTGAACCGGTCCGGGACCTCCACCACGCCGGAGACTCCCGTCGCGAGATTGAGCCATTGCACGCGCGCCCGGGATTCGAGGCTGTTGCTGCCGCCGAATTCCCCGGGATTGGCGACGGAGAACGTGGTCGTCCCGGGCTGATCGCCGACCGTGGCCGCCACGAAAACAGTGAAGGTCCGGGGTGTGCCCCATGATTGCGACATAACTGTGGAAGGCACCTGGAACGTCGTGGCCGCGGCGGCGACGCCCGGCTGTCCGAGGACCAGCGCGGCGGCAATGGCGCCCGCCGCACACCATGCGTACCGCCCGCTGGTGGTGCGAACCATGCTTTTCATAGGCAGACCTCCCGTAATGTCGACGATCCGGACGTTTCTGTTCGGAAGTGATTCGTTGTGGGTGTATCCGGCGGACGGCCGTGCGCATTACACCTCGCGTGTCCGCCTGCCGGGCGCGCCGGGTCGACATAGCCTGATCGTTGCTGCTTGTTCGCGATTCTCGGAGAGGAAGCAAAGGTGGCGATGCGGCCCGACGATCGATATCGGCAGATGTTCGATGACGAGGCCCGGCTGTCGTGGGTGCTGGCCGCCACCGCGGGATTGGTCGGTGCGGCGGCGTTCCTGCACAGCGCCGGCTACTTCGTGACATTCATGACCGGCAATACCGAGCGCGCGGTCCTGGGGCATTTCTCCGGCGACCGGCCGACCGCCGTCTCCGCGACATTGCTGCTGCTGTCGTTCCTGGGCGGTGTGGTGATTTCGTCCCTGTGCCGCAAGCGTTTCTGGAAAAACCACCCGCACGATGTGACGGTTCTGACCACGCTCAGCCTGATCGCGGCGGCGGGTCTGGATATCTGGCTGGTCGGCGTGACCAATCGGGAAATCCATCTCGGGCCGGTATTGCTGGTGGCCTTCGGGATCGGCGCCTTGAACACCTCGTTCGTGAAGGACGGTGAGGTGTCGGTCCCGCTCAGCTATGTCACCGGCACGGTGGTGAAACTCGGCCAGGGCATCGCCCGTCATATCGGGGGCGGAAGCGCCGCGGACTGGCTCGGATACTTTCTGCTCTACTTCGCCTTCGTACTGGGCGCGGTGCTGGGCGGGGTGATCGGGAATTGGCTCGGGGGTCACATGATGCTGGTGGTCGCGGCGATCGTCTGCGCGGTCGCGACCGCGTACGCACACGTGCACGCCACCGTCTACGGTCCCTTGTCCACCGAATGAACGTGGTGCGGACCTCACAAGGGGGTAGCCGGGCCTTGTGAAAGCAAGGCCCTGGTTACGCTCGGTCATACATAATCGAGGACACCCCTAGGACATGTGTTGACTGACGACCCCCTGGACCGCTGGAACGCTCACGAGGCTTCGGCGGAGGCGATGATTCCGATCATTGGAAGGTTGTACCGCGGGAAGGGGGTGACCATCCTGCTGCACAGCCGGTCGCTGGTGAACAAGTCGGTGATCAGCATCCTGCGCACGCACCGCTTCGCGCGGCAGATCGAGGGCGAGGAGCTGTCGGTCGAACAGACGCTGCCGTTCCTCGAGGTGCTCGGCGAGCTGGACCTGGGCCCCTGCAAGATCGACCTCGGCCGGTTGGTCACCGCCTACCGGACCGACGGGCGCGGGCGGTCGGTCGCCGAATTCACCGCGGCGGTGCTGGCCGACGTCACCGACGGCAACAAGGCCGAGCCGCAGGGTCCCCGGGACGTGGTCCTGTACGGGTTCGGCCGGATCGGCCGCCTGGTCACCCGCCTGCTCATCGAGAAGGTCGGGTCCGGCAACGGGCTGAATCTGCGGGCAGTGGTGGTGCGCAGGGGCGGCGAGGGCGATCTGGCCAAGCGCGCGTCGCTGCTGCGTCGGGACTCGGTACACGGCCAGTTCAACGGCACGATCAAGGTCGATGCCGAGAACAGCGCGATCATCGCCAACGGCAACGTCATCAAGTTCATCTACAGCGACGACCCGGCGGCGATCGACTACACCGAGTACGGCATCGACGGGGCCATCCTGATCGACAACACCGGTAAGTGGCGCGACCGCCAGGGGCTGTCGCAGCACCTGCGCCCCGGCATCGCGAAGGTCGTGCTCACCGCGCCGGGCAAGGGTGACGTCCCGAACATCGTGCACGGCGTCAACCACCGCGATCTGGATCTGTCGGACCGGATCGTCTCGTGCGCGTCGTGCACGACCAACGCGATCGTGCCGCCGCTGAAGGCGATGGACGACGAGTTCGGCATCGTCCGCGGTCACGTGGAGACGGTGCATTCGTTCACCAACGACCAGAACCTGCTGGACAACTTCCACAAGGCCGACCGGCGCGGCCGCTCCGCGCCGTTCAACCTCGTGCTCACCGAGACCGGCGCGCAGTCCGCGGTGGCGAAGGCGATGCCGGACTTCAAGGCCAAGATCACCGGCAGCTCGATTCGCGTTCCCACGCCGGATGTTTCGGTCGCGATCCTGAACCTGCAGTTGCGGCGGGAGACCACGAAGCGTGAGGTGCTCGAGTATCTGCGCCAGGTATCGCTGGCCGGGCCGCTGAGCCGCAACCTCGACTACACCGCGGCCACCGATGTGGTCTCGAGCGACTTCATCGGATCCCGCGCGGCATCGATCGTCGACGCCAACGCCACCATCGTCGACGACGACACCGCGATCCTCTACCTCTGGTACGACAACGAATTCGGCTATTCGTGCCAGGTCGTGCGGACGGTGCAGTACATCTCGGGCAGCGAGTATCCGACGTACCCGCGCCTGGGAACCGAGGATCTCGCCGGTGCCGTTCCCGTCGGCGCGCGGTAGTTCTCGGGTCCTCGCGGTAGTTGCATTCTGCAATCGAAACCACTTCCCGCGATAAGTGGTAGTAGAGTGCAACTACTTTCGAGGAGGTGGGATGGAGCCCCGGTCCGGATGTCCGATCAACGCCGCCGTGGAGGTGCTGGGCGATGCGTGGTCGATGCTGGTGCTGCGCGATGTGATGTTCGGTGATCGGCGCTACTTCCGCGAGCTGCTCAAGGGTTCGGAGGAAGGGATCGCGTCCAACATCCTCAGCAATCGGCTGCAGCGGCTCGTGGCCGCCGGCCTGCTCACCAGGGTCGAGGCCGGTCGCGGCCGGAGGGCGGAGTATTCGCTCACCGAGGCGGGCATCGCGACGCTCCCGGTGATGGTGGCGCTGGGCAATTGGGGCCTGGACCACCGCGACGGCACCCGGGAGCTGCGGGTCCGCGCCGAACTCCTGCGCGACGGTGGCCCAGACCTGGTGGAACGCTTCATGGACGAACTGCGCGCGGCCCACCTCGGCATCCCGCTGCCGAATCCCGACGCCCCGACGGCGAGCGCCCAACTGCAGGAGGCCTACGAGCGGGCGATCGGCCGGTCGGACCCGTCGCGATAATTCGGCGACACGCGCGACCGCCGGTAACGGCGCGGACCGCGGCTCGATTACACGGTCGACCTGCTGGAAATCCAGGTTCGAAACCGGGGGAACGCGGTGAATCGAGTAATCCTGCTGGGCGGTGTCACGGCCGTCGCGGTCGGTGCCTGCTGGTTGCTGCTGGGCCCGACCGCCGGCGGTATCGCGATCGGCGTCGTAGCGTCCGTCGGGGCCACGATGGTCTTCCCGCAGGTCGTGAATGTGCTGCGGGGACGGCGGTTGGTCAGCGCGCCGGGAGATGCACCGCTCGCCGCGGGCGCCGCATTCCTGGTCGTCACGTGCACACTGACATTCGCGATCGTCTACTTTATGCAACCCCGGAATATCGGCATCCAGCACTACCGGAATCAATCTCTCACCGACGAGAGCGGGCGCGTGCAGATGTTCGCCGTCGCATACGACGGCCGTCGTTTCCTCGCCGTCGGTTCCGCGGCGCCGCGTGCGAACGGTGGCGGCCGCTATCAGGATGCGGCACTGTGGGAATCGGCCGACGGCTGGAGTTGGTCGCGCCTGCCGCACGACATTCCCCTGCTCGGTGGCGTGGCTGTCACCGGGGGATCCGCGAGGCGGCAGATGGGCGACGTGATCGCGACATCCGATGGCTTCCTGATATTCGGATTCGACACCGTCCCCGATGGCAAGCTGCACGGGCAGACGTGGAAGTTGCCGCGGAACAGCCGGGCGATTCAGCGGGCCGAAGGCGTGAAATTGCCCGCCGCGGACTGGTTCAGCGGATATTCGCGGCACGACGATACGGAGATCCTGCTCGGTGGAGCCGGCGGGAATTCCGTCGTGTGGCGGCGTGTCGCAGGCGGAGAGTGGTCGCATTCGATACTCGGGTTGTCGCGGGCGGTGGATGCGAGTTCGGTGAGGTACGTCAACGGTGATTGGGTCATCGCGGGATCCGACCGATCGTCGGACCCGGATTTCCGGCCGCAACACAGCGATGACGCCAACCGCTATCGACGCGACGGCGCGATCTGGATGTCCGGAGACGGTTTGCAATGGCGGAAGGCCGTCGGGTTCGCCGGTGTTCACGGCCGCCAGAACGTCGGTGAGGTCGCTTATGTCCGTGGCATGTGGATCGCCGTCGGCTCCGACGACTCGGCCGATCCGCGCAGCAATGACGGCGCGATCTGGGCGTCGGACAACGGGCGGTCGTGGCGGCGAGTGCAGGAGCGCTCGCTGGCCGGGGTGCCCGAATGGCAGCAGATGGACGGACTGGTCGAGCAGGACGACCATCTACTGGTGGTGGGGACAGCCAGTCCCGAGCTCGGTGAGAAATCGCCGAATGCCGAATCGGTTGCCGCGGAACGTCTGTGGGAGAACGGCGTGTGGCGGCTGGACCTTCCGCCGCGCAAGGGTGTCCGCAGTTGGTCCAATACGTGGCACCGCCTGGTGACCTGGCTCGGCTGAGTGTCCGGGCCGGTAACCTCTCGGGATGGAGAAAGTCGTTACCTACCTTGAACTTACGCGGCCCGGGGCACTGGTGGCGGCTCCCGTGGTGGCGGGCGTCGGGCTGCGCCGGGTCGACCGCGAATCGCCGCTGGTGCGGAGCGTGCAGGCGGGGGTGGGGGAGCCGTACGGGTGGGGCGCGGCGCGGCGGAGCGCGGAGCGGTGGTCGGCCTATCTGGCCGAGCATCCGGACGAGCAGTACTGGCTGATCACCGTCGAGAACGAACCGGCCGGCGTCGCCTATCTGGAGCCGCAACCGGCCGGGGACGTGGAAGTCACCGCCTTCGGCCTGCTGCCCGCATACGTCGGAAAGGGATTCGGCGCCTACGCCCTCACCCTCGCCCTGCGGCAGGCGTGGGCGACCGAACCCGTTGGCGCACAGGAGGTTCGGCGGGTCTGGCTGCACACCTGCTCGCTGGACCACCCCAATGCCCTCGGCAACTACCGCAAGCGGGGGCTGCGACCGTACCGGGTCGAAACGAAACCGGTGGATCAGTCCTGATGCGGCCGCGCGGCGCTACGACGTGATGCGCAGGGAACGGGATTCGTCCGACTGCGCCGATTCCGGTGACTCGGGCGGTGCCGTCTCGCGTCGCTGCCGGGGTGCTGTCTCGCCCCGCATCTGCCGGGTGAGCCAGCGCCGCATGTGTTCGATCCGGGTGGTGCGGGCGGGCCAGAACTCCTGCACGGTGGCGTTGAACTCCGCCCCCAGGATCACCGCGAAGCCGAGGAAGAACGTGAACAGCAGGAAGGCGATCGGGGTGGCGAGCGCGCCGTAGCTGATCCCGGTCCGGGTCACCCAGGTCAGGTAGCGCCGCAGCCCGTCGCTGGCGGCCATGAAGAACACGCCCGCCACCAGCGCGCCGCCGAACAGCCGGTGCCACGGCAGCGACCGGTGCAGCGCCAGCTTGTACAGCGTGGTCAGCCCGATGATGAGCAGCAGTCCGGTGCCCGGGTAGTAGAAGCCGTCGAGCAGGCGCAGCCCGGGTTCGCGCCAGCTGTCGGGCAGCGCCCGGCCGATCAGCACGGGGCCCAGCGCGACCAGCGGCAGCACGAACACCGACACCACCAGGAACAGCACGTACAGCAGCAGCGCGAAGATGCGCTGCCAGACCGGGTGCCGGGCGTCCTGCTGGTTGTGTGCGGCCACGATGGCGTCGACGAAGGTCGCCATCGCCGACGACCCGGCCCACAGCGACAGCACGAATCCCACCGACACCACCGCACCGCGCCCGCGACCGAGCACATCGCCGACGGTCGGGGCGATCAGGTCGTCGACCACCGTCGGGCTGAACAGGTTCCGGCTGAAGCTGATGATCTTGCCCTCGACGATCTCCACGGTGTCGGGCCCGAACCAGCCGCCCACATAGCCCAGGCTGCCGAGCAGACCCAGCAGCAGCGGCGCCAGCGACAGCGTCTGCCAGAACGCGGCGGCGGCCGATTTGGCGAAGATCGAGTCGTCCCACGCCTTCACCGAGACGCGGGCGACCAGCTGCCAGATCCGCCGCGCCCCGTGCGTGACGCGCGCCCGCACGCCCGCACCCGGACCGGGAGCGGCGCTGGCGGCCGGAGGTGGTTCGTGTGCGTTCATCCTGCCTACAGCATCACCTACAGTCGCGCCGAATAGGCGAACGGCCGGAAAACGTGTCGCGCGGTACGGTCCCGGTCGTGGGGAACGTCACACGGGGGACCGGTCCGGGAGCTGAGCTGCGGATCCGGCGAATGCCCTGTCGGCAGCGTGTTTTGGCGTCCGTATCCGGCCTGGTGCCGCAACCGCACCGTTACGCGACAGCCACGCCGAAACCCCGCGTCGGATTCGCTTCGTGTCGGTGCGGGTCGCTAATCTCTGTCGAGTGACTTCGGGTGGTGGTGGTTCGTTACGTGCGTGGCAGCGCAGGGCTCTCACCAAGTATCTGACGACGAAGCCACGCGACTTTCTCGCGGTCGCGACGCCGGGCGCCGGTAAGACCACGTTCGCCCTGCGGCTGGCTTCCGAGCTGCTCGCCGACCGCACGGTGGATCAGGTGACGGTGGTTGCGCCCACCGAGCACCTGAAGCATCAGTGGTCCGCCGCGGCGTCGCGGGTCGGCATCGCGCTGGACTCCAATTTCTCCAACTCCACCGGCGGCACGTCCGGCGACTATCACGGGGTGGTGGTCACCTACGCGCAGGTCGCCTCGCATCCGTTCAAGCATCGCGTCCGCACCGAGAACCGCCGCACCCTGGTGATTCTCGACGAGATCCACCATGCGGGCGACGCGAAGAGCTGGGGCGACGCGACCGCCGAGGCGTTCGACGACGCCACCCGCCGCCTGGCGCTGACGGGCACCCCGTTCCGTAGCGACGATTCGCAGATCCCGTTCGTCACCTACGAGCCCGACGAATCCGGGTTCCCGCGGTCGCACGCCGACTACGCCTACGGCTACTCCGAGGCGCTGGCCGACGGTGTCGTGCGGCCGGTGGTGTTCCTCGCCTACTCCGGCGACGCGCACTGGCGCGACAGCGCGGGCGAGGAGTACTCCGCCCGCCTGGGCGAGCCGCTGAGCGTGGAGCAGACGGCGCGGGCCTGGCGCACCGCCCTGGATCCGGCGGGCGACTGGATGTCGAAGGTGCTCGGCGCCGCCGACACCCGCCTGCGCCAGCTGCGCGCGACCGGTATGCCGGACGCGGGCGGCCTGGTGATCGCCACCGATCAGGAACGCGCCCGCGACTACGCCGAACTGCTGGAACACATTTCGGGTTCGCGCCCGACGGTGGTGCTGTCCGACGATCCGGGCTCCTCGGAGCGGATCGGCGAATTCGCGGCGGGCACCGAGCCGTGGATGGTGGCGGTGCGCATGGTGTCCGAGGGCGTGGACGTGCCGCGCCTGGCGGTCGGCGTGTACGCCACCAGCGCCTCGACGCCGCTGTATTTCGCCCAGGCGATCGGCCGGTTCGTGCGTGCCCGCCGCCCCGGGGAGACGGCCAGCGTCTTCCTGCCGTCGGTGCCGGTGCTGCTGGACCTGGCCGCGCAGCTGGAGATCCAGCGCGACCACGTGATCGGCAAGCCGCACCGGGAGAAGAACGGCCTCGACGACGAGCTGCTGATCGAGGCCAACAAGCAGGAGGACGAACCGGGCGACGAGGAGCGC
>NZ_BDBV01000091.1 GCF_001613165.1 Nocardia mexicana NBRC 108244
CCAGGTGATCTACGACGGCGACTCCTTCGGCACCGCGACCTTCGCGGGCAGCGACGAGGAGGCCGACTACCTCGGCATTCCGGGCCTGCTCGACGCCGAGCAGATGCGCGCGCTGCTGCGCGACCGCCAGACCCGCCAGGTCGAGGAGCGCAGCGCGGCCGCCGCCGGGGGTGCGGAGCCGGGGCCGAGCGTCGCGGCGGCCGCCGAACGCGTCGCCACCGCCGATCGCCTGAGCGAGCTGCGCCGCGAACTCAACAGCCTGGTCGCCATGCATCACCACCGCACCGGCAAGCCCCACGGCGTGATCCACGGCGAACTCCGCCGCGAATGCGGCGGCCCCCCAACGGCTCTGGCCACCGCCGACCAGCTCTCCCAGCGCATCACCGCCCTCCGCCGCATGTAGCGTTCAGCCGCGCGGCCGCGCGTTGCGCATCCGGATGCCGCTGAAGCCCAGGGAGCTGCCGACCACGGCGTCCCAGAAGTCCCAGAGGTTCGGCAGCACGCGAAGCTGGATTCCGGCGGCCTCCTGGAGTTCGAGCAGATCACCCACCGCCCGCGGTGGCGCCAGCGGCTCGACCGGCACGGTGGCGACGTGTGCGTGCGGGACCGGGTCGCCGTGCGGGCGGAACGGTCCGGCGGGCAGTCGGTAGGCGAACAGCGTGACGGTGCGCAGCGCGTTCAGCCAGCGGTATTCGATCGCGTGTACCCGGTCGCCGCCGCCGGGGCCGAGGATGCGGTCGCGATCGGCGATCGTGGTGTCCGGCGCCGTCCATGCCATGGCTCGCGGGCAGTCGCGGGGGAACCAGTAGTCGGCGCATCTCGACCGGTCGACCGCCCACACGTAGGCGGCGGGCTCCCGCGCGGTCGGCGCGACGTGGGGGACGAAGCGGGTGATGGTGGGGTCCTCGGAGAAGTGCAGCACTTCGCCCGGCTCGGGATACATGGTCCTTCGATAGCACGCCGGACGGCGGCCGGGTCGATCCGGCCGCCGCATGCCGCCGGGGTCGGCGCCGGTCCGGCCGGATCATGGTGTGCGACACAGGATCTACGCGGTCAGTGTGCCGCCGGTTCCGGGACGGGCCAGGCCGCCAGGGCGCGGTCGATGGAGCGGTTGAGCTGTCGTAGATCGGCGTCGTCGCGAGCCTGAACCGACAGGCCGAACAGGACGGTAGCGTAGAAGTCGGCCAGTTCGGCGGCGTCGGTGCCGACGGGGAGATCCCCGTCGGCGATACCGCGGTCGATGCGGTGGCGGATGTCTTCGACTGTGCCCCTGCGCTTTTCGGTGAGGAAGTCGCGGATCGCGGTGTTGCGGGTGGTGTAGGTGGATCCGGCCAGGACGACCATGCAGCCGCGCGGGGTGGTGCCGTCGACGTAGGCGACGGCGTTGTCCCGCAGCATCGCCTCGATGGCGGCGCGGGCGGTGGGTTCCTCGCGCAGGGCTCGTTCGGTATAGCTGCCCTCGGTGCACCCGTACAGGCCCACCGCCTCGCGGAACAGCTGCTCCTTACCGCCGAAGGCCGCGTAGAGGCTGGGCGAGTTGATGCCCATGGCGGCGGTGAGGTCGCTCATCGAGGCGCCCTCGTAGCCGTGCTCCCAGAACACCTCCATGGCGCGCCGCAGTGCGAGCGCGCGGTCGAAGGCGCGGGGTCGTCCGCGTTCGCCCACGATCGCTCCTTTCTGTGTCGATCGTTAAATATACCTCTTGACGCCGGCCGGCGTCGTCTGGTTGAGTTATTTATGTACTGATCGACACAGAATTAGGAGCGCAGAGATGAACGACCTGACCGGCACCGTGGCCCTCGTGACCGGGGGCGGCCGTGGCATCGGCGCGGCGATCGCGCGGCGACTGGCCGCGGCGGGCGCGGATGTGGCGCTGACCTATCGCAGCGGCGAGGAGAGCGCGCGCAAGGTGGTGGCCGAGATCGAGGCGCTGGGTCGTCGCGGGCTGGCCGTACGGGCCGACAGCGCCGACGCGGGGGAGACCACGGCCGCGGTGCACCGCGCCGCCGAGGAGCTGGGCGGTCTCGACATCCTGGTCAACAATGCGGGCATCTTCCCGGCCAAGCCGTTCGAGGAGTTCACCCTCGACGACATCGACCAGGCACTGCACATCCACGCGCGGGCGCCCTTCGTCGCCGCCCAGGCCGCGGTGGCGCATATGGGCGAGGGCGGCCGGATCATCAGCATCGGCTCGAACCTGACCGACCGCGCGCTGTTCGGCGGCCTGGCGCTGTACAACCTGAGCAAGTCCGCGCTCAACGGCTTCACCAAAGCCCTTGCGCGCGAACTGGGTCCGCGCGGAATCACGGTGAACCTGGTGCAGCCGGGCTCCACCGACACCGAGATGAACCCGTCCGACGGCGACCACGCCGATCAGCAGCTGCAGTTCAATCCGCTGGGCCGGTACGCCGGGCCCGACGATGTCGCCGCCATGGTGGCCTTCCTCGCCGGTCCGGACGGCCGCTCGGTCAACGGCGCCGTCATGACCGTCGACAGCGGCACCAACTCCTGAGCTACCGATCGACATACGGGCCCGGCGGCAGACCGGCCACGGGCCCGTGCGGTGACGACGTCCGACACGGCCGGTCGGGAGACCACGTGGTCGACCGCGGCGCCAGTTGCTGTGCTGCCGGGCGAAATACGGGCCTCGTGGGCAGACCGGCCACGGGCTTGTGTGGTGGCGATGTTCGACACGGCCGGTGGGGGGAGAGGATGCGTGGTCGACCGCGACACCACTTGCCGGGCTAACGGGCGAAGTATCGGCCCGGCGGCACGCCGACCGCCCGCCGGAAGGCGGCGACGTAGGCGCTGGGGGAGGCGTAGCCGACCCGCTCGGCGATGCGGGCCACCGGGAGCCCGCTCGCCAGCAGCGGCAGCGAGGCCGCCAGCCGGATCTGAGTTCGCCACTGCCCGAAGGTGATTCCGGTCTCGGCCAGGAACAGCCGGGCGAGCGTGCGCGGGCTGGCGGCGGCGTCGGGGGCGAACTGCGAGAGGGTGCGGTCGTCGGCGGGGTCCCGCAGCAGCGCGTCCGCGACCGTCCGAGCCCGCGGATCGGTGGGCAGCGGAGCGCCCACCGGGATCACCTCGACCGGCTCGAGCAGGTCGAACACCACGGCCTCGGCGCGGTGGCGCTGCCCCGGATCGAGCTCGGCGTCGAGATCGACGAACTCCGGTGTGGCGCCGGGGTTTCCGGATCCGGTGAGGTGGTCGAACAGCTCGTGCAGCAGGCGACCGACACGCAGCAGGGTGGGCTCGGTGAAGGCGACCGGGCAGCGGTCGGGTTCGACGTAGATCCCGCGCATCGCCGCCCCCTGCAGGGCCCCGGTGCGATGCGTGGTCTCGCCGGGGATCCACAGCGCCCGCGTCGGCGGCAGCACCCAGTGGCCGCCGCCGACCTCGACCGCGATGACTCCCCGTGACGCCCAGGCGATCTGGTGCTGCGGATGCCGGTGCGGATCGAACCAGAATCCGGCGGGCAGCACGCCGTTGCCGAACACCATGGCGGTGGGCCCGGTCGGTGCGGCGGTGGAGAGCACCGATTGACCGTTCTGCGACACAATCTGGCAGCGTAGCGTCTCGTGGCCAGAGGCGCGGCTCCGTACCGTCGCGGCCATGGGGATGAACATCTTGCATCGCGTCCTGTGCCGCTCGGCCCTGTGGGAGCGCGCGAGCGCCACCCGGATCGTGCCGTGGGCCCTGACGGGCCTCGACCTCGGCGACTCCGCGCTCGAGGTCGGCCCCGGCTACGGCGCCAATATCGAGGCACTGCGGCAGCGTGTGCCGACGCTGACCGGACTGGAGATCGATCCCGCGCTGGCCGCCCGGCTGCGCGACCGCAAGGGCGGCCGGGTGCGGGTGGTCGACGGCGACGGCACCGCAATGCCGTTGCCGGACACCGAATTCAGCTCCGTCATCTGCTTCACCATGCTGCACCACGTGCCGTCACCCGCCCGGCAGGACGCCCTGTTCGCCGAGGCACTGCGCGTGCTGCGCCCCGGCGGCGTCTTCGCGGGCAGCGACGGCCTGGACAGTCCCGGCTTCCGCCTCATCCACCTGGGCGACACCTGCGTCCCGGTCCCACCCGACACCCTGTGCGCTCGCCTCACCCGAATCGGCTTCACCGACATCGACATCGAAACCGGGACAAGCAGCTTCCGATTCCGAGCCCACCGCCCCGCCTGACCACTCCCACCGGTCGGCAGACAACCGGTTCCCGCAGTCGGTTGGCTTATGCGGAGAGGTCGAAGAACGTTGCGGGGTCGAGGGTGTCGAGCGCTGTCCAGCGGGGTAGCGGCGCGCCGGTGTCGGCAGGGGCGGTGGCGGAATCCCGGTAGCCCTGGAGATCCAGTGCGAGCCAAGGGGATTCGTCTACGCGGCGGGCCAGGGCGTAGCAGGTGGCGAGCAGGTGCAGGCAGCGGGGCTTGCGGGCCGAGCAGGAGCAGTCCGTGGACAGCAGTTGCGGGGCGACGGACAGGCCCGCGGCCCGGATCGACTCGTGGACGCTGTCGGCCAGTTCGACCGTATCCGCCGGGATCAGCGCCGCGAGGGCGGTGATCGTGGCCGCGGGCAGCCGTGTCAGCTCCACGTGGGTGACCGATGCCTGGCCGCCGCGATGGATGGCGGCGCGCACCACACTGCCCTCGATCTCGAGCTGGACACCGTCGTTGCGGGCGATACTGCGGGCGCGGGGGAGCAGCGGCTCGGGGCGCGACACACGCAGCGGCTCGGCCAGTCGTACCCAGTCCATGCCCCAGGCGGTATAGCCGAATTCGTTGTCTGCCAAGTCAGTTCCCTCGCTTCCGGCGCAGGATCTCGAGCAGGTGTTCGTCGTCGAGGCGGGCCAGTGCGGCGATGCCCGAGCCGGAACCCGCCGCGTCGGTGTCGGTGAGGTCGGCCAGCGCGGACTTGCGGCCGTGCATTCCGGCGATGTGCTCCTCCACCGTCGTGCCGGTAGTGAGGGTGGTGATGGTGACCGGCCGGGTCTGCCCGATCCGATGCGCCCGGTCCGACGCCTGCGCCTCCACCGCCGGATTCCACCAGCGGTCGTAATGCACCACATCGGCCGCGCGGGTGAGCGTCAGTCCGGTCCCCGCCGCTCGCAGGCTCAGTACCAGCACGGGCGGGCCGTCCGGAGCCTGGAACCGCCGCACGATATCGGCGCGCTCGGCGGTGTTCAGGCCGCCGTGGAAGAACGGCGCCACCACGCCGAACTGCTCGGCGCAGTGCCGGACCAGCAGCTCGCCGGTGCGCCGATACTGCGTGAAAACCAGTGTGGGAGAGTCGATATCGAGATTATTGGCGAGAATGTCGGCGCACACGTCGAACTTGCCGGAGCGGCCCGCCAGCTCGTCCAGCTCGCCGGTGATCAGACCCGGATGATTGCAGACCTGCTTGAGCGCCGTCAGCGCGGCGAGCACCCGGCTGTGCCGCTGCGCGCCGCTGCCGAACCCCTCGGCCTCGGCCTTGTCGAGCAAGCGGTCGTAGAGCCGCTGCTGCTCGTCGGTGAGATCGCACACCAGATCGGTGTGGATCTTCGGCGGCAGCGCGGCCGCCACCTGGATCTTCTTGCGCGCCAGCACGATCGGCTCGAGAGTGTCGCGCAGCCGGACGGCGGCCCGCTCGGAACCCTCGTGGATGGGCCGCACGAACCGGCGCCGGAACTGCGCCTTGTGCGTGAAGGCCCGGGGCACAACCAGATTGAGTAGCGCCCACAGCTCGTCGAGGTGGTTTTCCACGGGCGTGCCGGTGAGCGCGATGCGGGCGTCGGCGTGCAAGGTGCGCGCCGCGCGCGACACCTGGGTGCGCGGGTTCTTCAGCACCTGCGCCTCATCGAAAATAGCGGTTGCCCAATGCAGTTCGGCGACCTTCTGCCCGTGTCCGCGCAGTGTCGGATATCCGGTCACCACAACCGTTCCCGGCGTGGCGAGGTCGAGATCGCCGCCGCGCCACATGATCGGGCGCAGGCCCGGCGCGAAACGCTCGATCTCGTGTGCCCAGTTGCCGACCAGCGAGGTCGGGCAGACCACCAGCTGCGGGCCCGTGCCGGCCCGGCCGAGCAGGTACCCGATCGCCTGCACGGTCTTGCCCAGCCCCATCTCGTCGGCGAGGACCGCCCCGCCGTGCGTCTCGGCGGTTTCGCGCAGCCAGGCGATGCCGCGTGCTTGATAGGGCCGCAGCTCCGCCTTCAGGGTCGTGCGCAGTTCCGCCGCTACGGCCTCGCTCCCCACGCAGGCCCGCACCGCCCGTTCGGCCGAGACGATCGCCGTACGGGCGGCATTGGGCACCGCATGTCCGGCCGGTGGCAGATCGCCCAGGCTGTCATCGGCCCGCAGATCCGGTGCGGTGGGCGTTGCCCGTCCGGCCACGGCGGCACGCTCGGAGTCCGCCGCCGCGCTTCGGGCGGCGGGGGCCGTATCTTCGGCCTCGGCGTTGTCGGCGTGCAGGATCGCGCGCCAGGCGAGGACGGAGCCGCCCGGATCGGCGATCGGCAGCGACGCGAATCGCTCCGGCTCGGTCAGCGTGCAGTCCACGGTGGTCGCCGCGATCACGGTGCCGTCCGGTGCCGGGATCGCGAGCGGAATCGGCTCGCTGTCCCCGGGGTCCGGCGCGGGCCCGGAGGCGGAGCCGGTCCACGTCCACAGCGCGAACATGTGCCGGTCCGGCAGATAGGTGGCCTGGGTGGGCAGAGCGGAACCTCCCGATATACGTACGATGTACGAGGTACTGTAACTTCGTACATCGTACTGATATTCCCCGAGGAGTGCCATGGTCGAGGATTCGGCCGTCGAACAGGCGAAACAGCTGATGACCCTGCTGTGGCGGGAGGAGCTGCCGCCCCGGCCGGGCGCGCGCGGGCCCAAGCAGACGGTCAGCGTCGACGACGTGGTCGGCGCCGCGGTCGCGATCGCCGACCGCGACGGGTACGACAGGATCTCCATTCGCGCGGTCGCCGCCGAACTCGGCCTGGGCCCGATGTCCCTCTACACGTACGTGCCCAGCAAGGAGGCGCTGATCATCCTGATGGTGGATGCCGTCGCCGCCGAGGACGCGCCCATCGACCCGGCCCTGCCGGTGCGCGAGCGGATGGCCGCGATCGCCGTTCAGGTGCGTGCCGAGCTGCTCGCCCATCCCTGGCTGCTGGAGGTGCCGCCGTGGCGCCTGGTACTGGGTCCGGGCCGGATGCGCCGCTACGAGCGCCAGCTGGCCGCGCTGGAGGGCGTCGGGCTGACCGATATCGAGATGGATCGGGTGATCGCGGTGCTGTCGGAGTTCGCCACCGGCAACGCCCGGATGGCGGTGGCCGCGCGGCGCAGCGCGCGGGAGATGACCGACGCCGAGTGGTGGGAGGTCCACGGCCCCTTGCTGACTCAGGTCATGCCTACCGCGGACTATCCGCTGTCGGGACGGGTCGGGGCGGCGGTGGGGGAGAAGTATCAGGCGCCCGGCGATCCGGACGGGGCCTTCTACTACGGGCTGGACCGAATGCTCACGGGCATCGAGGCCGGGCTGACCGGCTAGGCACGCGGAACGGGCGGCCACCGGGCCGCCCGTTCGGGATGTTCGATTGGAGGGTTCAGTTTTCCATCGGACTGAAGGAGCTGATTACAGCGCCGGTGCCGACTCTGTATCGATCACGGCCTCGAGCTCTTTGAGACGATCCATGTGCTCGTTGGCGTGATGCTGGCAGAAGAGCAACTCGCCACCGCCGGGAAGGGTCGCACGCACGCGTGCGGCCGCCCCGCAGCGGTCGCAACGGTCGACCGCGGTCAGTGGGGTGCTAGTCAGTGTTCCTGGCATGACTCCTCCGTCCTGGCTCCCGGCGCAGAAGACCGTTCGCCTGGGTGTGGGGCTCGCGGTCCCTTCCGCGAGCTCGCTACCGCTACTTCCCAGCAGTGGTGTATGACTACTCTGTCAGACGTTCGGGACGGGGGCTTTGTTCCCGGAGATGTTTCTTTGTGTTTTCCCTAACATGACCAGGCGTTTCGCCGAAAGCGAACAGCCGGTCAGCGCGGGGCGAAGCGTAGCAACCACTTCCGTGAACAGGCCGATCCAGTTGTCTATCGGGAGACTACCCCGCGGCACCGACAATCACACTCCGCTTGCGGCAAACTCCGAGGCCAACGGCTTGCCCGCGGGTGCGGTTCCCGGTGCTCGGCGGATAGGGTCGAGCGATGCACGACGACGATGCCCGAAAGGCCAAGGCGGACACGCTGGTTCACATGTGCACCCGCGCGGAGTGGGACTCCGCCCGGGCAACGGGGCAGCGCCGCCCGCCCTCGCTGGACGAGGCCGGGTTCGTCCACCTGTCCACGCCGCGGCAGGTGCACCTGCCCGCGAACCGGCTGTTCGCGGGGCGCCGAGATCTGGTGCTGCTGTGGCTCGATCCCGATTTGCTCGCCGCCCCCGTGCGCTGGGAGCCCGGCGTTCCTACCGATCCCGAATCCATGCTGTTCCCACACCTGTACGGGCCGTTGCCGTTCGCGGCCGTGACGGCGGTCACGGACTATCGGCCGGGGCCGGACGGTGCGTTCGCCGAACCGCCGCCACCCGCCTGAGGACCGGTTTGCCGGGCCGCGCGCTCGGCTCCATTCGGTCACGGCGCTGTCGCCGCCTAGGCTGGACATGTGAACGTCGACGTGACAGCGCTGCCCGGGATCGGGGTACGCAAGGACTTCGAGGTGCGATCGGGGCGACGGGTCGGTGTCGTCGCCCACCGCGACGGCGGCCTGGACCTGATCATCTCCAAGTCCGACGACCCGGACGCCTGTGCCGCGCAGGTCCCGCTCACCACCGACGAGGCGGCGGCCCTGGCGAACCTGCTCGGCGCGCCGCAGCTGGTGGAGAAGCTCAACGCCGACCACCGCGATATGCCCGGCATCGTCACACGGCAGCTGCCGATCGGCGAACGATCGCCGTATCAGGGCCGCATGCTGGGCGAGACGCGCATGCGCACGCGCACCAAGGCCTCGATCGTCGCGGCGATGCGGGCCGGACAGGTGCATCCGTCACCGGGCCCCGACTTCGTGCTGGCCACCGGCGACCTGCTGGTCGTCGTCGGCACTCCCGACGGGCTGGACTCGGCCCTGGCGATTCTGACCGACGGGTGAGTCGGTGGGCTCCACCGCGTTAGCACTGGTTCAACTCGGTTCGATCTTGTTCGCCCTGGGCATGCTCGGCCGGGTGGCCGGTCGTTTCGGGATGTCGCCGATTCCCCTGTACCTGTTGGGTGGTCTCGCGTTCGGCCGAGGTGGCGTGATCCAGCTGGAGTCCGCCATCGAGTTCGGTCACGTCGCCGGGGAGATCGGCGTCGTGCTGCTGCTGTTGCTGCTGGGCCTGGAGTACACCGCGGCGGAGCTGGTGACGGGATTGCGCCGGTCCTGGCTGGCCGGCGTCTTCGATCTCGTCGCCAACGCGACCCCCGGGGTAGTGGTAGCGCTGTTGCTCGGCTGGGGGGTGGTCGGCGCGGTGACGATGGGCGGCGTCACCTACATCTCCTCGTCCGGAATCGCGGCGAAGGTGCTCAACGATCTGGGACGGCTGGGTAACCGTGAAACGCCCGTGGTGCTGTCGATCCTGGTGTTCGAGGATCTGGCCATGGCGGTATACCTGCCCATCCTGACCACTCTGCTGGCCGGGATCGGATACCTGGCCGGGCTCCGTTCGCTGGCGATCGCCCTGCTGGCGATCACCCTGGTGCTGGTGGTGGCGCTGCGGTACGGACGGTACGTGTCGGCGATCGTGGACTCCTCCGACAAGGAGGTGTTCCTGCTCAAACTGCTGGGTGCGGCCCTGCTGGTGGCCGGGATCGCCTCGGCGCTGAACGTCTCGGCCGCGGTCGGCGCATTCCTGCTGGGCATCGCCATCTCCGGGTCCACCGCGCAGAACGCCGCCAAGATGCTGGAGCCGCTGCGCGACCTGTTCGCGGCGATCTTCTTCGTGGCGTTCGGGCTCAATACCGATCCCCGCGCGATACCGCCGGTGCTGGGCTGGGCGGTGGTGCTGGCGGTGGTGACCGTACTGACCAAGATCGCCACCGGCTGGTACGCGGCGCGGCGGCAGGGCATTCGGCGGATGGGCCGCGCCCGTGCCGGTGCCGCGCTGGTCGCCCGCGGCGAATTCTCCATCGTCATCGCGGGTTTGGCGGTGACCATGGGGGCGGTCGACGGCGATCTGGCCGCGCTCGCCTCGGCCTACGTGCTGCTGATGGCGATACTCGGCCCCGTCGCCGCGCGTGTCGTCGAACCCGCCGTGCGGCTGGTGCAGCGCGGTCAGCGGCCCGCGCCCGCCACCGGCTGAGGCGGCCGTTTCCGTCGTTCCAGTTGCCGCGAGGCCACCGATGCGATGGCGCCGACCAGGAACCCGAGCAGGACGGCGGTCAGGTGGCCGTAGTCGGTGAAGGTGCGGCCGTGCCAGGCCGCCAGCCCGAACCAGCCGAGCAGCCCGCCCGCCCACACCAGCCGGGCGCCGCCGGGCAGATGGAAGGTCAGGGCGGCGAGAATCGCCGAGAATCCGTAGGACGCACCGACATCCGACACCACCGCCACCTTCAGCGGGATCAGTCCGTGGTCGACGGCGTAGGCGATGCCGGTGACCGTGAGCAGCGTCGCGCCGACGTGGCCGATGGCGAACACGAGCACCCAGCGCACGGTGCCCAGCCAGCGTTCGGCGAAGGCCATCACGGTCAGGAAGCCGAGCACGATCGCCCACGGGAACCCGCCCTCGGTCCAGAACGCCGACGCCACCAGCACCTGAACCGGATCGCGCTGCATGTTGTGCAGGTTGGTGGACGCCGAGAGGATCAACCGATGCCCGGCGATATCGCTGATGCCCCGCAGCGTCCACCAGGTGACGAACAGCGTGAACGCGTAGGCGCAGCTGGCGGGGGCGCCGCCCAGAAAGTCCCGCACCGCCCGCGCGGCCCGGTACACCCGCTCGGGGCCGTGCCACCAGTCGCGCACCGCCCGCAGTTCCTCGCGAACATCGATGGTCCGCGTCCAGGGGGAGCGGTAATGATGCAGGACGGAGGCGGGCACGCCAGTAAGTTTCGCCCGGGATCGCCCCGCCCGCCCGCCGACGCGCCACGGCACGCTCCCGCCGCGCCACCCTTCCCGCACCACTTGCTCGTTCCCGCACCACCTGCAAGGCGCTGCAAGTGGTGCGGGAACACGCAAGGGGTGCGGGAAGGGTGGCGCGGGCGGGTGGTTACCAGCGGTGGTCGGGCGGGTCGATGCGGTCGGGTGCGCGGAGATCGGCGGGGCGGGTTCGGCTGGGCCAGTAGCGGCTGGCGTACTGGCCCCGGATGCGGCTGAGGTCGGGCTCGTCGATATCGGTGATGCCGACCTGGAACAGCAACAGCAGGGTGACCATGCCGACGCCGATGATCAGTGGCGTCAGCAGCTGATGGGCCTGCGCGCCGACCGGGGCGTGCAGGTGTGTGGCCATGTGCGCGTGCATGGCGAACATGCCGGTGTAGTGCATGCCGCACACCGCCACGCCCATGATCAGCGCCGCGCCGACGGTGGCCGCGAGGCCGCGCACATGCAGCGCGAACCACAGCGCCGCGGTCGCCGCCACCACGGCGATGACGATCGACAGCAGCACGACCCACGGGTCGTATCGCACCGCCGCATTCGTCTTCATCGCGTACATGCCCGAGTAGTGCATGGCGGCGACCCCGAGTCCGGTGATCGCGCCGCCGGTCAGCAGCGCGAACAGGCCGCGGTGCCGCCGCATCACGATGGCCAGGCCGACCCACACCACCGCCATCGCGATCGCGGCGCTGATCAACGTGATCGGCACGTCGTAGCGAATGGTCGCGTTGTGGACCGAAAAGCCCAGCATCGCAATGAAATGCATGACCCAGATCCCGGTGCCGCCGAGTGCGATGGCCGCCGTGACGATCCACCCGTCGTTCCGGCTGCCCGTGCGCGCACGGACCATGCAGCGCAGCGCCAGCAGCGAGCCCGTGACGGACATGAGATAGGCCAGAGCGGGAGTCAGCCAGCCGTAGGTGAAGTGGTCGATTTCCAGCATGCGAGCTCCTTGCCAGAACGATTCCCGCCGATCGCTCGACGGCAATACGCCGAACCATAGCCGCGAACCAACAGGTAGTAAATTTGCCGCAGGATCTTCCAAAGAATTAGCTGGGTTTGCTGGCCACCATGCGCGCAGGTAGCTGACGTGCCGGTCGCGGGTTGCGGCGCCGGGGATCGGTGTCGACCCCGCTCGACACAATCCGACCAATCGGACATCGGCGGTCGAAGTGGCTCTCGCGCAACATATTCCGTGCCGACCGGTTGCGTGCTCCGCTCAGCGATTCTCCGGCCGGTGCAGGTGGATGCGCAGATCCAGGTGCCGGATGACGCGGTCGACGACCTCGGTCGGCGCCGCGGGCTCGCGGCGCACGGCCACCGCCTCCCGGCGCCCGGCGGCGTGGACTTCGGTCGTGATCCGCGAGAGCGGGCCCGTGATCCGCAGGGTGCGCCCGGTCGACACGGCGACCCGGGTATCGGTGCCGGTGGCGAAGGTCGGCCGGTCGGCGAACCCCTCCCGCAGGGAGCGGTAGATGTCGTCGGGCAGCCGTTCGGCGGCGGCGAGTTGGTCGAGACGGGTGAGCTGCGCGTCGCGCACGCGCCGCCACAGCAACCGCTCGAACTCGCGGTCGGAGACGGAATCGGCGCGAATCCCGGTGGCGCGCACGACCATCGGCAGCGTCGGCCCCTGCACCAGCAGGGTGAACAGCACGACCGCGAAGGCGATGAACAGGATCTCGTCCCGCCCCGGGAACGGCGCCCCGGTGTCGGTGGTGAACGGGACCGCCAGCGCCAGGGCCACCGTGACCACGCCGCGCTGACCGGCCCACCAGGTGACCAGCGTTTCCCGCCAGGTGTAGGGCTCGTCCACCTCGCGGCGGCGCCACCAGCGATGCAGTGGCGCCCAGATCACGGTCAGCCAGCCCAGGCGCAGCGCGACGACCACCGCGACCACGGCGGCCGCGATGCCGAGCAGGCCGGGCCACGCCGTGCCCACTCCCGTCAGCGCGCTGCGCAGTTCCAGGCCGACGAGGCCGAAGGCGAATCCGGTCACCAGCATTTCGGTGATCTTCCAGAACGAATCGCCCATCAGGCGGTAGTCGGAGGCGCAGCAGCTCAGGGCCGTTTCGCTGAAGTACAGCGAGCACACCAGGACGGCCAGTACCGCGGATCCGCCCCAGGCGTCGGCCAATCCGTACGCGGCGAACGGCAGCAGCAGTCCGAGCGCCACCTGCCAGCTCGCCTCGTCCAGCCGCCGCGCGAGCCTGGTGCCGCACCAGCCGAGGACCAGGCCGACGGCGAACGCCACCGCGGCCGAGACGACGAGATCCCACGCGGCGTGCCAGGCCGAGAAGTGGCCGGTCGACACCGCCTGCACCGCCACGGTGTAGACCACGACCGCGATGACGTCGTTGAACAGCCCCTCGCCCTCCAGAGCGGACACCAGCCGCCGCGGCAGGCCCAGCCGTCCGGCGATCCCCGACACCGCCACCGGATCCGGCGGCGCGACCAGGGCGCCCAGCACCAGCGCCGCGGCGAAGGGGACGGCCGGATGCCAGGCGTGCGCGGCGGCCGCGACCGCGACCGCCGTCGCGACCACCAGTCCGACGGCGGTCAGCCCGATGGTGCCCCAGTTCGCCGCGAACTGCCGCCACGACGTCCGCCGCGCGGCGGTGTACAGCAGGGGCGGAAGCACCAGGGGCAGAATCAATGTCGGATCGAACCGCGTTGTCGGCACGAAGGGGAGCAGAGCCAGCGCGCAGCCGAACACGGTCATCAGCACCGCGGGTGCGAGCCCGGTGCGGCGCGCGATCGGCTGCGCGAGAATGGTCGCGAGCAGCAACACGAACACCAGCACCAACTTGTCCACGCCCCGACTCTGCGGGCGCCGCCTGAGAACCGCCCAAGTGTGGGCTGATGGGTGTCGGGTGTAAACCGCCCTACATCGGCGGCATGGGCCGCAGATCCAGCCGATGCATCAGCCGGTCGACCACATCGGGCGGAATGCCGGGTTCGCGCCGCGCGGCCAGCGCCTCGGTCCGTCCGGCCTCGAGCACCTCGTTGCTGATCGCGCGCATCTTGCCGGAGAACCGCAGCGCCCGGTCGACGGATTTGGCGTCGTCGGTGGCCTCGGCGGCCTCGGGGTCGGCGCGGGCGAGCCGGCGTTCGAAGCCGTCTCGCATGCGCTGGTACACCTCGTCGGGCAGGTCCTCGCTGTCCGCGATCTCCTCGAGGCGGGCCAGTTCGGCGCGCAGGATCCGGGTCCACAGCCGCTTCTCCAGTACCCGTTCGTGTTCGGTATCGGCCTTGACGCCGGTGGCGCGCACCACCGCCGGGAGCGTCGGCCCCTGCAGCAGCAGGGTGAACAGCACGACCGCGAACGCGATGAACAGGATCTCCGCGCGACCGGGAAACGCCTCGCCGGTGTCGGTCGCGAAGGGCACGGCCAGCGCGAGCGCCACGGTGACCACACCGCGCATCCCCGCCCACCAGGTGACGATCGACTCCCGCCAGGTGTAGGGCTCGTCGGCGTCGCGGCGGCGCCACCAGCGCTGGAAGACCTCCGTGGTGAGCAGCAGCCAGATCAGCCGCAGGAAGACGACCACGGCGACGACCGCGGCCGCGCCGCCGAGCAGCCGCTCCCAGTCCGGTCCGGTGGCGGCGAGCACCGTGGTGAGCTCGAGGCCGATGAGCCCGAACGCGATGCCGGTGACGAGCATATCGATGACGTCCCAGAACGAGTCGCCCACGATCCGGTAGGCACTGTCGCTGAAATCCGTTGCCGCATCGGTCAGATACAGCGCGCACAGCAGTACCGCCAGTACCGCGGACCCGTGCCAGAGCTCGGCCAGGCCGTACGCGGCGAACGGCAGCAGCAGTCCCAGCGCCACCTGCCAGGCGGCCTCGTCGAGGTTGCGCATCAGCTTGCCGCCCGCCCAGCCCAGCGCCAGCCCGACCGCGATCGCGACCACCGCCGACACGAGGAATTCGAACGCGGTGTGCCAGGCCGAGAAGCGGCCGGTCACCACGGCCTGCACCGCGACGTTGTAGAGCACCACGGCGGTCACGTCGTTGAACAGCCCCTCGCCCTCCAGCACCGAGACCAGGCGGCGCGGCAGCCCGAGCCGGTCGGCCAGCGCGCTGACCGCGACCGGATCCGGCGGCGCCACCAGCGCACCGAGCGCCAGCGCGGCGCCCAGCGGCAGTGCCGGATACCAGGCATGGAACACCGCGGCCACCGCCACGGCCGTCGCGACGACCAAGCCGACCGCACGGAGCAGGATGGCCCCGGCATTGTCGGCGAACTGCTGCCACGAGGTCCGCCGCGCCGAGGCGTACAGCAGCGGTGGCAGCACGAGGGGAAGGATCAGTTCGGGATTGACATCGATGTTCGGGACGAACGGAATGACCGCGAGGATCAGCCCGAACACCGTCATCAACACCGCCGGAGCCAGCCCGGTGCGTCGCCCCAGCGGCTGCGCCAGGATCGTGGCGAACGCCAGCACGAACACCAACACCAACTGATCCACGACTGTCCAGTCTGCTGCTGGGACGAGAGGAACGCCGGTAACCGCCCCGGCGAGTCGGTGCGAACCGGCTTGCCGCCGAAGCCCTCACACTCTGCCGGGGAGGTGCACCGGGACGAGACGCAGCGAACGCCGCCGGGATCGGATCCCGGCGGCGTTCGTCGCGTAGCTGGCGCCTAGTCCAGGTAGTCGCGCAGGACCTGGGACCGGCTGGGGTGGCGGAGCTTGCTCATCGTCTTCGACTCGATCTGGCGGATGCGCTCGCGGGTGACCCCGTAGACCTGGCCGATCTCGTCGAGGGTGCGGGGCTGGCCGTCGGTGAGGCCGAAGCGCAGCCGCACCACGCCCGCCTCGCGCTCGGACAGCGTCTCCAGCACCGACTGCAGCTGATCCTGCAGCAGGGTGAAGCTCACCGCGTCGACCGCGACGACCGCCTCGGAATCCTCGATGAAATCGCCCAGCTGCGAGTCGCCCTCGTCGCCGATGGTCTGGTCCAGCGAGATGGGCTCACGCGCGTACTGCTGGATCTCCAGCACCTTCTCCGGCGTGATGTCCATTTCCTTGGCGAGTTCCTCGGGCGTGGGCTCGCGGCCCAGGTCCTGCAGCAGCTCGCGCTGGATCCGGCCCAGCTTGTTGATGACCTCGACCATGTGCACCGGGATGCGGATGGTGCGGGCCTGGTCGGCCATGGCGCGTGTTATGGCCTGCCGGATCCACCAGGTGGCGTACGTAGAGAACTTGTAGCCCTTGGTGTAGTCGAATTTCTCGACCGCGCGGATCAGGCCCAGGTTGCCCTCCTGGATGAGATCCAGGAACGCCATGCCGCGGCCGGTGTAGCGCTTGGCCAGCGAGACCACCAGGCGCAGGTTCGCCTCGAGCAGGTGGTTCTTGGCGCGGTTGCCGTCGCGCATGATCCAGTTCAGGTCGCGGCGCTGCTGGACCGGCGGCTTGTCGCCCTTCTCGGTGAGCTCGCGATACTTCTCCGTGGCGTAGAGACCGGCCTCGATCCGCTTGGCGAGCTCGACCTCCTCCTCGGCGTTGAGCAGCGCGACCTTGCCGATCTGCTTGAGGTAGGCGCGCACCGAGTCGGCGGAGGCGGTGAGTTCGGCGTCCTTACGGGCCTGCCGCAGCGCCTCGGACTCCTCCTCGTCCCAGACGAAGTCGCCGGAGGCCTTGTCCTTCTCCGTCGGCTCGTCGGCCTCCTCGGCCTCCTCGTCGTCGGCGACGGTCACCTCCTCGACGACCTCGTCCTCGGCCAGGTCGTCCTCGGAGACTTCGAGGTCGTCGAGGTCACCCTCGAGTTCGATCGACTCGTCGTCGAGGTTCTCCTCGCCCTCGCCCTCGGCGCCGGGCGTGCCCTTCTTGGCGCCGGCCTTCTTGCCCGGTGCCTTCTTGACTGCGGCCTTGGCGCCGGCCTTCTTGGCGGGCGCCTTCTTAGCGGCGGCCTTTTTGGCGGGAGCCTTCTTGGCGGCAGCCTTCTTGACCGGCCGTGCCGCGGCGCTGTCGGTGGAGTCGGCGGCCTCGGCCGATTCGGCGGTCTCTCGGGTATTCGTGGCTACCACGTACGCCCTTTCGTGACGGTCTCGTGCGGCGTCACGCCAGATTCATCTTCCGGCGGAGCGGTTCTGTCGGGGTTAACCCGGCTCTCCGGCCGGGGTCGGTTTCCGGCTCACCGCCGGTCATGCGTTCCATTGTAACGATCCGGACGGAGTGCTATGCCCCAGCCTCGCAGGTTGTCGGCTCGATCATGGCGCGATACCGCCATCGACGGCCATGGCGGCGCCGACGATGCCCGCGGTATTCCGCAAATGCGCGGCCACCACCGGAGTCCGGTTGCCCAGCAACGGGATCCAGTGCTCGGCGTCGCGGCTGATGCCGCCGCCGGCGACGAAAACGTCCGGCCAGAGCAGGTTCTCGAGCGTGACCAGTACCTTGGTCACCTGATGCGACCATTCCTTGTAGGACAGCTTCTTTCGTTCTTTCACCGAGGATGCGGCGCGGTGTTCGGCCTCCTTGCCGTCGACCAGGATGTGGCCGAATTCCGTATTCGGCACCAGCGTGCCGTGGTAGAGCAGCGCCGAGCCGATCCCGGTGCCGAAGGTCAGCAGCATGACGAGCCCGGTCGTGTCGCGGGCCGCGCCGTAGCGGTCCTCCGCGAGACCGGCGGCGTCGGCGTCGTTGAGCACCACCACCTCGCGCCCGCCGAGCGCGAGAGAGAACAGCTGCCGGGCATCGGTATCGATCCAGGACTTGTCGATGTTGGCGGCGGTGCGGGCGATGCCGTTGACCACGACGCTGGGCAGGGTGAGCCCGACCGGGCCGTCCCAGTCGGCCTGGGCGACCAGTTTCGCGACCGTCTCGGCGACCGCGTTCGGGGTGGACGGCTGCGGCGTGGCGATCTTGATGCGTTCGTGCGCGAGCTCGCCGGTGGCCAGGTCGACCACCGCGCCCTTGACGCCGCTACCCCCGATATCGATACCGAATGCTTGCCCCCGAGCGGACATTGACAGTCTCCTCGTTTCCCTGTGGTGCCGACCTGATCACAGTGCGCGCGGCACGATACACGGCATTGTGTGACGGGTTGCCCGACAACCGATGTGTGTCGTGCCCGACAAGCCTAATGCGCCCCGCGGGCGATCTGTGTTGCGATGGGAATCGTGCGCGAATCGAACTCATCAGTCACCGCCGCGGCAACCGACCCGCACCGGACCGGCCAGGGCCCGGCCGATCCCGCCGAGATCGCCGAATTGCGCCGTATCGCAGTGCATCTCGCCCAGACCGCCGCGGCGCACGTGCGCGCCCGGCGGCCCGAGGTGTTCGGCGACGGCGAGAGCGCGCAGGACGCCGTGCAGGCCAAGAGTTCGCCCACGGACCCGGTCACGGTGGTCGATACGGAGGCCGAGCAGCTGATCCGGCGGCTGCTCGCCGAGCTGCGGCCGGGCGAGCGGGTGCTGGGCGAGGAGGGCGGCGGCAGCCTCGGGGACGATTCGCAGGTCGTGTGGGTGGTCGACCCGATCGACGGCACCGTGAACTTCATGTACGGCATCCCCGCCTACGCCGTGTCGGTGGCCGCCATGCGCGGCGGCCGGTCGCTCGCGGGCGCGGTCGCCGATGTCGCGGGCGGGCATACCTACAGCGCCGGACTGGGCGCGGGCGCCACCCGCACCGACCGCGGCGGGACGGCAATCACGCTGCGCTGCAACGAGGTCGGGACGGTCGGTATGGCGCTGCTGGCCACCGGATTCGGCTACGGGGCGACCCGGCGCGCCCGGCAGGGGCAACTGATCGCGGAGCTGCTGCCGCACGTGCGCGACATCCGCCGGATCGGTTCGGCCGCCCTGGATCTGTGCATGGTCGCCGCCGGTCTCGTCGACGCCCACTACGAGCACGGGCTCAACACCTGGGACTGGGCCGCGGGCGCGCTGATCGCCGCCGAGGCGGGCGCGCGGGTGGTGCTGCCCCCGGCGGGGACGATCAGCAAGACCGGCGAGCTGGTCGTCGCCTCCGCCCCGGACATCGCGGACGAATTGCTCGAATTGCTCGACCGGCTCGGCGTGTCGGAGCCTATCCCGGAGAGCTAGCCGCGCCGTGCGTGTGGATCCCGGCCAAAAGCATGCCGGGAATGCGGGGAGGCATGCCGGGAATGCGGGGAGGCATGCCGGGAATGCGGGGAGGCATGCCGGGAATGCGGGGAGGCATGCCGGGAATGCGGGGAGGTCAGCACTTCCCCTGGCGGGCGGCGTCGAGCAGGGTCGAGTCGATCTCCGGACCGCCCGGTGCGGGGTTCTTCAGCGCCCGCAGCACCTCCTCGGCGTCGGTGGACGGGCGCAGCTCGTTGCCGAACAGCGAACCCAGCGCCAGGTCCACGGTGTCGTCGCCGCGCTTGTCCTCGATCAGCTCCGCGCACGGCGCCACCAGCTGTACCGCGGCGGCGGCCGGTCGGCCGTTGACGCCGAAGCGGACCTGGCCGGTGCATTCCAGATCGCCGTTGACGTAGACGGGATCGTTGGCGAACTGCGGCGCGGGCGGGCTGGCGAAGCCGAGGTCGCTCAGGCGCGAGGCGATGTGCTCGCCCATGCCGCGCTGGCCGGAGGCGTTGTAGACGCGCACCTTGGACTGCGCCAGCGGGGCCGGTTCCACGTCCTGTAGCCGCGACGAGGAGACCCGCTCGCCCAGCGGCGCCGGTTTCGGCGCGTTCGGGTCGGCGGCGGGCGTCGGCGAGTTGCAGGCCATCGCCGTGCGGCTGGCGTCCTCGGTGGTCAGCGCCTTGATCCAGACGATCGCGCAGATCAGTGCCAGGATCGCCACCAGGGCGACCCAGGGCTGATACCGGCGGCGCAGGAACGGTCGACCCTTGTCGTCGACGGGGCTGCCTTCGGTGAGCAGTGAAACCACACGCACACCTTACGAGTTCGCGCCGGACAATCCCGCATGCGGACGCCGCCGCGTGGCGGCCGATCGCTTCCGAGACTTCGCTGTGCGGCAGATATCGCCCGGGTAACGATTCGCTCGACGGTCGGACACGGAATCGGGGGTCGTTCCCCGGTCGCGATGACGATTCCTGGTCAGTTTCGACGCGCTCGGGTTTTGATTGCGACTTTTGCCCCGGTGTCCGCTATTGTCTGGCGGCCGATTCGAATCGACCGATGTGAATCAGGGCCGAGATTTCGGGAACAACCAGGGCATGTCCTGCGTTGACCGAGCGCGATCCGGTACAGATCTGCCAGGTCTGGCCCGGTCGGCGACAGGTGTACACGTGACGTACACCACCGGCGGGACGGATCTCGCCGAGTCGATTCCGCAGGGGATCGGCGGCGGTGGGGACGGTCCGGGATATACGGAGTGAGGACGAGGGGAAGACGACATGGCAACCGACTATGACGCACCGAGGCGTAGTGAAACCGACGAACCGTCGGAGGACTCGCTCGAGGAGCTGAAGGCTCGTCGCAACGAAGCCGCGTCCGCCGTCGTGGATGTCGACGACAGCGATACCGCGGAATCGTTCGAACTTCCCGGCGCGGACCTGTCCGAGGAAGTGCTGTCGGTTCGGGTGATCCCGAAACAGGCCGACGAGTTCACCTGCTCGAGCTGTTTTCTGGTTCATCACCGCAGTCGGCTCGCCACCGAATCCGGTGGTCAGTTGATCTGCATGGATTGCGCAGCCTGATAGTCAGGCACCGGGGTAATTTCATCGGCCCGCGCTCGGTTCGCCGAGCGCGGACAGTACTCGTTCGCGCCCGATACGCAGTCCGACCAACCGCTGCGCACAGCCACGCAGCCGGTCGGCTCGCGTTCCGGGCGCCGAGCGCTTTCAGGACGGTCAGTCCTTGTTCGGAACTCCTAGCGCTTTCAGGACCCGGTCGGGGTGGCGCGTGCTGACCAGCCAGTACGGCGCCGGATCGTCCGGGTCGTCGAGGACGAGCAGGACCAGCGGCCCGATCCAGGGGCGATGCTGGACATAGGCGGCGGGGTCGAGCTGTCTGCCCAGTGCCGCGCTCTTCGCGCTGGCCGGGACCGCCGCCGCCCGGGCCACATACGTTACCGGCAGATGGGCGCGGTCCGCTCGTAATTCGGTGGTTCCGTGCGCATCCGGCCCGACCTCCACGCGATGGCGGCTCAGCCACACCAGTGCCCACACCGGTACCGGCAGCAGCAGCACGTACGGCAGCCAGGCCCGGACTCCCGGTGCGCCCATGTGGATCTCGGCCGCCAGCAGGCCGGCGATGGCCAGGCCCACCGGCCACCACCACAGCGGAACCCACAGCCTCTCGGAGTAGGCGGGGGTGTCGGTCGCGGGTCGGCTCATGGTCTCGGGCCCTGGTGCGGAGGGGGCGGAATCGGGGTCTGCCGTGGGCTGGTCGGACACGACATCCAGACTAAGTCAGCGCATACCGCCGGATCGCGGCGGGCAGCAGGTCGTCGCGTTATTGGGATGCGGCGCGGTTCCGGCCACGTCGCTGCCATGGCCGGGGAACAACCGCGTAGGCTCGCTGTACGTGACCGGTATTCCACCTATCCCCCTGCTGCGGCTCGATCCCGGCATCCCCGTTCCCACCCGTGCGCATCCGGGCGACGCGGGTGTGGACCTGTGCACCACCGAGGACGTCATCCTGGAGCCGAGGGAGCGGGTGCTCGTCGGCACCGGTGTCGCCGTGGCCCTTCCGATCGGCACGGTCGGGCTGATCCACCCGCGCTCCGGGCTGGCGGCCAAGACCGGGCTGTCGATCGTCAACACCCCGGGCACGGTCGACGCGGGCTACCGCGGGGAGATCAAGGTGTGCCTGATCAACCACGATCCGCGCACCCGGATCGAGCTGCGGCGCGGTGACCGCATCGCGCAGTTGCTGGTGCAACGGGTGGAGCTGGTGGACTTCGTGGAGGTCGATCGGCTCGACGAGACCGCGCGTGGTGCGGGCGGTTACGGGTCCAGCGGCGGGCATGCGAGCCTGGCCGCGCAGACGGCCGGTGGGGCGGCCGGCAAGGAGGCATGACGATGTTCGGGCGAAGGAAGAAGGCAGGGGACGACCTCCCCCCTAGACGGTCCTACGACGACTACGAGGACGAATACGGCTACGACGAGGCGGCCGAATACGACGAAACCCCGTACGCGGCCGACGAATACGACGAGGACGACTGGTACGAGGAGGAGCCCGCGCCGGGCCCCGGCCGCTATGACTTCGAGGGGGCCGGGGCCGCCGAGCGGACCGGCCCGTACGACTACGACGACGTCGCCGAACTGCTGGAGGACGTCGCCGATCAGCGCCTTGATCTGGGGTCGGTGATCCTGCCGGTGCCCGAGGGCGGGCAGCTGCAGGTGGAGATGACCCCGGAGGGCACCCCGCAGGCGGTGCATCTGGCCACCCCGCACGGCCGTCTCACCGTGGCCGCCTACGCGGCACCCAAATCGCCGGGGCAGTGGCGGTCGGTGGTCAACGATCTGCGCGATTCGCTGCGCAACGACGGCGCGCAGGTGTCGATCCAGACCGGTCCGTGGGGGCGGGAGCTGCACGCCGTCACCGAGGGCGCCGATCTGCGGTTCATCGGCGTGGACGGGCAGCGCTGGATGCTGCGCTTGGTCGCGGCGGGTCCGTCGGGCGCCGCCGACGAGGGCGGTCCGCTGGTGGCCGCCGCCCGCGCGCTGCTGGCCGAGACCGTGGTGCGGCGCGGCGACGAGCCTCTGCCGGTGCGGGATCCGCTGCCGGTGGTGCTGCCGCAGGAGCTGGCCGACCAGCTGATGGCCGCCCACGAGCAGCAGATGCAGGCGCAGCAGCAGGCACAGCGGGCGCAGGAGGCCCAGGCGGCGGCCGCTCAGGCCTACGCCACCGGCCAGCAGCAGGCCTATGCGACCGGCCAGCAGCGGGCCTATGCCACCGGGCAGCATCCGGCCGTCCCCGCCGAGATGCCGGAGCAGCCGCGCAGCGGCACCGGGGGCTCGGCGATGCAGCAGCTGTCCACGGGCCAGTTCCCGGCGGTCACCCCCGATCAGCGCCCGCCCCAGCCCCAGCACCGCCCCCAACAACAGCAGCCACCCCAACAACAGCAACCGCCGCAGCCGCCGCA
Source organism: Nocardia mexicana NBRC 108244 (assembly GCF_001613165.1). Taxonomy (GTDB): domain Bacteria; phylum Actinomycetota; class Actinomycetes; order Mycobacteriales; family Mycobacteriaceae; genus Nocardia; species Nocardia mexicana. The sequence continues at coordinate 23,120 of NZ_BDBV01000091.1, forward strand.
GCACCAGCACCAGCAGCCGCAGCACCAGCAGCCGCAGCACCAGCAGCCGCAGCACCAGCAGCCGCAGGCGCCGCACCAGCAGCAGCCGCCGCACCAGCAGCGTCCGCAGCATCGGCCGCAGCCGCCGCAGCAGCGTCCGCCGCAACAGCCGCGGTACCGGCCGCAGCAGCCGCAACAACAACAGCCGCTGCCGCCGCAACAACAGCCGCAGCAGCCGCGGTACCGCCCGCAGCCATCACAGCAACAGCAGCCGCGCCCGCAGCAGCAACCGCCGCAGCATCGCCCACAGCCGCCGCAGCAGCGCCCGCCCCAGCCGCCCCGCTACGGCACCGACGGCCCGGCCATGCGACCGCTGGGCCGAGGCTAGCCGCACCAGAACGACGACTCTCACCGTCATTCCGGTTGTGCTGC
>NZ_BDBV01000092.1 GCF_001613165.1 Nocardia mexicana NBRC 108244
ACCCGAGGTGTAGATCCCGGCCGAATACGGGCCGGGATGACGGTCGTGCGGAATTGCCGGTGGTGTGAGGAGGACGGTTGCGCCGGGATGGCGGTTGGCAGACGGCGGTCATGCGGCCGCTGGGCCGGGGGAGCCGTACTGCAACGGCCCTCATCGTCATTCCCGTTGTGCTGCACGGTCTCGTCGTGGTTCCGGTGGTGGCGCGGCGGTCTCGTCGTCAATCCGGTCGTGCTGCAACGGCCTCATCGTCATTACGGCATGCTCTTTGGCCGGAATCCATTGCGCCTGAGCTGTAGATCCCGGCCAAGAGCACGCCGGAATGACAATGGCGACGGAATGACGATGGCGCTGGGAGGGCGGTCGCGTCGGGGTGGTGGCGGCGGTGGGAAGGCCGTCGCGTCGGGATGATGTTGGCGCCAGGAGGGCAGTCCCGCGGGGAGGTTGGCGTCGCTGGGAAGGCGGTCGCAGGGAGCACCGGATAGGGGTGCTGTGAGGGCGGTGGCGAACCGCGTGCCGGAGCGAGCTGGTGAAATAGGTGGGTGCTCGAGGCATGTTCGGGTGCGGGGTGGTTCGATATCCGGCTTGCTCAGGGGGTTTCGTCGAATGCCTGGGCCACGGCGAGGCTGTCCTCGTAGACGTGGTGGCGGGTGATCAGGGCGTCCTCGACCGTTACGTGCAGCGCGAAGCGGGAACGGTAGGCCCGTCCGGTGGCGCGGGCGGTCTGTCGAATCTCGCCCAGTACGACGGCATCCGGCCCGTCGACGAGAATTCGCTCGATCTCCGTGCCGACGGCCTCGGGGACGTGATGCTCGGCGAGTTGCCGGTAGTGCCGGGCGGCGTCGGCGCGGGTCCCGCGATGCACGATCCACGGCGTGGCGGGGCGGCCGTGCTCGGTCTCCGGCCAGTCCAGTTTCCAGTCGACCTCCGGCGCGTACAGCTCGGCGATGCGCTCGGGATCGCCCGCGGCGATGCGGTGCAGCAACTCCTCGACAACGGTGCGAGTGGCAGGCGAGGTATCGGTGATCATGCTGTCCACCCTGCCGGGGACGGGGAGGCCGGTCGATTACCTCCCGGGTAATGCGCCCCGGCTTCGGACTCCGGCTGCTCGAGCAGGTCGGGTTGGGCGGTCGATCGCGTAAGTGACCCGGCCGCAGTGGAATTCGGTGCGCCGGGACGTCCGAGTGGCGCTCGAACTCGCTGGGCGGCAGCGGAATCGACCGACGAGGGATGCGGCGGTTATCGGTGGGCGACGTGGCGCCCGGCGAGCCGGGCCAGACCGCGGGCACCCAGGATCGCGGGATCGGCGCCGAGTTCGGCGAGCGTGATGCGGTGCAACGCCGCCCTGGGGATCAGCTCGGCCCAGCGCCGGGCCACCGGCAGCGGATGTACCGGATCGTCCACAGCGGCCACGATGGTGGCCGGAACACTCAGCGCGGCAAGGGTTTCCGGAGTCGGCCAGGGATAGGCCGCGGCCTCCTCGAGGGCATCGGGCAGATGCGGCCACTGGGCCGTCCAGGATTGCGTGAGGGCGGCGGCCAGCCAGGCCGGACTGCTGTCGCGCATGCGCTCCACGACGGCGTCCAGGCCGTCGGCACGCAACTGCGCCGCCGTCGTCGCGGCACTGAGCGCGGCCGGGCAGTCGCCGGCGTCGGCGCCGGTCCAGGCGGGGAGCGCGGCGATCACCCCGAATGCGGAATCGGCTCTCGCACGGGCCCATTCGACGGCGATGGCGCCGCCCAGCGAGATCCCGGCGGCCAGGACGGGCCCGGAGCGCGCCGCGGTGTCGAGCGCGGCCCGGCAACTGGCCACGACCGCGCGCGGATCGGGTTCCACCGCGAGGAACGGCAGATCCAAAGCGGCGCAGGCGGGTCCGAACGCGCGGCGGGCGAAGTCGGCGTCGGAGCCGGTTCCGGGCAGGGCGACGACGAGCGCCGGGCGGGGTAGATCGGGCACGGGCCGAAGCCTACGCGGCGGGCGCGCCGGATCCGGTGAGGGTGACGGGCATGGTCGCGGAAAACCGCCACCGGGCGGGCGCTCGGTGTGAGAACGGCGTGGTGCGCCGCGGCGGGGCCGGTCGCGGACGGCGGGCGGCGAGTCGGGGTTGCGGCGTGGCGGCGGGGCGATCGCCGCGCGGTTGCGAGTGCCGCCGGACCGGGCCGAATCGGTGGTGCAAACCGTCGCGTAATGGGTACTCAACCGACCGTGGGCGGCCTCGCATAGCGAGGGTGGAAGTGCCCATCTACAGTGGCGATGAGCGGCCAATCGGTCGTTCGTGTGGGAACCCCGACGACGTGTGATCCACGCCGTCTGCAGTGCAGGAAGTGTTGCAAGATGCCTTTCACAGGCGGTAACAGGGCAGGATCCGGGGTTGCCGGGCGCAAGGCGGGGCCCGACAGCGGATATTTCCGGCGCCTGGGGCGTCGGTTGACCGCCGATCTGGATCACCTCGATGCCGAGGAGCTGGCCGAGACGTCCGAGGCGTCGGGGGCTTGCCGGGCCGATAAGTGCCAGCGTGGCGAGGAGGTCACCATGCTGGGGAAGTTGCGCAGCGTGGAGGCGTGCCCGAAGGCCGCGGGCGCCAATCTGCAGGCCGAATTCTTCGACGGCACGGATGCGGTCACGCTGGTCTGGATCGGACGGCGCCGCATCCCGGGGATCGACCCGGGACGTCGTATCCTGGTCCGCGGCCGCATCGGCGAACGGGATGGGGCCAAGGTGATCTTCAACCCCTACTACGAACTACGTGAGAATTCCTGACGCATGCCGATACCCAGCAGCGACGACGGGGCCGAGCGCTTCGCCGTGGTCGAGAGCGAGCGCACCGCCGTGCCTTTCGACGACTATGCCTCCGACGATTGTGAGCCCGAATCCGAGCGCGAGGAAGCGGTAGAACAGACGCTGCTGGAGCAGCTGGGCGGCTTCAGCGGCCTGATCTATTCGACCCTGCCGGTGCTGGTGTTCGTGCCCGCCAACTCGGTGTGGGGGCTGACCACGGCCATCTGGACGGCGCTGGGCGTGGCGGCGGCGATCCTGGTGTGGCGGCTGGTGCGGCGCAATCCCGTGCAGCCCGCGATCTCCGGATTCCTCGGCGTCGGGGTCTGCGCGTTCATCGCCTACCGGATGGGAGAGGCGAAGGGGTTCTTCGCCTTCGGCATCTGGGCCAGCCTCGTATACGCGGGGGTGTTCCTGGCATCGCTGCTGGTCCGGTGGCCGCTGGCGGGTGTGATCTGGGGGATGCTCAACGGCCACGGCACCGACTGGCGTTCCGATCGCCGGGTGATGCGGCTCTACGACCTGGCCACCGCGGTGTGGGTGGTGGTATTCGGCGCCCGCTACCTGGTGCAGTCGCACCTCTACGACGAGGACGCCACGGGCCCGCTCGCGGTCGCCCGCATCGCCATGGGCTGGCCGCTCACCGCGATCGCGCTCCTGGTCACCGTCTGGGCAGTGCGCAAGGCCGGGCACCTGCCCCGCGCCAGCACGAACTGATCCGGCATGGTCCCGGCGAAAGGCGTGCCGGGAATGTGTGGTGCGCGGCGTGCCGGGAGTGTGTGGTGGGCGGCGTGCCGGGAGTGCGTGGTGCGCAGCGTGTCTGGAATATGTGGTGGGCGGCGCGCTAGGAGTGTGGGTGGGGCCGGGATGGCTGGCCGGGCGCGGTATGGGGTCGTCTGTGGTCACTTTCGGCGTGCTCTCGGCCGGATCGAACCACCGTGCGGGTGTGGCCGTAGGACCTTGCGTGCCCGGAGGTCGGCCGACCGTATGCCCATGTCTTTGGGGGCGCTGGAAAGGCCCAGGTGGGGATGAACCCACCCCTGGGGTGTCTATTTCGAGGGCCCGGATCAACGCAGGATCGTTGGTGAGATCAGCGATCGGCGAAAGGATCCGTCAGTGGGTACCGAGAACAGCGCGGTGGCGTCGCAGGAACGGCCGAAGGGCCGCGGAACCCGGTCACCCAAGACCGCGGCCGCGGGTTCGGAGAGCCGCAGGGCCGCAGCCGAGCTGGACCGGCTGATCGGACCGGCGGCCGCGGGGGATCGCCACGCGGTCACCGATATCGTCCGGATCGTCCATCCGCTGGTGCGCCGCTACTGCGCCGCCCGGATCGGCAGCGGCGGGCACCTGCACGTCACCGCCGAGGACATCGCGCAGGAGATCTGCATCGCGACCGTGCAGGCCATCCCGCGCTATCGGGATCAGGGGAAATCGTTCCTGGCCTTCGTCTACGGCATCTCGGCGAACAAGGTGGCCGACGCGTTCCGCCGCGCCCAGCAGCATCCGTCCTACCCGGTCGCGGAGTTCCCCGACGAACCGTCCACGGCGGCCGGCCCGGAGGAGATGGCGTTGATCATGGAGCGCCGTCGCGCCACCCGCGAGCTGATGAAGGTGCTGGCGCCCGCGCACCGCGAGGTGCTGGTGATGCGGATCGTGCTGGGCTGGACGGCCGCGCAGACCGCCGAGGCCATCGGCACCAGCCCGGGCGTGGTGCGGGTGATGCAGCATCGCGCGCTCAACAAGCTGCGCGCCCAGCTGCAGGCCTCCTGACGCTCAGGAACCGCCGGGGTCACCGAAGCCGTTGACTCCCAGCGCCTTGCGTAGCTCGTCCTCGGCCTCCAACGAGGACACGAACAGCAGCTCGTCGTCGCCCTCGAGCGGATCGTCGCCCTGCGGCACGATCACCCGCCCGCCCCGCAGAATCGTGACCAGCGCGACATCGCGCGGCAGGGCGAGGGTGCGCACCGCCTTGCCCGCGAGCACCGTATCGGCCGGGAGCGTGATCTCCACCAGATTGGCCTGTCCCTGCCGCAGCGTCATCAGCCGCACCAGATCGCCGACCGAGACGGCCTCCTCCGCCAGCGAGGCCAGCAGCCGCGGCGTCGACACCGCCACGTCCACGCCCCACGAGGTGTCGAACAGCCATTCGTTGCGGGGATCGTTGACCCGGGCCACCACGCGCCGCACCCCGAACTCGGTCTTGGCGAGCAGGCTGAACACCAGGTTCGCCTTGTCGTCGCCGGTGGCCGCTATCACGACCTCGTAGTCCTGCAACCGGGCTTCCTCGAGCAGCTCCAGCTCACAGGCGTCGCCGTGCACCCAGGTCGCGGCGGGCGCGACGGACGGATCGACGTGGTCGACGCGGCGCTCCAGCAGCATCACCTCGTGCCCGCCGCGCAGCAGCTCCTGGGCGATGGATCGGCCGACGGCGCCGGCCCCGGCGATCGCTACCTTCACGACTTGTCCTCGCTAGCGGGTGGGTTGGCGGCCAGCGCGGCGGCGGCGCCGACGCTGCCCGAGGTGGCCGCGACGTAGACGGTGTCGTCGGCCTGCAGCACGGTCTTGTTGGTCGGCAGCACGCCCTGCCCGAAGCGGATCAGGAACGCCACGCGGGCTCCGGTCGCGCCCTCCAGATCCCGCACCGTACGCCCGTACCAGTCCTCGTGCAGTCCGAGTTCGGTGACGGCGACCGTGCCGGTGGGGTCGCGCCAGGTGGTGCTGGCCTCCTCGCCGACCAGGGTGCGCAGGAACCGGTCGGTGGTCCACGGCACGGTGGCGATGGTGGGGATGCCGAGCCGCTCGTAGACCGCGGCGCGTTTGGCGTCGTAGATGCGCGCCACCACCCGTTCCACGCCGAACGTCTCGCGGGCCACGCGGGCGGCGATGATGTTGGAGTTGTCCCCGGAGGAGACCGCCGCGAAGGCGCCGGCCCGCTCGATTCCGGCGCGCTGCAGCACATCCCGGTCGAAGCCGACGCCGGTGATCCGCTCGCCGTCGAAGTCCTTGCCCAGGCGCAGGAAGGCGCTGGTGTCCCGATCGATCACGGCCACCTCGTGACCGACCCGGACCAGGGCGCGCGCGAGCGACGAGCCGACGCGGCCACACCCCATGATCACTACGTACACCGTGCCAACCCCAATTCCCGGAAACCGTGGTGTGCGGTCTGGTTCCTGTGCTGACGAACCGTACCCGCTGGCCGTCACAGCAGCCACGTTCCCCCTCCATCCTCGGCTGAAACCCGGATGTGCTGCGCGAAACGCGGGTATGGGTGCTGCCTCCGAGAAACGCGAAACCCATTTCCGGTATACGCGAAACCCGGGTATCCGTGCCGTCGCGGAGAAACCTGGCGGCCGTATGCTGTGCCGAGTGTCGAAGTTGACGACGGCCTTCAAACGCATGGTGGTCGGCCGCCCTTTCCGCAGCGATTCCCTGGGACATACGCTGCTGCCCAAGCGGATCGCGCTGCCGGTCTTCGCCTCCGATGCCCTGTCATCGGTGGCCTACGCGCCCGAGGAGATCTTCCTCGTGCTGTCGACGGCGGGCCTGTCGGCGTATGTGTACGCGCCGTGGGTCGGGCTGGTGGTCGCGGCGGTGATGGCGGTCGTGGTAGCCAGCTACCGGCAGAACGTGCACGCCTACCCTTCCGGCGGTGGCGACTACGAGGTGGCCACCGTCAATCTCGGTCCGACAGCGGGGTTGACGGTGGGCAGCGCGCTGCTGGTCGACTACGTGCTGACCGTCGCGGTGTCGATCTCGTCGGCGGCGTCCAATATCGGCTCGGCGGTGCCGTTCGTCGATACCCACAAGGTGCTGTTCGCGGTGGTGGCGATCGTCGTGCTGACCGCGCTGAACCTGCGCGGCGTCCGGGAGTCCGGCACCATGTTCGCCATCCCGACCTACGCGTTCATGATCGGCATGTTCGTCATGCTGATCTGGGGGGTGGTACGGATCGAGGTGTTCGGCGACGAGGTGCACGCCGAATCCTTCGGGTTCGGCCTGGAGGGCACCGACTCCCATCTGCAGGGGATCGCGTTCGCCTTCCTCATCGCCCGCGCCTTCTCCTCCGGCTGTGCGGCGCTGACCGGTGTGGAGGCCATCAGCAACGGCGTTCCGGCGTTCCGGAAACCCAAGTCCCGCAATGCCGCAACCACGCTGCTGATGCTCGGTCTGATCGCGATATCCCTGCTGATCGGGATCATTCTGCTGGCTCGCAGGATCGGCCTGGTATACGCGCACAATGCCTCGGAACTGGTCGGGGCGCCCCCGGGTTATCAGCAGAAGACACTGATCGCGCAGATCGCGCAGGCGGTATTTCAGGGCTTTCCGGCCGGGTTCTACTTCCTTACCGTGGTCACCGCGCTGATCCTGGTGCTGGCCGCGAACACCGCCTTCAACGGCTTCCCGGTGCTGGGCTCGATTCTGGCGCAGGACCGGTTCCTGCCGCGGCAGCTGCACACCCGCGGTGACCGGCTGGCGTTCAGCAACGGCATCCTGTTCCTGTCCGGTGCGGCGATCGCGTTCGTGGTGCTGTTCGGTGCCGAGGTGACGCGGCTGATCCAGCTGTACATCGTCGGCGTATTCGTCTCGTTCGTGCTGAGCCAGACCGGCATGCTGCGGCACTGGACGCGGCATCTACGCACCGAGACCGATCCGGCGGTGCGGCGGCGGATGCAGCGGTCGCGGGTGATCAACGGTATCGGCCTCACCATGACCGCGACCGTGTTGATCATCGTGCTGATCACCAAGTTCCTCGCCGGGGCGTGGATCGCGATCGTCACCATGGCGGCGATCTTCATGCTGATGAAAATGATTCGGCGGCACTACGATTCGGTGTCGCACGAACTGGACGAGCACGAATGGGACGGGGTGCTGCCGAGCCGCACCCACTCCATCGTGCTGGTCTCGAAGCTGCACCTGCCCACGCGCCGGGCCATCGCGTACGCGCGGGCGACGCGCCCGGACGTGCTGGAGGCGGTCACCGTCAACGTGGACGAGCACGACACCCGGCAGCTGGTGCGCGAGTGGGAGAAGAGCGATATTCCGGTGCCGCTGAAGGTGATCGAGTCGCCGTATCGCGAAATCACCAAGCCGGTGGTGGATTACGTCAAGCGCGTCCGCAAGGATTCGCCCCGCGAGGTGGTGACGGTGTTCATCCCCGAATACGTCGTCGGGCACTGGTGGGAACAGTTGCTGCACAACCAGAGTGCGCTGCGCCTGAAGGGCCGCCTGCTGTTCGAGCCCGGCGTGATGGTGGCCAGCGTCCCATGGCAGCTGAGTTCCTCGGCCAAGGCCCGGCAGTCCGATATCGCGAACGCACCGGGCGCCGTACGCCGCGGCTACGAGGAGCGGTCGTGAGTGCGAGGGGGCGAATCCGCTGGGCGGGAGTCGGTTTCGGCGCAGCGGCAGTGGGTGGATGGTTGAATCGGTCCGGCGTGTCAGCGGGGACGTGATGAGTGCGATGGCCGGAAGTGGGTGGGAGGGCTCGGTTTTCGAGATCCGGCTGGGTGCGCCCGGGCACGGCGGGTTCTGTGTCGGGCGGCACGAAGGCCGGGTGGTATTCGTGCGGCACGGGTTGCCGGGCGAACTGGTGCGGGCTCGGGTCACCGAGGATCGGGGCGGGTCGTTCTGCCGGGCCGACGCGATCGAGATCCTGGAGGCGTCGGCGGATCGCGTACCGGCAACCTGCCCCGTGTCGGGGCCGGGCGGGGCCGGGTGCTGCGACTTCTCCTTCGCGACGCCGCAGGCGCAACGGGAGCTGAAGGCGGCGGTGGTCGCCGAGCAGCTGCGGCGGCTGGCGGGCTGGGAGACCGAGGTGGTCGTCGAGCCGATTCCGTTGGCGGGCAACAGGTTCGGTTCGGGCACGGGAACGGGTGGCGGCAACGTGGGTGACGCCGGGAGTGCGAGGCGGAGGCAGGAGGGGACCGGCGGTGCGGCGCGGTGGCTCGAGGCGGCCGGTGGTGTGCCGAGTACCGACGATGACCTGCCGGGCGAAGCTGCTCCCGGAGGTGCCCGGGATGTGGAGAGCGGGTCGGCGGTCGGCGGCTGGAGGACCAGGGTGCGGCTGGTGGTCGACGCCGAAGGCCGGGCGGGTGTGCATCGGTATCGCAGTACCGAGGTGATCGCGGATCTGCGGTGCCCGCAACCGGTTTCGGGCGCGATGGACGGTATCGCCGAGGCCAGGTGGACGCCCGGTGCCGAACTGGTGGTGGCCATGGACGGCGACGGCCTGCGGCACATCGTCGAACTCGCCCCGCCGACGCGGGGACCGCAGCCCGGGACCGATCGGCGCCGGGGTGACGAGCACAGCAGCGACCGCCGAGGCAGCGTTGGGTTGCGCGGAAGTGATCGCCGAGGCGGCGGTCTGCGCGCGAGCGACCAGCGTGGTGGTGGTCGGGGCGAGGGTGACTGGCGTGGCAGTGGTCGGGGTGAGAGTGGTCGCCGAGGCGGTGGTCTGCGCGGGAGCGACCAGCGTGGTGGTGGTCGGATCGAGAGTGACTGGCATGGCGGTGCTCGGGGTGAGGGTGACCGGCGTGGCGGTGCTGGGGGTGAGGGTGACCGGCGTGGTGGTGCTGGGGGTGAGGGTGACCGGCGTGGTGGTGGTCGGGGTGAGGGTGACCGGCGCGGTGATGAACCTCGCGGGGGTGACCGGCGCGCTACGGCGGCGCGGCGGGCGGCGGCGCATGCCGCTCGGCAGGAACGGGTTGTCGAGGGCAGCGGGCGGGCCGTGCAATACGTCGGCGGGCGACGCTGGGAGGTGTCCGCGAGTGGCTTCTGGCAGCCGCATCGCGGTGCGGCGGAATGCTATTCGGATGTGATCGCCGAGTGGGCCGAGGCCTCGACCGGGGCGCTGGCCTGGGATCTCTACTGCGGCGCAGGGGTTTTCGCCGCCCGCCTGGCCGAGCAGGTCGGCGCCACCGGCTCGGTGCTCGGCGTCGAGTCCGCGCGTTCCGCGGTCACAGACGGTGTGACCGCCCTGCGCGACCTGCCCTGGGTGGAACTGACGGCGCAGCGCGTGGAACGCTGGCTCGGCCACCGAACCGGTTCGGCCGCACCGCAAGTCGTGGTGCTCGACCCGCCCCGCGCCGGTGCGGGCAAGGCCGTGATCGCGGCGATGACCGCAAGCGCACCGGATCGCATCGTCCACATCGGCTGCGACCCCGCCGCATTCGCCCGCGACATCGGCCTCTACCGCACCGCGGGCTACCATCCCACCCGCCTCCGCGCCTTCGACGCCTTCCCCGCCACCCACCACGTCGAATGCCTCGCCCTCCTGGAACGCACCCCCTGACCCAGGGGAGGCAATTCCCGCTCTTGTCGCACCCCGTATAGGTTCTCGCACTCCTTGCAGGCGTTGTAAGTGGTGCGGGAACAGATGCGGGGTGCGGGGGGCTGTCAGTGTGGGGATTTCGTGCAGAGTGCGGGAAGATCAGTCCAGGAGCCAGGTGGCTCGGATAGTGGCGGAGAGTTCGGATTCGCCGTATTCGATGGGGACGGGGGAGGAGGGGACGGCCATCGCCACGGACCGGAATTCGGCGCCGTTGGACGGGGTGGGCGGGGCGGCGGTGTTCTCGGTGATCTCCAGCACGGGGCCGAGGTTGCGGGAGGTGCGCGCCGCGTACTGGGCGGCCTTGGCGTGGGCGTCGTCCCACGCGGCGTCGCGGGCGCGGGTCAGCAGGGCCTCGGTATCGGCGAAGGTGAGGTTCAGCCCGCCGAGGCGCACGTCGTCACCGCCCGCGTCGACGGCGTGCGCGACGACGGTCGCCGGGTCCGGATCGCCGGCGTCGACACGGTCGGTGCGCAGCGAGACCGTCAATGCCGTCATCGCCACGTATCCGGTGATACGGGTGCCGCTGTCCTCGGTCCAGGTCGTCTCCGTGCGTACCGAGAGACCGCTGGTACCGATATCGGCCGACAGCACGCCGTCGGCACGCAACGCTTCGGTGACGGCGGTGGTGCGCGACCCGGCCTGGCCGTAGGCGAGGGCGACCGTGCTCGCGCGGGTTTCGATGGAGATCGACACCTGCATCCGGTCCGGTGTGCCGGTGGCGGTGCCGCGACCGAAGGTGGTCACTGTGGCGGGGCGGATCGGTTCGTCGGTCATCTGGGCCTCCTGCGGGGTGGATCCGGGGGTCGTGACCCGAGCTGTGTCCTCGATCCTGCCCGCTCTCCCGGGTCTTGCCCAGCAGCCCGCGTACCGGGCACGCCGACAGGTACCCGGCAGCCCGCGGCGGCGCGGCGGGAAGTGACATCGAGAGTGCTTGCGGCACAGTGCCGTGTCCCAAATTCCGGACGGGCCCCTATGTCGCGAATCACATCTGATAGGGGTGTCGCGGGCGGGCTTTGCATTCTGGTCATCAGGGGTCTGGACGGCTCCGTAGACTGTCTGAAACAGACGAGCCATCCAGAGGGAGTAAAAGCGGTGGGAGTTCTTTCCCGGATCGATACGCCCGAGGACCTGCGCCGGCTGACGGTACCGGAGCTCGAGGAGCTCGCGGAGGAGATCCGCGAGTTCCTGGTCCGCAAGGTCGCGGTGACGGGCGGTCACCTGGGACCGAACCTCGGCGTCGTGGAGCTGACGATCGCGCTGCACCGGATCTTCGATTCGCCGGCCGATCCGATCATCTTCGACACCGGCCACCAGGCCTACGTGCACAAGATGCTGACCGGCCGCCAGGACGGCTTCGACACGCTGCGCAAGCACGGCGGGCTGTCCGGCTATCCGAGCCGGTCCGAGAGCGCGCACGACTGGGTGGAGTCCTCGCACGCCTCCGCCGCGCTGTCGTATGCCGACGGGCTGGCGAAGGCGTTCGCGCTGACCAAGCAGCGCCGGCACGTGGTCGCCGTGGTCGGTGACGGCGCGCTCACCGGCGGCATGTGCTGGGAGGCGCTGAACAATATCGCCGCCGGGCCGGACCGTTCGCTCATCGTCGTGGTCAACGACAACGGCCGCTCGTACTCGCCGACCATCGGCGGGCTGGCCGACCGGCTCGGCGCGCTGCGCATGCAGCCCGCCTACGAGCAGGCGCTCGACGCCACCAAGCGGTTCGTGCAGGGCATCCCGCGCGTCGGCGGCTCGGCGTACTCGATGCTGCACGCGCTCAAGGCCGGGATAAAGGATGCGGTGGCGCCGCAGGAGCTGTTCAGCGATCTGGGCCTGAAGTACGTGGGCCCGGTCGATGGGCACGACACGGCCGCGCTGGAGGCGGCGATGCGCCGGGCCAAGGATTTCGGCGGTCCGGTCATTGTGCACGTCGTCACACAGAAGGGGCGCGGCTATCAGCCCGCCGAGGACCACGAGGCCGACCAGATGCATTCGATCGGGGCGATCGATGCGGAGACGGGCCGTCCGCGCGGCGGCAAGTCGGTGGGCTGGACGTCGGTGTTCTCCGACGAGCTGATCCGCCAGGGCGAACAGCGCGACGATATCGTCGCGATCACCGCCGCCATGCCCGGCCCGACCGGTCTGACCCCGTTCGGGGCGCGTTTTCCGGACCGCATGTTCGACGTCGGCATCGCCGAACAGCACGCCATGACCTCCGCGGCGGGCTTGGCGCTGGGCGGGCTGCACCCGGTGGTGGCGATCTACTCCACCTTCCTCAACCGTGCCTTCGATCAGCTGCTGATGGACGTCGCGCTGCTGCGGCTGCCGGTGACCCTCGTGCTCGACCGGGCCGGGATCACAGGCGACGACGGCGCCAGCCACAACGGCATGTGGGATCTGTCGGTGCTGGGCATCGTGCCCGGTATCCGGGTGGCCGCCCCGCGCGATGCGGTGACGCTGCGCGAGGAACTGGCCGAGGCGCTGGCGGTCACCGAGGGCCCGACGGCCCTCCGGTTCCCGAAGGGCGCCGTCCCCGACGACATCTCGGCGGTGGAGCGGCTGGACGGCGTGGATGTGCTGCGCATGCCCGAGGGCGGCGCGGCGCAGACCGTGCGCGGCGATGTGCTGCTGGTCGCGGTGGGGCCTTTCGCGCAGAATGCGGTGCAGGCCGCGGATCTGCTGACCGCGGAAGGGATTTCGGTCACCGTGGTGGATCCGCGCTGGGTGCTGCCGGTCTCCGACACCATCGTCAAGCTGGCCGAGAACTACCGGATGGTGGTGACGCTGGAGGACGGCGGCATGCACGGCGGCATCGGCTGCACGGTGTCCTCGCGCCTGCGGGCCGCCGGTATGGACGTGCCGACGCGGGACCTCGGTGTGCCGCAACAGTTCCTGGATCACAGCTCCCGCGCGCAGATCCACCAGGAACTGGGCCTCACGCCCGAGGACATCGCCCGTCGCGTCACCGCCTGGCTCGCCGGGGTCTGAACCTGCCTGCACTGCTTGTCATCCCGGCGTGGCATGCACGCATTCCTTGTCGCCCCGGCGTGCTTGTGGCCGGGATCTCGCGGTGGATTCCGGCCACAAGCATGCCGGAACGACCGGGGCCGATCAGACCGTGAGTTTCGCGTAGATTCTGTAACCGGTTACAGTTTTCTCAGTCGTCGCCGGTAGGAGTCCGCATGTCGTTCGTGCTCGTCGAGAAACCGCGCCCGCAGGTCGCGCTGGTCACCCTGAACCGGCCGGAGCGGATGAACGCCATGGCCTTCGACGTGATGGTTCCGCTGCGCGAGACGCTGGAGTCGGTGGCCGCCGACAACGACGTGCGGGTCGTGGTGCTCACCGGCGCCGGGCACGGCTTCTGCTCCGGCGCGGATCTGCAACACGCAGGCCCCATTCCCGGTATCGAGGGCCTGACGAAGACCAGCGTGGCGCGCCGCTCCATGGACCTGCTCAACAACGTGATGCTGACGATCCGCCGCATGCACCAGCCGGTCATCAGCGCCGTCAACGGCGCGGCCATCGGTGGCGGATTCTGCCTGGCCGTCGGCACCGACATCCGGATCGCCTCGGAGGACGCCTACTTCCGCGCGGCGGGCATCAACAACGGCCTCACCTCGGCCGAACTCGGCATCAGCTACCTGCTGCCCCGGGCGATCGGCACCACCCGCGCCTTCGAGATCATGCTCACCGGCCGCGATGTCGACGCCGCCGAGGCCGAGCGCCTCGGCATAGTCTCGCGAGTCGTCCCCGCCGACAAACTCCTGGAAACCTGTTACGACACCGCGGAACAGATCATCCGCTGGAGCCGCGTCGGCGCGGAACTCACCAAACGCATGCTGTGGAGCGGGCTGGAGGCGGGCAGCTTCGAATCGCATATGCAGCACGAGGGCATGTCGCAGCTGTACGTGCGGCTCACCACGGAGAACTTCGACGAGGCGATTCGCGCCCGGCGGGATCGGCGCCCACCGGTGTTCGAGGACTGAGCGGGTCTGCTCGGTTAGTCGAACAGTGCTGCTGCCAGTGGGGGGACCGCCAGTTCGCGTTGCCAGGGGCGGGCGCCGCCCGACTTCAGGTAATCGTCGATCGCGTGGGCCGGATCGTCGGGGACCGTGCCGGAGCGGAACTCCGGCAGCCCATCCCAGCACAGGCGGCGCAGCAGATCCGGGGTGAGCAGGTTCTCGACCGGGATCGCGTGCTCCTCGGACAGCTCGGTCATCGCCGCGCGGGCCCGAGCCAGCCGGGCGGCCGCGACCGGGTCGCGGCGTTCCCAGCGGTTCACCGGCGGCGGCCCGTCGTAGGGCTGTGCCAGGGTCGGCAGCTCCGCATCCGGCAGCGCGCGAGCGCGTTCCACCGCGGCCAGCCATTCCCGCGAATACCGGCGCTGGCGCGGACCGCCGAAGATCGGCAGGGCACGCAGCTGGCCGAGCGATTTCGGATCGCCCTGTGCGGCGGCAATGATCGCCGAATCCGGCAGTACCCGGGCGGGCGCCACGTCGCGGTGGCGGGCCAATTGGTCACGGGCGGACCACAGTTCGCGTACCACCGCGAGCTGCCGGGCCCGGCGCAGGGTATGGATGCCGGAGGTGCGGCGCCAGCGGTCGGCCTTCGGCGGCGCGGGCTCGGTGGTCCGCACATGTTCGAATTCCTGTGCCGCCCAGTCGGTCTTGCCCTGTTCATCGAGGGCGGCGGCGACCTCGTCGCGTAACTCCAGCAGCAGCTCCACGTCGAGGGCCGCGTAGTTGAGCCAGTCGGCGGGCAGCGGGCGGGTCGACCAGTCGGCGGCCCCGTGCCCCTTGCGTAGCTCGCGGCCGAGCAGCTTCTCGACCATGGCCGCCAGGCCGACGCGCTCGAATCCGGCCAGCCGCCCACCCAATTCGGTGTCGAACAGCAGTGCGGGCCGCAGGCCCAGCTCGGCCAGCCCGGGCAGATCCTGGTCGGCCGAATGCAGTACCCACTCCAGGTCGTTGATCGTCTCGGCCAGCGGGTCCAGCGCCCCGTCGCCCAGCGGGATCGGGTCGATGAGGAAGCTGCCGGACCCGTTGCGCCGCAACTGGATCAAATAGGCGCGGTTGGAGTAGCGGAAGCCCGACGCGCGTTCGGCGTCCACGGCCAGCGGCCCCGTGCCGGCGGCGAGCCGGTCCGCGGCGTCGGCGACGGCGTCGGCCGTGTCCAGCACCGGTGGCACACCGTCGGCGGGCGCCAGCAACGGGACGGCGGCGTCGTCGTTCCCCCCAATCCCATTCGCGGGATTCTCTGATTCGTCGGCAACGGGCATAGCCCCGAACTTTACGCGGCGGTCAGAACTGGTCGTCGGCAATCTGCGGACCCGGCCGCAAATGAGTAACGCCGGCCGGTGGCAAACCGGCCGCATAGGCCAGTACCTCGCAGAATGCCTCCACATGCGGTCCGAGCTCCGTGGAACCCACCGTCCACGAGGCCCGCAGCTCCAGCTGGTAGGCGCGCGGCGGTCCGGCGATATCGCCGTAACGGACCGAACTGGTGGAGGTGACCGTGCCACCCAGCGCCGTGAACGGTTCGCCCCGCGATTCCAGCGCGTCGACCAGCCAGCTCCAGGCCACCTCCGGCAACAGCGGGTCGCCGGCCAGCGCGGCGTCTATATCGGCCTGGATGTAGGCCACGAGCCGGAACACCCCGTTCCAGGCCTCGTGGCCGTTGGGGTCATGTAACAGGATCAACCGCCCGAACGCGTCGCCCTCCGAGTCGACCGGAACCACATTCGTGTCCGGAGGTTTGACTTCGGCTCCGATGGCGTATGAATAAGGTGCCAGGCGTTGCGGCGGCCGGATCGGTGCAAGCTCGATCCGGGGGTGCACTGAGGCGGTGCCCATCGCATCGACCGCGGCGCGAAACTGGGCTGGTTCGCTGTCGGGGCCCGGGGTCGGTGCGGCGCCGTCGCGGAAGTCGAGCGGTGTCACGAATGAGACGGTAGACCGGAACCGCCCGGCGCAGTCGGAGGCGCGCCGCTGCGCGCATTCTGGCGTTCGCAGTGACGATGTGCGCGGATGGATCGACCGCGTGGGGGAGACCGATCGGGGACCCGCATACGATGGCGGGGATGAGCACACCTACCCGCCGCCGGTTGTCCGATGCGCCGTTCCTCGTTGCCGCCACCGGCGGCGCACCGAGCCGGCGCCCCGTCTGGTTCATGCGTCAGGCCGGCCGGTCGCTGCCCGAGTACCGGGAGCTGCGCGCCGGGGTCGGGATGCTGGAGTCCTGCTTCGACCCGGAGCTGGTGTGCGAGATCACCATGCAGCCGATCCGTCGCCACGGCGTGGATGCGGCGATCCTGTTCTCCGACATCGTCGTTCCGCTCAAGGCGGCGGGGATCGACCTCGACATCGTGCCCGGGACGGGACCGGTGGTGGCGCAGCCGGTGCGCACGGTCGACGATGTGCGCGGTCTGCCGCGGCTGCGCCGCGAGGAGGTGGGCGCGGTCACCGACGGGGTTCGGTTGCTGCTGGACGAACTCGGCGACACCCCGCTCATCGGATTCGCCGGTGCCCCTTTCACTCTCGCTTCGTATCTCGTGGAGGGCGGGCCGAGTAGGAATCACGAGCACACCAAGGCGCTGATGCTCGGCGATCCGGAGACCTGGCATCTGCTGCTGGGTGTGCTCACCGACATCACCATCGAGTTCCTGCGCGCGCAGTTGGCCGCGGGCGTCGACGCCGTGCAGCTGTTCGACTCCTGGGCGGGCGCGCTGTCGCTGGCGCAGTACCGGGAGTTCGTGCTGCCGCATTCGGAGCGGGTGTTCGCCGAGCTGGCCACCGCGGGGGTGCCGCGCATCCACTTCGGCGTGGGTACCGGGGAACTGCTGGGCGCGATGGGCGAGGCCGGCGCCGATGTGGTCGGCGTCGACTGGCGGGTTCCGCTGCAGGACGCGATCCGTCGCGTGGGTGCGGGAAAGGCGTTGCAGGGCAACCTGGATCCGGCGGTGCTGTTCGCGGGTCCGGAGGTCGTCGAGCGCGAGGTGCGCCGCATCGCGCACGAGGCGGACGAGGCGATCGCGATGGGTGCGGCCGGGCATATCTTCAACCTCGGCCACGGGGTGCTTCCCGAGACGGACCCGGGTGTGATCACCGAGACGGTGGCCCTGATCCACAGCCTGCCCTCGCCGCTGTAGGTCCACACTGCCGAATATGTCGGTGCCCCATGTGAACATGTGGTTCCGATATACGAGGAGTTCGAATGGCAGTGGATTTCGCGGAGATCTCGGAGGACTTCCTCCGCTTCACCTCCGAAATCATCTGGTGCACAGTCACCACCGTGGACGGTGACGGGCGGCCGCGGTCGCGCATCCTGCACCCGATCTGGGAACTGATCGACGGCCGCCCGGTCGGCTGGATCGCCACCGCCCCGTCGCCGATCAAGAGCAGGCATCTCGCCGCCCACCCCGTGGTGGCGTTCTCGTACTGGTGCCCCGATCATCATGTCGTCCAGGGCGAAGCGGTCGCGTCCTGGGTCGAATCCCTCGAGGACAAGAAGCATGTGTGGGACCTGTTCGCGACCACGCCGCCGCCGCTGGGCTACGACCTGAAGGCGATCGGCGGCATGGCGGGCCCCGAGCAGCTGACCGCCCTCCGCCTGGACCCGGACCGGGTCCAGGTGCTCGACGGCTCCCAGGTCCCCGAGAACTTCACCCCGCGGGTCGCGGTCCTCTGAGTTCGCATCGGCCGTCGACGCATTCGCGGCGGAGGCGGCCCGCCGAGATCGTCGCCGCCAGGCCGATCAGCCAGCAGGTCGGACAACCGCGCAGCGCAATCAAGCCGACCGGTGCGAGCAGTAGGCTGGCCGGTCCGAGGAGTGGTATCAGCGCGAAAGCCCCTATGAGGCCGCCGAATCCGAGCACTCCCCGGATCAGGTGGCGGGGTAACGATGTGCTGGCGAGGCTGTCGGACATCACGGCTGGGCTCCTCTGTGGGGTGCGTCGGGCAGGTGGTCGCGCACCGCGGCGCGGGCGCGATGCAGGCGTGACTTCGTCGCGGCGAGGCTCAGGCCCAGGGCAGCTGCCACGGCTCGTCCGCTGTAGCCCTGGATGTCTCGCATGATCAGCACCTGTCTGTGGTCCGGGGGCAGGGCGGCGATCGCGGCCGCTATCCGCTCTGCCTCGAGCTGCTGCAGCACGTCGTCCTCGGCGGACGGCGTCGCCGCGATCGGCGTCGGACCGGGGGCGTGACGCAGCAGCCGGGCCCGGCGCAGGCATTCGTGCCGGACGATGCGGAACATCCACGCCGCCAGCGCGCCCGTGGCGCGGAGGGTGCCGATCTTGCGGTACAGGACGATCAGCGCTTCCTGTACCGCGTCCTCGGCGTCCTCCTGCGTGGCGCACAGGGTGTGCGCGAACCGACGCACGTGCGGATACGAGCCGGACACCAGTGCGGTGATGGACGCGCTGTCACCGGCGACCGCGGCCGCGACCAGTTTCTCGCTCGCCCAGGCCGATTCAGTCACGGGCACGGCCCCGGCGACGCAATACGACGGCGCATGTGCAGGTGAGCAGCGCGACCACGACTATTCCGATACCGATAGCAACCATGTCGACCTCCGATTCCGGTGCCGACCGGATTGTCGGCACATATACAAGAGGCGCGGACCCCTCCAAAGGATTCAAGCGACGGTAGGCGACCGGAGGAGGTCCTGTGCGCCGCCTTGCGCCGATCGCAGCGCCGCCGGGTGCAGGATCGCAGCGAATCCGGACCCCGGATCGCGGGGAGGCCGGGCTCGGGATCGCAGTGGATGTCGGGCGGAGGGTCGCGGTGGATGTCGGGCGGAGGGTCGTGTGGAAGCCAGGTGCGGGATTGTGGTGGGAGTCGGGCGGAGGGTCGCGGTGGATGTCGGGCGGAGGGTCGTGTGGAAGCCGGGCGCGGGATCGCGGTGGCAGTCGGGCGGGGGATCGCGGTGGGAGTAGGCGGGATCGAGGTGGAGTCTGGCGGGGGATCGCGGTGGGAGCCGGGCTGGGCGATTGGGTGGGAGCCGAGCCGGGCGATTGGGTGGGAGCCGGGCGCAGGGTCGCGTGGGAGTCTGGCGGGGATTGCGGTGGGAGTCGGGCGGGGAATGCGGGACAGGCGGGCGCGGGACCTCGACGAGCGCGAGAGTAGGTTGCAGGAACAGAGGTCGGCGGTGTGGCCCCGCGGCGACGTGGTGGTCCCGGGATCCGTGAGACCGGGGTTGGTTCGGGAGCGACGAGGAGTGGTCGATGCGCGTGGCGGTGGTCGGCGGGGGGATCAGCGGCTTGGTGGCCGCCTATCGGCTGCGGCGGGCGCTCGGCTCCGCGCTCGATCTGGTGCTGGTGGAACGGTCCGGGCGGATCGGCGGGATTCTCCGCACCGACGATATCGCCGGTGATCCCGTGGACCTGGGGGCCGAGGCGTTCGTCGGGCGGCGACCCGAAATCCCCGCGATCCTGGAGGAACTGGGACTGTCCGAGCAGCTGGTGTACCCGGCCGGGAAGCGGCCGCTGATCTGGTCGGGCGGAGCGGAGCACCCGCTGCCGGAGCGCACGCTGATGGGGATCCCCTCCGGTCCGGACGCGGTGGCCGGACTGGTGGACGAGGCGACGCTGGCACAGGTCGCCGACGAGCCGACCCGGCCGCTGAACTGGGTGCGCGGCGGCGATGTATCGGTCGGCGACCTGGTGGGCGATCGGTTCGGCGAGCAGGTGGTGCGGCGCAGCGTGGATCCGCTGCTCGGCGGAGTGTATGCGGGACTGGCGAATTCGATCGGTGTGCGGGCCGCGCTGCCGACGCTGGCCGCCGCCCTGGATGCCGGTGCGCCGAGCCTGTCCCGGGCGGTCACCGAGGCGTTGCCGCCGCCGTCGACCGCACCGGTCTTCGGCGGCATTCGGGACGGCTACCGGGTGCTGCTGGAAGCCTTGCTGTCCGCCGCCCAGGCGAAGGTGGAAACCGATACGGCGGCAACGGGTTTGACCCGCACCACCACCGGTTGGCGGCTGGATCCGGTGGGCGAGGTGGATGCCGTGATCCTGGCGGCGCCCGCCCCGGTGGCCGCTGGGCTGCTGCGCGAGGCCGCACCGGAGGCCGCCGACGCCGCCGCGGGAATCGAACTGTCCTCGTCCGCGGTAGTGGCTCTGGCGCTGCCCGCGGAGACCGCGCTGCCGGACAACTCGGGCATCCTCGTCGCCACCGGAGAACCGTTGCGCGCCAAGGCATTCACGCTGTCCAGCCGCAAATGGACGCACCTGGCGCAGCGCGACGTCGCCCTGGTGCGCGCCTCCTTCGGCCGCTTCGGAAACGACACCCCGCTGTCCTGGCCGGACGAGGATCTGATCGCGGCCGCCGCGGAGGACCTGTCGACGGTCACCGGCGTCGAGATCACCCCGCTCACCGCGCGGGTGCAGCGCTGGCGCGGCGGGCTTCCGCAGTACGCCCCCGGATATATCGACCGCGTCGCCGCTATCGAAGCGGGTGTCGATGAACTGCCCGGCCTGGCCGTGGCGGGCGCCTACCTGCACGGTGTCGGAGTCCCCGCCTGCGCCGCCTCGGGAACCGCCGCAGCCGAGCGGATTCTCACCCGCCTGGCGTAAGTCTCGACCCGGCCGGGATCTGCAGATCGGCGGCGATGCCATCCGTGCGCGCCACTTCGGCGAATCGATCGGCCCACGCTCCCGGTCGGCCGAGTTCGACTGCGCGTTGCTGCGCGGTCGTGAACTGCGCACCGGGTGGTGGACCCGCGAGCAACCGCAGTTCGAGATGCCCGGGCGGGGCGGTGGCGCTGTGCCGAGATGCGGGCTGTGACCCGGCAATTCGGGGGAGTCCGTGCGGGTGATGGACGACATGGGTGAAGCGTGGCTGGGCGGTCCGACAAGTGGCGATTCCCGCACTGATTGTCGTGTCCCGCACCCCTTTTCGACGGCGTGTCGGGGTGCGGGAGTGGGCGCGGGGTGCGGCTGTGCGGGAGGCGAATCCGCGGTGGCAGGATGGGGGCATGGCGCGACTCGATTACCAGGCACTCAACTCCACCATCCGGTATTTGATGTTCTCGGCGTTCCAGGTGGAGCCGGGGGCGCTGGGGGAGGACCGGGAGGCGGTGATCAAGGAGGCGCGGGCGTTCTTCGACTCGCTGGGGGAGCGCGGGGTCGTGGTGCGCGGGCTCTACGACGTTGCCGGTATGCGGGCCGACGCGGATTTCCTGATCTGGACCCACGCCGAGACCATCGAGCAGCTGCAGGCCGTCTACGCCGACTTCCGCCGCACCACCGAACTCGGCCGCGTCAGCGCCCCGGTCTGGAGCAATGCCGCGCTGCACCGCCCGGCCGAATTCAACAAGAGCCACATTCCGGCCTTCCTCGCCGGTGAGGAGCCGGGCAACTACATCTGCGTCTACCCGTTCGTGCGGTCCTACGAGTGGTACCTGCTGCCCGACGAGGAGCGCCGCAAGATGCTCGCCGACCACGGCAAGGCCGCCCGCGGCTACCCGGACGTGCGCGCCAATACGGTCTCGTCCTTCGCCCTCGGCGACTACGAGTGGATCCTCGCCTTCGAGGCCCCCGAACTACACCGCATCGTCGACCTGATGCGTGACCTGCGCGCCACCGAGGCCCGCCTGCACGTGCGGGAGGAAGTCCCGTTCTTCACCGGCCCCCGGGTGGATGTGGAGAAGTTGATCACCGCCCTGCCGTGATTCCGGCCAAAAGCATGCCGGAAATAACGGAGGTGGGCGCGTGCCGGACATGGCGGAGGGGGCCGCGTGCCGGACATGACGGAGGTGGGCGCGTGCCGGACATGGTGGAGGGGGCCGCGTGCCGGACATGGTGGAGGGGGCCGCGTGCCGGACATGGTGGAGGGGGCCGCGTGCCGG
>NZ_BDBV01000093.1 GCF_001613165.1 Nocardia mexicana NBRC 108244
GGCCGCGTGCCGGACATGACGGAGGGCTGCATGCCGGACATGGCGGAGAGGGCTCACGCCGGACATGACGGAGGGTTGGCGCGTGCCCGGAAGTGAGAGGCGTGCGCTGAGCTTACGGATGTAATTCCGCGCCCCGGTTTTTCGGGTCATGCGCGCGGTGGGGCTGGGGCCGTAAGGTTCAGCCGTCTTCTCCGCGCGTTGCGTTGTCCGAGGGGTGCAGTCGCAGGGCGATGGAGTTGATGCAGTACCGCTTGTCGGTCGGGGTCGGATAACCCTCACCCTCGAAGACGTGTCCGAGGTGGCTGTGGCAGGTGGCGCACAGCACCTCGACGCGCCGCATGCCCAGCGTGTCGTCCGCGCGCAACAGCACCGCGTCGGATTCGGCCGGGTCGAAGAACGACGGCCAGCCGCAGTGCGAGTGGAACTTCTCGGCGCTGCGGAAGAGTTCGGCGCCGCATGCCCGGCACTCGTACACCCCGGCGGTCTCGGTATCGGTGTATTCGCCGGTGAAGGCGCGCTCGGTGGCGGCGTCGCGCAGCACCGCGTATTCCTGCGGCGTCAGCCGCGTCCGCCACTCCTGCGGGGTGAGCTCGATCTTCGGAGCGGGCAGTGACGTCTCGGAGTCGGAACTCATGAGCGCGAGTCTAATTGCCGCGCCGCACGGCTCGACGAGTCGCCCGGCCCGGACCGGGATTGCGAAAGGTTTGCGGCCGACTCATCCCTCGGCGATCATCACCTGATTACCGTCCGGGTCGGCGGCCGTGAAGTACGTCCCCCACGGTTCGACGGTCACGTCGCTGACCTCGACCCCGGCGGCCGACAGGCGTTCCCGGGTGGCATGGACATCGTCGCAGGCGAAGTGCAGATACGCGCCCTCCCCGGGCTGCTTGCCGAACGCCGCCGCGGGGGACAGCACAATCGACGTCTGCGCACCGGGCGGAACGACCTCGACCCACCGCGCGCCCGGGAACATCTCGTCGTCACGCACGAGCTCGAAGCCCAACTGCTGGACGTAGAACCGCACCGATGCCGCCTGATCGGCGACGTACATCACGGCATGGCTGATGCGAGTGATCACGAACGCCTCCCGCCGTCTCGGGTCGTCGATGTCAGGTGAGGGCGCCCGCCTGCGATTCCGCGTGGGGGTCCGCCTGTTTGCCGTCTCCGGCGGGGGCGTCGGAGACGTCGTTGCCGTTGCGGCGCCCGCCGGAATCCTTCGCGGATTCGGATGGGCCGTCCGGCCGCGCCGCGTTCTCCGGCAGCAGGAACACCGGATCGATGCCCGAGGCCAGCCGCCCCTCGCGCCGCGCGGCCAGGTACCGGTCGCCGAGCACACAGAACACCACGAGCAGCAGCATGGTCCAGCCGAGCGTGACGCGCAGGTATTCCAGGGTGCGCCCGGTGCTCTGCCAGTGGTCGAGCAGCCACTTGTCGTAGGTCATGAACCCGAAGATCGCGAGCCAGGCGGGCCAGTTGCGCAGCACCGAATTGCGCAGCACCACCGACATCAGGAACGGGAACAGCATCATCGAGTAGTACTGCTGGCCCAGGGACGTCCACACGAATTCGGTGGTGAGCAGCACGCCCGACGCGGTCAGGATGAAGAACAGCTCGTCGTGCAGGTAGTAGCGGTACAGCAGCCACAGCGAAATCAGTACGACGGCCGCCAGCGCGATGCGGATGGTCCAGGTCAGCCACGTGTCCAGGCCCCAGTACGCGGCGCTGCCCGGAATGGAGCTGTTGAAGTAGTCGCGCGCTTCCAGCGAGTACGGCACGGTCCGGCGGATGTAGTCCATCGGATCCTTGATCAACGGCCAGGCGATGGCCATCAGCACGATCGGCACGCCCAGTCCGGTGATGAACACCTTCCACTGCCGCCGCGCCAGCGGTATCAGCAGCAGCGGGGCCAGCGTCGGTTTGACCGCGATCGTCAAGCCCATCACGAACCCGGCCCACAGGTCGCGGCGCTGCAGCAGCAGATGGATGAAAATGACCTCGGCCAGCAGGATGCAGCCGTTGACATTGCCGAAACCCAGTGTGTTGATGACGGTTTCGGAGGCGAACATCAGCAGCAGCGTCAGCGGCGCGGCATAGGAGCGGACGCTGAACTTGAACAGCTTCAGCAGCAGATACCAGGCCGCGATGATCGCGACGGCGTTGAGCGCGACGAAGCACCACTTCGACTTTTCCGGGTCGATCAGTGCCAGCGGCGCGACCAGCAGCGTGCCGCTGGGCGGGTACAGGTAGTGCGGGTCGACGAGATCGAAGTTCTCGCCGTAGATGGGCCGACCGTTCAGAAACGCGAGCGACGCCTTGTACACCGGCGCGAAATCGTCGGTGATGTTGAAGTTGGTGCCCTCGACGAATATCTGATGCAACACGGTCATGACCGCGAACGGCCACAGTGCGAAGTTCAGGACCTCGGAGGTGGTTCGAGCGGTGCGTGGCTCGAGCTGACGAAGGAACACTGGGGCACGGTACACCGGAAACCCCGTCCAGGGTTGCCTCGACCCGGTGTTCGGCGCCGTATTCGTGTCGCGGACTTCGTCACCGCCGGACTCAGGCCGGGCAGGCGGTGCCGTCCTGCGGCAGCTTCGCATCCTTCAGGTAGTCGACGAGATACTGCTGCGCGCAGCCGGTGTGGGTGAACACCGGATGCCCCCAGCCCTGCCATTCGACGGTGGCGACGCGCGCCCCGGCGGCACCGAGCGCGCCGGTGACCGCGGGCCGCCCGTCGCCGCCCACCACCGGGTCGGCGGCGGTGCCCAGCACGAGCACCGGTTCGGTGTACTTCTGCGGCAGCTGGGCCGCGTTGGGCACCGGCCACGCGGTGCACGCCATCAGCTCGGTCGCGGCGGCCTTGCCGAACACCGGATACTGTGCGCCCCACGTGGTCTGCAGTTCCTTGGCCCGGGTGGGCGTGGCGGGCTGCTGGTTGTCGCTGCAGCGCGCGACGAACTGGCCGTCCGCGGCGACGGCCGCCGATTCGCGCAGTACCAGATTCCCGATCGGCCCCCGGTCGCCGCGCCCGGCCGCGGCCAGCGCATCGGCGAGTTCCCGTACGCGGCTCGTCTGGTCGGCGCGCGGATCGCCGAGGAAGCCGGAGATGGTCGTGAGCAGCGCGTTCGCCGACAGGTCGCCCAGTTCGCCGCGTCCGGCCCGGTTCACCAGATCCGTGACGGCGCCCCGCGGATCCGGCCCCAGCGCACAGCCGACTCCGGCGCAGCGCTGCGCGAATCCGGTCAGCGCCGCCTCGGCGCCCTTGACCCGCTGCTCGGCCCGGCCGACGGCGTCGGCGTTGACGGCTTCCGGCGAGTCGAGGGCCAGGCGCGAGAGATGGTCGCCGAATTTGGCGGCGTAGCTGAGCGCGACCCGGGCGCCGTTGCCACTGCCGATCAGCGCGATCCGGTCCACCTGCCACTGCTTGCGCAGCTGCTCGATGTCGTCGGCGGCGTGTGTGGCGTCGAAGGTGCCCTGGTACGGCTGCAGGAAGTCCTGGCAGGCGATGGTGGCGTCCTGGCTGAGCTTGGCCACCGTGTCGACGGGATCGCCACCGCCGGGGGCGAATTGGCCGTTGTCGGCCAGCGCGCGCCGGGTGTCGTCGGTCATGCAGTCGATCGGCTGGGAACTGCCCATGCCCCTGCGGTCCACGGCGACGATCGGGTGGGCGCCCAGCAGCGCGGAGGCCGGGCCCGCCGCCAGGCCGGCCACGGTGGCGGTGGAGGATCGGTCGTCGCCGGAGGTCAATACTATCGGTGCGGCGTCGGCGGGGGTCTGCTGCAGCCGGGCCCGCACCGCGCCGTTGCGGAACGTGCCGAGAATGGAGCCGCCCGCGTCGATGGGCGTGGAGTACTCGGCGCATTCGAAGATCAGTCCGGGCGGCGGTGCGCCCAGACCCAGCAGATTGAACGTGGGTACCGCGCACTCGCGCCAGTTCAGGTCGGTCTTGGGCTGCTGCAGCGCCGGGGGCGCGGGCGGCGCGGACGTGCTCGGGCGGGCGGGCCCACCGGCCTCGTGCGGTCGTTCCACCGCGACCGCGGGCCGCTCCGAGGGCCCCGCGCCGCAGGCGGCGGTGAGGAGAACCGTCAGCGATGACGTTGCCAGCAGTGCGGCCCGGATCCAGCGCATGCGATACAGCCTGCCAGGTCGATCGCGCCGTTTCAGCTCTGGGTGTGTGCCCGCTCCCATCGGGTCAGCAGGGTGCCGTCGTCGTCGGTCAGCACGTGGCGCAGCGCCATCGGGGTGGGCAAGGCATTGGGCGACACCGCAATTCGCCCCGCCGTACCGCCGACGAGCAGGGGCGACACGGTGAGGCACAGCTCGTCGGCGGCACCCGCCGAGATCAGTTCGCCGAACAGTGAGGGCCCGCCCTCGCACAGCACCCGCAGCAGTCCGCGCGCGGCCAGCGCGGCGCGGAGATCGGCCGCGGTGACCGTGGTGTCACCGGCCTCGACCACCTCCGCCCCCGCATCGGTGAGTAGCTCCTTGCGATCGGCGGGCGCGGCGGCGGTGGTGAGCACGATCGGCGGGCGGACGGTGTCGGTGAACAACTTGCCCGCCGGATCCAGGGCCGCGCTCGCGGTGACCACGGCAATGGGCGGCGGTGCGCCGTCGGCGGCGCCGCCGAGGCCGTGCCGGTGCAGCCGGATGCGGCGGCGGGCATCGGTGCGGGCGCCGCCGTAGTTCTCGGCCCGCGCGGTACCGGCGCCGACGACGATCACATCGGCCAGGTCGCGCAGGATCGCGAAGACGTCGTGGTCGGCGCCGGTGCCGAGGGCTCCCGAGCGCCCGTCCACCGTGACGGCGCCGTCGATGCTGGCGACGAAGTTGGCTCGGATCCACGGGGATTCGAGCCGGGCCGGATAGGCGTACAGGCGCACCAGGTCGTCGGGGCTCAGTGCTGTGAACTGGATCGCATTGGGAGCACGCTGCATAAGAACCGATCACACCACGTCAGTACGCTACTCGGGTGCAACAACGCCTCGTCGATCGTCATCCGGAGGTTCCGGCCGATCAGCTCATCGCCCAGATGGTGCCGCCGCCCACATTCGACGAGGTGAGTTTCGCCTCCTACATTCCCGACCCGCAGGAGCCGACCCAGGCCGCGGCCGTGCAGCGGGCCGAGCAGTTCGCCGGGCAGGTGGCCAAGATTCACGCCGCGGCGGGCAAGAAGAGCCTGTTCGGTAAGAAGAAGCAGGTCGACGGCGCGGGCCTGTACCTCGACGGCGGCTTCGGCGTGGGCAAGACCCACCTGCTGGCCTCGATTTACCACGCCGCGCCGGCGCCGAAGTCGTTCGGGACGTTCGGCGAGGTGACCAATCTCGTCGGCGCGCTGGGATTCACCAATGCCGTGGAGCGGCTGTCGGGCAACAGCGTGCTGTGCATCGACGAGTTCGAGCTCGACGACCCCGGCGACACCATGCTGGTCTCGCGGCTGCTGACCGAGCTGACCGCGCGCGGGGTGTCGGTGGCCGCGACGTCGAATACGCTGCCGGATCAGTTGGGCGAGGGCCGCTTCGCGGCACAGGACTTCCTGCGCGAGATCCGCAAGCTGGGCTCGCTGTTCGATCCCGTCCGGGTCGACGGACCGGACTATCGCCACCGCGACCTGCCCCCGGCGCCGGAACCGACCGCGGCCGGGCAGCTGGCCGAGAAGGCCGCCGCCACACCGGGTTCCACGCTCGACGAGTTCGATGCGCTGCTGCAGCACCTGAGCACGCTGCACCCGTCGCGCTACGGGGCGCTGATCGCGGGGGTGTCGGCGGTATTCGTCTCGGGCGTGCACACCATCACCGATCAGGCGGTCGCACTGCGCATGGTGGTGCTGACCGACCGGCTCTACGACGCCGGGATCCCGGTCACCGTCTCGGGCGTGAAGCTGGATCAGATCTTCTCCGAGGAGATGCTCGGCGGCGGCTATCGCAAGAAGTACCTGCGCGCGATCTCGCGCCTGCTGGCGCTGTCCCGCTTCGAGGTGCCCGCCTAACCGACCGACCACTCGGTGTACCGTGACGAATCGGTGGGGCCGAGCAGGAGGAGTTGTCATGGTCCGGCGTTCGATTCGAGGCACCGCGGCGGTCGCCGTGGCCGCCACCCTTGCACTCGGCCCGGCGGCGGGGACCGCCCTCGCCGCCGATCCTCCGGCGGCCACCGCGTCGGTCACCGTCGATACCGCCGACCGCTCGCTGCACCTGCAGGGCGTGCAGAACGCCCGGGATGTCGGCGGCTATCGCACCACCGACGGCCGCACCGTGCAGACGGGACTGGTCTTCCGCAGCGGTGAACTGAGCAAGGCCACCGACGCCGATCTCGCCGCGCTCACCGATCGCGGGCTGAAGTTCGACGACGACCTGCGCACCGGCTACGAGCGCGCCTTCGCCCCCGACCGGGTGCCCGCGGGCGCGGCACTGCACATCGACGATGTGATCGGCCAGGCGCCGCCGCAGGTCATGGCCTCGACGCTGGTGGCGGGCACGGATCTGTACCGCGCCTTCATCACCGCGCCCGGCGCGAACGAGGGCTTCGCGTCGATCCTGCACGACATCATCGACACCGACGACGGCTCGGTGCTGTTCCACTGCACCGCGGGCAAGGACCGCACCGGCTGGATGTCCGCGGTGCTGCTGACCGTCCTGGGCGTCGACCGCGACACGGTGAACTACGACTTCCTGCTGTCGAACCACTACCGCAACGCCGGGGACAACGACCCGCTCAACGGCGTGGTCCTCCCCGCCCTCGACGCCGCCTTCGACCAGGTGGACCAGACCTACGGCAGCTTCGACAACTACGTCCACGAGGGCCTGAAGCTGACCGACGGCGATATCGCCGCGCTGCAGGCGAAAATGCTGAGCTGACCGCTGCGCCGCGCATCGAGGTGCGGTTCAGAGCTCCTTGTACAGGACGTAGTCGTGGCAGAGCTGGGAACCGACGGTGGTGGTTTTCGTGCCGATGGTGCGGAAACCGTGTCTGGCGTAGAAACGCTGGGCGCGTACGTTGTCCTGGTTGACGCCCAGCCACACACCGGCGTAACCGCCGCGCCGGGCGGTGTCGACGGCGGCGTGCATCAGCGCCGTCGATACCCCGGCGCCGTGATGGCCGGGTAGCACATAGAGCTTGCTGATCTCGGCCACGGGGCGGCGGTCGATCGCCGCGGCGAGCTCCGGATCGGTGGGATCGCCCGCCACCAGCATCGCGTAGCCGACGATATCGCCACCGGCGGTCGCCTTGAGGATGGTGCGATCGGGATCGGTGAGATAGTCACCGAAGCGTTCGCCGGACAGTATCTCCGCCACGAACGTCTCGATATCCGTCGGCTCCAGCTCGGGCGGGCAGGCCAGCGGAAAGGTCGCTGCCGCAACGTCACTGAGGGCCTCGGCGTCCCACAATCCGGCCCGGTCGACGGTGACTGGGATGTCGCTCATTCCTCCAGTACAGCATGGCCGGATTTCGGACCGACCGGTTTCCCCGCCGTCGGGCGGGCATGGAAGAACCGGGCCGCGACGATCAGGACGAACGCGAACACCAGGGGTAGTACGAACCCGATCCGGCGGCTGGTCGCGTCGGCCAGCGCGCCCACCAGACCGCCGCCGATCAGCGTGCCCGCGTAGTTGAACAGGTTGAGCCGGGCGATCAGCGCATCCAGGCCCCGCCCGCCGGTGAGCTGCCCGGCCTCGCTGAAGCACAGCGGTGCGATGACCGGCAGCCCGATCCCGGCGATCAGGAATCCGGCGATCGCCGCGTACGGACCCGGCGCCAGCACGACCAGGGCCAGCCCGACGGCGCCGATCGTCGCGGCCACCCGCACCACCGCGCGCGGCCCGAACCGGCGCACCCACAGGTCGCCGGTGAGCCGCCCGGTCAGCGAGGCGCCCTGATAGGCGGCCAGCGCCAGCGCCGCCGTCGCCGACGAGGCCGTGAGCTCGTCGCGCAGGTACAGCGCCGACCAGCTGCCGACCGCGAGATCGACGGCGAACATCAGCGCCATCGCCACCCCGATGGCCAGATACGCGCGCAGCGCCACCGATTCCGCGGCCGCCGATTCGTCGGGTTCGGCCTCGGCCTGCCGGGTGCCCAGCAGCCGCGGCCCGAGCAGCAGGCCGCCTACCAGCACGATCGCCGCCGCGGTGAACACCGCCACGGGTAGCGACACATCCAGGCTCTCGCAGCCGGAGACGAACAGCGCGCCCAGAATCGAGCCGGCGCTCCAGGCCGCGTAGAACGACGAAAGCACGACCTTGCCGTACCCGTGCTGGATGAACACCGCCTGCATATTGGTGGCGGCGTCGACCACGCCGACCGCGATGCCGTATCCGGCCAACGCCACGAACAGCACCGCGACGTTCGGCGCCAGCGCGATGCCCGCACCCGTCGCCGCGATCAGACCCAGCCCGAACCGCAGCGCGAGTCGGCTCGACCAGCGCACCGCCAGCCGCTCGGCCGTCACGCTGCCCGCCGCCGCCAGCAGCGAGATCAGCACGGTCGCCAGCAGGATCTGGGTATCGCTGAGCCCGAACCGATCCCGCTGCTGCGGCAGTTCGGTGAGAATGACGGCGAGGAAGAACCCCTGGAGCCCGAACGCCACCGAATTGGCCGCCCGCGCCGCCCGCAGAGTCGATACAGGGGCGTATCCGCCAGCGTCCATCGGCGAATTTTAGCCGCCGGGCAGCGGCCGCGTGGTCCGAAAGGCCACCGCCGCACCGGGTGTCCGAAAAGTGCCAACGGCACCTTGGTGAATCTTGATCAATCCGTGTCGAATTCGCACGTAACGACGCATCCCGGGGCCCGATGATCACGCTGGGCTCCCGGTTGGATAACGAAACCAGGCACGAGTACGTGAAGGGCCCTGACAGTTGCGGCAATCTGGAAGGAGCGGGTCGAATCGGGCCCGCTGGGTGTAGTGGCAGGGGAAGTGGTCGCGTGAGCACGAAGGAACTGAAAGAAGTAGAGCGCGGGCATGCGCCGGTGCTGTCCCCGCCCGAGTCGGCGAATCTCCCGGTGGTGGAACCCAATCCGCGCGGACACCAGGCCGGGGAGCGCTGCCGGGAGGCCGGCTGCGGAAACTGCCACTGGGATGTGCAGCGGCTGAAATACTGGCTGCGCGGGCGGCTGCTGGCCTCCGGCGCGGACGACGCCGACGTGGACAAGCCGCTGGGCGCGCAGACACCGTCGCTGCTGTGGCGGCGCGGCAACCGGCTGTGCGCGATCGAGGTGCGCAGCGAGCCGGTGTCGCTGTCCCACGCGCAGGAGCGCACGGCGCGATTGCGTGCCGTCGGCTGCGACGAGGTGCTGTGGCTGTGCCCGCCCGGCTTCTGGGTCGCGCAGCTGCCGGCGCTGGGTGTCGACGATTTCGCGCCGCAGGTGTGCGACTACCGGGTGGTCGCGGGCCTGGTGGCGGCGGGGCCGTCCGGTGTGGTGGTGCCGCGGGAGAAACCCTGGGCAGTAAGAGAATTCATCGAAGATTGGGTGGCCGGGGCGCTGGCCTGGGGATACCGCGACGAAAGCACGGGAGGATGGGCCACAGTGACCGACTGGGAGCAGCACACGCGTGCGCAAGCCCTTGTCATCGCACAGCAGCGCCAGGAACTGGTGAACCAGCGCACGGCGCTGGCGCTGGCGCGCAAGGCGACTCGTGACAAGGCCAAGCAGGTGCACAAGCTGCTGCACCGGCTCGAACGCGCCGAGGAGACCGCCGACCAGCTCGACGCCACGCGCCGCCGGTTGGTCGATCACAACCGGGTCGACGCCACCCTGCGGGTGACCATCGCGAAACAGCGGGAGGCGCTGCTGCACTGGCAGCTGATCACCTGTTTCGCCATGCTCGTGATCGTCACGTTCATCGCGGCGGGGTTGATGCTGCGCTGATCACAGGGACTCGGGGGAGTGCTGCCCTGGCCCGGGTCAGGGCAGCACGCGCCCCGCGGCAGCGGCTCCGGCCGTGCCGAGTCCGGCGCTGCCGACCACGATCGCCCAGGCCAGCGGGCCGAGCGGGACGCATCCGAAGAACCGGTTCAATCCCGGCGTCATGATGATGGCGGCGAGTAGGGCGGAGCTGCCCGCGACCGTCGTCCACACCAGCGGACTGCGGTAACCGATCACCAGCGTCTGGCCCAGCTGCGTGCCGATCAGCGCCGCGAGCGCCATGGTCTCGGCCCGGCGCCGGCGGCCGGTGGCGCGGCCCAGCAGCCAGGCGGC
>NZ_BDBV01000094.1 GCF_001613165.1 Nocardia mexicana NBRC 108244
GACGTCAAACTAAGTCTAGGGTGAGGACGGTCACATAGCCAGGGAGTCCTCGCGTGCTGTTGGCGCCAGGATTTCCGGAGGTTTGCGGGCGTATTTCGGCTCAGGCTGACCGCAACCCGCGACTTCCGGGCGAACTCGAGTTGCCATGGACGTGCCGCTGGGAAATGCGCGCTCATCTGCACGAATCGAAGGACGAATCCATGGGACGGAACCTGTATCGGCTGGTCGCCGCGGCCGCGGCGGTCGGTGTCTCGGCGATTGCGACCCCGGCCGCGTCGGCCGAACCGGTACCGCTGGACGGGCTTTTCGCGCTCGCACCGGGGGTCTGTGCGAACGGCGCGGTGACCGGCAGCTTCTTCCGCATGATCCTGCCGACCGGCGACGCGGGCGGCCCATACCTGCAGAACAGCGACTCCGGTTGCAGCGATCAGACCGTGACGCCGCTGGCCGCGGGCACCGACGGCGGGCTGATCGGCGGCAGCTATCAGCCACAGCCCGCGGCCGCCTTCGACGCCGCGGGCAACGCGCAGTCGGGCCGGGTGACCACGCCGGTCCGGTTCTACGGCGTCGATTTCGCGACGGCGACCAATCCGACCGATCCGCAGACAGGTGCCGGAGCCGGACTGCCGCAGATCACCGCCGACGGCGGGCAGCTGTCGGGCGACCTCAGCAGCCTGGGTGTCACCTGGAACAACCAGGTGTTCAACCAGGGTGCGCCCAAGCCCGGCGGCGGATTCCCCGGCAAGACCAGTCCGATTCGCGGAACCATCGATGGGGCAGGCAATTTCGTCATCGAATGGACCAGCCAGATCGTGGGCGGTCCGTTCAACAACTTCACCGGGCTATGGCATCTGGCCGGGCAGTACCGCGGAGGTGGATTGGAGCAGGCCGCTCCGGCGGCGGCGCCCATAGCCTCGGCACCACCCGCTGCCCCTGGACCGCCGCCCGCCGCCGCGCCACCGGCCGCCGTCGTGCCGCCCGCTGCCGCAGTACCTCCCGGCGCTGCTGTGCCGCCCGCCGCTGGGCCGCCTGCCGTTGCTGCACCACCCGCCGCTGTGCCCTCTGGCGCTGCGATACCACCGGCCGCGGCGCCCGCTCCGTCGGGGTCGGCTCGGGGCCTCGGTGAATCGCCCGCTCCCGATGGGTTCCCGCAGGGCGGGAATCAGACTGTGGCACTGGCGCAATCGCAGCCGGACGCCGCATTGGCGGCGCGCGCCACCGATATCTCACCGGGTCGGCAGGAACCCGTATGGCTGGTGCCGCTGCTGGTGATCGTCGCGGTGGTGGCCACCGGCGTATTCTTCGGTGCCGACCGGCTGGTCGGCCGCAGTCGCCCATGACATCGGCATCGAAAAGCCACGGTCTGCCCGCCTATTCGGAGTTCGCCTCCACTGTCGAGACGGCGCCCGATGCCAGGCCGCGCTGGCCCTTCGCGGTCTTGGCCGCGATCGGAATCGCGCTGATCGCGGTGCCCATCGCGACCGCGATGTTTCCACGAGCGGCCAAGGGCGAGGCCATGATCGATGGATTCGCGCCCTACGTCACCGCCTCGTCCGTGGCCGACTTCCGGACGGATCTTGCGGTACTGGACGATGCCCGTACCACCGTGGTCGATCTGAAGGCGCGGGAACAGGAGCCGAACCGATCCGAGCTCGTGGACCAGTTCGTCCGGGACTATCCCGGAATCCGGTCCGAGATCGGCAACATGGTCGGCACGATCGACCGGCATCGCGGTGACTACGACAGGCTGGCCGCGCTGCCGCCGTTCGGTGCACTGCCGTGGCTGCTCGCCCTGCCGGGCGTACTCCTCACCGCCGCAGGAGTATTCGGATTCCGCCGAGCCAGCGACGGCCGGTCCTCGCCGGTGTGGAGTTCTGTGGCGGCGCTGGCGGGCGCGGCGCTCATCGCGGTCCCGGTGGCGGGCGGCCTGTTCGGTGCCGCCGGGGCCGGTCAACCTGTCATCGACGGGTTCCGGCCGATTCTCACTCAGGCGCAGGTGCGAAAGATCCAGGGCTACTTCGTCACCCTGGTGGCCGCCGACGGCGATTTGAACAGCCGGTACGCACCCGCGGTGCGTGCGGCCCACCCGGAGGCGGACCTGTCGGGCCTCGCCGTGCTCGAAACCCGGTGGCAGCCGATGACATCGCGGTTCGCCGCGCTCATCGGTGCCATGAACGACAACATCGACGACTTCGACGCCGTTGCCGCACTGAACGATTCGACCAAGCCCTTGGGGTTCACCGGGTTCCGGGCCCTGGGCTGGTTTT
Source organism: Nocardia mexicana NBRC 108244 (assembly GCF_001613165.1). GTDB lineage: Bacteria > Actinomycetota > Actinomycetes > Mycobacteriales > Mycobacteriaceae > Nocardia > Nocardia mexicana. The sequence continues at coordinate 2,268 of NZ_BDBV01000094.1, forward strand.
ATCTGGTCCCCGGTGTGCTGGTGCTCGCCGTGGTGGCGACCGGGATCGGCAAGCGGCACGGCGTGACAACAGCCGGAAGCGAGGGGAAATGAAGGCACGCGTATACCTCGGTGTGGCACTGGTTTCCGCCGCGGTCCTGTCCGGCTGCTCCGGAGGCGATACGTCTACGTCGAGCGGACCGGAACCACTGGTCGGACTGCTGCGGTTCACGCCGGGGTCGGTCGGTGGCGACGGCGTGACCGGGACCTGGTTCCGCATGGTCCAGCCCGGCGGCACCGCGGACCAGGGGCCGTACATGCCCAACGGCGATTCACTCGCACAGGGTGGCTCGACCACGCTGCTCGAGCCTGGCACCGCGGGCGGTCTGCGCACCGGCGGGTATCAGAGTGAGCCGAATCCCGGCTTCGACCACGGCAATTCGCTCGCCGCCTCGATCACGAAGCCCACGAAGTTCTTTGCCGTCGAGTTCGGGACGTCCACCAACTCGACCGATCCGCAGACCCGGCGGCAGGTGCCGCCGCCCACGGTGGTCAATGAGGACGGCAAGCTCACCGCCGACCTCTCGTCGTGGGCGGCCTCCTGGAACGACCAGGAGTTCAACCAGGGCGCACCGAAACCGCCGGAGAAGCAGGGCGCCCAGGTCGCCGGGAGCGAGCAGGTGCAGAAGGTCTGGGACTGGGTGGCGCACCAGTGGCTGGATCAACCGAAAGCCGATGCGCCCCAGGGCCCCTCGGCCACCGGCAGCTACGACCCGAAGACCCGCGCGTTCTCGCTGCAGTGGACCAGCCTCATCGTGGGCGGGCCGTTCAACGGATTCACCGGAGTGTGGCATCTCGAGGGTGTGTTCGAACCGGGCACGCCCGCTCCGGAATCGCCTGCGGCACCGCCGAAATAGCAGAATCAGAAGGAGCTGTGCCCGATGACTTCCCGCACGACCACGCCGAAACCATGGCTCACCGGCGCGATCCGGATCGTGGCCGCCGTGACGGCCCTGGGCAGCACGATCGCCGTGACCGCGCTGACCGTGCGCGACCACGACGAGCGCGCCGCCGCGGTGGTCTCGCAGGCGCCCGCCCCCGCCGCCCGCACCGCCGAGACCGCCTCCATGCCAACGGCTTCCGCCCCGGCAGCTCCGGGCGGCTCGGCTGCCGGGGCCACAGTTGCGGGTGGCGGGACCGCAGGGGCCGTCCCGCCCGGCAGCGCGCCCGGATCGCCATCCGCTGTCCCGGGCGGTGGGATTGCGGCGCCGCGTGGTCCGGCTGGATCGGTCCCGCTCGGTGGTGCGACGGGCGGCCCATTGGCGGTTCCGGGTGGTGGCCCCGTTGGATCCGTTCCGCTCGGTGGCGCGTCAGGAGGCACATCGGCTGTCCCGGGCAGCGGGGCCGCGGCGGGTGCTCCCGCGGGTTCCGTCCCCCTCGGTGGTGCGACCGGAGCCGCACCGGCGGGCACGAATACTCCGGGTGCCTCCGTGCCGCTGAATGGTGGGCAGAGCCCAGGTGCCGCCGATTCCGTGCCTCTGAATGGCAGTTCACCAAGCCCCGGTGTCACCGATTCCGTGCCCCTGGGTTCAGCGCCGGGCGCGGCCAACCTCTTCTCGGCCAACCCGGTGAACACTCAGCCACCCTGCCCGCTCGGCTGGCCCGCGCCGCGGCAGCAGGGCGGGCTGGCCTCGCTGATCGGCCTGGCGCCGCTGGCGGGACCGTTCTCCTCGGAGGCGTTCGCCCTGGGCTCGGTGTACCAGCCGATCCTGCAGTTGGCGGGCCCGGTGCTCGCCGAGGTCGCCCCGGTTATCACTCGGAACCAGCCGCTGATCGACCCCGTCATCTCCCAGGTCCAGGCCGTGGAAGCCGTTGTGCTGGAGGCGATTCTGCCGTACTACGGCCCCTACCGAGACCAGCTGATCGCCGCCGAGGGCGACCTCGCCAAGGCGCTGGCCCCCGTCCTGAACCAGGCATACAACACCGAGGCCGCCTCCTGCCTGGTGGCCTGGCAGGGCCAGCTCATCGATCAGGCGAAAGGCGGCCCGATCCGCGTGCCATCCCTGGCCCACCCGGGTATCACGGTGGAACTCACCCCCGAACCCTGAACAACCCATATCGCCGCTCTACGGGCACAGTGCGGGGCGCATGTCTTCGGGGATGTCTTCCGGCCAGCGCGGTGTGGCGAAGGCGTTCTTCTCCCAGGCGCAGAGGGTCTTCTCGACGTGACCGGCGAATCCGACGTCCCACAGCTGGGTGCCCAATGTGCCGCTTATCGCCAGGAGCCTGCCGTCCGGACTGAACGCCACCCCGTCGGGGGCGGTGCCGATGCCCGGGTTGGGGAGTGGCTTACCGATGGGGAGACGTGTTGCCGAGTCCCACAATTGGACGTCGTCGTCAGTCGCAGTGGCCAGGAGGCTGCCGTCCGGACTGAACGTCGTCGACTGGATCTCGACCTTCCCACCTGGATGGGTGAGTGGGTCACCGGCAGGTTCGCGTGAGGCGGTGTTCCACAGTCGGGTGGTGTTGTCCCTGCGGCCGGTGGTGGTGAAGAGGGTGCCGTCCGGACTGAATGTCACGGAGTCGTCGGAGTGGTCCTGATCGTCGAGTGGTTCACCGATGGGTTCGCGTCTGGCGGGATTCCAGAATTCGATCTCGGAGCTGATGGCGGCCAGCAGGCTTGTGTCCGGGCTGAACGCAACCGACGAGAACCTGTCGCGGGCGTGGGTCAATGGTTCACCGACGGGTTGGCGTGTATTGACGTCCCACAGTTGGGCTGCACCGCCCATGCCGGTGATGGCGAGGAGATTACCGTCCGGGCTGAACGTCAACGACGTGATCCAGCCGGCGCGGGTCGATAGTGGTTCACCGACAGGTTGGCGTGTGCCGGGGTCCCACAACCTGACGGTGCCGTCCTGGCTACCGGTGGCGAGGAGACGTCCGTCCGGGCGGAACGCCAGCACGGCGACATCACCGTGTTTGCCGAGGAATCGTTCACCGGCGGGCTTGTCAGTGGTGGTGTCCCACAACTGGACTTCGCCGCGACTGCCGGCGGCCAGGATTCTGCTGTCGGGACTGAACACGACCGAATCGATGGAGGGGTACGGGCGATAGACGCCCTGGAGCCTAGCGGGGTTCCACAGCCGGACGGTTCCATCGTCGCCGCCGGTGGCGAGGACGCCGTCCGGACCGAACGCCACGGCGCCGGTCCTGTCGGTGAGTGGAACACCGGCCCGCCGGAATGTGGCGCCGTCCAGCAACTGGACGGCGCCGTCATCGCTGACGGTGGCAATGACGTCGCCGTCCGGGCTGTACGCCATCGACTCGACCGAGTCGGTGAGGACGCGTTCGCTCCGGTAGCTCCGGTAGCCGTCTTGGTATCCGCTGGCCGAGCCCCATAGCTGAATGATCCCGTCTTCGTCACCAGTCGTCAGAGTACTGTCGCCGGGCTCGAACGCCATGGAGGTGACGAAGCCGACATTGTCGAGGGTGCTGCTGACGGGCCGGGCTGTGGTGGGGTCCACCAGCCGTAGGGCACCGCCGCCGCCGATGGCAAGGACGCCGCCGTCCGGACTGAACGCTACCGAGCTGGCGCTGCCGGGCGGGCCGTAGGTGAGTGGTTCGCCGACGGGCTCGCGAGTGGCGGGGTTCCACAGCCGGACGGTGCTGTTGGTGCTGTCGGTGTTGACGGTGGCCAGGACTGTGCGGTTGGGGCTGAACGTCAAGGAGGTGACTGCGCCTGTGCCCGTGAGTAATTCGCCGACTGGCTGTCGGGTGGCGGGGTCCCACAGTCGGACGGTGCCGTCGCCGCTGCCAATGGCCAGAAGTGCGCCGTTGGGGCTGAACGCTACGGAGGTGACTGCGCCGGTGGCCGCAAGTGGTGCGCCGACGAGCCTGCGGGTGGTGGGGTCCCACAGCTGGACGGTGCCGTCGCGGCCGCCGGTGGCCAGGAGCGTGCCGTCGGAACTGAATGCTATCGAGGTGACGGCATTGGTGTGGCCGGTCAGCACGGCGGTGAGCGGGTTGCGTGCGGCGGCGAGCATCGCGTGATGAGCCTCGGGGCTTGCATGCAGGCGCCATGCGGCCAGTGCGGACAAACGCGATGTGTAAGGGTCGGTGTCGGCCGTGCGCTGGCTCCGGTCGATGAGATCGCGGGCGAGTTCGATTCGGGGGTCGACATCGGGCTGCCGGGTCTGCTGAATCGCGACAACGGCGGTTGCGGCGAGGACAACGATCAGGCTGACGAGAACCACGACCACGGGCCGACGCCGCAGCATACGACGGCTGCCTGCACGTTGTGCGGCTGCGAGGAATCGGGGCACCCGGCCCGTCGGTGATGACCGGCGATCAGCGGCCGCGTCGGGATCCTTCGTTGAGGTGTCGGCCGTTGAAAACGGATCCATTCTGGTGCCCCCCGCCGAACTTGGAATCTATTGCGCAGCCGTACTGTACAGCGCTACGGGCCACGGCCACGTGCGGTTCACGGTGGCCGCGCTGCTTTGTTGCGATCTCGATGCCCGCGGGCGATCCCGGCCAAAAGCATGCCGGGAATTCAAGCACCTGAAGCATGCCGGGACCTGAAGCACCTGAAGCATTCCGGGAATTCAAGGACCTGGCTCCGCCTCATGCCGAGCTTCGGGAGTGGAGGGGTCGGGTGTTGGCTTGCTGTCGTGCTTCAGGGTTCGAGCGGTTCGGTCTTGGCCTCCCCGCAGCGCTTCGGGAATCAGGGACCAGGCTCTCGGCCTCCCCACCCTGCTTCAGGTAACAAGGGTGTGGGTTTGGCTCTTGGGATTCCCGGCGTGCCTGGGGGTCAAGGGTCTTTCGTATTCCCGGCGTGCCTGGGGGTCAAGGGTCTTTCGTATTCCCGGCGCGCTTTTGGCCGGGATCAGTTGTTTGGATAATCCAGCCACTCGATCCCATTTTCGTTGTCGTGTAGGGCATTTGGTTGTGTGTGGCATTGGGGCGGGGTAATGTCGGCTGCATCGTGACCGGTCAGGGGTCGATCCACCGGGCTCGCGGAGTTACCGGCATTCAGGTGCCGTTGCGTATTCAGGGGAATTCATCAGCGGGTGTTGTCGGCATCGTTCGAGAGCACAGCGCATGTGCGGTGAAACGACTACGGAAATTGGATGATTCGGCCGGTTCGTCTCGAAAACCGAGGACGGGATTCACCGATCGGCCGGGTTTCGTTCACGAATCCTGGATGACGTATCCGGGGCAGGGAGGAAGCAGATGTCGAAGAGGGGCTCCAGCATTCCCCGCCGCCAGCTCGGGCGACTCCTGCGGGATCTACGGCAGCAGGTGGGGCTGACCATCGCGGCGATGGCCGGGCTGATCGGGCGTAGCGCGTCCACGGTGCAGCGGCTGGAGGCCGGTACCGCCGACTGCATCCAGCTCGAGGACATCGAGGCGATCTGCCACGTCGCGGACGCCGACGCCGACACGGTAAATGCCTTGAAAGGGCTGGCCCAGCAGGGCAATAGCACGGTTTGGTGGCATCAGTACGGTGACCTGATCCCGGCGAATTTCGACGTGTACATGGGATTGGAATCGTCGGCGGTGCGGTTGACGGCCTTCGAGGAGTTGGTGCCCGGTCTGCTGCAGACACCCGACTACGCGCGGACGCTGATCCGAGCGGTGCATCCGGACGAGCCTGACAGTGAGATTGCGCGCCGCGTTGATCTGCGTATGCGGCGGCGCGCACTGATCACCAGGAAGGCCCGCCCGGTGGTGATGGCGATGATCCTGGACGAGTCAGCGCTGATCCGGACGATCGGCGGTCGGCGGACGATGGGCGCTCAGCTGCGCCACGTCGCGGACATGGGAACGCGGCCGAATATCGAGATCAGGATTCTGCCTCATACCGCTGGAGTACCGTTGGGCGACTTGACCGGCCCCTTCAACATCCTGGACTTCGAGGAGAAGACCGGCAGTATCCCGATCGAGCCTCCTATCGTCTACGTCGAAAGCTATACGGGCGCGATGTATTTCGAGGATGGGGACGCGGTTGGGCGTTATCACGCCGCGCACGCCACCCTCTGGCGTGTAGCGTTGAATGCACAGGAGAGCAGGGATCTGCTCCGCCGTGTAGCAAGGGAGTACGGAGCATGAACGGTGATCTGTCCGGAGCCCACTGGTTCAAGAGCAGCCGCAGCGGCGGAAGTCAGAATTGTGTCGAGGCCGCGTTCCTGGATGGTGGCATGGTCGGTGTCCGTGACTCGAAGGATCCGTCCGGTCCTGCCTTGGTCTTCACCCCAGCTCAGTGGGATGAGTTCCTAGCCGGTACCCGCGCGGGCGAGTTCGGGAACAGGTAGCAGAGCAAAGGGGGCGGGATCGTGAACGCTGATCTGTCCGGAGCCCGCTGGTTCAAGAGCACCCACAGCGGAGCTAGTCAAGATTGTGTCGAGGCTGCGTTTC